>JANPKW010000040.1:0-22755 GCA_031426255.1 Gemmatimonadaceae bacterium | reverse complement strand
CGCTACCCGCAGTCCGCAATACGTCCGCAGTCAGCAATCAACTCAGTCCGTAGTCCGCAGTCCGCAATACGTCCGCAGTCAGCAATCAACTCAGTCCGTAGTCCGCAGTCCGCAATACGTCCGCAGTCAGCAATCAACTCAGTCCGTAGTCCGCAGTCCGCAATACGTCCGCAGTCAGCAATCAACTCACTCCGCCCCCCGCCCTACTCCACCAGTGCGAGTATCCCCGACAAAATCCTTTCCGTCATTCCCCAGATGATGTATCCCTCATGATGAAACGCGAACCTGCTCAACCCTTCCATTACATCGGTGTCGCGCCATACCGAACGGTCGAGCAGAACTGACAAGGGCACCCAGAATGAGTCCGCCACTTCCGGGCTATGCCGAGGTATCGGGGGGTCGGCCATGAGAAAGACGAATGGCCGCACCACAACTCTTGGCAAACCGGCAATTCGCGGGCTGAGATCGTCGAGCACGCCGATCAAAGTCGCGTCGCGGGTCAGGTCGAGCTCCAATTCCTCGAATGCCTCGCGAATCGCCGTAGCCGACAGATCGGCGTCATCGCCCTCCTCGCGTCCGCCAGGAAATGCAATCTGCCCGCTCCATGGGTCGCCGTCGTAGAGGGCACGCTGGATGAAGAGAATCTCCGGCTCCCCGTTTTGACCAAGCCGGATCAGAATCGCGACGGCCGCCCGGCGCGCAAGTGGATCATCAACTTCGACACATGCCCGCGACGCCAGAGCCGACTCGAGCCTGGCAACACGCGGGTCGCGACGAAGACTCTCCAGCGAGCTCACATGCCGAGGTGAGTCACGAAGAAGTCGACAGACTTGCTGATGACCTGCTCGAGTACCGGCCCCACCTCGACGAGCGGATGCTTCGCCCCAAAAGTGTGGCTTCCTCCTTCGATGATTGAAAGTGTTGCGGACTCTGAAAGCGATGCGAGACGCTCAGCCTCGGATGCCGGGACTGTCTCGTCAGCGTCGCCATGCAGGACGAGCCACGGCGCGCGAATCCCGGATGCTGCAGCTGCAATGTTGAGCCTCGTCTCGCCGTGCTGCTCCACTTCATGAAGCAATTCAATGCTCAACGGGATCGTCTGCCCGGTGCGTGCGTTCGGGATGTCGATGAACCCGCGCTGGCGCCATTCGGCTACAACCTCGGGGGCCCATCGATTGGTGCTTGCGATAGCGGCCCAAGTAACCAGCGCCTTCACCGCTGGATCGCGCGCGGCATGAAGAATCGCCACGCCGCCACCGCGGGAATGTCCCAGAACCCCATAACGATCGTCGATCCAGTCGTGAACTTTCGCTTCCGCAACTACGGCATCCAGGTCATCGAGCTCCTGGAAATACGTGTTGTGCGTAAAAGCCACAGGATTTGTGAAGTTTTCACGATCCCGTCCAATCCCGCTACCCGAAAAGTCGAAGGTGACCGCACAAAACCCCGATTGGGCAAGCCGTTCCGCGAGCAAGGGGAAGAAAGCAAAGCGCGCAAATCCCTTGAAGCCGTGGCATATGATGACCGTGCCGCGCCGCTCATCAGGAATACGCGCTTCACCCCTGATGATCAGCGGTGTTTTTTCGCCGCGGTCGCGCCAGAGCTCGATCTCCTCTAGTCGCACGCGACTTACTCTATCTCTCCGCCCGCATCGACCCAGCCTCGTATTCCACCCGCCATCGATGCGACGTCCGCGTACCCCATCTGCCTCATGGAGTCAGCGGCGAATGCAGACCGATTGCCGCTCGCGCAGTACACGATGACTTTTCGCTCGCGAGGAACGAGCCCCTCAACTTTTTCCTCAACCTCGGCAAGCGGGATAAAAACCGCGCCCGGGATGTGAGCCATGTTCCATTCGTTCGACTCGCGAACGTCGAGAAGTATGGTATCGTCGTTCATGTCTCTCAACGCGTCGGCAGCGGTGACCTGCTTGATCCGGGTTTTGGCCTCGTCGACCGATTGGGCTCTCGATATTTCCGTCATTCGGTTTCCGGTGAAGTTCCCGACCTCAAAATAACCGCATTCATTGGCCGCCCGTTAAGTGCAGGCTGCAATCAGATGTGTCCATCTCCGCCCCTGCTCCAAGAGGAATCGTCCACTGGTCGGCGATGTGGCCAAATGGCGCGCCTGTAAAGCATGGAATACCGGCAGCATCAGCGACTTCCCCGATAACGTCATCAACAGTACGGAATCTGTCGTGCACCTCGCCTGCAGGAGGCCGAAAATCACCGGCAACAATTCCTGCGCATCGGTTGAGAGCGCCGGAGAGCAACAGCTGCTGGAGCATTCTGTCGACCCTGTAAACGTGTTCATCGACGTCCTCTATCACCAGAATGGCGCCGTCGAAATCGATCGACCACGGGGTGCCCACCAGAGCAGTGATCAGCGCCAGATTACCGCCGGCAAGTCGCCCGGCTGCGCGACCTGATCGGATTGCTCGTCCAGCCGGCGCAATCCCGCACACGTCATCGAACCCGGCGACGGCGCGCAGCAGATGGTCGCGCGAATAGTCGCTCAGCGCACCTCTTGCAGTAGGGCCATGAAATGAGACAATCCCGCATTCCCTGTGGACGGCCGAGTGGATTGCGGTGATGTCGGAGAATCCGATGAGCGGGCGGGGGTTTGCCTTCAAGGCGGGATAATCGATGTCGCGAAGAATCCGCATTGCTCCGTATCCGCCGCGCACGAACCAGATCCCATCTATCGTGTCATCTCTTAGCGCAGCGTTGAGGTCACGAGCCCGCACCTCGTCGGTTCCGGCAAAATATGCGTGCGCTGCTGACACGTTCTCCCCCAACCGGGGAATCCAGCCAAGCGACCTCGCATTTTCCTCGGCACGAACGACGTGAGTGGGATCGGAGAGAATTCCTGAGGGCGCGACTAGAGCGACCCGTGCACCTGGCGCGAGTGGGCGAACTGCACCGAATCGACGGGATTTCATGCGACGGCAAACGTACGCAACCAGACTCGGAACGGCCAACCCGATGAATCTGGCATGTGCATTGCGCCTCGAGAGTGAACACACCAAGGGAGAACAACATGACCGACGATCGTATACGTGACCCTCTCGAGAAGAGCGACGAAGAGGCAAGTAGCAGCGGGACGTCCGGTAGTCGGGAAGAAACCATGGACGATTCCGGGGAACAGGATCCTGGGGAAAGCGGGACGACATCCATGGGTGGCGAATCAAGCGATTCGACTGACATCAAGGGTCCGGGCGGCGTCGAGGGAACGAGCTGAGTCGAGCCGCAACCCGGCGCGAAACACATATTGTTGATTGTTGATTTTAGCTTCCAGTGACCAGTCAGTCTCGCATCTGCTTAAACCGTGATTAAGTGAAAATTTTTGTTGCAGGAGCTACCGGCGCGATCGGGCGCCGTCTGATTCCGATGCTCGTGGAGGCAGGCAGCGATGTGACCGCTGTTGCGCGCTCGCCGGCGAAGGCAACCCAGCTGGAGAAGCAGGGAGCAACTGCGATTCAAGTCGACCTCTTCGATCCCGCTGCTGTCGAGGAGTCCGTGCAGGGCCATAACACTGTGATCAACATGACGACCCGAATTCCTTCTGGAATGAAGGCGTTGCTACCCGGCGCGTTCGACGAGAATTCGAAGATTCGTCGCGAGGTTTCGCAGAACCTCGCGGCGGGGGCGATAGCGGCGAGGGCGCAGCGTTTCATCCAGGAGTCGTTCGCTCCGGCCTATCCGGATTGCGGAGACGAGTGGATTGATGAAAGCGTTTCAATCGCGCCGGCTACTTATCTCGAGAGTGTGCGTGACGCGGAATCGGCAGCGGATGAATTCACCAGGTCCGGGGGTGCGGGCGTCGTTTTACGTTTCTCGCTGTTCTACGGACCCGACTCGCCATTCACGCAGGATCTCGTAAAAACCCTGAAGAGCGGGCTCGCCCCGGTGTTTGGAGGGCCCGATGCATACATGTCTTCTGTCTGGACCGATGATGCTGCCTCCGCAGTTTTCGCGGCGTTGAAAGTTCCAAGCGGGGTGTACAACGTTACTGACGACGAGCCAATGCGGCGCGGGGAAGCTTTCAGCCTGCTTGCGTCGGCCATTGGTGCAAAAGCGCCGAGAATCCCACCGCGGTGGCTTATTTCCATGACCGGATCGCTTGGCGAGACTCTTGGCCGTTCGTTGCGCCTTTCGAACGCAAAGTTCCGCCAGGCATCGGGATGGACGCCCCGCATTGGCAGCGTGCGCACTGGATGGAAAGTGCTCGCCGACGAAATGAAGTCCACGGGGCTTCTGCCCGCGTAGGCGTGAATACGACAGCCGTCGCGATTGCGGCAGCTCTTCCCTTTGCGCTGGTGCCGATAGTGACGGTGATTCGCGCGCGAACATCTCAACACCTCGATGATGAGCTTGCTGTTGCACCGGCAGAAGCACCACTGGTGAGCGTCGTAATTCCCGCGAGAAACGAAGCTCTCAACATCGAGCGCTGCGTGACATCCGTGTTGTCAACCACATACCCGCGCGTAGAGGTGATCGTCGTCGACGATCACTCGACTGACGGCACCGCTGCAATCGTCAGAGAGCTGGCTGCGGGCGAATCGAGACTTCGCCTGGTGCAGAATGAACCACTCCCTCCCGGCTGGTTTGGAAAACAGTGGGCATGTGATAACGGCGCGCGACGGTCGCACGGTGATCTCATTCTTTTCGCCGATGCTGACACCGTGCATTCACCGGATCTGATTACGCGGTCGGTCAACGCGATCGTGCGTCGGAACGCTGATCTGTTCAGCGTTGCCGGCAAGCAGGAGATCGTGAGCTTCTGGGAGAAAGTGATTCAGCCCCAGGTGTTCGCGATCATGGCCATCCGGTATGGCGGCACCGAGAGCATGACGCAGTCGCCGCGGGTTGCCGACAAGATTGCCAACGGGCAATGCCTGTTCGTGCGCCGCATTACATATGAAAAGATGGGTGGCCACGCTCTCGTGCGATCGCACGTTGGCGACGACATGATGATGGCGCAGCGGTTCTTCGCCGCAGGCAAGACAGTTGTTGGCGTGTTGGGGATCAGTCAGCTGTCGACAAGAATGTACAGGTCGCTTGGCGAGCTGATCGAAGGATGGGGGAAGAACGTCTTCGCTGCCGGAATCGACTCAGTGCCGATGGGGCGATGGGGGAAGATGGCCTTCCCGTTCCTGCTCCCGATGTCTCCATTGGTTGGAGTGCTGCCAGCTGTGGTGCTTCTCGTCGGGTTGATTACGCCGTTGCCTGCGAGCCTCACGTTGTGGGCGGCACTGTCGCAGGTTTTCCTGCTCGCCTGGTGGCTCTACGTGTACTGGATCATAGACGAGTCTCCACTCTACGCGCTGTTGTCGCCCCTTGGAGCGGCGATGACGTCGTACATCTTCCTGCGCGCTGTTGCGCGAGGTAAACGCGTTGAATGGAAAGGGCGCGAGTACGTAGCCGAATAGGCGGGTGCCAGGTCGCGCACGTGCGAAATCGACGCGGGAGCAGTACACTTGACCTCCCCCAGAGAACCAGGCCCAATCGATGCGTCGACTCTCCCGTGGTATTCCCATTCTCGTCCTGCTCGCGGCAGCTGCATGCGAAACACCAGCGACCGCCCCGATCAGAGATACCTCGGGACTTGCCGTCCAGGCAGCGAAAGGCGGCGCGCCATCTCCAAAAATCAGATCGGTATCGGTCACTCCAACGAGCGCGGGACTGATCGTTGGCGGCACCACTCAGATCACGGCGCAGTCGAACCCCACCGGCGCATCGTTTACCTGGTCCAGCTCCAACAACTCGATCGCGACAGTGACCCAGACCGGATTTGTAACGGGAGTCGCTGCAGGTACCGCCTCGATCACCGCGGCGGCCGGCGGTAAAAGCGCGTCCGCAAGCATCACGGTAAGCGGGCCCCCGGTTGCCGGCGTCGTTCTGCTTGCTGCCGGAGATATCTCCGACTGCAACAACAACAACGATGAGGCCACTGCAAAAATCCTGGACGTCAACGCCGGAACGATCGCGCTGCTGGGCGACAACGTGTACGAAACCGGTACTCCGACTGAATTCGCAAATTGTTATCACCCGACCTGGGGAAGACACAAGGCTCGGACGATGCCTTCAGCTGGCAACCATGAATACTCAACGCCGAATGCGACGGGCTACTACGGCTATTTCGGCGCAGCGGCTGGCGATCCGGCAAAAGGCTACTACAGCTATAACCTGGGCGATTGGCACATCGTGGTGCTCAACAGCAACATCCCGCGTGACGCCGCATCGGCGCAGGTGCAATGGCTCCGCTCCGATCTGGCCGCCAATACCGGAAAGGCGTGCACGCTTGCCTATTGGCACCACCCGCGATTCAGTTCAGGGAGCCACGGGAACAACACCACGGTGCAGGCCTTCTGGGATGCGCTTTATGAGTTCAACACCGAGATTATCCTCGTCGGTCATGATCACGACTACGAACGCTTTGCACCACAGACTCCCACCGCGGTGGCCGACCCGGTCAAGGGAATCCGTCAGTTCGTGGTGGGCACAGGGGGGCGCAGCCACTACGCCCTGACTACCCTGAAAGCGAACAGCGAAGTGTTCGACGGAACGACGTACGGCGTTCTCAAGCTCACGTTGTCAGCGGCATCGTATTCCTGGCAGTTCCTTCCGGTTGCAGGGCAAACCTTTACGGACTCCGGAAGTCGCTCGTGCCATTGAGCTGGCAGATCATGTAGTTCGCGCATCGCACCAGGACGTTGCGGAACAGGCCGGGCTGATTCTTCCACGCCGGTCATCAAATGATGTCGGGTAACATGCGTCCACGCTCTAGCCTCAGGGAGTGCGATCACATGCATCCGTCGCCAGAATGCTCGAGCGATGTGAGAGCGTCGTCGAAACGGCGCCCCTCCTCGAATTCCTTGGTTTCGACCCTGACCTGCTGCCACTCGCTGGAGAGCCGGCGAGCAGGCTCGGGCTGGGACCCGGAGTCGTTGATCCGCACATCGGTGTTGGGTCAGGCGCCCTCCGCGTACTCGTTTTCCAGATTCTGCCCGGTGAACGCCTGCGCCCGGAGATCACTGGTGTAGCGCGCGAGCTGAGCAGGCGGGCCCCACAGTTGTTGTGGCTGATCGCAGCCGTCGATCGGGTCAACAGCGAGATCGCAATCGCCACCATCGACTCATCTGCCCGTCACCTCCGCATAGCTGCCCTTCTTACGCGCAGGCTGGAGCTGGTTGACAGCGACACCGAGACTATCTGTGCGCTCGAGGCGACACGTACTCACTCCGATGTCTTCACCCACTCCCGCTGGGTCGAGATACTCGGCCGGGAGTCGGTCAGCCGCCGCTTCTTTCGCGCGCTGGAACGCACAGTCGATCAGCTTGGAAAGAGCCTCCAGCCACAGACAGGCGGCAGCGAGGCGGCTGAGGCAGCGCTGATCTTCGTCTCGCGTCTGCTTTTCCTCTCATTCGTGGAAACCAGGGGCTGGTTGAACGGTGATCGCGGGTTCCTCGTCAACCGGTATGCCGACTGTATGATGTCGGGAGGCAAGTTCCACAGCAGGGTTCTGGCTCCACTGTTCTTCGGCACCCTCAACACTCACACGCGCAATCGCGCCGCAAGCGCGCGCTCATTCGGTCGTATCCCCTTTCTCAATGGCGGCTTGTTCGCGCGAACACCCGTTGAACGGAGGCTTTCGCGATCGCGCTTCACGGACGAGGCACTGGGAGATGTTTTCGGTGAACTCCTCTCGCGATACCGGTTTACTGCGCGTGAGGATTCGAGCGGATGGACTGAAGCCGCGATCGACCCTGAAATGCTCGGCAAAGCATTTGAAGGCTTGATGACTCCGCGCGACCGCAAACGAAGTGGAGCGTTCTATACTCCTCAGTCGCTGGTGTCGCAGGTGACACGGTCTGCCTTGACGTATGCCCTTGTCTCACCAGGAGTACCGGAGTCAGCAGTTTGCGCTGCATTCTCCGGACGGTGTCCCAGCGAAACGATTCGCGAACGGCTTCTAGCCTCGGTGATTGAGCTGCGCGTGCTCGACCCCGCCTGCGGCTCAGGGGCATTTCTCGTCTATGCGCTCGAAGAGATCTCCCGCCTCCGCAGGAACCTCGGTGACACAGCTGACTTGCATCAGATCCGCCGCGCCCTCCTGGCCAGCACGATTTTCGGAGTCGACATCAATCCCACCGCGGTGTGGTTGTGCGAGCTGAGGTTGTGGCTCTCGATGGCAATCGAGGATCCTGAAGATGACCCGATGCGCGTTGCACCACTTCCCAATCTCGATCGCAATATCCGCGTCGGCGACTCCCTTACGGGTAACGACTTCAGTGTCACATGCGCAGGCAGAGACGGGCGCACAGTCTCGGCCCTGCGCAGCCGATACGCTCGATCAACAGGTCCGCGTAAGCGTTCGCTCGCACGGGCGCTCGACGCGAGGGAACGTGCCCTGGCTGTCGCTAACACAACCCGAAGGGTCGCTCGACTTCGTGATGCTCGCCGCGATACGCTCGAGCTGGTAAGGTCGCGGGATCTTTTCGGCGAGCGACCTCACCCGGGGCCGGAGATAAAGAGGCGCCTGGCCGATTTCAGAATCACCCTCGATGAAGCGAATGCGGAGCTTCGGCGATTGTCCGCGGGTGGCGCACTCCCTTTTTCCTTCGAAAGCGGATTCGCAGATGTCGACGCACGAGGCGGATTCGACATCGTAGTCGGCAATCCGCCGTGGGTGCGGACTCATCACCTTGACCGCGCATCCAGAGCTGTGCTTCGCCGTTCATTCAGCGTTTACCGGAACTCCGCGTGGATCACCGGGAGCGAGGCGGCATCGGCAGGGCGCGGATTCGCATCGCAGGTGGACGCATCGGCGCTATTTCTGGAACGATCAATCGACTTGCTCAAGCCTCGCGGGATCGCAGCGTTGATCGTCCCGGCGAAGATCTGGCGCTCCCTCGCCGGCGGCGGCGTAAGAGAGCTGTTGCTCCATCGTAGTAGTCCATGCGAGATCCACGACCTTACGGGCGCGAAAGCGGTGTTCGACGCCGCCGTTTACCCCTCAATCCTGGTCACACGCAAATCGGAGTCACCATCTTTACGCGATGCCGTCGTAACTGTCCACCGCGATGGAAGCCCGCAGTGCTGGTCTACAAAAGCGGGACGGCTACCCTTCGATTCTTCGCCGGGAAGTCCATGGCTTTTCCTTCCCGAACCAGTCCGCCACGCATTCGATGCGGTCTCATCCCGCGGTAACCGCCTCACCGCAATTGGACTAGGCCGACCCACGCTCGGCGTGAAGACAGGTTGCAACGAGGCATTCATTGTCAGAGGTAATGCCCCAATCGAGTCGGCGCTCCTGCGCCCGCTGGTCCGCGGTGATCAGATGGAGCGCTGGCGCATCTCGCTCGGCGACGAGCGTATCATCTGGACTCACGGATCCGATGGGAATGCTCTGAAAGTGCTTCCCCCTTTGGCAAAACGCTGGCTGAGCCGTTGGCGCCGGGACCTCGAGAGCCGAACGGACGCGCGCGGCACGGCCACATGGTGGACATTGTTTCGCACCGAGAGCGCGGATTGTTCGCAACCGCGTGTGGTGTGGTCGGACATCGGCCGTTTCCCAAGGGCGGCCGTTATTCGCGCGGGCCAGAACTCGGTTGCGATCAACTCCTGCTACGTGATACGATGCTCCTCCGACACAGATGCGCACGCACTCGCTGCACTGATCAACTCTGATATCATCGGGGCTTGGCTTGCGGCAATAGCGGAGCCGGCACGTGGGGGATACCGGCGATATATGGGGTGGACGATGTCCATCATGCCGGTCCCCCTGGAATGGAGTCGTGCAAGGAGAATCCTTGCACCAATCGGTTGCAGGGCATCGAACGCCGGGGAGGCCGACGAGAAAGAGCTTCACGCCGCGGTTCTTGCGGCCTTCGGGCTTGAAGAAGTGGACGTAGCCCCGCTACTCGAATGGAGCAGGTAGAGTCCACCGCCGGGCTCACGATTACGACCGCGAAGATTGCGCGTGCAGCGATCGCAAATGCATTTCTTGCGGCTGACGCGGCGTCTACAATGGGGTCGATCGAGCTTCAACCGCACCAGCTCGAGGCATGCGCACGCCTGCGCGACGCGCTCTCGATTTTCGGTGGAGCGTTGTTATGCGATCCAGTAGGCACCGGCAAGACCTTTACGGCGCTTGCGATCGCGCGCAGCTACCGCAACGTGAAAGTCGTAGCGCCCTCTGTGTTGCGCAATATGTGGCACGAAGCAGCGGAGTCGTGCGGTGTAAGTATCTCATTCGCTTCGTACGAATCCCTCAGCAGGGGCGGAGTTCCGCCGCCACCCGAACTGCTCATTCTCGATGAGGCGCATCATGCACGCAACCCGGCGACGCGACGATTCGCCGCGCTCGCGGCCCTCGCGGCCTCAAGCGACGTCCTCCTCCTTTCGGCCACACCAATCCATAACCGTCGTCATGATATTGTCTCGCTATTGTCGATCTTCCTGGGTGAAAGGGCGTCGATGTTGAGCAGCGCCGAGCTCGCGGCGATCGTGACTCGAAGGGAGAGGCAGGCGGCTCGGTCTGCTTTGGCAATGCCGCTGGTGAAACCACTCCGCTGGTACGCGGTGCCCGTCAACGACGAACTTCCACAAGCAATACTCTCACTGCCTCCCCCTGTCCCTCTCCGCGACGGAGGCGATGGCGGTGCGCTCATCACACATTCACTGATCAGACAGTGGGCGTCGAGTGATGCAGCGCTTCGCGCCGGACTCAACCGCCGGAGGCTCAAGGCTTCGGCGATACGCTCGTCACTCGAATCAGGCATCTGGCCGACTGCACGCGAGCTCGCCTCCTGGACGATGGCCGAGGGGTCCGTTCAGCTGACCTTTGCAAGCCTTATCGGAGACGCTGATGGCGACGTGTCGCAGCTCGTCGACGCTGTCGATCTTCATGATCGGGGAATCCGCGAATTACTACGAAGGCTCCCCGCAGAAAGTGAAAGGGACACGGCTATGGCGAGTATCATTCGCGGGCTTCGCCTCTCGCACGCAGATATTCGCATCGTCGCCTTCTCGCAATACGAAGAGACGGTGCGTGAATTGTTCTCGCGCCTGTCGCGAGATGGTCACATCGCTGTGCTCACGGGAAATGGTGGCCGAGTTGCAGGGGGGAGGATTACGCGTGCTGAGGTAATCACCCGTTTTGCGCCTCACGCTTCTGGAGTTGCCCGCGCCGATCGCGCTAACGATGTGACACTCCTGCTGACAACGGACTTGCTGAGCGAGGGAGTCAATCTTCAGGACGCGGGAATGGTCATACATCTCGACCTTCCGTGGACCCCGGCCCGAATGGAGCAGCGACTTGGAAGAGTAGCACGCTACGGCTCGCGCCACAGGATCGTTCATGCGTGCGCATTCCGTCCGCCAGCATCCGCGGAAACAGTGGTGCGCATCGAGCGCATACTCGCCATCAAGACTCAGGAAACGGTGAGCCTTCGCAACGGGCCGCGCGTCGTCGAAGAATTGACTACGCGATTGCGATCGTGGCATACCGGCGTAACACCGGGGAATAGCAGCCGCTTCGCTGCTACCGTACAAGCTGGAAAGCCAGGATTCCTCGCTGCATGCAGCATCGATGACAGAGTCGTTCTCATCGGTTCAGCGGGAGCGGGAGTAACAGACGATCCTGATACTCTGACCGAGTGTGTTGCGCTAGCTGAGGGGGCGGACGCTTCGATCGATAATGACACACTGGAAAACACTCTTCAAATGATCCACAAGCATGTTGCGCTGGCGAGTGCTCTCGCCGGAGTCTCCCATTCGCCCGCCCGCTCCCTGGTGAGGCGGAAGATGTACGCGCAGCTGTCACGCGCAGTGGAGACATCCCGCGCACATGAGCGTCCAGACGTCGCCGCAATCGCACACCTCGCGAGAAACGAAATTGGCGGGCGCATGGGGAAGTTCAGAGAGACAGAGCTATCGCGACTTCTCGCGACGGGGAGCAGCTCGCTGAAAGTTCTCGCCACGTCGCACGATCGGGTCCGCTCCACGTCTGCGTCATCCCGCAAGCCAGGCGAGATATCCGTGCTCGCCCTGATAGTCTTCAAACCATAATCGGGTGCGCCCGCTGGTGATCATTAGAACCCGACACCCGATCCGCGACGATTGCGCTGTCTCGGGCAATGGAACGCTGACGGGATTGGGTGCCGGCCCCCTTACGGTTCGCCTCGAACGGGATGTCCCCGCTCACTCCACATACGGAGGAACAATGCGAACCAGATCCGCATGCATCACCGTGCTCCTTGCAGTGTCGGTAGCCGCACTGACGACAGTTGCGTGCTCGCCCGATGCAACCGCCCCAGTGGCCGCTGATGGAACGCGGTTGACACTCGACCGGAGGGTAAAGGAACTCAACGAACGGTACGGATGGATCGGCAAGTACCACACGGATGGTCTCGAATTCGTGTTTGCGGAGCTCAGCAAGCGTCCGGGTAAGTCGACACGGGAGCAGCTCTGCCGCACCGCAGCGAAAGCCATCAAGGAATTCCATCGTCAGGCCCGCCAGGGCGAAGTCCCCTTTGCGCTCGTCGACCCGGCGATCGAATCTGAATCCTGCGGAGATGACCCTGGTACGACGCGGATCGGCAAGAACGTCATCGTGAGCACACCGCGAATCGCGGCCAACGACCTCTCCCCACTCGCCGTCTCTTACATGGACGAGATTGGGAATGCGGTAGCATCCGCGTCTTCCCGCGCGTCGCTCCTCAGTCAGATCCTGAACATCCAGTACGCGGCGGTCTCAAACCTTTCTGGTGAAGAAGCAGGCGCGGTCATCGGTGTCGCCTCAATTGCCATCAGCTCGATGGACTATTGGGAAGCACATTTGCACGAGTGGGTAAATCTGGGAACCGTTGCGACGCCTTACAGCCGGAGCGGATCCCAGTCGATGATTCCGATCGCGACGGAGGCATCGGCTATCGTTCCGCCAAGATGGTGGTCGCACCCGTTCGTTCAGAACTATCGAAAGGTTCTTGCCGCGGACGCCATGGGGGGCGCGCGCGTGCTCTATACAACATGGAGACTCGGCGTGATCGGCTGGGATGCTGCAGCCGCGGCGGCTCTGTATTCCTCGGTCACCATGACATTCTCACTTCTGTTCTGACCAGATTCGCCGATATGTTATCCGCAGCCGACATCCCACGTGCCAGGAGTAGCAAATGACACGCTTCCTCAGGAATGCAACGCCCGAAGTGTACCTGGTTTTCAGCGCTGTGATTGGAGTCCTCATCGCGGCAGCAGGCACCCTGATCCCCGGACTGGAGGTTGGGTTCTTCAGGATGCTTGCCATCCTGCTCTCCCTCGATGTCATCACTTACATCGCCATGAAACTCGGCTGGATGAAGACGCCGGGAAAGCGCGGCGGGACGGACGGGTAAATTTCGATATGGATGGCAGCTGCATCGATGCGTCGATGCAGCTGTCTTTTCGCTACCGTGTCTCGAAAAAGTCTACGACTCCCGTCTCGAGCGAATATTCCGCGCCGACAATCATCAGCCCGTCTTTCTGGATCAGATCTTCGAGAAGCTCAGAGCCGTGTCGCAGATGATTCACTGACGCCCTGATGTTCGCACGGACCGCATGGTGAACGAGATCGTCGAAATTCTGCGCGACTTCCGTGTCCAGAAGCTCCTGAACGCTGGGACGTATCCTTTCGACAATTGATTCCACGTTGCGGGACTGCGTTCCGCCCGGCCGGCGAAGTGCTTCAATGGTTGCCAATATGGCGCCGCACTGCGAGTGGCCCAGTACCACCACGAGGCGCGTGTGAAACCGCTCGGCCGCAAATTCGACACTGCCGACCTGCGATGGCGCAACGATGTTGCCGGCCACTCGTATTACAAACAGGTCGCCAAGTCCCTGGTCGAATACGATCTCGGCCGGAACACGCGAATCGGAGCAGCCGAGTATGATGGCGAACGGCTCCTGGCTCTGGGTTAGTACTGCCTTTCGGCTGTGACTCAGAAATTCGTCCGGCCCGTTTACGCTCGACGCGAAGCGCAGGTTGCCCCGGCGCAGGCGATCGAGAGCCTCAGTTGCTGGAATCATGCGTCAAGTCTGTCGCAGGCAGTCGATGAACGCCAGATGTTGGCTAACCGGTGCACCATAGCTACCTTCGCCAGCACAATGCAGCAACCTGCCGCGGATGCGCTCGAGCTCGTCGATCTGACCTTCAGAACCTCGGGGGAGCGGATTCTGCTCCGCCTGGTCGCGCACCTCGGCGAGCACAATGCCGCGATTGCCGAAGATGCGGTGCAGGACGCGTTCATTGCGGGGCTGCGGGCCTGGCCGCAGTCCGGGTTGCCGAGTGATGCACCTGCGTGGATCTATACTACCGCACGCAACCGGGCTTTGGATCTCATCAAGCGGGAAAACCGCTCCGATCCCATTGATGATGACCGGCTCCCCTCCCCCGGACATGGTTTCACAACGGAGCTCATGGACGATGAGCTGCGGATGCTTTTCATGTGCTGTCATCCGCGACTCTCCTCTGCTTCCCGCGTTGCCCTTGCTTTGAATATCGTGGGCGGGCTATCGGCTGCGCAGATCGCACGCGCTCTGCTTCTTTCCGAGAGTGCGGTGCGCCAATCGATCGTCAGATCGAAGCGGCGCCTCCGTGAAGAGGCCATTACGCTCGAGCTCCCCACTGCCTCCGAGCTCGAAGGCCGACTGGATTCGGTCCTGTCATCGATCTACCTGATGTTCAATGAAGGGTATTCTGCGCTCGAGGGAGAAAGCGTCGTCAGAATCGAGTTGTGCAACGAGGCGATACGCATGTGCGGGCTGCTCACGGACGCGCCAGCTACCGACTTCCCGCCGATTCATGCTCTTGCTGCGCTGATGCTTTTTCAGGGTGCCCGGCTCGCAGCTCGCGCTGGCGATGGCCATCAAGCCATTACTCTTCGCAATCAGGACCGGAATCGATGGGATATGCGCATGATCGCCCTGGCATTTTCTGAGCTCGAGCGGAGCGCCGAAGGAAGTGCGGTCAGCACGTATCATCTCGAGGCGGAGATTGCCTCATATCACGCCCGGAGCGAGACGTATGAAGGAACCAACTGGTCGGGAATCATAGCAGCGTACGATGCACTCATTGAGTTGAACCCCTCACCAGTGGTGAGGCTTGCTCGCGCTGTGGCGGTTGGGGAACGGGATGGGAGCGCCCGAGGCCTCGCGGTTCTCGAAGAGTTGAGGAGCGATCACGTCCTCTCCGACTACCCGTTTTTCCACGCCGCAAGGGCAGAGCTCCTGAAGCGGGTCGGCCGCGTGCAGGAATCGAGAGAAGCCTACACGCGCGCGCTTGCACTGTCTGTCTCCGCACCCGTCCGACGCAATCTGGCGGAGCAACTTGAAAGTCAGTGTCGCATCCCTGCTTGCTGATTCGTCTCTACAGGAACATTCAACCCGAACAGTCGAGGATCGATGCCTGACTACATGCTTCTTCTCCACGAGCGCCCCGAAGCGTTCGAAAGCCTGAGCCCGCAGGAAATGCAGGGAATCATCGCGCGTTACGTAGCATGGCGAACCGATCACTCCTCCCACGTCACCGGTGGCAACAAGCTCAGGGACGATGCGGGTCGCGTCATCGAGCGGCGTGAAGTGCGCGACGGCCCGTTCGCGGAGAGCAAGGAAGTTGTGTCCGGTTACTTTCTCATCGCGGCAGCTAACTACGACAACGCTGTAGAAATCGCAAAGGGCTGCCCGCACCTGGAGCTTGGTGGCCGCATCGAGGTTCGCGAGATAGAGCCGACATGAATATCTCCCGGCTCCTGACCTGTTTGAGCAGTCAAAAGCTCATCGCATCGTGCGTCCGCTCTCTCCGGGTGTGCTCGTTCTCCCGCGGCCTGGCGGATCGTCGCGCTACGAGGCAGCGCCTGCCTCCGCAGACACTGTCAGCGGGTTCGCGCTGACAGTGATTCCCACTGTGGTTTCGACTATTGACTCAACGGGTACAAGTTGACCGCAGTACGCTGAAGCCCTCTTCACGTGAAGAGGGGCGAACACGCTTCGCATTCGGATTCAGGCTCGCCTCGATCACGATGGAATCGGTTTGGCGGCAAGGCATCCACCAGCACCCTTCGCTCCTGGCACGCGCTGCGCACGTTGCCATCGCGCCCCGATCAGCGATGGCAACGTGCCCGGAGTCAGACCGATCGCATCACCGACGTCGGATAACTCCGAGTCGATTAACGTACCGGGGGGTAACGCTGACTGGCGTGTCGTGACGGGGCCACCTGCTCCGGGTGCCGGGAGATTCCTGGTGAGCGCCAAAGACGTAATGGCAATCGCAGCAACTACGAGCACAATCAATCGGCGAAACAAGATTCAACTCCCTGATGTGTCTCCATCAAGGAAGCGCTGCGCAACTCTCGACGATACGACTTAGCGACGAAACGCGGGTTTTGTGGGACGAACTGTACTGGAACGGGGTCTGACTCTATTCATAGGCGAGGGCGGCGGCGGTTGGGACACGCATTGCCCTCCAGGCGGGCCAGGCACAAGCGGCGATTGATACGCCCACCACTACAGCAAGCCAGCTCATCGCTCCCGTAGGATTCGGAAGGTAAGTAACCGGCACAGTGAACATGATCCGGCCGAACGCCTTGCCCAGAATAAAGCTCATCGGGATCGATAGAGGGATCGCGATGAGCCAGCTGAGCAAAGCAACGACCAGCCCTTCGACCTGAACAATGCTGAAGATGGTGCGATGGCGCGCTCCAATTGCCCGCATAACGCCTATCTCACGAGTGCGCTCGAGTACCGACAGGCTCATCGTCGACGCGAGGCCCAAACCGCCAACGACAATCATCAGCTGCCCCATGATTCCAAGGAAGCCCGCAACCATCAACAGGTGGTCCTCTACGACGCGGCGTTGCTCCACCATGAGTTGAGTCGACTGAACTTCCAGGCCAGCATCAGTCATCGCTGTACGAACCCGCTGGACAAGATCGAGTTGGGACGCCGGACCATCGAGTACCGATTCGACTATGGCCGTTGTTGCGCCAAGTGCGCCAGTTTGATGCGCCAGCGCTTCACGCGCGGCGTATGCTGCTGGAGCCGGGCCGGCGTCCACAACGCCGACGATCTCCCATGACGATTGTCGCCCTGCAATTGTGAGCATCACGGTGCGCCCGACATCGATGCCGGGCTGATCTTCGACCAGGCGCTTATTGACTACGAGCGCGTTGGTGTCGCCGGCCCTAATCCAGCGACCACGCACCACAGGAACCGAGAGCATTGTTGTACCGCCCGGAGGCGCAGTGATTCCGAATGTACTTCCCATCACGCCGGAGGCATCTTCGGGAACTGCCTGCGCCCCCGCCCAGACTTCCGCGTTCCCAACACCGCCTACGGTTCGTGCGATCTGGAGTATCGAATCGGCATCGTGAGGACTAGCGAGCCTGACGGCCATATCGAATCGCTGGGTTCCGAAGAGTGTGTCGACTGATGCGACGACCGATGCTCGCAGGTTGATCGCACCCAGATATACCGCGCCCCCGGTAGCGAGCGTTGTCAGTGTGAGGATCATGCGTTGCCGTTTGCGAAACGCATTACGCAACGAGAGGATCACAGGGCGGGAAATCCCTGGAGCGCGGCGCAGCAGGGCTCCTGCGCTGCCCCCATTTCCGGCGATGCCGAAGTCCCGTAGTGCTTCGCTCACCGGGATCCTGCTTCCCCGCACTACAGGGATGGCAGATGCGAGCACTGGCAGTATGAGTCCCACAGCCAGCTGAGTCATGAGGACCCATGCAGGTATCGACGCGCCACTGATGTCGAAGTTGAGCAGTTCCGCGCTGAACTGCGCGTACAATCGACCAATCACCAGAGCGGCGGGTATCGCAATAACACTCGCCACGAGACCCAATCCGAGTGCCAGCACGAGGTACATGCCGGCTATCTGGCCGGGTCGCGCTCCGAGGGTTTTCATGATGCCGATTTCGCGAAGCTGCCCGGCAAGCATTGCAGTAACGAGGTTCACAACGAGGAAAGCACTCAACAGCAGGGCAAGCGCCCCGAACGCACCCTGCGTGAAGAGCAGTGAATCCATTTGCGCCGCGTGGATGTGGCGACCGGGCACAGGGACGTCGATGTCGTGAACACGACGCCCGCTGCTCTCGATCACAGCTGAAATCTCCGCTGCCACTCTGCGGATCTGATCGCGCGAGAGATTTCTGTCGGCGACGACAATTCTCATACTGTTGAGCGTCGGCGGTGCACCCAGAGCGGCGAGAGTCCCGGGTGTCACGAATGCGTAGACAACATGCTCCATCCAGCCGGGAGCGAGCCCGACATCACGCGCTATTCCTGTAACTCGAAGCTCCCGGGGTTCGCCATCTCCCACCTGGACGGTGAAGCGTCCGCCAACAGTGGCGCCACTGAAGTCGACTGAAGAGCTCTCGATGACGATAGAGTTCGCCGACGGCGGCCAGTCGCCAGACTCGTGCTTGATCGTGCCAATCCGGCTCGACCTGAAGTCGCCGGTACTCATCAGTACGGCTGTCTTCCATCCTGAGGAAGTCAGGACGCTACCTGCTATAGTTCGCCGTGCTTCAGCGAGCGCAACTGATTCTATCGAACGCACCTGTGCAAGCAGTGACTCGTCTATCGAGTCGGTCCTGATGACGGCCGAAGCAGGATTGCTCGAATCGAATTCTGCGCGCGTGACCGCTCGCAGCAGCGACCAGGTGTTGAGCACTGAACCCGCCCCGACTATTCCGACACTGATCGCCACGACCACGAGCGAGGTTCTCGACTTGTGAAGCCAGACATCCCTCAGAACCTTGCGCCAGCGCGGATCAGGCATTCGCGCGCTCTTCGGACGCGACACGCCCGTCAGTCAGCGTGATGGTCCTCGAGGCAGACCTTCTCGCCTCACGGTCGTGCGTCACCATGATGACGGTCCGTCCATCACCGGACAGACTCGCGAGCATGTCGAGCATTGCTCCGGCAGTCGCCGAGTCGAGATTGCCGGTGGGTTCGTCCGCGAGGATGACTGCCGGATCATTCGCAAGCGCTCGCGCGACAGCGACACGCTGTTGCTGTCCCCCCGACATCGTTAATGGAAGTTTGTCAGCCTGATCGGAGACGCCGAGTTTATCGAGGAGAGAAACTGCTCGATCCCGTCGCTCCGCCGCCGGCCACATTCGACAGAAATCCATCGGCAGCATCACGTTTTCAGCAGCAGTCAAAGTCGGCAGAAGTTGAAAAAACTGAAACACGATCCCTATCGTCCTGCCCCGCCACGGCGACATCTCGCGCTCCGACAACGTGTTGATGAGCGTTTCGCCGATTCTCACCTCGCCTCGCGTAGGCCGGTCGATGCCGGAAAGAAGGCCAAGCAAAGTCGACTTGCCGCTTCCCGACTGACCGACAATCACCGCGAACTCGCCTTTGTCTATGGTAAGTGAAACGTCGTCGAGAGCCGTGAACGCTTTCCCTGCAATGTCATACGTCCGTGTAACACCAGTCAGGGCGATGAGTGGATTTGTCATGGCACTCACGATAGGCACGCCGGTGCAATTGACGCGACAGGGGGCGAACCCGTTCACCATACTGTTTGCACAGTTGGGCGAAACCGGGCACCCGGGCGGCGGACTGACGCTTACGATTGGGCATCCTCAACCGGTTCCATCGCGGAGAAGAAATGCTCAAGCCACTTGTATTTGTCGTTCTCGCAATGATCGCTGGATCGCCAGCAGTTAGAGCTCAACACGGCCCCTCACCTGCCCAAGCCAACACCCCGGCGATTGATGCACGGCAATTCAATTTTCTCATCGGCCAGTGGGAGCTCGATATCCGACCGGCTCCGGCAGGGCTCGGCCAGCGGATTCACGGTGTTCCAAAGCTGACGGGAGTCTGGAAGGCGTGGCGCGCTCTCGATGGGTGGGGAATAGAGGACGAGCTGCGCATCAGCGATGCGTCGGGCAACCCGGTGAACCTCACGCACGCAGTGCGTTACTACGATGCAGCGTCGAAGACGTGGAAATCGTCGACGATCGACGTCTACCGGGGAGTATTCAGCTCGAACTCGGCACAGTTGCGGGACGGAGTGATGACAGTAACTACGAGTGGCAAGAGCCCGGACGGTGAGTCATACCTCCTTCGAGGTCGTTTCACCGGCGCAACTGCTAATCGGTTCCGGTTCGTGCAGGAGCGTTCGACTGACAATGGCAAGTCCTGGAAAGACAATCTTACAATCGATGCCAGGCGTGTTGCAGCTTCGGCAACACGGTAGTCGGGTGCACTTGCTACTTGCCCGTATGCCCGGTTGAGTCAACGTTCCGGCATGTCACGCCGCCACTTCTGGCTTCAGCTGCTGATTGGATGGCTGCCTGTATGGACGCTTCTCACGTTGCTCATCGCGGGCGCCCACGGGACGACGTTCGGTGCGGCGTCACTGATTTCGCTCCGGATGATCCTGATCGCCGCGATTCTCGCGATAGGTGTGCGGCGCGTCACCGAAAGACTACCGTGGCGAAGTCCGGTAAGTGCGCGTTTCGTCGCGCTTCATGTGCTCGCTGCTTTTACGTACGCGATCGGGCTGATATTCCTTAACAGTCTCATCGAAAGCATCCACGAGAGATCTTTCGTAATCACCATTGGTGTCGGCATTGGGCCCTTCCTCGCGCTCGGTGTGTGGTTTTATGTGATGATCGCCGGCGGCGCGTACACTGTTCAGTCGGCAGAGCGCGCAGCAAGAGCCGAGGCGGCTGCGGCACGTGCCCAGTTATCAGCGTTGCGGTCTCAGCTGAACCCGCATTTCCTTTTTAATGCGCTGCACACCGTCGTTCAACTCATTCCGCGAAACCCCGAGAAGGCCAGCCAGGCTGCCGAGCAGGTTGCATCGCTCCTGCGTACGACGATGGAGGAGGATCGGGACCTGGTATCGGTAGAGACTGAGCTCGCATTCGTTAACCGATACCTGGAGCTGGAGCGTCTCCGGTTCGGCGACCGTCTCAGCATCGAGGTGAGCCTGAACGCAGGTGTTCGCGCAGCGACGATACCGTCTTTTTCGGTTCAGACCCTCGTCGAAAATGCAGTCCGGCACGGCGCCGCGCCAAACGTAGACGCTACCGTCATTGGGATCTCGGGGAGCATCGAACGGGGAATGGTAATGTTGACTGTGACCGACAATGGTGTCGGGAGTACCCGTGAAGAGCTGGACCAGAAGGGAACGGGTTTGCGACGTCTCCGGGAACGCCTGGACGCGCTGTACTCCGGGGCCGCGAGGCTCAGAGTGACAGAGCGTCCAGGGGGAGGAGTTCAGGCACTACTCGAAGTTCCGCACGAGTCCAACGATGAGTGAGGACTCAAAAGTCAGCGTCGTCATTGCTGACGATGAACCGTTTGCGCGAGCGGGACTTCGTGACATGCTCGCGAGCATCGACTGGATTGCCGTTGCCGGAGAAGCCGCAAACGGTATTACCGCTGTCGAGATCATCAATCGCGTTCGACCCGACCTTGTGTTCCTGGATATCCAGATGCCGGGACTGATTGGCACTGAGGTACTCGCCAGGCTGACACATCAACCATTCGTCGTATTCACGACTGCTCACGCGCAACATGCGGCAACGGCATTCGAGCTGGGTGCAGTCGACTATCTGCTGAAGCCTTTCGGATTACAGCGTTTATCGAAAGGACTGGAACGTGTGCGAGCCGCGTTGGGTGAGCCGCACTCGGCGCCCGCGATAGACCGTCTGCAGGAGGCTCTCGCGGCCGGCGCCATGTCGCGTCTGTTCGTTCGAACTGGTAATGGCATCGTCACCCTCCCGGTCGAAAGCGTTGTCTGGTTCGAAGCATCGGGCGACTACGTGACGGCGCACGTCAACGCCGGTCGTCATTTGATGCACGTATCGCTCAACCGACTCGAGTCGCGGCTCGATTCTGCGAAGTTCGTTCGCCTCCACCGAACCAACATTGTCAACCTCGATCATGTCCGCGGCTTTCGACGCACAGGGCGTGGTCTCGTGGCTGAAATGAAAAACGGCGCTCAGATCCCGGTGAGCCGCGACAAGGCCAGACAGATTCGCGGTGCGGGGATCTACTGAGCTCCGACTTGTTTCCAGGTCGAGCCGTCAAACTCCACGTGTCGGCTAGGTCTCCGTTCGGCCAGCCCTTTCGGCCTCCGAACAGCACGACTCTATCGCGGGCTTTGTCATACGTCACGTATCCCATGCCGCGAGGCGCCGGCCCGGTGTCGGAAAGTTTTTTCCATTCCGACCCATCCCATGACCATGTCTCGCCGCTGAAGCCGCTCTCTCCCATACCCCCAAATAGAATTACCCGGCCACGCCGCGAGTCGTATGCTGCGCCGGCTCCCATTCTTGGTGAAGGTCCGGCTGCCTGAATCTGTTTCCATACGCTTCCATCGTACTCCCATGTATCGCCCAATGTCGGCGGACGCTGACCTTCGGGTGCAGTACCCATTCCGCCGAACACAACAGTGCGGCCGCGCTTCGCATCAAAAACCATGACCAGGCCTTGTCGCGCAACAGGCCCCCTGGCATCGACCTTCGCCCAGGCAGCGCCGTCAAATTCCCAGGTTTCGCCGTTCGCTTGATTGCGTGACGCAGATCCGCCGAATGCTCAAAACGGTTTCCGCCATCCAGTGGTGTGCTGCCCCCTGTCAGAATCACCCGCTGACGTTGGTCGTCGTATGCAATCGCATGATGCGCTCGCCGAGGGGGGGCACTTGCCTGGGCACTCGCGTCGGCTCACCACTGTTCGCCACCACGCC
>JANPKW010000039.1:0-29114 GCA_031426255.1 Gemmatimonadaceae bacterium | reverse complement strand
AGTGACAACCGCCTTCCCTACAAGGTTGCGGACATATCGCTCGCCGAATACGGACGGAACGAGATCCGTCTCGCCGAGCACGAGATGCCGGGTCTCATGGCGCTCCGCGATGAGTTCCGCGATTCACAGCCGCTCGCTGGCGCAAAGATCATGGGCTCGCTGCACATGACCGTGCAGACCGCGGTGCTGATCGAGACGCTGACAGAACTCGGCGCCGATGTCCGTTGGGTGTCCTGCAATATTTTCTCGACGCAGGACCATGCGGCTGCTGCAGCTGTCGTCGGCAAGGATGGCACCGCCGAAGATCCGCGCGGCGTGCCGGTCTACGCGTGGAAAGGTGAGACGCTGGAGGAGTACTGGTGGTGCACGGATCAGGCGCTCGTGTGGCCCGATGGATCCGGCCCGAACCTGCTGCTCGATGACGGTGGCGACGCGACTCTCCTCGTTCACAAGGGAGTTGAGTTCGAAAAGAACGGAGTAGTTCCGGATTTCGACGAAGAACGCGATTCCGAAGAGTACGGCGTCATCCTCGACCTGCTGCGCACTGAATACAAGAAGGACCCGACGCGCTGGACGACGATGGCAAAAGATCTGCGCGGGGTCTCCGAGGAGACCACGACAGGTGTGCACCGCCTCTATCAGATGATGGAAGCGGGACAGCTGCTGTTCTGCGCAATTAACGTCAACGATTCCGTGACGAAGTCGAAGTTCGATAACCTCTACGGCTGCCGTCACTCGCTGACGGACGGAATTCTCCGTGCGTCGGACGTGATGCTCGCCGGCAAGGTGGCGGTCATCTGCGGCTATGGCGACGTAGGCAAGGGCTGCGCTCAGGCGCTCAAGGGCCAGGGCGCGCGTGTCGTCATCACCGAAATCGATCCTATCTGCGCGCTTCAGGCTGCGATGGAAGGCTATCAGGTAACGACACTCGACGAAGTTCTCGCCACGGCCGACATCTTCATCACTGCAACCGGCAACAAGGACATCATTACTGCCGAGCATATGTCGCAGATGAAGGACAAGGCTATCGTCGGCAATATCGGTCACTTCGACAACGAGATCGATATGGCCGGCCTCAAGAAGCTCGAGGCGAAAGGGGTAAAACGCGTGCAGATCAAGCCGCAGTACGACGAGTATGTATTCCCCGACGGTCACAGCGTGATGATTCTCGCTGAAGGCCGCCTCTTGAACCTGGGCTGCGCTACGGGTCATCCGAGCTTCGTGATGTCTGCAAGCTTCACCAACCAGGTGATGGCGCAGATCGAGCTGCACACGAACAACTCGAGCTACGAGCGTCGTGTGTATACACTGCCGAAGCACCTCGATGAGAAGGTCGCGCGGCTACACCTTGGCAAGCTGGGCGTGAAGCTTACGGAGCTGACTGACTCGCAGGCTGAGTATCTCGGAGTTCCGAAGTCAGGGCCGTACAAGTCAGATCACTACCGCTACTAGTATTTTCTGACCGGAATGGCGCGGCGCGAGATTCTTTCGCGCCGCGCTTTTTTTTTGGGAACAGGAATGCCTGCAGTCTGGCGCCTTCTTGTCGACACGGAGGCACGGGGGCCACGGGGGCCACCGGGGGCCACCGGGGCCACGGGGAACGACGGAAATACATTGGGAAAGGAGGTTCTGAAGGTGCAGGAGGTTTTGGAGGTTCACGACAAGCGACCTTCCTCCACGGCTAGCCTCCCCGCAGTGCACGCGTCTTTTTGTTTTTGTACAAAACCACACAGCGGATCCAGCCGCCGCTTAGACCCTCTTGGTCAACAGAGCACCTAGACCGTAAAGGGCTGTTTCAATTCCGTGGCCCTCCGTACCCCCGTGGCTCCGTGATGAGCGGCCGAGAGCACGACGAAAGACGCTGTTTCAGTTTCACCGGCAAGAAGCTGGCACTTCAACCCGATCACGAACGACAGCGGCCACGATCGGCCGACCCTGCATACGAGCGGCCACGCATATCTCACCAACTGCCGAGGCAGCCCCTCGCCATGTAGCAGTATCCATCAACCCGTGACGCCGCCGAAGTTCCAACCGGTACCACTCCGCCCCCAGCAGCGGCACAGTCACGACGGTGACATCCCTCCGAAGATTCAATACCTGTTGAGCATACCACACCGGATATGTGTCGTTGTCGCCGTATGCAAACACCACCGCGCGTTGCGGCGCACGGATGAGAATCCGCTTCGCACTGTCGAGAGCAGCAGTTGACTCCGGAGCGCGTGACCGGTCGACAGCCCCGTAATTCAGGAAGAACGGGAGCACAGCGACAGCCAAACCGGCGAACCGGGCACGCGCTCCCATTCGCGCAAACAATCGCACCGCCCCTGCGCCGGCCCACATGCCCCAGCAAACGAACGCAAGGGCGAAGAAGTAATCACGCTCTCTTGCTTCATGCGGTGCGCCCGGCGCAAGAAAACCGTGTCCGTACGATGGGCCGGCTTTCATGTTCAGGTAAGCGACGACACCGAGCGTCGCCACGACAAACAGAATAGACATCGCGCGCCAGGTCACACGATGCGCGGCACGATGCCACCACCAGCCTGTCACCCCGAGCGCGCCGAACACAACACTGAACGGCGTACGAAGCCACGATGGCGGCGCATCCGGTGCGAGACCCAGGGCAATCTGCCAGTCGGCGTACTCGAACACATTGCCGACCTGAATGTAGATCGGCGCCTGGCGCGGCCAGATCGACACAGGCAGATATTGCGTCCGCTCAATCACATCGAGAAAGGCCTGCCAGGTAGACGGGTTGCCCTGGTTAACGCCTGGATCGTGTTGTGCGCGAACCAGCATGAACAAAACCCCCGATGCGCCGAGCAACACGACGCCCGGCGTTGCAAACGAAAGCTTCAGCGTGGACTGATTGTGTCTCGCACCGATCAGGAGTGCCACCGCTCCAGGCGCCGCTACGAGCGCCGACAGCTGCAGCGCCCAGCCGAGCCCGCACATGTAGGCAAAGAGTAAGAGCCATTTCGCGTTGCCGGTCACGCGCGCGTTGTCGGCTATCAACACGAGCAGTATCGAGACAAGAAGTGCTGGCGCATAAACCTCGGTCTCGTTTGCATTGAGCCACACACTCGACATCAATCCGGCGAGCAGGCCACCGGCAGTTGCAGCAAAAGCGTCTCTCGTCCAGCGGTGCATCAGGTGCGCGAATATCGCGCAGGCGGCCGCCGTGCTCACGGCCGAAAGAAGACTCACAGCATAGGCGAAACCGACTACCGGCCCGAAGACCTTTGCCCAGACGTTGCCGACAAGAATGTAGAGTGGCGTCCCCGGAGGGTGCGGAATCCCAAGAGTCCTGATTGCCGCCAGGAATTCGCCGGAATCCCAGTACGTGACGCCAGGGGCGAGTGTCAGTGTGTATACAACAAGCAACGAAAGCCCGACACCCGCAGGAACCCTGTAGCTCCTCACACAGCCATGTTGTGGATCGACCAGGCGGTGTCGAGGGCACGGCGTGTCATCCTCACGTTATGCACGCGGAAAATTCGAGCGCCGCGCTCGAGAGCGATCACATTGACTGCTGTCGTCGCCCCATCGCTGTCGTGGCCCCCGGATTCCGTGACTCCCGCCGCTTCGCGCACGAAACGCTTCCGCGACACTCCGATCATTATCGGAACATCGAGCGATCCAAACCGGTCGAGATCGCGCAGCAGCTGCATCGAGTGTTCGCTGCGCTTGGAGAATCCAAACCCGGGGTCGATGACTACTGACTTCCGGTCGACGCCCGCGCTATCTGCAACAAGCATCTGCGCGCTCAACTCCTTGATCACATCGTTGGTCACGTTGCCGTAGTTCGCATGCGCGTAGGAGGCCATATCGGTGACGCCGCCGCGAGAGTGCATCAGCACCACTCCGCACTTGGATGTGCCGGCAACTCTGGGCATCACCGGGTCGAGGCGAAGGCCGGACACATCGTTGATGATGTCCGCGCCTGCATCGACCGCGGCGCGTGCTACGCCGGATTTCGCCGTATCGATCGACAACGGAAGGTCGGGCCATCGCTCGCGCACTGCGCGAAGCACGGGCACCACACGGTTGATCTCGTCGTCAGCGGGCGCAGGTGACGCTCCTGGCCTCGTTGATTCGCCGCCGATATCTATGATATCGACCCCTTCGTCGACCATCGCGGCAACTCTGTCGATCGCAGTCTCGGGCGAAAACACATTACCCCCGTCGCCGGAGCGCTCGGGGGCAACGATGAGTATCCCCATCACGATGGGACGATCCAGTACTATTTCACGCGAGCCGGCCTTCCAGCGCCGAACCGCAGTCAACTTCACGCGGGCGCAGGCTCCGGTCCGCCAAACAGGGGCGGCTTTGCCGGCTTCGCCGCTGGCGCAATTACTTCCTTGGCGGGCAGCGCAGGTGAGGAAGGAGGCGTCGACCGCGGAGGCAGTTTCTCCCCGCGCGAAAGAGCTTGCACATCATCGCCCGTCAACGTCTCGCGGTCGAGCAGCGCTTCGGCGACGCGATGCAGCAAATCCATATTCTCCGTCAGCGTCTCCTTCGCGCGATTGTATGCCTCCTTGATCACGCGGGACACTTCCGAGTCCACGAGCTGCGCCGTGCGCTCTGATACCTCGCGGCGTGTCTGAAGCTCACGTCCGAGAAAGAGCTCCTGCTCGTTATCGCCAACGAGAATCGGGCCGATGGCATCCGACAAGCCCCACTGCCCGACGTAGCGCCTCGCAAGTGATGTTGCCTGCTGAATGTCGCTCGCCGCGCCAGTCGTGACGCGATTACGCCCGAATACCAGCTCCTCCGCCACACGGCCACCATACATACGTACCAGATGCGCCTCGAGCTGCTCTCGCGTGATCGACACGCGATCATCCTCAGGCAGCGTGAACGCGAGTCCAAGCGCCCGGCCACGCGGCACGATCGTCACCTTGTGAAGTGGATCGTTACCGAGTGTCTTGATGGTGCAGACCGCATGTCCGCCTTCGTGGTAAGCCGTCAGCTTGCGCTCCTCATCCTTCATCACCATCGACTTACGCTCGGCCCCAAGCATGACCTTGTCTTTCGCTTCCTCGAGGTCCTGCATGTACACCTTGTCATGGTTGCGACGCGCAGCAAGCAGGGCGCCTTCGTTCACGAGATTCGCGAGATCGGCGCCGGACATCCCCGGGGTACCACGCGCGAGCGTCGTGATGTTCACATCGTCAGCCATCGGCTTGTTGCGAGTGTGAACCTTGAGGATTCCCTCGCGACCCCTCAGGTCAGGCGCATCTACGACAATCTGCCTGTCGAAACGCCCTGGCCGAAGCAGTGCCGGATCGAGCACGTCGGGGCGGTTGGTAGCCGCGATCAGGATCACGCCATCATTTGACTCGAACCCATCCATCTCGACCAGCAACTGGTTGAGAGTCTGCTCACGCTCATCGTGACCGCCGCCAAGGCCCGCACCACGATGGCGCCCGACCGCATCGATTTCGTCGATGAAGATGATGCAGGGAGCGTGTGCTTTTCCCTGCTCGAAGAGATCGCGCACGCGACTCGCACCAACACCGACGAACATCTCGACGAAGTCAGACCCTGACATCGAGAAGAACGGACGGCCCGCCTCGCCGGCGACAGCCCGTGCGAGCAGTGTCTTGCCAGTTCCCGGAGGACCGACGAGAAGCGCGCCCTTGGGCAAGCGGCCGCCAAGTTTCGTGAACTTCTGCGGATCCTTGAGGAATTCGATGATTTCCTCGAGCTCGACCTTCGCTTCATCAGCACCTGCGACGTCGGCAAAGGTGACCTTCGGCGAATCCGCCGTCAGCAGCTTCGCCTTCGACTTGCCGAACGAGAACGCCTTCGCGCCGCCCGCCTGCATCTGTCTCAGAATCAGTATCCAGATTCCGAAAATGATGATATACGGGAGAAACATGAGCAGGATGTTGCCGAACGTCGCGCCACGCTCCTCGCCGCTGACCTGGACCCCTTTCGCTTCGAGCCTGGTTACGAGCTCCTCGGAGTTGGCGACCGGCAGGTGAACGTTGTAGCGCGTTACCGGGCGGCGATTGATGGTGACGCGGTTCTTGAACTCGCCCGTAACCGCGCGGCCGTCAACAACGCTCGCGGTGCGAACGTTGTTCGCTTCGAGCTGCTCGTTGAACTGCCAGTATTCCATCTTGGTCGCGGCATCACGCGAGCCCGACGTATATGTGAAAAGTGTGCCCGCGAGGAGAGTGATCAGGACCCAGAACGACAGAGTCTTGGAAAACTTTCCCCAGTTCTTCGGGCCTTTTGGCTTCTGCTGCATTGGTAATGGCATCTACTGCAAGCTCGCTATGTACGGCAAATGGCGGAAATTCTCCGCGTGATCCAACCCGTACCCCACAAGAAACTCGTGCGGGGCATCAAATCCAATGAACTTCGTTTCGTACTCGAGCTCCGTCGCAATGTGCTTGTGGAGCAGGGCGCAAATTTCGAGCGAGCGTGGTGCCCGCTTGCCGAGCAGCGTCATGAGACGGTTGAGCGTTCTGCCCGAGTCAACGATGTCCTCGACGAGCAGGATGTGCTTGCCCTCGAGTCGTGTCTCGGGATCGTAAAGCAACCGGACGAGTCCGCTCGACTCCATCGCGTCGCCGTAACTCGACGCAACGAGGAAATCGACCTGAAGGGGACGCCGTATGTGCCGGACAAGATCGCTGAGGAATATGAAGCTCCCCTTGAGTAATCCCAGGACGAGCAGGTCACCGTCCGGGTACGCCTCGGTAATCTGCTCACCCAGCTCGGCAACTTTGTCAGCAATTGTCTGTTCGTCGTATGCAATTCGCTTCAGGGGGCGGCCCGACAGCCGCGGATCTGCTGCAGCAGGTGCCGTCACGAAAGCCCCGGGCGTGACTGGTGTCCCGCCCCGCCTAAACCGAGCCGGGCGTTCCTGATCATTTCGACGCGATGAGCGTCCCATCTTCTCAGAAGCAGGTGATCACGGAACATCCGGACTTCGATACCTCCAGAAAGCTGAATCGAGCCACCACTGTGGCCCTTCATTGTAAACTCTGCAAGGCGCTGTGTTCCTCTCCTGTCCATAACGACGCCGGCCTTTGCCGCCATCGCTGGCCAGAGCGAACGAAGTGACTCAGCATCATACCCGGCAAGGTCCGCACGTGCAACGCGGAGCGAGCCATCGTGCCGGAGGTCGAAGGTGATCTGCCCTACAGCCTGCGCCATTTCTTCCCGCCAGGCGGCGGCCATCTGGGCAATGGTAAGCAACTGCTCTGGGAACGCAGGCCTCAGCCTGACTATGGCCGGCAGCAGGTCGTGCCTCACGCGATTCCTGAGATGCGCCCGCGAGGCGTTCGATGGATCCTCGATGTAGCGAACCCTCTGCGCGGTCCCGTACGTTGCGAGCTGGGACCGTCTGAGACCGATGAACGGACGCACGACGTCGGAGGAATCCGCGTAAAGTCCCGCGAGTCCGCGAGGGCCGGCATCCCGAAGGATGCGCATGAAGACAGTCTCGATCTGATCATCGATTGTATGCGCCGTGAGCACCGGCGCCATGAAAGTCCGCGCGGTTGATCGCAGGAACTTCCAGCGTTCCTCACGCCATTGGTGCTCGCGCGCATGAATCCGCGTCGCAACGCCGATAACACATCTGAGTCCCAGGGATTCAGCGCGGTTGTTCACCATTTTCGCGGCGCGAGTTGCGTGCGCACCTGTTCGATGGTCGAAGGTCGCGACGAGGACGTTGGATCGTGCGCCAGCGACCGATTCCGCAACAGCATGAAGAAGAACCATCGAGTCGAGTCCGCCCGATACCGCGAGCACTACCCGCTCGCGGCCGTCGAGAGCCGCAGCCGCTGCGCGAAGCACCCCCGCTTCTTCATCAGGACGGGTTCTCATGGTATTTTAAATCTAAACCACAGCCGCACTGGAGTAATGCATGGAAACACATGGACCGCTGGGCACACTCTGGGTCTCACTTGGCCTTATCGGGTTCTACCTCGCCCTGATCTGGCTGAACATGCTGCTCGGATTGTTCCTCACGCCGCTGTTTCTGATCCCCCAGACGTGGCTTATGGACAAGCTGAAGCAGCGCAAGGAAGCAAAAAACCGATGACCCGCTGACCGCAGACATATTGCGGACGGCGGAACTGCGGACTGAGTTGATTGCTGACTGCGGACGTATTGCGGAATACGGAAAGCGGACTGAGTTGATTGCTTACTGCGGACGTATTGCGGATGGCGGAACGGCGGACTGAGCTGATTGCTGGCTGCGGACGTATTGCGGAATGCGAAAGGCGGACTGAGTTCATTGCTTACTGCGGACGTATTGCGGAGTCGCGAGTACGGACGAACGCAGTAGTTGAGTCCGCCCCTCCGTAGTTCGAATTACGTCGGAGTCCGGCATCAGCTCAGTCCGCTTTCCGTTATTCCGCAATACGTCCGCAGTCCGCCATCAGCTCAGTCCGCTTTCCGTATTCCGCAATACGTCCGCAGTCCGCCATCAGCTCAGTCCGCTTTCCGTATTCCGCAGTACGTCCGCAGTCCGCCATCAGCTCAGTTCGCTTTCCGCATTCCGCAACTCGCTACCAGTTGTACAGCGCCCGATAAAATGCCCGATTCCGAATAATCGCCCGGACGTAATCCCGGGTCTCGACAAAGGGGATTCGCTCGGTGAACATCTCGGGATCACTCGCGCCAGCTTTTGTAATCCACCGCGTAACTCTCGACTCCCCCGCGTTGTACGCAGCGAGCACCCTCTCCAAATTCGACGTCCGCCGAAACAGTCCGGATAGGTGCCGGGTCCCGAGTTTGATGTTTACAGTCGGGTCGTAAAGCGACTCATCGCTGTAACCGGCAATTCGCTGCTCGCGCGCGAGCGTTCTTCCAACCGATGGCATCAGCTGCATGAGTCCCATCGCTCCGACAGGTGAGGTCGCGAGTGGGTTGAAGTTCGATTCCTGCCGGATGAGCGACGCCACCATTGAGGGATCGAGTCCGTTCGCCTTCGAGCTCTCGATGAGTGTCTCACGAACGAGCACCGGGTACACCAGGCGATAGTTCTGCGCGCTTGGTCCGACATCAGTCACCGCCCTGCGCCCGAGCACCATCGATCTCGACGACTGATCGGTGCCGGCAAGCGCATGCGCGGTCGCAACGAGGCGTTGCGCGTCGCCTGTCTGTGCATCGCGGAACAATGCGTCCTGCTCGAATCTCAACTCCGTGTCCATTCCGAACTCGCGCAATATCGCCGCGCGGCGCATTGCCGCTTCCACCTGCGGCACTTTCGGATAGTTGTCAGCCCGCGCTGAATCAGCGAGCAGCGGAATGCCCAATCGCTGCGCGCTTTTCACCGAGTAATAAGATGCAGGCTCCTTTCTCAGCAGCTGACGCCACCTGCTGTTTGCCGCCGCGGTGTCGCCGCGCGCCGTCCACGCGCGGCCAGACCAATAGGCCGCCGCGAGTGCATCGTTAGCATTGGGATGCAGCGCGACTACCGAATCGAGCTCATTTGCCGCGGTGCGAAAGTCTCCCTGCACATACGCAATGAGTCCCGCGCGGAAGAGTGCAGCAGGTGCATGTCGCATCCGCGGGTACCGTGTAGCGAGCGACTGCAGCGCGCTGCGAGCCGCGGCGTCGCGCCCATCGTCAGTCGCGAGATCGGCAAGCAGAAGAAGCGCGGACGCTGAACTTGTATCAGTCGGGAAGGCAGACGTTATCGTGCGCAATGCAGTGCGTGCCTCTTCCCTCCTCCCCAGCGCAAGCAGCGCACGCGCACGCTGATATTGCGCCGCAGCAGCGAGAGGAGCGGGAGCAGTCACTCTCGCATACTGCGCCATTGCCTCGGCATCCTTGTTTAGCCGTGCCAGCATAGAACCGGCATTGAAGCGGTCCTGCGAAGTCCCAACCCCGGCGGCAAATGCTTTCGCATATCCACTCACCGCGCGGTTTGCGACCCCCGCAGCAAAGGCACCGCGCGCGAGCGTCAGATGCTCTGCAGCACTCGCGTCTTTCCATGTGCGATCAAATAAGGCGATTGCATCGCGCGAAGCCTGACCACCCGAACCAGATGCGAGGAACGCTATCAGGTCACGACGAGCGGCGGCCATTGCAGCTGTGTCCCCAGGAACCAGCATGCGTAACCGGATTGCCGGAAAGCGATCTCCGAGTGCGAGGTACGCCTTGATAGCCCCTTCCGTATCCCCGATTCGTTCGAGCGCGATTGCCTCCGTCGGCGCTCGACGGTCTTTGGCGACATCCAGCTCAATTCGGCCCAGAAGCCTGTCGCGGTAGGCTTCCTCGCGCGTTACTCCCGCCGCGCGCAGATACAGCCAGTCCTTGATTGCCGGGGACAGGCGCGCTGCCTCTTCATAAAGGATCCGGGCGCTGTCGAGATTATCAGCGCGGTCGAATGCGCGTGCGCGAAGTACTACGCTACGCGCCGATGAGTCGGCGGCATTCAACGAGCCCCCGGCGGACCCTTGTGTGCCTTCCGGCACCGAAGCACTTCCTTCCGCCCCGCCACACGCGGCAATCCAGGCCATCGTGATGCCAGCAACGACAAGCTTCAGAGCGATCAACCGGCTTCCTTCATCTTTACGCTTCTCCATTTTGTGCCAGCACGATCAAGCAGGTCGTGTGCCTCATCCGGGCCCCACGTGCCGGCAGCGTACTGCGGAAGCGTCGTTCTCCCCCGCTCTTCGAAGTAATGAAGCAGCGGGTCAATGATCTGCCATGCGACTTCTACCTCATCGCTCCTTGTAAAGAGCGTCGCGTCACCGAGCATGCAGTCGAGGAGCAGGGTCTGATAAGCGGGAGGGGCCTCATCGCCGAACGCTTCGTCGTACGAAAAGTCCATATCGACAGGCGTAATCTCGAACTCGGGCGTCAGCTGATTCCCCGCGCCGGGGGTCTTCACATGGAACCGCAGCGAGATTCCTTCATCGGGCTGCACGCGCATCACCAGCACACTGGGCCAGTTCTCTTCCAGCTCAGTCTGGCCGAACATGAGGACCGGCGGCGATCTGAACTGAATGGCAATCTCCGACGTCCGCTCTGGCAGCCGTTTTCCGGAGCGCAGATAAAATGGGACGTGCCGCCACCGCCAGTTGTCGATATCGAACCTGATCGCGGCAAACGTGGGCGTAACTGACTCCGCCGAAACGTTTTCCTCATCGCGGTAGCCGGGCATCGTCCGCTCGCCATTGGTCGCGGACGAGTATTGACCGAGCGCCACGGGTGGATCGCCATCAGCAAGAAGCGGCCGAAGCGACCTGAGCACTTTTACTTTTTCGTCGCGAACGTCGTCGGCGCGGAACGCAATCGGCGGCTCCATCGCGGCGAGTGCGAGCAGCTGCAGCAGGTGATTCTGAAACATGTCGCGAATCACCCCGGCCTCCTCGTAGTACTTCCCGCGGGTCTCCACTCCCACGCGCTCGGCCACTGTGATCTGAACCTGCTTTATGTATTGCCTGTTCCACAGCGGCTCGAAGATCGGATTCGCAAACCGGAAAACGAGGATGTTCTGGACTGTTTCCTTGCCGAGGTAGTGATCGATCCGATAAACCTGATGTTCACGCAGTCGATCGAGAACAACATGGTTGAGGGCGCGCGCAGTCTCGAGGCTTCTGCCGAATGGCTTCTCGATGACAACCCGGTACCATGGTCGATCAGCCGCCGACAATGTTTTCGGCGCGAGCCCGCTGCTCGAGAGATGCGTCAACGTCGTCTCGAACACGCTCGGTGGAATAGCGAGATAGAACATGCGGTTTCGCGATTCGACGTGCACACCGGTTTCGATCTCGTCGAGTCGCCGGCCGATCTCTGAATAAACCTCTACTGATGCAAGATCGCCCGCCGCGTAGTGGATGCGACTCGCCAACCAGGCCCACGTCGTTTCCTTCACTTCACGAATTTCATCGGACGCATCGAGCGCCTTGCGCATCGAATCGGCGAACGCAGTATCACTCATCGCATCGCGCCCCACCCCGAGCAGGGCGAAGGCATCAGGAAGCAGCTTCTGATCGGCAAGGTAGTAGAGCGCTGGCAGCAGTTTGCGCCTGGTCAGATCGCCGCCCGCGCCAAGGATCACGACAGTGCAGCGCTCAACCTTCGATTTCTGAACAGTGTGTCGCGTTCCCTCCGGAGCCACCGTCAGGCGTGGGCGGCGAGTCTCGGCCGTCGGGCCAGGGAGGGTCACGCTTTCGTTACCGCATGCCCGCCAAACTCATTGCGAAGGGCAGCAATGACTTTCGCGGAATAGGAGTCGTCCTGCCGCGAGCGAAGGCGAGCGAGCAGTGACAGCGTGATGACTGGGGCCGGGACGTCGAGGTCGATCGCCTCCTGTACGGTCCATCGTCCCGTTCCTGAATCCGCGACGAAACCCTTCAGTGCATCGACCTCACCTTCTTTCGCGAACGCGCGCTCGGCGAGCTCATTGATCCACGAGCGCACGACGCTGCCGTTGTTCCACACCCCGGCGATCTTGTGGAGATCGAGATCAAAGTGCTTGGACGCATGAAGAATCTCGTAGCCCTCGGCGTATGCCTGGAGCATGCCGTATTCGATCGCGTTGTGAATCATCTTCACGTAGTGTCCTGAGCCGGGCGGTCCCATACGGGCGTACCCATTCTGTGGTGCGAGGCTCTTGAAGATTGGCTCGCACAACGCAAAGGCACTCTCAGACGCGCCAATCATCAGGCAATAGCCATTCTCCAGTCCCCAGATTCCACCGCTGGTGCCTGAGTCGACGTACTCGATGCCGTCGCGACTCAATGCGTCAGCGCGCCGCAGAGTATCGTGGAAGTTCGAGTTGCCTCCGTCAACGATGACGTCGCCCCGGTTCAAGCCTGGCAGAATCGCCGCAATCGTGTCGTCAACAGGCTGGCCTGCGGGAACCATGGTCCATACGACACGTGGGGTGGAAAGGCTTGCAACCAATGACGCGACATCACCGGCATCCGCAGCCCCAAGCGCGACGTAACGCTGCCGCGCTTCAGGATTGCGGTCGAACACGACGACATTGTGCCCATCGCGCATGAGCCGCTCCGTCATATTCCCGCCCATCTTGCCGAGGCCGATCATGCCAAGTTGCATTGTCAGGTAGTCCGGGGTTGCAGCGAAACATTCATCGCGACGAGCTCGGCGCGAAGTTGTTCGGCTGAAGTGAAATGAATCGTCTGAATTCCCATCGCCTGCGCTGCAGTAATGTTGTGCTCGCGGTCGTCGATGAAAACAGATCGCCGTGGATCTGCCTGCGCTATCTGCAGAGCCCTCTCATAAAAGCGGTGACTTGGCTTGCGAAGACCAAGCCAGCACGATGACAGGAAGGCATCGAAGATGTCGTTCAAGCCGAAGCTCTCAATCCGATAGCGGTTCAGCTCGTCAGATTCGTTGTTGAGCGTCATGACCCAGTATCGGCACCCCTCCGCTATCTGCCTCGCGATTCCAAGGGTTTCCAGATCTGGCTTATTGAGGCTGAGCATGAAGTCCTTGAACTCTGCAGGGGAAAACGGCCGGGGTTCGTGGAAGACCGTGATGTCGAGATACTCATCGAGCGTTACTTCGCCGATCTCGAGGGGCCCTACCATTTCCTCGTGGCGCGCCTGAAAGTCCAACGGCTCAACGTTGAATCGCTCGAGAGTCTGCTTCCGCTGCTCGCGGTCCCAGCCATTACTGGCCAGCACCCCGCCAATATCAAAGAAGATGTGACGGATGTCGCTCATTGCTCGATCAATATTGCGCGGGCGGGAGCTCCATCGAGCCCTTCCAGCAGTAGCGGGAGGCACACAAGGTCGTAGACGCCCGGCGGCGGCGCCGCGAGAGCAAGTCCCTCGACTATCACAACGCCATTGCTGAGAAGAGTCCGGTGCGTGCGATGATGTCCCGAACGAAACTGCTCTATCGACAAATAGTCTATGCCAACCAGCTGTACTCCTTTCTCAACCAGATACTCTGCTCCGTCCGGAGCGAGAAACGTGTAGTCCCGGACAAAGTTTGCATCATCGGGAAAATCCGAGTTGCGCGTGCGCAGGAGTACTCGCGTGTGCGTACGGAGATCGTGACGCTGAAGCTCTGCCGCGCCGATGGACATCACTGCAGGATCGAAGGAGAGAAGAACTGCCACCCCCACCAGTTTCTGCAGTGCAATCCTGTCGACGGTTTCTCCATCATCGATGAAGTGCTTTACCGCGTCAACGTGCGTACCGGTGTGCGATCCAAAGGAAATTCTCGAGACGTTGGCGCCGGCTCCATTTGCAATCGCCTGTTGCGACTCGATCGCGATTTCGGGATTACCAGGGTAGATCAGGCCACCGGACCTCAACGGCACCGAGATATCCCACATCTGCCGCCCGCTCATCGTCAAGAGACTGCGTGTCCCTTCATCGTTTCTTTTTCCCCTTCTTCTTTTTTCGTTTTTTTGGCGGGGCCATTATGCTGCCACGGCATTTCTCCGAGCCGCAATGGCACACGTAGAATTTCTCGAGCGCCTTGATGTCATCGCCGGTGCGTTCGTACTGGTAGTCGTAGGCAAGCTCTACGCCGGGCTGAATGTTGGTGAGAGCATAGATCCAGATGTGATCCCCCTCGATAATCGCCTCGCAGTTCGGCTCGCAAGAATGGTTGATCAAACGCGCGGTGTTCGTCCTGACATCGCCGTCGATGCAGTAGTCATCGTCGAGTGTGAAGAGGAAGGTGTGGTGGCGCTGCATCTTGTCTTCGTCGTAACGCCGGTCGGCTTCGTCGTTGGGAATCTTTTCGCCGGTGTACTCGATGATCTTCTGCCCAGGCCGAAGACGTTTCGTCGCGAAGAGTCCCCTGCCCTGAATTCCGGACTTCCTTATCTCATATGGCTTGCTGCCGCGCGCTCCCGCGCTGGCCGTCGTCTTCCGCTTCATTCCACCCTGTGTTGTAGTTCATCCGCCTGCCGGAAGAATTGTTCCCCGACACTCCCCGAATCCAAGTCTCGGCCGGCCTTCGGCCTCGAGACTTCCCATCATTATTACTTCGTCGCCGTTCTCCAGAAACTTTCGCTGCTCTCCGGTCGGGAGGGTAATCGGCTCACTGCCGCGCCACGTCAGCTCGAGAAGGCAGCCTCGCGCATCTGATGATGGTCCCGAGACGGTTCCACTCGCGAGCAGGTCACCGGGCCGAAGGTTGCACCCGCTGCTGGCGTGATGCGCCAGCATCTGACCAACCGTCCAGTACATCGATGAAAATGGCGCCCGCGACAACATCGTGGGCTCGATCCCCTCCTCGCGCATTCTTCGAGACGTCAGATAAACTTCCAGATACGCAGTGATCGCTCCTCGTGCGCCCTCACTCTCCGAAACGAGGTAGGACAACGGTTCCGGGTCACCGTCAGGACGCGGCGCCGGCGCAATTCTGTAGGGCTCGACCGCCTCGGAGGTCACAACCCATGGCGAGATCGTTGTCGCGAAATTCTTCGCCAGGAAAGGGCCGAGCGGCTGGTACTCCCACGCCTGGATGTCGCGGGCGGACCAGTCGTTGACGAGACAGTACCCGAAGATGCGACCAGCAGCGTCGTCGACCGATATTCGCTCTCCGAGCGAGTTGCCGACGCGTACGAAGAAGCCGAGCTCCGACTCGTAGTCCAGCATCTTCGAAGGCCCGAAGGTTGGCAGTTCAGCATCAGCAGCTTTTGTCTGGCCATGCGGTCGTCGGACGTCGGTACCACTCCTTACGATTGACGATGCGCGCCCGTGGTAGCCGATTGGAACGTGCTTGTAGTTCGGAAGCAGCGGATTGTCCGGCCTGAACATGCTGCCTACGTTCGTCGCATGATGAACTGAGGCGTAGAAATCGGTGTAATCGCCGATAATGGCGGGCAGGTGCGTAACGACGTCGGAAATTCGGTGAATGATCTGGGACTCTAGCCTTGCGGCACGCGCGCCCTGTTTCGTATCCGCGCGTAAGAGGTCGCTAACCGTACGTCGGAAGTCGCGCAGCTCTGACTGGTTGAGACTCATCAGCGCATTCAGGCTGGCGGCGGTGCACGCACGAGCCGCCCCACGGTTCTCGATCAACCCGGCATCCATACACGCCGCAACGTCAAGGACCCGATCACCGATTGCGATGCCTGCGTGTGGATCGCTTCCGTCGGCGCTGATGATCCCGATCGGGAGATTCTGAATCGGGAAATCTGTCGAGCCGTCGTTGGCGGACTCGACCCAGCTCGAGATTGCCGGATCGTGAGTGGCGTCGAGGTGATGATCAGACAAGTCCCAGCTCCCGCGCTTCCGTCAGCGGCTCGGTGAATGAGCACGACCCGTATGAAAGCATGAACTGACGGCGCGACCGCTCGAGCATCTCCACACCGATCCGCTCATTTCGCCATGAAACACCAAAATCGTCGAATTGAAATGCGAGTCCGTCTTGTTCTTCGAGAATTTCGATGAGTCGGACGTCCTCAAGGCCAGCGTCCAGAAACGCGCCGGCCAGAAAAATGTTCAGATAACCAAACATTCTTGCTGAAGGCGAATCATCGTTGTAGGTAAGCGGGTATTCTCCGCGCACGGCATGATGCAGCCCAGCGGTCGCCTTGAACGGCACGCCGTGGTGTTTGCAGGCACGCATGAACCTGATGATCTCTTCGCTCGAAGGGATCGATTGAGGGGTGACGCCTCCGGTTCGCATTTTTGCAGCCGCCCGTGTCCCTGCCATTGCTCTGATCAACTGGCCCGGATCCTCTCCAAGCGGCACTTCCAGGAACAGTTTGAAAAACTCCGGATAGTTTGCGAGCGCCGCACGGACCGCCGCCTGATCCGCCACGGGCATCTCTATGGCATCACAGGTCGCGTGGCCAATGCTCGAGCCCGCGTGATGACTGCAGTTGAAATGAAGGATTGCATCGCGGTCGACGCTTGAGTCAGCCGTCGTCGTGACGCTCAGCTTCCACGGAGCTGCCTGGTCCCCACGCGGGAAGATGTCTGCGCCGGGCCCGACCATCTCCCCGAGACGCCCCGCCGGAATGATGAACCGGCCCAGGAACGAGCGATCATTGCCGGATCGATATTCCGCGTACTCCACCATCGCGCGATCCATACCGAGCGACGCTGGCGGAAACAGGCCGGCATAGTCGATGAGCCCGGTAAGCAGACTGCGCGCCGATTGCATTTCGCAAATCTATCGGGAGCGGACGTGCTACAGAACTGGAACCGATGGTGCGCTGAGCGGCAGAGTCAGCGTGAAGGTGGATCCAGACCCGCTCTGGCTCTGAACAGAGACGTCGCCACCCATCAACCTTGCGAGTTCGCGACTGATGGAGAGGCCGAGCCCGCTGCCGTCGGCCGTACGGGTCAGGCCGGTGGATATCTGCACGAAGGGTTCGAATATCGCCTCGAGCATATTCGCGTCGATGCCCTGGCCCTCGTCGCCGACGCTGATCGCAACGAGGTGACCGCGTACCTCGCATCGAACGGCAACCGCGCCACCATGGCTGCTGAACTTCGCGGCATTGGAGAGCAAGTTCACGAGAATCTGTTGTAACCTGTCGCGATCAGCAGTTGCCGCAACGCCCGGGTCGCATGGCTCAAAGGAGTATTGAATTGCATTCTGCTGCAGCATCGGCTCCACCAGAAAGTGCGCCGCCTCGACCGCCGGTGCGATCGGAGTCGCCTCGAGGTTGATCGGGATGCGCCCGGTTTCAGTTTTTGCAAAGGTCAGAATGTCGTTGACGATCCCAAGCAGATGCTGCTGGCTCTTGCGAATGCGAATGATCGCTTCGTGCTGCTGGTCGGTAATCGGCCCGCGCATACCCAGCTCGAGCAACTCCGCATAACCGGCGATGGCGTTGAGCGGTGTGCGAAGCTCGTGACTCATCGTCGCCAGGAAATCCGTCTTCGCGCGATCAGCGATGGCGGCACGCGCCACGGCAGCAACAGCCTCTTCGCGTGCAAACTGCGCCTCCATATAAAGACGCGCGTTGTCCATCGCCATGGCAGTCCGGCCCGATAAGTCCTCAGCAAACAGAAGATCCTTGGGCGTGTATCGGAGCGAGGGATGAACGCCGACAAACGTGATGGATCCCAGCAGACGTCCGCGTGCCTTGAGTGGCAATACCATGTACGAACAGAGGCCAAGTGCTTTCAGCAACTCCCCGTGGCGGCGATCGCGCCCTGTGGCCTCGATCGCTTCGGGCGTGACCTCGGGCGCCAGTTCCGGCTGCTGAGTGCCCATGATGCGCGGTGCGCCGAGAAGGTCCGTGCTCAGCGGGGGATACTGCAGTCGAAGCTCCGATGCGACGCCAGCCACCGCAGGATCGGGGTGCATCACGGCGACCCTGCGGATCTCCGCTCCCTCGATCAGGTCCACAATGCACCAAGCCCCAAGCTCGGCCATCGCCAGTCTCGAGACCGTCAGGAGTGTCTTCTCGTACTCCAGCGATTCGACGAGAGTCCGGCTTATGTCTGCGAGAAAGAGGGCACGTCTTTCCGGTCGGCGGCGATCGACCATTCGTGGCCGGCCAGCAACATTCCACGCTCCCGCCCGCCCGCCGGTGATCTCCTGGCGGTCGGTCTGGCTGACGGGTTTGGGCGGCTCGTGCATAGTGCGTTTTAAAGGCATGAATTGCGCCCGTGTGGAGCAGAAATATTTGTGATCCAATTCTGCCACGGACAAAACGCTTACAAGAACCTGATGATCTACGTATAGCCCGGACCTGCAGAAGCGACGTAATTGCGAGTGCTAAAAAAACTGCACACCAACCAACCCACTATGCATCCCCACCTGAAGCGGTCGCTCTTCTTTCTTATCGCCACCCTCGCACTCGTTCTATTTCAAACCGGTGGTGTCGCACAAACGCCTGCTCGCAATACTCAGGTGACGATCGACCCCGCGTCGAAGGTCGCGACTGCGACGAGGATTCGCGGTGGATCGATTCGCCTCGATGGCAGGCTCGACGAAACCATCTGGAACACGGCCAAGCCGATCACCGACTTCGTTCAGAAAGAACCAGTAGAGTACGGCAAGCCCACCGACAGCCTCGAGGTGAGATTTCTTTACGACGATGCTGCGATTTACGTAGCCACGCGCGTGATCAGGAGCGCGAATCGTGTAATTCAGGCTCCGGTCAGCCGGCGCGACAACATCGGTCAGGCCGAACACATCTGGGTTTCGTTCGATTCCTACAGCGATCGACGTACCGCATACAGCTTCGGGGTGACGGCATCAGGAGTGAGGGGCGACTGGTACCATCCGTCGGACCACGAAACGAACATAGACGCGTCGTTCGATCCGGTCTGGGAGGCTGCGGCGGACATGAACGCGACAGGCTGGACTTCGGAAATGCGGATTCCCTTCTCGCAACTTCGCTTCAACGCTGCCGACTCGCATACCTGGGGTCTCAACGTCGACTATTGGACGCCCTCTACAAACGAAGACGTCTTCTGGATCCCGGTTCCGCGTAACGGCACGGGTTGGTCATCGCGAATGGGAACACTGACCGGCATCGAAGGAATCAAGCCTTCGCGCAGAATAGAGGCGACACCTTACGTCGCGACTGACGCGACGATGACAGGTGGGCGCGACCGTGCGAATCCGTTCGACGACGGGCGCAACATCGCCGCGCGAGTCGGTGGCGACGTAAAAATGGGATTAGGTCCGAGCATTACGCTGCAGGCAACAGTAAATCCTGATTTCGGACAGGTAGAAGCCGACCCCGCTGAAGTAAATCTTTCAGCATTCGAGACGTTCTTTTCGGAGAGGCGCCCGTTCTTCGTCGAAGGCAATCAGCTGCTCAGCGGTGCCGGCCAATATTTTTATTCACGCAGAATCGGTGCTGCGCCTCGGGGACCGGCGAACGGTGATTACGTGGACTATCCGTCCGCCAGCACGATCCTCGGCGCAGCGAAGCTCACTGGACGTCTGGCATCCGGAACGTCTGTGGGAGCACTCGCTGCGGTCACGTCAGACGAAAATGCGCGCGTGTACGACGCCGAGAGGGGTGAGTATGAGACCGTCAAGGTTACGCCACACGTTGGATATGGGGTGGCACGTGTTCAGAAGGAATTTGGAAAGCACGCGTCGACAGCCGGCCTGACTCTTACAGGAGTGCGCCGGGACATTTCGCCCGAGGACCCGCTCGCACGGCTCCTGAATCGCGAGGCGTACTCAGGCGGTGCCGATGTCGATTACCGCATTGCCGGCGGAGCCTACGTCATATCCGGATTGCTTGGATTCAGTCACATAGCGGGAGATTCAACAGCGATCCTCAACGCCCAGCGTTCCAGCGCTCGCTACTTCCAGAGACCAGACGCGGAGAGTTATTCGCTCGACCCGTCGCGTACGTCGCTCAACGGCGGCAACGGCTCGCTCGGCATTTTCAAGAACACCGGCAAACACTGGCTTGGCGGCGTCGAGGGCGGTTTCGAAAGTCCGGGACTCGAGCTCAACGACATCGGCCGGGTTGGGACCGCTGACGGTTTTTCTGCATTCGCGTACGTGCGATACAGGGAGACACAGCCGGGCCGATACCTTCGTAGTTACGGAATCCGCGCAGCTCACGAGAATGAGTGGAACTACGACGGAGACCGTCAGTTCGGCGCGATCCGCACAGACTTCAACACTGTGCTGAAAAACTTCTGGACGGTCGACGCCACTGCATGGCATGACTTCGAGGGACAAAGCTCACGGCTCACCCGCGGCGGCCCGCTGATGGCCACGCCGTCAAACAACGTCGGCATCATCAGCGTGGGAAATGGATTCGCGTCGAAGACACGGTGGACTGCCCGGGTCTACTATGGCAAAGACGGAATGGGCGAACCGACGAATCGTATCAGCGGATCACTTTCACTGCGCCCCACACCACAGTGGGAGCTCCGTCTCGCGCCGAACTATCTGCGATTCGTCGACGGTCAACAGTACGTGCGATCACTCGACGGAGGGACGACTTCGACGTTCGGCCGGCGCTATGTGTTCGCGCGTGTTGACAGAGCCGAGTTTTTTACGGACATACGGGTGAACTACACTTTCCGCCCCGATCTGTCGCTCGAAGTTTATGCCCAGCCGTTTGCCGCGAGCGGATCGTATTCAAAGTTCGGCCAACTTTCTGCCGCGAGAAGCCGTCAGATCCTCGACTATGGCACTGAGGGCACCACTATCACCCCCAATGGACAGGGCGGATACGTGGTGACTGATGCAACCGGTGCCGGGGGCACTCCATCCACCTTCTCAATACCGCCTCTCGACTACAACATCCGGTCGGTTCGCAGCAACGTCGTGATGCGATGGGAGTATCGCCCGGGCAGCACACTGTTTCTGGTCTGGCAGCAGAACCGCGAAGGGTTCGAGAACCAGGGTTCGCTCGTCAGAGTCGATGATCTTTTCGGTGGGCTCCAGAAAGTCGGTACCAATTTCTTCGCCATCAAGGCGAGCTTCTGGATGCCACTGTGATTGAGCTCATTCACAGCATGAAAAAAGCGACTTGCTAAGAAAACTGCATCATGCTAGTTTCTTAGCACATTCAACGGATTGCTGATGCCCGACAACGTTTCTCTCTCGCGTCGCGAACGCCAGATCATGGACATCTTCCATCGGCTTGGATCTGCTACGGCGGCCGAAGTGAAGGAAAACCTTCCCGATGCGCCGAGCTATTCGGCGGTCCGGGCACTGCTTCGAATCATGGAGGAGAAGGGGCACCTCCGGCATGCATACGATGGCCCTCGCTACGTGTACGCGCCTATCGTCTCGCGCCCAGTCGCGCAGAAATCAGCGTTGAAGCAGATGGTGAAAACATTTTTTGACGGCTCGACATCGAGCGCCGTGGCAGCGCTGCTCGATATGTCGGCCGACGACCTGACGGAGACCGAGCTCAATAAACTCTCGAAACTTGTCGAGCAGGCCAAACGCGAGGGCAAATAGAATGGATGCGACTCTGAGTTTCCTGGCTGCAGCAGCAGCAAAGGGAACGGCGATCCTTGTCGTCGCCGGCCTCGTCACATCCGCGTGGCGATCGGCATCCGCGTCCACCAAGCATCTCGTATGGACAGCGGCAATCGCAGCTGCCCTCATGTTGCCGATCGCCGGTCTCGGCATTGCGATCTTTGGCGGACCCAGAATTCCGATATCGGTATTTCAGCCGGTTGCGACAGTTATCGTCGAGGTCGATCAACCGATTGTCATTGACGGGCCATCTCCAGCTCCAGCGCCAGTTCTTCAGATGCGGCCTGGCGACACAAAGGAATTCAGCAGCTCGTCGATAACCGTTACTCCTGACGAACCTGCTGCATTCGCTTCACCCGAGACCGCGCGCATCGGACTGCTCGACCTCGGCTCGATCATCGCCAGCTCAATAGTCGGTTCATGGTTCGACTCCTGGCGATCGGCGGTACTTCTACTCTGGGCAGCGGGCGTGTTCATCGCATTACTTCCGGTGATCATTGCGCTGGTGCGGGTACGCATGCTTTCGAAGCGTGCGCATCCGGTTACTGATCCCAGATGGGCGCGCATCATCAGGGAGACACCCGCAATCAGCCACCTCGCGTCGCGAGTCAGAGTGATCGAGAGCGAGAGTGCAGCGATGCCGATGACATGGGGTGTGCGCCGTCCGACACTTCTTGTTCCGGCGAACACATCGAGCTGGCCGGAGTGGAAGTGCCGCAACATCCTCCTGCACGAGCTCGCGCACGTCGAGCGCAGGGACTGCCTCACCCAGATCGTTGCGCAGCTTGCGTGCGCCGTCTACTGGTTCAACCCGCTCGCGTGGGTGGCGGCCCACAGAATGCGCGTCGAACGCGAGCTGGCATGCGACGATCGCGTCCTGAGCGCGGGCTCAGCCGCAACAGACTACGCAGAAAATCTTCTCGAGGTCGCGCGCTCGCTGCGCGCCCCTTCATTCACATCCCAAACCGCGATCGCCATGGCCCGCCCGTCTCAGCTTTCAGGAAGACTTCTCGCCGTGCTGGACGCACGGCGCAACCGTAAGGGCGTGAGTCGCCCGGTGTTTGCTGCCGCATCGTTCGCCACACTGCTGGCTGTAATTGTCCTCGCTTGTATTACCACAAAAGCAAGCGTGGCAACTGCAGCGGAGGCACCGTCCACCGGCGTCGCCTCGGCAGTTAGCGGCGAGAGTCTCACTTCCCTGCCCGGGCAGAACACGCTGGAGTTTCTGCCTGCTTCCAATGCAGTGATAAAGGCGACCCAGTTGCCAATGTTTGTTGCGCAGGGCAACGCGACATGCTGGACTGACCGCAAGTTTGACGGCAACTCGCAGGTGTCGAGCAACGACAACGGCGATGGCTCGAGGAAGTCGTGGACAGTGAAGCTGTCGCGCGACGGATGCCTGCTCGAGATGCGCGCCGAAGGTGAGTTCAAGTTGCGGGGCGATCTCAGCGATGTCGAATCCCTCTCGCGCGACGCGTGGTTCCGGCTCGAGGAACGCGATGGCGGCACCACTCGTCGCATCGAGATCCGCAACGGTGGCAGTGGCCTCGAGCACACCTACTACGTGAACGGCGACCGGGTGACCTTTGACGAAGGCGCGCGTGCGTGGCTTGCACGAACCCTGCTCGAAGTTGAACGACGCACAGCCTTCGCGGCTGACACACGGGTTCCCGCGCTTTACCGATCGGGTGGCGTCTCCGCCGTGGTCGCCGAGATCGGACAGATGAGCTCGGCCTACGCCAGGAGCAAATACTACGGGACGATGTTCGACATACCGAACGTCCGTCTCGAAGCGAACACACTCAACGACATAGTCCGGCGCGCATCGGTCGATCTCAAGTCGAGTGACTACTACATGACCCAGGTACTCGGCAAACTCGCAAATCAGCCGTCCGCAAACGAGGCGACGTGGCGCTCGTTCGCTGAAGCTGCCGGCCGAATGGAGTCGGACTACTACAAGGCGCAGATGCTCAAGAAGGTTCTCGCTCGCGGCAATCTCAGCCGGGAAACCGTCGGAGTCATGCTCACGTCGGCTGCAGGGATCGAGTCGGACTACTATCTCACGGATGTTCTAAAGACCGTCGCGAAGCGGTACGCGCTCAACGACGATACGCGAGCCGTTTACGCACGCGCCCTCGCCAGCATTGAATCTGATCACTATCGGTCCGAGCTGCTGCAGTCGATGAACTCAGCAGAGGAATGGGACTCGAGGACTACGGCGTTCGTGTTGGCCTCGGTCTCCGACATGAGCTCGGACCTCTACAAGTCGCGCGCGCTTACGTCGCTGATCAAGACGAAGCACATCCGGGACTGGCCTGCATTTTTCACGACGGTGGGAACGATGAGCTCGGATCTTTACAAGCGCGAGGTCTTGAATGCGGCGCTCAAGCATGATCCGCTGACTCGCGAAATTGTCGCCGGGGTCCTGAGTTCTGCGAGTGGAATGGGGTCAGACTACGAAACGACGCAGGTGCTTTCGTCGGTTGCACGCAGCTACAATCTCGATGACGAGCTGCGGGCCAAGTACGAGAAGGTGACCGATGGGATTGGGTCGGATCATTATCGCGGTTCGGCTTTGGCGGCGTTGCGCCGGAGCGCAACCCGTTAGCCCAACATCAGTTGTGCAGAGGCGGGCGACGTCTCTTGAAATGTTCTGTCCGATTCATCACGGAGCCACGGGGCACACGGAAAAAACACGGAATCCCGCACGTAAAAAACATAGAAAATCTCCGTGGCATTTCCGTGCGCCCCGTGGCTCCGTGATAAATCGGACAATGCTAGCAATCCACGCCGGCTGGCGCTGCTCGCGACGACTCCCAGCCGGAACGACTCCACGCTAGCGACGCTCGACTACCCCGCAAGCAATCCTCGCCCCGCTATTCCCCGCGGGCTGCGAAATCTGATCATCAGCCCCGGCGTGGATCACTATCGAGCTGCCATCTCCATCGAACAGAGTGGTAGACCCTGGCGACAACGACACCCGATCCGTTGTAAACGTCGCTCTGCCTGTCCCATCCGCCGCGACTGTGAAGTTGGGAGCGTCCCCGCCATGAGGTCCGGACGAGTTATCGAGGCCATGCTGCCGGCCAAGCGGATTAAAATGTGAGCCCGCTGACGCGAACGCAGTGCTGCCGGAGGCGGTGCACACTCCGATCTCGTGAAAATGAATACCATGCGGGCCGGGCGGCATTCCATTCACCTGCACATCCACGTGAACGATGTTGTCGCGGTCCTGCCAGATGTCCGCGGTTCCGCGTTCATCGCCCGTCGCATTCCTGACAATCGCCGTCGCAGCCGCGATTCGATTGGATGGAAGTTGACTCGACGCGCATGCGGTAAGGGCAACCACACAAGTCGCAATCGCCAACTGAAACACCGATCTGTTCTTCATTGTTGTCCCGTGTTAGTTCGAATTCCGGGTGAGAAGCGCAAGGATCATGCTCTCAACGGCCCGCCATACCAAGGGCGGATAACCAATCAGCTAATCCTGGATAACCCGGCTGGATCTGCGCGAGGCGCGACGCAGCGGCGCGCGCTCCCTCGATATTGCGAATGACGCCGTAGGCAAGTGAAAGCTGAAATAGTGCCTGCGGCATTCCAGGATCCAGTTGAAGGGCCTGCGAGAAGAGTGCAATTCCGCGTTGTGGATCCTTGTCCTGCATCGCAAAAACGCCGAGCGAGTAGGCGGTGAACGCGGAAGGAGCGAGCGAATACGCTTTCTCGAGGTACGGACGCGCGCGCTCGGGCTGCCCGGCACCAAGGAGAACCCGGCCTGCGAGCCGATACGCGACTTCAATCTGGGGACCGTCACGAATGAGGCCCTCGTATTCCGTAACCGCGAGTTCGTGATCTCCACGACTCGCATAGCGATCGGCAATCATTCCTTTCGCCTGCGCCCAGGGCATTCCGCCGCGCGATGTTGTGAACGCGACACTGTCCAGAAAATCGACTGGCTGGTAGGTGCCACGGTAATCGAGCTGCGTGGCCACCGGCATGAATGGCCACCGCGTAATGACGGTCTTAACCGTATGGTAGGCGATGCGATGATCGAGGCTCGTCAGCCGCATTCGGCGTTCGTATTCATCCCATCCGGCAAAACGCGACGCGTCCGCCTTGCGTCCTAGAAAATCCTGGCGCGCCAGCGCGGCGTAAAACGAACGCGCGATGAGCGCATAGCCTTTCTGATTCAGGTGCACGTGCTCGAGGAAGAGATCTTCTCCCGGAATACCGTACTGGGACTCGCGGGATATTTCTTCGAGGACCGGCACGTACGTCGCACCGTTCTGGCGAGCAACACCCCGGACGATTGCAGCGAATTCAGACGGCGCGCGAAAACGAATCACGTCGAGATCTCGCGCGCGACTGAACTTCTCAGCCGCTCGCAGACTGTCGCCCGATGCAAGCAGTGCCGTCGCCGAGTCGAACACGTGTGTGGCGCTGCTATCCGGCGGAACACCGGAAGTTCCGAACGGCTTGAGGTTGCGGAGATTTCCCGGAGTACTGCCAACAAAAACCGGGATCCCCGCAGCTCGAAAGACTTTTACGGCGTAGGAGAGATTGCTCTCGTACTGCGCGACGCCCCGCTTGTAGGCGTCCCCGCCATATGTGATGCGCTGGTCCCCAACAACACTTTCCATCCGCGTCGCGTCGCCAGCGATCTCCTCAGCCGTTCTGCCACCACGGAAAGTGCCGATCACCGCGTTGGTGGTATTTCGAAGGAGAAGGAACGTCTTCAGGTGCTGAAGCCGCAGATAGAGCCTGACTAATCCCGGGAAGGAGCCGAGGGTCTCGGTCGATCCTGCCCCGAGTGCGCCGTAGTACTCGTTGTGTCCCCCATAGATCAAAACGGCGTCCGGACGTTCGGCTACTACTTCACCAGCAAGATCGGCAATCGTGTAGCTGTTCGTTGCTGCCATGCCGAGGTTGATGATCTCGACCGTGTCGTTCGGCAGTACGTCGGTGAGGGCATCGCGCAGCACACGTGAGAATGTGCCGTTTGCCGAATAAGGGAATCCTGCGGTAGACGACTCACCGAGGACAAAGATCCGCATCGAGTGAGCTGGCTTCGACGCGAGGAAGACATCCCCTGGCGGTGCTGGGGGATACTGTTCCTTCGGGAAATAGCGGCGCCCAAGTCGCGAGCTGGGAATTCTGAGCGTCGGAGCCGATACGGCTGCCTCGAAGGCGGGCATGTCGCCTCCGTAGTTAGCAAGTCGAAGCCCAACTTCGAGAATGGCAAACAGAACAAAGGGCAGCGACAAGGTGACGGCGAGAAACGCCATCGCCTTTCTGCGCGACAGTGGTGCTCGTTCAGGTTTCGCCGGACCGGCTTTCGGTTGCTTCGGCTTTCCCTTCCCCTCAGCCATCTAGAAGATCGTGTAGATGAATGGGGCGAGTGCCGAACCTTGCGCGAAGACGAGCAGTCCGCCGACCAGAAGGAGGACGATGAGAATCGGAAGCAGCCACAACTTCTTGCGTTCCTTCATGAACGCCCACAGCTCGGCAACGAGTCCGGTGAATCCCATCGTTCGTTTCTCCTAAAATTGTCTTTCCATCTTCCGGCGGCGCGTTTCTTTATCGGCCTGGGTCCGTGCCATCCAATAGCTGCCCCTCGCGCCGTCGCGGATCAGCGGATTGCTTCCGAATGTGCGCCTGATGACCCCGGCCGGGGTCAGCACAACAAAATAAACGATGCTCATGAATACCGGCGTGGTAATTCGTGAAAGCAGGTGCGCGAGGCGCATCCATCCTCGCTCGACGGGTTCGAGTTTCGACGGGACCGCGGCTCCTGCAAGTGCCAGAATCACAGCTAGTGTGCCAAATATTTTTCCGGGAGTGTCGGATTCACGCCATAGCGCGATCAAAGCGAAGACGGCGAACGCTGCTGCGATCGTAAAGGCGAACCGCCTTCCCATTGATGCGGTGTAGGGCGACGAAGTTTGCATCAATCGAGAGGAATCGAGTTCTGCCACGCTTCTTCGTCAAACTGTGGCTGTTCTGTTTTTGTCAGGAGAAATGAACCAATTGCGAGGTAGTCGAGATGTGTGCGCATGAAGCAGCGATACGCGTCAGCCGGCGTGCACACGATCGGCTCACCTCGCACGTTGAATGACGTATTCACGACGAGAGGGCATCCGGTCAGGCGATCGAACTCAGTGATGAGAGCGTGGTAGTCCGGGGTTCGTTCAGCCGACACAGTTTGAATTCGTGCGGAGTAGTCGAGGTGAGTGACCGCCGGGATATCCGACCGCGGGATATTGAGGACCTCGATTCCCCACATCTCTGTTTCCGTTTCAGGGAGTGGAAGGCGTCGCTCCTCTTTGACGGGAGCGACGACGAGCATGTAAGGCGACTCCGCATCGATGTCGAAGTATTCCTGCGCACGGTCTTCGAGTACGCTCGGAGCAAACGGACGAAAGCCTTCGCGAAACTTGACCTTGAGGTTGATGAGCGCCTGCATTCGCGGGCTGCGCGGATCTGCAAGTATGCTTCGCGCACCAAGTGCTCTCGGCCCGAACTCCATCCTTCCCTGAAACCAGCCGATCACGTTCTCGTCAGCGAGGAGCCGAGCGGTTTTCTCGATTAGCGTCATGCGATCAAGTCGCTCGAATACCGCGCCGGCGGCAGTGAGTTCGGCTTCGATTATTGTATCAGAGAATGACGGTCCAAGGAGCGCGCCGGACATTCCGTCTGGATTGGCAGTCGTACGTGGCTGATCGAAGTGGCGGTGCCAGGCTAGCAATGCTGCGCCAAGCGCGCCGCCGGCGTCGCCCGAAGCGGGTTGAATCCAGACGTGCTTGAACGGCGACTCGCGCAGAACCCTACCGTTGGCAACCGCGTTGAGCGCAACGCCGCCTGCCATACACAGTGAATCGGCCCCGGTTTCGCGGTGCGCAGTTTTCGTCATGCGAAGGACAATTTCTTCGCAGACTTCCTGGACACTTCGTGCGAGGTCCATCTCGCGTTGCGTCAGCGGCGTCTCAGGGATGCGTGGCGGACCACCGAATAAATCGTTGAACGCAGGGCTCGTCATCGTGAGGCCGCTCAGATAATTGAAGTATCTCTGGTCGAGCTTGAACGAGCCGTCTTCCTTGAGGTCGATGAGATGTTTGTAGATCGCATCTACATATGCAGGCCTTCCGTAGGGCGCGAGCCCCATGACTTTGTACTCGCCCGAGTTCACCTTGAAGCCAGTGTGGTAGGTGAACGCCGAATAGAGAAGACCAAGTGAATCGGGCCATTGCAGCTCGCGGAACAGCTCGATCTCG
>JANPKW010000038.1:0-100411 GCA_031426255.1 Gemmatimonadaceae bacterium | reverse complement strand
GCGGTTTGGCACCTCGATGTCGGCTTATCACATCCTGGGGCTGGAGCAGGTCCCAAGGGTCCGGCTGTTCGCCGGTTAAAGTGGTACATGAGCTGGGTTCAGAACGTCGTGAGACAGTTCGGTCTGTATCCGTCGTGGGCGTTGGAGGTTTGAGGGGTGTGGACCCTAGTACGAGAGGACCGGGTCGAATTGCCCGCTCGTGTGCCGGCTGTGGTGCCAACTGCATCGCCGGGTAGCGAGGGCAAGCGAAGATAACCGCTGAATGCATCTAAGTGGGAAGCTTCCCCCAAGATGAAACCTCCCTGGAGCCTTGAGCTCCCTGAAGGGCCGGGAGAGACCATCCCGTCAAGAGGTCGCACGTGGACGCGGAGCAATCCGTTCCAAGCGCAGCGATCCTCATCGCCCGTGAGGCTTGATCTTCTTTTATTGACTGAGGCTTAAATGCCGCAGCAATCCGAACAAACGCATATCGCAGTCTAACCTGTTGATTCAAATCACTCGATCACTACTACTTCCGTCGTCATTCTTTCTTGAATGACGCACGAACACGCTGGCGACTAGAGCGCAGGGGCCACACCCGTTCCCATTCCGAACACGAGCGTTAAGACCTGCAGCGCCGATGGTACTCCGTCCGAGAGGACGCGGGAGAGTAGGCCGTCGCCGGCACCTATTGAAGAAGGCGTCACACGATTTCGTGTGGCGCCTTTTTCGTTAACAGCCCTGCACTTCGTCTTCGTACGCAATTAGTCCGCAGTACGCAGTGCACTTGACTCGGTGCATCCCCGCCAGTCGCGTTAGATTCCAGTATGCCCAAAGCCGGAATTGTTACCGTGGCAGGCAAGCCAAACGCCGGCAAATCAACACTGCTGAACCGCATCATCGGACAAAAGCTGGCGATCACAAGCCAGAAACCCCAATCAACCCGCGACCGCGTTGTCGGCATCCACACCACCGCCGACATGCAGATGATTGTCTTCGACACCCCAGGACTCCTCGAACCCAGGTACGAGCTCCAGACAGCAATGCGCTCGACAGCGGTAAGAGCACTCGAGGATGCAGACGTAATCGTATACCTGGCAGACGCTTCCGACGGTCCACCTCCGCCACTGCGTGAAGCAGCTGGCCTCAAGCACGACCTAAAGGCACCAATCATCGAGGTGCTCAACAAGAGCGACCTTCTCCCCGCGTCGCGCCGTACCGAACTGGCCGAAGCCCGCCCTGACGCAGTATTCATCTCCGCGCGAACCGGCGACTCGGTCGAGGATCTCGTTCGCCGGATCGGAACTCATCTGCCCGAAAGTCCGTTCCTGTACCCTGACGACGACGTCAGCACCCAGTCCGTCCGCTTTTTCGTCTCCGAGATGATCCGGGAGACAGTTCTCGAGCAGCTGCACGACGAGGTACCGTACAGCGTGGCCGTCGGCATCGAGGAGTTCCGCGAGGGACGCTCCCCGTTGTACATTCGGGCGGTCATTTACATCGAGCGCGAGAGCCAGAAGCGTATCATCATCGGCAGCAAGGGCGCTCGCATTCGCGAAATCGGTCAGGAAGCGCGAAAAAAAATCGAAGGGTTCGTCGGTCAGAGCGTGTATCTGGATATGTGGGTCAAAGTTCTTCCGAACTGGCGTCGCAGCACTTCCGCCCTCGAGCGCTTTGGATATCAACCTGGAAAGGAAAATCGATCATGAGTGTTGATCCGCAACTGCTGGAGATACTCGTCTGCCCCAGCTGCAAAGGCGAGCTTGACTACCGCGAGTCCGAAAGCGTACTCGTATGCCGCGATTGCTCTCTCTCCTACCCTGTGCGTGATGACATTCCCATCATGCTGATCGACGAGGCAACCCAGCTGGCCAAGTGAAGCAACGCTCGTTGCCGGTCGTCGGGAAAATGCGACTCCAACGCGCTTTCGAACGTGCCTTCGTAGTTCTCGCGCTGCTAGCCGCGACCGCCCAATCGGTGCGTGCACAGGGTTCGAGCAGCGATGGCGCGCTTTTTCTCCTCCTGCCCGTTGGCGCACAGACAGTCGGAATGGGCCAAGCCACAGTCGCTGAGCGTTTGGGAAGTGAATCGATCTGGTCGAACCCTGCCTCGATCGCCCGGCATCAGAAACGCGAGGCAGCGATTCATCATTCCGAAACCATAGCCGCGCGCGGGGACGTGATATCGGTACTGCTGCCATACAAGTCAGTCGGGGTATTCGCCGTATCCGCCAACGTTCTTGACTTCGGCAATCAGCAGATCACCGATGGCGGAGGCACACCAATCGGCCTCGTACTCCCGCGGAACCTGCTCTTCGCAGGGACCTTTGGCGCATCAGTAGGTGAGCATCTGAGCCTGGGCATGACCTACAAGCGCCTCCAGTACCGGGTGGACTGCTCGGGACAGTGCGCCAATGTGACAACTTTCAGCGCAACCTCGAGCGCAGTGGATTTTGGAGCGCAATTCGATATCCCTGGCGACACCGCGTTCCGCCTCGGGGCAGCAGTCAGGAATATTGGCACAAGACTTCAGATCAATGATCAGGAGCAGGCTGATCCCCTGCCAACGCGGATCGAGGTGGGACTTTCCTACCGCGTTGCTGCGGTGCAGCGGTACGTGTCCGATATCGATCTAAGGATCGCAGGAGACATTGTCGCAACCGAAACGGCAGACGATCCATCGGCGAGAGTCGGTGCAGATCTGGCGTATCAGAAAACGGTGCACCTTCGCGCAGGATACATCGCCAACGACACCGACGGCGCAAAAGCCGCACTCGGCTTCGGGCTCGGCACAGGCCGCCTTCTCTTCGACATTGCCCGGACGTTTGGGGGATTGTCGGAGGATGCGGGGAAGACACCCGCATACGTGTCACTTCGATTCACGTTCTGATGTCACGCGGCGTACCGATCGCCGTCGCTCTTCTGGGGTGCCTGCTCGGAACGACAGCGACTGCTCAATCACATTCCGCATATCGCGTCGGGATAACTGACACGCCGCACAAGCGTGGCGAGCCAGCGGTTGATGACATTATCGCTGCAGCGCAAGCGGTACCGCGCTCCGCTCTTGGTGTAACGCTGGCATCGGCAGCGGTACCTGGGGCCGGCCAGCTGCTGCTGCGTCAGCGGCGCGGCGCAGTCTACATGTTATTCGAGGCCGCCGGACTTGCGTACTATATCTCTCAGTCGAGAGACGCCCGCCGCGAGAGAGATCGGTACAAGGAAATTTCGCGAAACGTCGCGCGCGCGGCTTTCACGCCGAATGGTCCAGGCGGAGATTGGGATTATTACGAGCGAATGGAGAAGTTCGCAGCGAGCGGTGTTTTTGATTCAGCGCCGACCGGTGGAGTCGATCCGGAACCCGACGACCACACGTACAACGGTGCCCTGTGGCTACTCGCTCGCCAGACGTTCTGGCGTGACCCGGAATCGCCCCCCGCGACGGGTTCGTCAGAGTACAGCGCAGCCCTCGCATTTTATTCGGATCGGGCGGTGCGGCCGGAAATGGCCTGGTCATGGGCAGGCGAGCCCGAAGCTTATCGGGAATTTCGCAGCGCGATCGCCGGAAGCAACTCGGCCTTTCGGAGCGCGACGACTTCTGCGAGTGTCATCATCGCTAACCATTTTCTCAGTGCGATCGACGCTTACATCTCCGTACACCTGAACGCGCGGCGGCACAGCGACGGTTCTGTTTCGCTGAGCGGCTCGATTCCTTTCGGGTATTGAGGGCGGCGGCGTTCATCGCTCTATTTGTCTGGCGTGACGTTGCGGTTTCCGATGTTCCCGCGTCCTTTTTTCAGGGATGCTCCGGAAACGTCCGGCATCGCGTCGACTTCTACTGACCGCAACACCTGACCAGCCGGAGTGACCGATGAGCCCGACGATGTCGGCCCCAGCGATGATAGTTTTTTCTCCCGGTCGCGAAGCGCTGCCGGGGGCGCTGGAGTCATGGCTGCAAGCTCAGTCAGCGCCGCGGATTACCGTAGGGTCGGGGGACGAGCTCATGGCGATCGCCCTCCGGAGCCGTCCGCGACTTCTGATCTTCGATGCAACAAGCGACGATGGTGAAGCACTCGCCGCCTGCCGCCGGCTGAAGAATGACTCCTACACGGGGATTGTCCCGGCCTTTGTGATCGCAGCCGCCACCCCGGAAGCGACAGCCGCGGCATTCGACGGTGGTGCCGACGAGGTTGTCACCGGGAACACCGAAGCCAGGGAGACGATTCGGCGCATCGACGTGCTGCTGACGAGGTCCGACAGGGATCTTGGCGTTCATCCCTCGACCAGGCTTCCCGGCGCCGGTGCGATCGAGGCAGAGATCGGAGCGCGCCTGTCGGGCTCGGGGCTCTTTGCAGTGTGTTACGCCGACCTCGACCATTTCAAGGAATACAACGACCGGTACAGCTATAATGAAGGTGACCGCGTCATCAGGATCCTCGCGATGCTGCTGCACGATGTCGTGAAGGGTACCTGCGGCGAGGCTGGTTTCGTCGGGCACATCGGAGGCGATGATTTCATTTTTATCATCCCCTACGATAAGGTCGCGGATATTTGTGGTGAGATCACTTCGGTCTTTGACTTGCTCGTGCCTTACCAGTACTCGGAGCCCGATCGCCGGGCTGGTTATTTTTTCGGAAAGGACAGGCGAGGGGTTCTCGACAGGGTGCCGCTGATGACGCTTTCCATTGGTGTAGTGAGCAACGTTCAGCGTACTTTTAGTGAGCCGCGTCAGGTGAGCAGGCTGGCAACAGAGATGAAGACATACGCCAAGTCACTGACTGGTTCCGTATATTCGATCGACAGGCGCACGGACGATCGTCCGCCGTTGTTTGGCGCAGCGACAAAGACAGAGGGTGGAGACAGGTAATGAACGTCAGTTGTCCGCAATGCTCGACAGTCTACAGAGTCGATCCCGCGAAAGTGCCGCAGGGGGGCGTACGCGCGCGCTGCTCGACATGCAGCGGCGTGATACCGGTTGGTATCACAGCGCCGCAGGCAGCTCGCCGCCCGACGCCAGCCGACGCGTTCGCATCGGCGTTCAGCGCACCGCGACCGGCGGCGCCTGGACCGTTCGTCCACGATAAGGCACGACAGTCCACGCCCGCTTACCCAGCCACGCCGGTGGGGGAGGCCCGATCACGTTCGACACCTGTGCGGCCGACACCTCCTCAGGCTGCACCGGTCAGATCGACACCGGTGAGATCGACACCGGTGAGACCGCAACCAGGAGCACCGCAAGCGACACTCGGTGCGTCGCTGGCTCCGATGCGGACGACTCCCAAGTCAGACTGGCCGTCTATCGCCACGCCCGCAGCGTCGACTCCGGTGCCGATCTCCGTGCCGCCCGTGACACCGCCAGCGCCTTCCCAGCCCGTACCCGTCGCGCAGCCGACGGTATCTCAATCTCCCGATGCCGCTCCGGCGAGCAGGCGGCCGATAAACCCGTTTCTCGCGCGCGACCCAAGTCTTCGTGCAAAACGTCTTGCGCGGGCGCTCGTTTCCGACATGGTCGCGTATTATCCTGCGAAACATTCGGAAGGCTTGGACAAGGGAACTCTGAAAGAGCTCTTCAGAGACGAGATCAAGAAGAGCTACGACGAATATGTCGCGCAGGTAGGTGCCGATTTCGCGCGCACCACGACGCACTTCCAGGAATCACTGAACGAAGTGCTCGGCGCCGGCAAGAAGATTTTCTAGGGAACTGGAACAAAGAATGGCGGAAAGAAACGGAGAGAGAGTCCGGGCACTGGCGAGCGCGTCGCAACGTCTAGTCGAAGTGCGGAGGTATCTTTGACATCGAGGGCAAGCGGGAAGTATTGAGGGCGCATGAGGGCCGGATGTCCGAGGCTGACTTCTGGAACAGGCAGGAGTCGGCACAGGTCGTCCTGCAGGAGGTGAAGTCGCTGCGGGGCTGGATCGAGCCGTATGACAAGCTCTCCGCCAGGGTCAGAAGTGCCGAGGAGCTCGACGAGCTTCTGCATGAATCTCCTGACAGTGAGATGGACAGGGACCTCGACCAGGAACTCGAGGCGCTCGAGTCGGAGATTGATTCGTTCGAGCTCAAGACGCTGCTTCGCGGTGAAGATGATTTCCGCGATGCTCAGCTCGAGATCAGCGCAGGGGCAGGAGGCACTGAAGCGCAGGACTGGGCAGAGATGCTGATGCGAATGTATACGAGATGGGCCGAGCGTAAGGGTTTCGAGATGGAGGTTCTCGACGAGAGCCAGGGGGAGGAAGCCGGTATCAAGGGCGCCGTGATCGAGATTCGCGGGCAGTATGCCTACGGTTTCCTTCGTCCCGAAGCAGGTGTGCACCGTCTCGTCCGGATTTCTCCTTTTGATTCAGCCGCGAGGCGGCACACGAGTTTCGCGTCAGTGTTCGTGTATCCAATAGTCAACGAGGAGATCAACATCGAGATTCGCGATGAGGATCTTCGGATCGATGTTTATCGGGCCTCGGGTGCGGGCGGCCAGCATGTTAACAAGACCAGTTCCGCAGTTCGCATCACTCACATTCCGACGAACACCGTTGCCGCATCGCAGGCGCAGCGCTCGCAGTTCAAGAACAAGGCGCAGGCGATGCAGATGCTGAAGAACAAGCTTTATCAAGCGGAGATTCAGCGCCGTGAAGAGGAGAAAGCAAAGCTGGACGCAAACAAGCAGGATGTCAGTTTCGGGAGTCAGATCAGGAGTTATGTGTTCCAGCCTTACACGATGGTCAATGATCACCGCACGGAGCTCAAGCTGCCCGATGTCCAGAAGGTGATGGATGGCGGAATCGATCCGCTCATTCAGGCGTACCTCAAGCAGCAAACCAACGCGGCGGGCGAGTGAGCGACGAACTCAACTTTGTGTTGAAGGCACGTCGCGAGAAGCTCGACGCGCTACGCGCATCCGGCGTGAATCCGTTTGCGTACTCATATCCGCGAACGCATACCACGGCAGAGGCACAAGCCCTGATGCCGGCGAAGCTGGAAACAGCAGAGTCGCATTCGACTGAAGGAGAAGGCCCCGCTGTTTGTCTTGCGGGCAGAATCATCGCATGGCGCGCGCACGGTAAGACAGTATTCGCGCATCTCGCCGATTCTGCGGGACGAATGCAGCTCTACTTCCGGAAGGACCAGCTTGGTGACGAGCAGTTTTCGATTCTTCAGCACCTGGACCTTGGCGATATCATCGGCGTGAAGGGACCGTTGTTCAGGACACGCACCGGCGAAACAACGGTTCGCGTCGAGAGCTTTGAGCTTCTTGCGAAATCGCTGCGCCCCCTTCCTTTTGGCAAGGAGGAAGTCGTTGACGGCGAGGTCATAAGACATTCCGGGTTCAGCGACGCGGAACAGCGGTACCGGCAGCGCTATACGGATCTCGCAGTTCATCCCGAAGTGCGCGCACTTTTCATCGCACGCTCACGCATGGTCACCACGGTTCGCGCATTTCTCGACGAGCTCGGTTTTCTCGAGGTTGAGACGCCGGTTCTTCAGCCGCTCTATGGCGGAGCTGCGGCCCGCCCCTTCACCACGCACCACAACGCGCTGGACATGCCGTTGTTTCTGCGGATCGCCGATGAGCTCTATCTCAAGCGACTTGTCGTTGGCGGGTTTGAGCGAGTCTACGAGATCGGGCACGATTTCAGGAATGAAGGGATCGACCGGACTCACAATCCTGAGTTCACCATGCTCGAGTTCTACGAGGCGTACGCCGATTACGAAGTAATGATGAGCAGGGTTGAGTCACTCATGACGCGAGTATCGGCAGCGCTTCGCGCGTTGCCGGTAATTGGCGAGGCTGTTCCCGAGCTGTCCCCGCCGTTTCAGCGCATAGAATGGGTGGCCTCGCTGAATGCGGCTGCGGGGCGCGATGTCATGGCATCCAGCGATGCCGAGTTGGTTGAGCTCGCGCGCCATGTCGGTGTCACAGGTCCTGAAGCATTGAGTCGACCCAAACTCATCGATGAAATCTTCCAGGAGCTCGTCGAGTCGAAGATTACGACGCCGACATTCGTGGTGGACTATCCCGTGGAGCTGTCGCCGCTGGCAAAGCCGAAGCGCGGGAATCCCACGCTTACGGAACGGTTCGAGTTGTTTGCCAACGGGCGTGAGCTTGCAAACGCTTTCAGCGAGCTCAACGACCCGATAGATCAGCGCCAGCGCCTCGAGGGTCAGGACAGGCTCAAGGACGCGGGCGATCTGGAAGCCTCCGGGGTAGATGAGGATTATCTGAAGGCGATGGAATACGGTATGCCTCCAATGGGAGGTGTAGGTATTGGTATCGATCGCCTGTTCATGTATCTCACGGGTACGCAGTCGATACGTGACGTAATCCTTTTTCCGACAATGCGGCCTGAATGAGCAGACTCGAGTTTTCGATAGCGTGGAGATATCTACGGAGCCGGCGCGGCTCTCGTCTCCTTTCATTGATAAGCATTATCGCCATAGGCGGGGTGCTGATAGGCGTCAGTGCGCTGATTCTCATTATCGGCGTAATGAATGGACTTCAGCGTGACCTGCGCGAAAAGATTCTCGTCGGCAGCCCGGACGTCAGGGTTCTCAGCTACGGCGAAGACCTGAAAATCGACGACTGGCGAACGGTCCTCAACAAGGTGAAACAGCAGCCAGGGGTAGTCGCTGCCGCTCCATTTGTGCTCGTTGAAGGGGGCATGAATGCAGGGCATGACTATGCCGGAGCTGCATACGTGGTCGGCATGCCGCCGGAAGCGCGGGGCGTTCCCGAGGTAACGACCATACGCCAGCATGCAACATCAGGCGATTTCCGCTTTGCGAGCAGCGATGGGCAACAACGGGGAATCGTTCTGGGCAAACTGGTCGCATCACGGTACAACGCGTGGCCTGGTGACAAGATCAATCTCGTGTCGATCGCTGGCGTGAAGCCCAACGCGGTAACCGGCGGCTTCGTCCCGCGAATCTTTCAGTTTGAGGTCACTGGAATCGTCGAAACCGGCATGTACGAGTACGACAACGCATACGTGTACATCGCGCTCGACAAGGCGCAGGAATTTGCCGCGCTCGGCCAGGGCGTGACTGGTATCGAAGTGAAATCGACGAACCGCTGGGAGGCGTCGTCAGTTGCCGAGCGCATTACAGCAGCGCTCGGGTGGCCATACCGGACGGTGGACTGGCAGGAGCAGAACCGCTCTTTATTCCAGGCGCTCAAGCTCGAGAAGCTTGGAATGGGAGTGATCCTCCTGCTGATCGTGATGGTTGCCGCTTTCAACATTGTGAGTACTCTCACGATGGTGGTCGCTGACAAGACGCGTGAGATTGGCATCCTCAAGGCGATGGGACTTCCTTCGAAGTCGATACGGCGCGTTTTCCTTGCGCAGGGGATTGTCATTGGACTCGTCGGAACGGCGCTAGGACTGCTGCTTGGTTTTGGCGGAGCGATCGCGCTCGAGAAGTACAAGTTCATTCCACTCGACCCATCGATCTATTTTATCGACCACCTTCCTGTTGCGACTGAGATCCGCGACATAGTCTGGATAGTTCTCGCGAGCGTCCTGACTGCTGCGGCGGCGACGCTGTATCCCGCAATTCAAGCGTCGCGTCTGTATCCGATCGACGCCATAAGGCACGAATAGATATGGCAGTACTACAGGCGCACGACCTTTACAAGTCGTATACGGGCGGCGACGGCGGGACGATAAACGTTCTCAGCGGCGTCGATCTGACGGTCAGCCCTCGTGAGATGGTCGCCGTTGTTGGTGCGAGCGGCGCCGGTAAGTCGACACTCCTCCACGTGCTCGGCGCACTCGACAAGCCGAGTCGAGGTTACGTGGTCATCGGCGGTGAGCCAATTCATGGATTGAACGAGGAGAAGCTCGCCGCGCTGAGGAACCGATCAGTGGGATTCGTGTTTCAGTTTCATCACCTTCTTCGCGAGTTCTCGGCGCTCGAGAATGTGATGATGCCACTTCGTATTTCGGGCAAATCGGTTGCGGAAGCGCGGAGTCGCGCGGAAGAGTTGCTTTCTCGCGTAGGGTTGAGTGGCAGAATGCATCATCTTCCGTCGGCGCTGTCTGGTGGGGAGCAACAGCGGACAGCGGTCGCTCGCGCGTTGTCGATGGATCCAAGAGTCGTGCTGGCCGACGAGCCATCCGGAAATCTCGACCTCGCGAACGGGCATATGCTCCACGAGCTGCTGACTGAAGTCGTCAACGACCTCGAAATCGGAATGGTCGTGGTAACGCACAACCGCTCGCTTGCGGCACGTGCGAACCGCGTTCTGCTTCTGGAAGGTGGAAAGTTGACGGAAACGGCGGTATCTGACGCGATGGTGTAGTACAGTGTTGCGGGATGCTCGGAACGGGCGTCCCTGTCAGGGGGAAGTAGCATGATCTGCGATGTGTGCAAGGAAGGGGATGCGGTCATTCAGCTCACCGAGATCGAGGGCACGGGCGTACGCCTGCTGCACCTTTGCGAGCGGTGTGCTGCAGAGCGCGGCGTCGAGACGAACGTCGCGCCGAAGCCTCAGGTCACGGACTTCCTTCAGAGCGTTCACCAGGCCATGCAGGCCACGCAGGGCGATGCTGCCCGGTGTGCGTTCTGTTCCTCGACGTTTCGCGATTTTCGTTCGACCGGCCGGCTCGGATGTGCGCATTGCTACGATGCGTTCGAAAAGAGCATGCGCGACCTGCTTCGGCGCGTCCACGGAAATTCCCAGCACATTGGCCGGCGCTATGAGTCGCCGGCGAGTGAGGTCGTTCCTGATGGAGGAACAGCCAACGAGCTACGGGATCGGCTCCGGCGGGCGATCGATTCCGAGCAGTTCGAGCTTGCTGCTGACATTCGCGACCGGCTGAGAGGCATGGAATGACGCTGGACCTCTCGCTTATACCTGACGGTGGTGTCGGATGGCTCGATGCCTCGGGCGATCATCCGGATATCGTCATTTCAACCCGAATCCGGCTCGCGAGAAATCTGGAAGGTTACGCTTTCGCGGGTCGCGCTCGGGATGGTGAGCGCCTTCGCATCCTTTCCCAGGTCGAGCAGGCGATGTCGGGACTGGGCGCGCGACACCGTGGCCTCCTGCTGCGCGTCGATGAGATGTTAGCTGACGATCGGCTGCTGCTGCATGAGCGTCATCTCGTCAGCAGGGAGCTTGCCGGGCTCGACCCGCAGCGTCCCGTCAGAAGCGGTGCCGCGGTATACCTGACACGTGGGACCAGCGTGATGGTGAACGAGGAAGATCACCTCCGGCTCCAGACCATCGAATCTGGTCTCCGCATTCCGGAGGCTTTCGACGCCGTCAGCGTGCTCGAGTCAGAGCTCGGCGAACGGGTGCCGTATGCGTTTCACAACGAGTTCGGCTTTCTGACCGCTTGTCCCACGAACGCCGGCACGGGGCTTCGTGCTTCCGTGCTGATTCACCTTCCGGGCCTGGTACTTACCAAGGAGATCGGCAAGGTGCTGGCCGGACTGCAGCAGGTTGGCCTCACATACCGCGGACTGTATGGCGAGGGCAGCGAGGTTGTTGGCAATTTCTTCCAGATTTCCAACCAGACGACACTGGGCCGGACGGAGGCCGACTTGCTGGAATACCTGACGCGAGTGGTAACCCACGTCATCGAGCGTGAGGAAGACGCAAGAAAAGTATTGCTTAGAGACGCCGGTTATATTATCGAAGACAAGCTTTGGCGGGCGTACGGAACGCTTCGTTATGCGAGGAGCCTCACGTTCGACGAAGTGATGAGCTATCTGAGCAGCGTTCGTCTGGCGGTTGGTTTGAAACTGATAACCGATCTGAGTGTATATACCCTCAACAAGCTCCTGATATTCAGCCAGTCAGCGCACCTGGCTCATGCCGAAGGGCGCGAGCTGACTACGGGCGAAGCGAATATTGCACGCGCGAGGTACGTGCGCCGCATTCTCGCTGACGATACGGGGTCTACACGATGAACGGCTACAATTTCACCGAACGTGTTCGCAAGGTCCTCGCAATGGCGCGAGAAGAAGCCGAGCGGCTTCGCCACGAATACGTGGGCACCGAGCACATCCTGCTTGGACTCATACGCGAAGGAGAAGGGGTCGCAGCTGCGGTCCTTCAAAACCTCAGCGTGGACCTCGACGAGATTCAGCAGAAGATCGAGGACACGGTGAAGAAGGGCAAAGCGGCAACAGCCACCGGCCCCGATCTCCCATATACGTCCCGCGCCAAGAAGGTCCTCGAGCTCGCGATGGCCGAAGCGCGCGATCTCACGCACAACTATGTGGGCACTGAACACCTGCTCCTTGGCCTTCTCCGTGAAGAGAAGGGAATTGCAGCTCAGGTGCTTACGGACGCAGGGATCAACCTCGACGCAGCGCGCGCCGAGACCCTTCGCCTGCTCGGCACTGACATGCCTCAGGGCACGGGTGGTGCGGCCGCGGGCGCCGCTGCACCGGGTGCTGCTCCTGCTGGTAAGGGTGAAAAGAAGAGCAAGACTCCAGCTCTCGACCATTTCTGCCGCGACCTGACTCAGCTCGCTGCCGAGTCGCAGCTCGATCCGACGATCGGACGCGCGAAGGAAATCGAGCGCGTGATGGAAATCCTTACTCGCCGCAAGAAGAACAACCCGGTGCTCATCGGCGAGCCAGGCGTGGGTAAGACTGCGATCGTCGAAGGGCTGGCTCAGCTCATCGCGAATGCGGAATGCCCTGACAGTCTGCGCGAACATCGCGTGCTATCGCTGGACATGGCTGCGGTCATTGCCGGCACGAAGTATCGCGGTCAGTTCGAGGAGCGCCTCAAGGCCGTGATGAATGAGATCGCGCAGAACAAGAACATCATCCTGTTCATCGACGAGCTGCACACCCTCGTCGGCGCGGGTGCAGCGGAAGGTGCAATCGATGCGAGCAACATGCTCAAGCCTGCGCTCGCTCGTGGTGAGCTGCAGTGTGTCGGTGCCTCGACGCTGAATGAGTATCGCAAGTACATCGAGAAGGACGGTGCCCTGGAGCGTCGCTTTCAGACTGTGATCGTCGAGCCGCCTTCGGTCGACGAGACGGTGGAGATACTCAAGGGACTGCGTGTGAAGTACGAGGATCACCATAAGGTGACGATCCCCGACTCCACTTTGCTCGCGGCTGCGAAGATGTCGGAGCGTTACATCACTGACAGGTTCCTGCCGGACAAGGCGATCGACGTAATAGACGAGGCTGGCGCGCGAGCGCGGCTGGCAACGCAGGCGCCGCCGCCGGAAGTGACAGCTCTGAAAGCTCAGCTCGATGGCGTGAACAACGAGAAGGAGGCGGCTGTTCGCGATCAGAATTTCGAGCGCGCAGCGTCGCTCCGCGACAGCGAGCGCGAGCTGCAGGGTGACATCCGTCGCAAGCAGGAAGAGTGGGAAAAGCATCGCCAGTCGCATCGGCCCGTGCTTGGCGAGGACGAAGTGTCGTTCATCGTCAGCCGCTGGACCGGGATACCGGTGATGCGCCTGCAGGAGGCGGAGACTGCGCGCCTGCTACGCATGGAAGACGAGCTTCACGCATCAGTTGTCGCTCAGGAAGAAGCGATCAAGGCTCTGTCGCGCTCGATACGCAGAAGCCGCGCAGGGTTGAAAGATCCAAACAGGCCGATCGGGTCGTTCATTTTCTCGGGTCCAACGGGCGTCGGCAAAACCGAGCTTGCGCGGGCGCTCGCAAAGTTCCTGTTCGCGGATCCCAGCGCGCTCATCCGTGTGGACATGAGCGAGTACATGGAGAAGTTCAGCGTGTCGCGTCTCATCGGCGCGCCGCCGGGCTATGTCGGTTACGAAGATTCGGGGACGTTGACGAAAGCAGTGCGGCGCAAGCCGTACAGTGTGGTGCTCCTCGACGAAATCGAGAAGGCACATCCTGACGTCTTCAACATCCTGCTTCAGGTTCTCGACGAAGGTCACCTCACCGACAACTACGGTCGCGTGATCGACTTCAAGAACACCGTGGTAATCATGACGTCGAACGTTGGAGCGCGTGATATCACGAAGGGGCGCTCAATGGGCTTTGCGACGCCTGATGGCCGCAACAGCTTCGAGAGAATTGCCGAGAAGGTGAAGGAGGAGATGACGCACGTGTTCAATCCGGAGTTCCTCAACCGGCTGGACGATGTCATCGTCTTCCATCCTCTCTCCGAGGAGCACATCGGCGAGATTGTGTCCATTCTGCTGAGGGAGGTTCAGAAGCGGCTTGGGGACGAGGAGCTCACGCTCAAGCTTACTGAGCCTGGTGCGAAATTCCTGGTCAAGCACGGATATGACGAGAAGTTCGGTGCCCGGCCGCTGAAGCGGGCGATCCAGCGTTTCATCGAAGATCCTCTCTCCGAGAAGATCCTGCTTGGAGAATTTGCCAAGGGCGATGAGATCGAAGTAGACATCGCCGCCGAAGGCGACAAGCTGGAGTTCCGGGTTCTTACCAGCACGAGTAAGGCCTCGTAACAAGGCTTCATTCCAGCACTTTGGAACACGGCGGACCGCGAAGGTGTTGCAAAAGCAACTACTTTCGCGGTCCGTCTGACTAACCAGAGGTCACAGAGCGGGACCGGTAGAGAGCTCAGAGAGGCACCCCACGGCTTCCCGGGCCTAAAACGGTGTTCGGCCCTTCAGGACTCCACTTATATATATTTCAACGATGCAAAAGTATGTTGTCTCCCTGCTGGCCTTCATGGTGGCAGGGTCTCCTGTTTTAGCCCAGGGCGATGCGCCCGGAGCCTGTACCACTCCTGATACCGTGGCGGTTTCGGGAAACGTGCGGGTAAGCGGCGAGACCATCAGAACATCAGCGGGAATCGCACCACGCACGACGCTGAACTTCCGCGATGTGCAGAGGGCCATCAAAGCACTCTTCGCAACCGGACAGTTCGAGGATGTGCGGATAATGTGCTCGGTCCCGCCCGCGACTCCTCGTGTTGCCCTTACTATCGAAGTCCGGGAACGGCCGGTCCTTTCATCTTATACAGTGACGGGCGCAGATCGTATTTCGCCGAAGGACGTCCGTGAACGACTGACCCTGGTCACCGGCAGGGCACTGGATCCAGCCGCGCTTGCGCTTGCGGTCGAGCGCGCTGATTCCCTCTACGAATCGAAAGGATACTATCTTGCCCGCATCAACGTCGACACGATTCCCGAGGCTGACAACAAGATCAGGATCGTGTTCAACGTCGAGGAAGGACGGCGGCTGGCGATAGCCGGTCTTCGAGTGACAGGGAACACCCGCGTTCCATCCGACGACATAGCCTCGGCAATGCAGTCGAAGCCGGAAGGGTTCCTGTGGTTCCGGAAGGGTGAGTTCGACGACTCGAAGTATGCGTCCGATCTCGCGGAGCGCATTCCTGCGCTCTACTCGAGCCGCGGTTTTATTGACTTTCGTATTGTCAGTGATTCGCTGATCGTCGATCGCGAAGCAGGCAAGGCAGTGATCGATCTTACGGTGAGCGAAGGCCCCCGGTATCGGATCGGCAGCTTCGAGGTGCTTGGCAACCGACGATTCTCGACCACGGAAATCGAGCAGTATTATCCGTTCGGCAACGAAACGCAGACACTGACACAACGCGCGGCCAGTCTCATTCGTGGTGCTTACGACAACCCGGAAGGGACGTTCGATGCAGCGAAGTGGGCCGACGGCGAGTCGAAGCTGCGTGACGCTTATAATGATGAAGGATACATCTACGCGCGCATCAGACCTGTGGTCGAGCGACAGGCGGGCGGCGATTCCGTTCGCGTTGTAAACCTGCGTTGGGAGATCGAGGAGGCCAGTCCGGCGATCGTGAACCGGATCGACATCGAGGGTAATGACTTCACCTACGAGTCATGCATCCGCGAGCAAGTGGTGCTAGCTCCGGGACAGGTCTTTAATCGCAACTACCTGCTACGCAGCTATCAGAATATCTCGAACCTGAATTTCTTCGAATCTCCGATGCCGGCGCCCGAGACGCGCCCGGTTGGTGATCAGGGTGATGTCGACATCATCTTCCGCGTGAAGGAGAAGCGTACCGGTAACGTGAACTTCGGTGCATCGACTGGACAGGGAACCGGGATCGGCGGATTTATCGGGCTCGACCAGCCCAATCTGCTCGGACGCTGCAAGCGCGCCCAGCTGCAGTACCAGTTCGGCCGCTATATCAACGATTTCAACGCAACCTATACGGATCCGAACATCCGCCAGACGCGTATTTCGGGAAGCTTGACCGCTTACCATACGGCGTCGCGCTACACCATCGCCGATCTCGGCCGCACTACGCGGACGGGCGCGCAGGTGCAGGTTGGTTTCCCCGTACCGAACTCGCTCTACAGCAGAATCCTGGTTTCGTACGGCGGCGAGGGAGTTTCCTACGGCGGAGAGGGGCTGCTTTCAACAGTCGAGGACCGCTGCGAGAATTGCTTCAGGTCGACCCTTGGCTTTACAGCATCTCACGATACCAGGCTCGGCCTTCCGTTCGCAGCAGAGGGCGGGTCACAGACGTTTAATGCGCAGTTCAATGGCGGACCGCTCGGGGGAACTGCATCTTTCCAGCGCTACACCACGGAGCTCAAGAGCTACGCTCCGATCGGCGGAATTGGCGTAGCGTCTCTCGGTTCTGCGCCGATGACGTTCGTCATAGGATTGACGGCTCGAGGTGGAGCGGTGTTCGGAAACCCGGGCCCGTTCTTCTACAGCCAGTCGTTTGCGCTCGGTGGAACGCAGTATGGTGAGCAGCTCCGCGGATACGAGGAATTCTCGATCACGCCGGCGGGCTTCAACCAGTTTGCGGAAGGGGGAAGCGGTGTTCAGCGTACTTCATTCGGAAACGCTTTCTTCACGGGTACGGCCGAGATTGGCCTCCGGGTGAGCCAGTCGCTGTACATCAACTCGTTCTTCGAGGGTGGAAACGTGTGGGATCGCCCGAGTCAGTTCGATCCAACGAGGCTGTTTCGCTCTTTCGGATTTGGTGCTGCAATCGTAAGCCCGCTCGGACCGATTGGTGTCGATCTAGGGTATGGTCTGGATAAGCTGGACATCAATGGCCGCCCCGCACCCGGGTGGAAGTTCCACTTCAAGCTTGGTCAGTTCTTCTAACATTGCTTTCAACATTGGAGTTTTCATGCGTGGTTTGATTCGTGCGGCTTTGCTCGCACTCGTCGTTGGTGGAGCATCGGCCGGTGTTGCATCGGCCCAGGCGACACCGAAGTTCGGATTCATCAACTCAGCCGCAATACTGTCCGAGGCGCCGGGGCGCGCCGAGGCGGAGACGCGATTCAAGAATGAAGTGACCGCGTATCAGGCGCAGCTTCAGCGCATGAGCGACTCACTGCAGACGATGGCCGCTGCGTTCGAGCGTGAGGCTCCGCGCCTCGACAGCGCGACGCGTATCACGCGCGCACGCACCATCCAGCAGCGCGAGACGGCATATCAGACTCGCGCTCGCACGCTCGACGAGCAAATGCAGAACCGTCAGGGCGAGCTGATTCGTCCGATCATGGAGAACCTGCAGAAGATCATCGAGCAGGTTCGTGCGGAAGATGGTTACGCGATGATTTTTGATGTTGCGTCGCAGGCAAGCGTCATCGTCGCAGCCGACAAGGCCCTCGACATTACGCCCAAGGTCCTCGCGCGAGTCAAGGCCGCTCCAGCGCCTGCGCCTGTCGCAGGTGGTGGCCCGACGACGCCTCAGCCGGCGGGAGTTACAGCACCGAGGCGGTGAAGCAGTCAGACTCTGCGGCTAACCTCGACAGCGGTGAGCGTGCTTGCACTCTCACCGCTTCTGACATAGCAGCAATTTCACGCGGGGAATTGAAAGGTGATGGCGCAACGCTCGTTGACAGTGTTGCGCCTCTTTCGCGAGCAGAGCGAAACAACCTGAGTTTTCTCGCCGATAGCAGATACTCCGCGCTGCTTGCGACTGCATCTCCGGGTGTGCTGCTGGTGACGCCAGAGCTTGCCGATACGGCCGGCAGTATACCCGCGCGGGTCATTGTGGCGAAACCCGCCGCAGCCCTCCTTGAATTGCTTCCGCGTTTTTATCCGGAGGCAGAGAGACTTCCGGCCATCGACCCCACGGTGCGTATCGGACGGGGAGCCAGAATCGGTAAACGGGTTTCACTCGACGCATACGCCGTTATCGGTGACGGAGTGGTCATCGAAGACGATGTGGTCATTGGCGCTCACTGCGTTATCGGCGGCGGGGTCACTATCGGAATGAGCTCGCGGCTGTTTCCTCATGTGACTGTTTATTCGGGTGGCAGGATCGGTGAGCGTGTGACGTTGCATTCAGGAGTCCGGATTGGCTCGGACGGTTTTGGATACGTTTTTACCGGTGGGATCCATTCCAAGATTCCACACGTCGGCAGGTGTATCATCGGCAACGACGTGGAGATAGGGGCGAACACCACCATCGATCGCGGCAGTATCGACGACACGAGGATCGGCTCGGGGACAAAGATCGACAATCTTGTTCAGATCGGGCACAATGTTCACGTAGGCTCGCTTTGCCTCATCATGGCGCAGGTGGGGATTGCCGGCTCAGCCCGCATCGGGGACGGGTGTGTGATAGCCGGGCAGGCCGGGCTTGGCGGGCACATCAACGTTGGCGCGGGTGCCCGTATCGGTGGGCAATCCGGCGTATTTGGCAATGTCCCACCGGGGGAGGTGTGGTCAGGTTACCCTGCTCGCCCGCACCGTGAGTCGCTTCGCGCGACCGGGGCCTTGCTGAAGCTTCCGGAAATGATGAAGCGGGTTGAAAAGATCGTGGACGAGCGTGAGCCGAAATGAGCCGCAACACAATCGCCTCATCGGCACATATCTCCGGCGTCGGGCTTCACCTTGGTGAGCAGTGCAGCCTGGCATTTCGCCCAGCGCCGGCTGGCAACCGCATCACTTTCCGGCGCGCGGACCTCGCCGATGCTCCGGCAATCCCGGCCTCGGTGGAGCAGGTAAGCGCAAGTGAGCGTAGGACTCAGCTGGGATCAGGCGAGAACACTGTGCACACCGTTGAGCACGTACTCGCTGCTGCCACGGCGCTCGGCATAGACGATCTGATCATCGAAATGACGGGACCGGAGCCACCGATAGTCGACGGAAGTGCTGCGCCGTTTTTCGAGGTGCTCGAGACGGCGGGACTTGCGGCTCAGGAAGGGCACCCGGAGATTCTCGTTCTTACGGAGCCGGTGCGCATCATCGACGGAGAATCTGTCTACGAAGCGTTTCCGTCCGATGCTTTGAGCCTGGACGTAACCATCGAGTTTGCGCATCTGAAGATAGGTCGGCAATCGATGCGCATACTGGTGACCGAAGCGACTTTTGCATCAGAGCTTGCACATGCACGGACGTTCGGGTTCGTGCACGAGGTGGAGTGGCTTCGGTCGCGTGGCCTGATCAAGGGGGCGTCGACTGAAAACGCGATAGTGCTCGACGAAACCGACATCGTGAATGGACCACTTCGGTGGCCTGACGAGTTCGTGCGTCACAAGGCGATGGATTGTATTGGCGACCTCGCACTTGTCGGAGCGCGGGTGCATGCACGGATCGTGGCTGTGAAGCCGAGTCACCGGGGCACGGTGACTCTGGTCCGCGAGCTGAAGCGCGCGGGAAGCATTCAATCTGCAAACGGGAAGGCTCTGAAGATGACGGGACCTGGAAAAAAAGCGGTGTACGAAATCGAGGATATCATGCGCGTCCTGCCGCACCGGTATCCGTTCCTGCTCGTCGACCGGATCCTCGAGATCGAAGAGAACAAGCGCATCGTCGGCGTGAAAAATGTCACGATCAACGAGCCGTTCTTTCAGGGACATTTCCCGGGACACCCGATCATGCCTGGCGTGCTCATCGTCGAGGCAATGGCCCAGGTCGGCGGGATGCTCCTTCTTGGCATGCTCGATGAGCCGGATACGAAAGTCGTGTACTTCATGTCTCTCGACAACATCAAGTTCAGAAAGCCGGTTCGCCCCGGAGACCAGATTATCTTCGAGGTCGAGATGGTCCAGGTTCGCGGAAAGATCGCAAAGACGCGTGGCGTAGCACGGGTTGACGGCGAGGTTGTGGCTGAAGCCGAAATGGCGGCGATGGTTCGCGACAGATGAAGACACCAGGCATTCATCCCACCGCGCTCATTTCGCCGCAGGCTGTTCTTGGCGAACGAGTGGAGGTGGGGCCTTTCGCGATCATCGGTGACGGCTGCGAGGTTGGCGACGACTGTGTCATCGCGCCCCGTGCAACGCTCGAGCGCGACGTCAAGCTCGGCACTGGAGTAAAGGTCGGCAACAGCAGCGTCGTCGGTGGTGCACCGCAGGACCTCAAGTACGCCGGTGAGCAGACTACTGTCGAGATCGGCGACAACACAGTGATCCGCGAATTCGTCACTATCAACCGTGGCACGGCGCAGTCGATGAAAACCAGCGTCGGAAGCAAGTGCCTCCTCATGTCGTATGTCCACCTGGCCCACGATTGCCACCTCGGCAACGGGGTCATCCTCGGGAACAGCGTGCAGCTCGCCGGGCACGTGACAATCGAGGATCGCGCTACGCTCTCCGGGCTTTCGGGAGTTCACCAGTTCGTGAGAATCGGGCGGAATGCTTTCATTGGTGGATGCTCGCGCGTCTCGAAGGATATTCCACCGTTTCTCAAGGCCGTCGGTAATCCGATCAGGCTTTATGGCCTGAATGGTGTCGGGCTTCAGCGTAACGGGTTTTCCGACGAGGTGGTTCGTGAGCTCAAGCGGGCGTATCGACTGTTCTTTCGTTCCGATCTGAATCTCTCGCAGGCGATCACTCGCGCCGAAACGGAGCTCGAGCTTTATCCCGAAGTTCGGGAGCTGATTCAGTTCGTCGAAGGCAGCGGGCGGGGCGTCGTCATCTGACCAAGCCGCTGAAGGTCGGCGTCATAGGCGCTGGCAGCCTGGGCTTTCACCACATTCGTATTCTGCGCGATATGGAAACTGTCGCCTTCGCAGGGTTCGTTGAAGCACGCGACGAACGCGCTACTGAAGTGTCGGCCGAGCTTGGTGTCAGACGATATGAGAGCGAGTCAGCGCTGCTGGCTGACGTTGATGCGGTGACGATCGTTGTGCCGACGCCGGCGCACTTTGCGGTCGCAAGGAAAGCTCTCGATGCCGGCAAGCATGTGTTCATCGAGAAGCCGATTACTGCGACGATCGATGAGGCTGAAGAGCTTCTGCATCTCGCCAGCAAGAACGGATGCATCGTGCAGATCGGGCACGTCGAGCGGTTCAATCGCGCGGTGCGCGCAGCGTTGCCATACGTGTCACGACCGCGTTTCATCGAGAGCGAGCGCCTTGCCCTCTTCAGCCTGCGCGGGTCTGACGTTGCAGTAGTTCTCGATCTGATGATTCACGACATCGATCTCGTGCTCACGCTCGTGGGCGATACGGCGGAGGAGATCTCGGCGGTTGGAGTTCCAGTGCTGACGCCGATGCTCGACATCGCCAATGCGCGCGTGACTTTCTCATCCGGCGCAGTTGCCAACATCACGTCGAGCAGGATCTCTCGAGATCGCGTCAGGAAGATCCGGATCTTCCAGGAGTCGGGTTACATGTCACTCGACCTCGCGGCCGGCACGGGTCATTTCTTCAGGCTCAAGGAGAAAATGGATACTACTCGTCCGCCTGCGGGTCCAGTCAATATCACTGATTACGTTGACCACATTGCTTTGACCGCGCCGGAAGGCGAACCGCTGCGACTCGAGTTCGATAGCTTCGTCGCTGCGCTGCAAGGACTGAGTCCGGTGGTCGTTACGGGTGAAGACGGCAAGCGTGCACTTTCTGTTGCGTTGCGAATCGTCGCTGAGATCGAGCGCACACGGCCGGCACTTACTGGCGAAGCAGCGGCCCGCGGTGCCTGAGATAGTATTCGTCGCAGGGGAAGCCTCTGGCGATCTCCATGCGGCGGGCGTTGCGGAGCAGCTGAGAGTACTGCGCCCTGAAATCGAGTTGACCGGATTTGGCGGTCCTCTGATGGAACGCGCCGGGGTCAGCTTGTTCGAGAAGTACGACACCGGTGTTATGGGATTCATCGAAGTGATCCGGCATATCCCCCGTCACTATGCGCTCCTGGAGCGCATGCGCGAACGCTTCGCGAGGAACGATGTCAAGCTCCTCATCGTGATCGACTACCCGGGCTTCAACATGAAAGCGGCGGCTGCGGCAAAAGACGCCGGAGTACCGGTGCTTTACTACGTCACACCGCAGGTGTGGGCGTGGGGCGAGGGTCGGTTACCGAAACTCGCACGCATCGTGACGAAAGCAGCCTGTATCCTCCCGTTCGAGGAACCGCTGCTCAGAGGGCACGGTATCGACGCGACCTTCGTGGGTCATCCGCTGCTGGACCGCGCGGAAAAGTTGCCGTCAAAGCGTGAAGCGCGTGCGACGCTCGGCCTCTCCGACAGTGCACCTGTTCTCGCGCTTTTCCCGGGAAGCCGACAGCAGGAAATCGACAGGCATATCGACGACTTCGTTGCATCAGCGAAATTGACAGAGCGTGCAGTGCCAGGACTTCAGATTGTCGTGAGCGTGGCACCGACAATCAATCTCGACTCCGCACGATGCCCGTTCAAGCTAGTGCACTCGGCTTCCTTCACTGTTTTGCGCGCGGCCGACGCTGCACTCTGCAAGAGCGGAACTACTACGCTCGAGGCAGCGATTGCAGACTGTCCCCTGGCGGTTGCCTACCGCACCAGTGCGGTATCCTTTTTCCTCGCGAAGCGAGTGGTCACGATTCCACACATTGGCCTCGTGAATGTGGTTGCCGGGCGCGAGGTTGCGAGGGAGTTCGTTCAGGACGACCTCGAGCCTCAGCAAGTGGCGGCGCAGCTCGGGCGGTTGCTCGATAACAATGACTCGGAGCGGGCAAGAGTGCTTGCGGGGCTCGCGGAAGTGCGGTCGAAGCTCGGAGAGCCCGGCGCCGCTGCACGGGTTGGCCGGATGGCCAGCGACCTCGTTGAATAAGGATGCACGTGGCTCGACCGAGCTACCGCTGCGTGTCAGGGCCTCGCTGTTCGCGGGCAATGGATTGGTGCGCGCACTCGCAGCAACATGGCGTTACACCATAATCAATGGCGAGCCACTGACATCGCTCCGCGCCACCAGGACCCCCGTTGTATTCACGCTATGGCATGGCCAGATGCTTCCACTCCTCTGGCACCATCGCAACCAGGGCGTTGCCGCCCTGGTCAGCGAGCATAAGGACGGCGAGGTCATAGCGAGAATGCTGACGTGGCTCGGGTACGCGCTCATTCGGGGATCTACGTCACGTGGCGCCGGGCGTGCGTTGATCAGCCTCGTGCGCACGCTTCGTGAAGGGAATGACGTCGCCGTCACTCCCGACGGGCCGCGCGGACCACGCCACAAATTTGCACCGGGATCGGCAGTTGCCGCTTACCGTGCGGAGGCGCCGATTCTACCTGTTGCTGCACACGTCGATCGTTTCTGGCGGCTCCGTACGTGGGATGGTTTCATCATACCGAAGCCATTCGCGCGCGTGACGATCGCATATGCTGACCCGGTGTGGGTCAAGGCAGAAAGCCCGCGTGAAGCAGCAGACGACGTCGGCCGGCTCGAGGCACTAATGGAATCCGCGCAGGCGGCAGCGTCCAGATGATAGAAAAACTCTGGAGCGGTAAATCAATTGGCCACCGACTCGGTCGCACTGCGTTGCTGCCACTCGCCGGCATCTACCGCTCGGCCGTCGCGATCCGTTCTGGTTTGTTCGAGAGTGGCGTGATGTCCGTGGTGTCGTCTCCAATCGATGTCGTCAGCGTCGGCAATCTCACGGTTGGTGGGACTGGCAAGACGCCGGTGAGCGCGTGGATCGCAAAGCGGCTGGTACACCACGGACGACGGCCCGCCATCGTGCTGAGGGGATACGGCGACGATGAACCCATCGTCCACTCGAGATTGAATCCCGGAATCGAAGTCGTAGTTGAGAAGAGCAGAGTGAAGGGAATCGCCAGGGCGGCCGCCGGCGGTGCGGACGTCGCTGTTCTCGATGATGCGTTCCAGCATCGCTCTGCGGAACGCGCCATAGACATCGTCCTCGTCAGTGCTGACGATTGGACAGCAACGCAGCATATGCTTCCGGCCGGGCCGTATCGTGAATCGCCGGCGAGCCTGCGCCGGGCCTCAGCGATTGTCGTAACTGCGAAGGCAGCCTCCAACCTCGCCGTCCTCGAGGCGGAAGCGTGGGTGAGAAGAACGTCGCCGGGGACCCCGGTGTTCGTGATGCGACTCGTGCAGAAGTCGCTCGTGCGGGTTGCGCCACCGGGGGATGAGGTACCTGCATCATCAATTGCAGGGCGACGCGTTCTAGCGATTGCCGCAATTGGAAATCCCGCAGCTTTCTTCCGGCAGCTCGAGTCATTGGGGGCCAGCGTAGTGCCGTTGAGATTCCCCGATCATCACGCATTTACGAGCCGTGACGTCCGCAAAATCTCGGCACTTACTGGCGGTCTCGACTTCGTCGTGTGCACCCTGAAAGATGCGGTAAAGCTCGCTCCGATATGGCCTGCCAGTGAGGCCCCGTTATGGTATGTTTCCCTGTCAGTCGAAGCCGTCAGCGGGGAGGCTGGTCTCGACGAAATGTTGAGGACGCTCCCGCGCCGTGGTGCCTGATAGATCGCGAATCCTCGAGGCACGGAACACCGTAGCCCTTTCATTTTCTCCAATACATGTCTACCGATACCAGAGTCTCGTCCGGCACGCTCGTAAAACCTGACAAGGACACATTTCTAAACGAGGAAAACCCGTTCGAGGCGATGATGCTTCGCTTCGACCAGGCGGCGGAGCTGCTCGATCTCGAGCCCGGCCTCTACCGCGTCCTCCGTCACCCGGAGAAACAGATCATCGTCTCGGTCCCGGTCACGATGGACAACGGCGAAGTCCAGGTTTATACGGGGTATCGCGTCCTCTACAACACGTCGCGAGGTCCTGCAAAAGGCGGCATCAGGTTCGACACTGAGGTTACGCTCGAGGAAGTCAAGGCTCTGGCTGCGTGGATGACGTGGAAGTGCGCCGTCGTCAACATTCCTTTTGGTGGCGCCAAGGGCGGTGTCGTGTGCGACCCGAACACGATGAGCATCACTGAGCTCGAACGGCTGACTCGCCGTTACACGGCGGGGATCATCCAGACACTCGGACCTGACTCCGATGTGCCCGCGCCCGACGTGAACACGAACGAGCGCGTCATGGCGTGGATCATGGACACTTACTCCATGCACGTTGGCCACACGACTACTGCAGTGGTCACTGGCAAGCCTGTCGAGATGGGTGGATCGCTTGGCAGGCGTGAAGCGACGGGACGCGGATGCATGATGGTGACAAAGGAAGCACTCGCACACCTCGGCATGCCGGTCGAGGGCACGACCGTCGCCGTTCAGGGCTTCGGAAACGTTGGCTCTGTGGCGGCACAGCTGCTACAGCGCGAAGGCTGCAAGATCATAGCGATCGGCGATCGCTCGGTGTCGGTCTATGATCCAGACGGAATCGATGTGGAAGATGCGGTCGCGTATGCGAAGAAAAATCGTACGCTGGACGGATACACCCGCGGAGAAGTAATCAGCGGCGCTGACCTTCTTACGCTCGATGTGGACGTTCTGCTGCCTGCCGCGCTCGAGAACGTCATAACGACCAAGAATGCGGCGCAGATCAGGGCGCGCATCATATGTGAGGGGGCGAACGGTCCGACCACTGCCGCTGCTGATTCCATCCTCGAAGAAAACGGAGTGTTCGTCATTCCTGACATTCTGGCGAATGCAGGGGGTGTCACGGTTTCCTACTTCGAGTGGGTTCAGGATCGCGGCGGCTATTTCTGGACGGAGCAGGTCGTCAACGACCGGCTCGGCGAGATCATGGTCAACAGCTTCCATGATGTTCTGGCGCTCGCGACGCAGCATAAAGTCAACATGCGCACCGCTGCGTACATGCTGGCGATAAGCAGGGTAGCGAATGTGCACAGGCTTCGTGGCATCTACGCCTGATGCGGCTCGTTGTCGCCGTTGTCGGCAAGCCGCGGAATGCGGCTTTGGCAGCGGCGATCAATGAGTATGAAACTCGGGCGGCGCGGTACTGGCCGCTCGAAGTCAATGAAGTGCGCGAAGAGCGTGCAGGGTCGCTTCTATCGGCTGAAGTGCGCGAGCGCGAGGGGCAGCGACTTCTCGAGCGTGCCAACAGTAGCCGGATCGTGGCTTGCGACCCCGGCGGCAAGTCGTTCACGTCCGAAGACTTTTCAGCGTGGCTTCAGCGAGAGCGGGAAAGCGATCGTGATTGCACGATCGTCATTGGCGGCGCTTACGGGCTCTCTCAAGCCATTCTCGGTCGCGCGGTGATGAGATTGTCGTTGGCACCCTGGACTCTTCCTCACGAGCTTGCGAGGCTGGTGCTTGCGGAGCAGCTCTACCGGGCGGGGTCGATCGTGCGTGGTGAGCCATACCATAAGTGAAGTACACCGGTGTCTGAGTGGTTTGAGTCCTGGTTCGGCGAGCAGTATGTGGCGCTGTATCCGCATCGCGATGCGGCTGAAGCCGAGCATGCCGTTCAGCTTATCGAGCGTTTCGTTGACAGCGGTTCCATGCACCGCGTTCTCGATCTTGCATGCGGTGGGGGGCGGCACGCAAGAGTACTTACCACCCGCTGGGAAACGGTCGGTCTCGACCTCTCTCCAGTGTTGCTCCGCCTCGCACGCGAAGAGGCGCCAGCGGCGGAGTTCGTTCGCGGCGATATGCGCGTGCTCCCTTTCCGCGAAGGCTCGTTCGAGCTCGTGGTAAACCTGTTCACGAGCTTTGGATACTTTGAGGATGATAACAGCCACCTCGCTGTCATCAAGGAGGTTGCGCGCGTCACAGCGCACGGTGGTACGTTCGTTCTCGACTTTCTCAACACTGAGCATCTCCGGGATACACTCGTGCCTTACGATGAGACGGAGATCGATGGCCGGGTCGTCGAGCAGCGACGCGAGATTTCCGATGACGGGCGTTATGTCACAAAGCGAATTTGTATCCGTGGCGAGCGACGCGAGTACACTGAGCGGGTTCGCCTTTTCGAAAAGGAAGAGCTTAGTCGCATGATGGAGAAATCGGGGTTCCACGTCAGCTCGGTATTCGGTAACTACGATGCACATCCGCTGACCGATGAATCGCCGCGTGTCATTCTGTTCGGGAAGCGCGCTTGAGTCTCCGCGCGGTCAGCACGCCGCTCAAGGGATCCGCGCTCACGCAGGCGGCCCTGAGCCGCACGCACCCGGAATGGTTCGTCGACGCTCCATCGGGTGCGAAGCAGTGGAAAGAACGGGCGAACCTGGTCAGAGCCTCATTGCTGGACGACAACTGGCTCGAGGCGCTGGCACCCGCGTTCGGAGCAGGAACCGCCGCATCCGATCGACTCGAGCGCGCAGCGATGTCGGGATTTGTCGTTACTGCAGGACAACAGCCGGGCCTTTTCGGCGGACCGCTGTACACGTGGTGGAAAGCACTCAGCGCGCTCGCCCTCGCTGACGAGCTCCAGGAGCTCACCGGAATGCCCGTTGCTCCCGTGTTCTGGGCTGCGACGGACGATTCGGATTTCGCCGAGTCGGCGTCGACGGTTGTTGCAACAGCGGACAGTGCTGAGCGGATCGAGATTCCCGAGCCGCCCGGAACTGGTGTCGCTCTGGCACGTGTGGGACTCGGGGATGTGTCGACCCAGCTGTTGCAGCTCGCGCGCGCCGCGGGATCGGCGTCCGACTCAGCAATCCTTGAATTGGTGCGGAAAGCTTATCACCCAGGCGCGACGATCGGCGGTGCCTACGTCAGCCTGCTGCGGTCGAATCTCGAGCCGATGGGGATATCTGTCCTTGACGCCGCGCATCATTCGGTCCGGAGCGCTGCACATCCGATCCTGATGAAGGCGTTGGAGAAGTCAGAGCCCATTGATTCCGCTCTTGGTGAACGATCGCGCGCACTCAAGGAGGCGGGATTCTCCGCGCAGGTGAATGTGGTCGATGGCCGGTCGCTCGCGTTCTCTGAGGCGGAAGGAAAGCGTGAAAGGATCAAAGTTCGTGGGGCAGGTGAAGCTGCTCGCAAGGCGACGCCGGGATCGCTCGGTCCCAATGTACTGTTGAGGCCCATTGTAGAACGCTCGATTCTGCCTACTGTCGCGTATCTTGGCGGACCGGCGGAAATTGCATACTTCGCACAAGTCACTTCAGTCGCTGACGTGCTCGGCGTTTCCGCCCCGGTTGTGCTCCCCCGCTGGTCGGGGTATGTGGTGGAGCCGAGAATCGAGAGAATTCTGGGACGGCACGGGCTCGACCCGGAAGAGTTCCGCGATCCGCATGCCGTCGAGACCCGGCTCGCGCGTGAATCACTCCCCGGTGGTGTGACTACTGCCATACGAAAACTCAGGACCTCGCTCGCTGAATCGCTCAATGACATCGGTAGCGCAGAAGGTGGTGACCTTGTTGCGCCTGCCGTACTGGAAGGGCTCCGCAGGAATGTGGAACATCGCATGACACGATTGGAGCGCCGCATGTCGGCGGGTATCAAGCGTCGCGGCAATGATGCACTTCGTGACGCGGCGATCGCGCGCGGAGCCCTGTTTCCATTCGGCATTCCGCAGGAGCGCAGTCTCAACTTCATTCCGCTGCTGGCGCGATATGGTGACGAGCTGATCGAGGGAGTGATGCAGGAGATTCGCGCCCACGCCAAGCGCATCACATGACACCTGACCGCTCGCGTGCCGCGGCGGTCCTTGTCGGCAGCGGGATTCTTCTCAGCCGGTTCGCCGGGCTCATAAGACAGAAGGTCTTTGCCTACTACTTCAGTACGTCGCTCGCGGCAGATGCATTCAATGCCGCGTTCAGAATCCCGAACATGCTTCAGAATCTCTTTGGTGAAGGAGTTCTGTCCGCATCGTTCATCCCCGCGTACTCGGGCCTGCTTGCCAGAAAAGACGATGCGGAGGCCAACAAGCTGGCAGGGGCGGTAATAAGCGCACTCGCACTCGTCGCATCCATAGTTACGCTGCTCGGCGTCCTGCTCGCGCCACTCCTTGTTGGCCTGATTGCGCCCGGTTTCACCGGTGAAAAACGCGAGCTGACGATACAGCTGACGCAGATACTGTTTCCCGGCGCGGCGCTTCTCGTGTTTTCAGCATGGTGTCTCGGGATACTCAACAGCCACCGCCGCTTCTTCATGAGTTACGCAGCCCCGGTTGCGTGGAATCTCGCGATGATAGGTGCGCTCGTCGCCTTCGGTGCCGGAACGTCGCAGGCCCATCTGGCAGTCATCCTGGCGTGGGCATCAGTTGCGGGGAGCGCGCTTCAATTCGGCGTGCAGGTACCACGCGTGCTTCAACTTGCCAGGGGTGTCCGGCCCAATCTGGACTTCAGCTCTGCTCATACCCGCGGTGTCTTCCGCAGTTTTGTGCCTGTGTTCGTTGGCCGCGGTGTTGTCCAGATCAGCGCATTCATCGATTCGTTCATCGCAAGCTGGCTCCCGACCGGGGCGGTCGCAGTCGTATCGTACGCGCAGGTGCTTTACACGCTGCCGGTAAGCCTGTTTGGAATGGCAGTCTCCGCTGCAGAGCTCCCGATGATGTCGAGCGCGCTCGGTACTGCTGACGAAGTTGCCGCATATCTTCGCGGCAGACTCGATGCCGGTCTCGAGCGGATTGCCTACTTCATCGTGCCCTCGGCGGTAGCGTTTTTCGCACTTGGTGATGTGATCGCCGCTGTACTCTTTCAGTCGGGAAGATTTACGAGCGATGATGCTGTCTGGGTCTGGCAGGTTCTGGCCGGCTCGACGATCGGGCTTCTCGCGGCAACGTGGGGACGGTTGTACTCGTCGACGTTTTATGCCCTTCGTGATACGCGAACGCCGCTGCGGTTCGCGATTGCCAGAGTGGCCATCAACCTTGCGCTTGGCGGTTTCTTCGCGCTCTACCTTCCGGGCGCGCTGGGCCTGGACAGGCGCGTCGGGGTAGCGGGGTTGACTGCCGCTTCAGGAATTGCAGCGTGGATCGAGTTTTTCCTGCTTCGCCGCGCGCTTACTGCCCGAATCGGAAAGACATCGATGGGCCGGTACCACACGGTGCAGCTCTGGGGCGCGGGGCTCGTCGCGGCGGCGCTCGCGTGGGGACTCAAGCTCCTGTTTGCCGGGGCAGCGCACCCTGTCTGGATCGGGCTTGGCATTCTCGCTGCGTACGGCATCGCGTATCTCGGAATTACCACCGCGATGGGCGTTCGCGAAGCCACTGCGATGACCGCTAGGCTTAGGCGCAGAGCGTCTTAGCTATTCGCTGGTCGCTGGTCGCTGGTCGCTGGTCGCCGGTCGCATTGGATTAAGTCACCAGTCCGCAGTAGTCCGCGGGCCGCAGTCCGTCCGCAGTACGCATTCAGTCCTCGTCCAATAGGATTGGCGGGTATTATTAGATAAAATGCGCGCTATCCCCGAAAAAGTTGCCTCGAAACTTCCGCACCTGCCCGACGGGCCGGGAGTTTACCTCTGGAAGAGCGGCGACGGCAGGATCCTCTACGTAGGTAAAGCGAAGCGCCTGCGATCCCGGGTCCGCAGCTACTTCGGGCAGGACCACCACGAGAGTCCGAAGACCCGTCACCTCGTCAACCAGATCGCGGATCTCGAGACAATCGTGGTGCCGTCGGAAGCGCACGCGCTGATTCTCGAGGCGAATCTCATCAAGGAGTACACGCCTCGCTTCAACATCGCGCTCCGCGATGACAAGTCGTACCCGTACATCAAGGTCACTGTACACGAAGCCTTTCCCCGCGTCTACGTCACGCGACAGCTGCAAAATGACGGAGCGCGATACTTCGGTCCGTATACGGACGTCGGAGCGATGCGCCGCGCTTTGAACGTGGTGAAGCGGATCTTCACCGTTCGCTCGTGCAACTACGACATGCCTCGAGAGATGCCGGAAAGGCCATGTCTCGACTATTCCATAAAGCGCTGCAAGGCTCCATGCATACTCGCGCAAAGTCAGGACGACTATCGGTCGATGATCAACGAGGTACTGCTGTTCCTTGACGGCAAACCCGGCGAGGTCATCAAGCATATTCGCGAACGCATGGATCTGGCCGCCGAATCGCTCGACTTCGAGCGCGCGGCCGAGCTGCGTGATGCGCTGGTTCATGTGGAAGGGATGGAGGAGCCCACAGTTGTCCTCGAGGTCGAAGGCGGTGACCGCGACGTGGTCGGGTACGCGCGCGACGACGATGATGCATGTGTCGCCCTCCTTCGCGTTCGCGGTGGAAAGCTTCTCGCCCGCGAGCACCGGTTCCTCCAGAATCTCGAAGGCGAAGAAGATCCCGGAATCCTTTCAGTGTTCCTTGCGGGCCACTACGTACCGATGCGGGAACGTGCGCGGGATCTCCTGGTCCCGTTCGATTTTGAAGATCGTGAGCTGCTCGAAGAGTCATTGGGCGGGACCAGGGTTCTGGTGCCTCAGCGTGGGCCGCGCCGAGAGCTTGTGGAACTGGCCCAGCAGAATGCGAGACATCTGCTCGAGGAGCTCCGGCTGTCGGCTCTCGAGACGGGCACCCGCGCAAGCGACCCGGTCTACGACCTTGGAAGGGAGCTCGGACTTCAGAAGCTTCCGCGGACGATGGCCTGCTTCGACATCTCGACTACACAGGGCACCGACACGGTCGGAGCTTGCGTCTGGTTCGAGCATGGTCGTCCAAAGCGTGCTGAATACCGGAAATTCAAGGTAAAGACTGTTGTGGGGACCGATGATTTTGCGTCCATGCGCGAGGTCGTGACCCGTTACTTCCAGCGGCGGATCGCAGACGAGAAGCAGCTTCCTGACCTGATCGTGATCGACGGCGGCAAAGGACAGCTCTCAGCCGCCCATGAAGCCCTGGACGGCTTGGGACTTGGCGATCGCCCGGTGATCAGTCTGGCCAAGCGGGATGAGGAGGTGTTCATGTGGGGGAGGGCAGAACCAGTGAGGATGTCCCGCAGGTCGCCTGCGCTACGCACCCTTCAGCTGCTGAGGGACGAGGCCCATCGCTTTGCCATTACCTACAACCGCAAGCGCCGGACGATGCGAACAATCACCTCCGAGTTGCTGAAAGTACCGGGAATCGGGCCTGTAAAGCGACGGCGGCTGATACAGGAGTTTGGAAGTGTGCAGGGCGTTCGCGACGCCGGCGAGGCAGCCATCGCGAAGGTACCGGGATTCAATGCAGAGCAGGCCCGAAAGCTGCTGGAATCACTCGCAGCCAATGCTCCAGTGTAGCGCGTAACCTTCGACAATTCCTTGATTTCGGGCGCTTTGGCTCTAAATTACTTTAGCTATGGTCAAAGTTGCGCGGGTTAGTCCCGGAAGCATTGCAGATGAGATCGGGATGGTGCCCGGAACGCAGATAATTTCAGTCAATGGTCGTCCGATTCAGGACTTCCTGGATTGGGAATTTCTGTCGGCCGACGAAGAGCTTGTCGTTGAAACGAGGCAGCCTGACGGCGAGGACATCGTTTACGAAATCGAGCGGCCGGAAAGTGAGGCGATCGGCATCGCGCTCGAACCCCCGAACGTTCGCCGGTGTGCGAACCGATGCGAATTCTGTTTCATCGAAGGTTTACCCCCGGGTCTTCGCAAGAACCTCTACATCCGCGACGACGATTATCGGCTCTCGTTCACATACGGCAATTTTGCAACGTTGTCGAACGTGAAGGAGCGCGACATGTCGCGCATTCTCGAGTACCGGCTCTCGCCGCTCTACGTGTCAGTTCACGCAACGAACTGGGAAGCGCGGAAGATCCTGCTCAACAACCCGCGAGTGCCGAACGTCGTAGAGCAGCTGACGCGACTGGCTGATGGTGGCATCCAGTTTCATACGCAGATGGTTGTCGTCCCGGGGCTCAACGATGGCGCCGTGCTCGAGGAATCATTGCGCGATCTCTGGAACATCGGTGAAGCGGTAATTTCCGCCGCTGTCGTGCCGGTTGGGATCACTCAGTTTTCTCATCTCTATACTGGTGAGCCGTTGAGCCGGGAGAAGGCAAGGGAGCTGCTCGCGCATGTGGAGAAGTGGAGCGATCGTGCAATGAGCGAGCGCGGCGAGGCGTGGGTGTTTGGCTCGGACGAATTGTATCATCTCGCCGGCCGCGAGCTCCCAGGTGCTGAACACTATGGCGACTTCGCGCAAATCGAGAACGGTATCGGAGCGATAACAGCGCTCCGCATGCGCGTCGACGAAGGTCTCGATGACCTCCCTCGACTCGATGGAATGCGCATTGGTGTGGTCACGGGGACGGCGACCGCGACTCTCATGGCTGAGCTGATCCAGAAGATCAGGGCGGTCACCGGGGCGCACTTCGAGCTCATCTCCGTTGAAAATTCCCTGTTCGGCCCGACGATTACGACGGCGGGGTTGCTGGTGGGGGAAGATATCCGCCGAGCTCTCAGTGGCAGAACTGACCTTGATTTAGCGCTGATACCAGCCGAAACGATAAACGAGGATCGTGTATTCCTCGACGATGTAATCTTTGATGAGCTGCGGGAATCACTGCCGTTGCCCGTCTTTCCTTCCTACGATTTTGTAGATGTTCTCTCAAGCGAGCAGCTCGCGGTGGCAGCATGAATGTTCCAGTAATTGCACTTATCGGCCGTCCCAACGTTGGAAAGTCGGCGCTGTTCAACAGAATAGTTGGTGATCACGCAGCTATCGTCAGTGACGAGGCAGGTACGACGCGCGACCGTCACTTCACTCGCGCTGAGTGGAACGGCCGTACGTTCTGGCTGGTCGACACGGGCGGTCTGGCCGATGATCCACACCTTCCGATGGATCTCGAGATCAGGCGCCAGGTACTCGAGGCGATAGCCGAAGCAGACCTGATGCTGCTCGTTGTTGATGCAAAAGCTGGCCTGCATCCGAGTGACTCGAAAGTCGTCGAGCTGCTACGCGAGTCGTCGAAACCGTGGGTACTCGTTGCGAACAAGGTTGACGATCCAGCATCGACCGACTTCTACGAGTTCTACGCTCTCGGGGCAGGTGACCCTGTGCCGGTGTCAGCGCAGAACGGCAAGAATTCGGGAGATCTTCTCGATGTGATCGTCGAGAGAATTCCGGAGATGAATGAGGAGGTCGGCGAAGCGCTCCGCGTCGCAGTCATTGGAAGACCGAACGTCGGCAAGTCCTCGATAGTGAATCGCCTTCTCGGTGAGGAGAGGCTTGTCGTTTCAGACGTAGCGGGAACCACGCGCGACGCTATCGACACGCCCATGATGTACCACGATCGTGAGATCGTGTTCGTCGACACCGCCGGCTTGCGACGACAGTCACGCGTTGACGACGGGATCGAGTTCTATTCGTCATTGAGGTCACGCCGCGCGATAGAGCGCTCGGAGATCTGCATCCTGGTAATCGACGCAGTGGAAGGCCTGCATAACCAGGATCTCAAGATCGCGGCTCTTGCATGGGAGACCGGTCGCGGGCTGATCGTCGTCGTGAACAAATGGGACCTTGCCGAAAAAGAGACGAACTCGGCATACAAGTTCCAGACGGAGGCGGCGGAGAAGGCGCCATTCTTCCGGTTCGTCCCGTTCATCTTTACGTCGGCGCTGACGGGCCAGCGTGTATCGAGACTTCTCGATACCATCCTCTCGGTAGAGAGCGAGCGTAACAAGCGGATCACCACTTCCCAGGTGAACTCCAAGCTCGAGGAACTGCTCGCGCGTCGGCAGCCACCGCAAGCCGCGGGACGAGAGGTGAAGCTCAACTATGCTACCCAGGTGGAAACAACACCGCCCATGATAGCGGTTTTCGGCAACAATCCCGACCTGGTTCAGGAGCACTACATTCGCTACCTCCACAACGGGTTCAGAGAAGCCTGGGGATTCACAGGCAGTCCGCTGCGGGTAGTGATGCGGCGAAAGTCGGCCTAGGTGCATCCGATTGCTGGGGTAGTCATCGCCTACCTCGCAGGGTCGATTCCGTTTGCCTATCTCGCGGGAAAGGCAAAGGGCATCGACCTTCGTGAACACGGATCGGGCAACCTCGGTGCGACCAACGCGATGCGGGTACTCGGCACCAGAATTGGCGCGATGGTCTATCTGGCAGACACGCTCAAGGGCATGTTGCCGACGCTGCTGCTTCCTCTTGTAGTGAGCGCTTCGCGACCGGACATGTGGGCGATTGCGTTTGGGGTCGCCGCGATTCTGGGTCACGTGAAGCCGATATTTCTGATGGGGCAGGGCGGCGGCAAGGGAGTCGCAACCGCGGGCGGTGTATTTTTCGGGCTCGCGTGGCTTCCGGCGCTCATCGCACTCGTTGCGTTTGCGATTGTGCTTGCCGCGACGCGTTACGTCAGTGCCGGTTCACTTACTGCGGCAGTCGTGCTTCCGATGTCCCTCCTCCTCGTGCGGGGGCCGCATCTGCTCTTCTTCATCAGCGCTGCCATCGGTGCCTTCGTCATCTGGATGCATCGTGGCAACATTTCCCGGCTTGCGAGCGGCACTGAGCCGAAGATTGGACACCGCCATGCGGAGGGAGAGCCAGCGTGACGCGTTGCGCAGTCATCGGTGCGGGGGCGTGGGGTACGGCACTCGCCGATCTGCTCGCGCGGAACGGCCACGAGACCCGGATCTGGGCCTACGAGTGGGATGTCGTTGAGACAATCAACAGGCTTCATCAAAATCGTCGATTCCTTTCCGGGCACACACTTGCAGACACGCTGACTGCTTTCAATCAGATCGAGGCCACGCTCGAAGGCGCTGAGCTCGTCACCCTCGCCACGCCGTCGCATGTGCTGCGCACAATCGCGAAGAGCGCGCGCGAGTTCGTGAAGCCCGGAACCCCGGTAGTGGTTGCCTCAAAAGGAGTGGAGCAGGGTTCTCTCTCGTTGATGACTGACGTTGCGGCCGAAGAGCTTGCCGGCTCAACGGTGATCGCACTGTCGGGTCCGAGCTTCGCGGTGGAGGTCGTGGCCCAGCAGCCAACCGCAGTAGTGGTTGCATCAACATCGGTTGAGGCGGCGCTGTTTGCGCAGCAGGCGTTCAGCTCGGTTCATTTCCGCGCGTATACGCACACTGACGTTACTGGAGTCGAAGTCGGCGGGTCGCTGAAGAACGTGATGGCTGTCGCGACCGGAATTGCGGAAGGTCTTGGCCTCGGTTTCAATGCGCGCGCCGCTCTCATCACGCGGGGCCTCGCGGAGATGACACGACTGGGTGTGAAGCTTGGCGCAGAGCCGGCGACCCTTGCCGGGCTCGCAGGCCTCGGAGATCTCGTGCTGACGTGTACGGGATCGCTGAGCCGGAATCGAGCGGTGGGAGTCGAAGTGGGAAGGGGACGGACGCTGGATTCGGTGATGGCAGGCAAGGAGACGGTTGCGGAAGGTGTGACGACGGCGCGAAGCGCATTCGCGCTGGCAAAGCGGGAGGGCGTGGAGATGCCAATCGTTGATGCGGTTCACAAGGTGTTGTTCGAAGGGCAGCCACCGCGTGATGCGATTGGGGCCCTCATGACGCGCGAACTTCGTCCGGAGAGCGACTGATGACGGCAGAACCTGTCAGGGAGTTCTTTTCCATGGGAGATGTATGTGGCCTGACTGACCTCAAGCCGCATGTGCTCCGGTATTGGGAAAGTCAGTTCCGCTTCCTTCACCCGGCAAAGAATCGCTCCGGGAACAGAGTGTATCAGCGTCGCGAGATCGAGCTGATAATGCTGGTGCGGCAGCTTCTGTACACCGAGAAGTACACCATCGACGGTGCGAGACAAAAGATCGATGAGTACAAGAAGAACGGTGAGCTTCGCAGCGTGGCGAGAGCTGCCCTGGATATGCAGACAGTCGAATCGCTCGAAGCGGATCTCAAGGCGATTGCTTCGATTCTAGATGGCGAAGATCCCGGGGAATGATCAAGGTCGCCGTCATACTGCCCTCGTTCAACGCTGAACGAACGCTCGGACCGGTCGTTCGCGGGTTGCGACAGAGCGTGCCGGGCGCGCACATCATCGGCATCAATGACGGATCTGAAGATGGTACCGGATCGATGCTGCGATCCGTGTGCGACAAGGCAATCGATTTTCCCGTCAATCGGGGAAAGGGAGCTGCCCTCCAGGAGGGTTTCGCTGCAGCGATCGAAGTCGACTGCGATGCGGTGATCACAATCGACTCTGACGGTCAGCATGATCCCTCTTTTTCACCGTCGTTGATCGCCGCGCTCGACCGGTTTCACATATCAATCGGCACGAGGGACCTTACTGTCGAGCAGATGCCGAAGAAGCGTCGCCTTGCGAACCTGCTGTCGACGACCGCTACCCGCATTATCTCGGGCGGGGCGGTGAGGGACAGTCAGTCGGGGTACAGGGCCATCCGCCGCGAGGTGATCGATGAAATCAAGGCGGAGGGTGATCGCTACGAGTTCGAAACTGATTTCATCATTCGCGCGGCACACGCGGGATTCACCATGACGAACGTGCCGATCTCCACTATCTACGGACCACCAAGCTACTTTCGCGAGTTTCAGGATGCGATGCGCGTTACGGGGGTGCTCTGGGGACACAAATCCGGCGCATTCCGCAAGCACAAGCCGCGGCCTGTGAAGCCATTCAATAAGGGAAACTGATGCGCCTGCTCTGCACAAACGATGATGGAATACTTGCTCATGGCCTCCAATGTCTCGTAGCTGCGGCTGAGCCACTGGGTGAGGTAACCGTAGTTGCGCCCGACCGTGAACAAAGTGCTACCAGTCATTCGTTGACACTCCATCATCCCGTAAGACCGATTCAGCGTGGAGAACGGAGGTGGCAGGTGGATGGCACGCCTACCGATTGTGTCATGCTCGCGTGTGAAGTGCTTATGCCTGAGCGTCCCGATTTCGTCATCAGCGGAATCAATCACGGCCAGAACATGGGCGAGGACGTGTTGTATTCGGGCACAGTCGCGGCCGCGATGGAAGGAATTTCAATTGGCATTCCCTCGATCGCCATTTCGTTCGCCGGTGGTGACCTGCGCGCCGACGTCAGCATGCTCGATGACCAGATTGAACCACTCACAGCGCTGCTGCGACATCTCACGTCGCTACCCTCGTTTCCGGCGAACACACTTCTCAACGTGAACCTTCCTCCGCTCAAGGGGGCAGACATAAAGGGAGTGCGCCTCACGCGACTTGGCCGCAGAGTGTACTCCGATTCGATCAAGAAGATGCAAGACCCGTGGGGCCGGCCGATCTATTGGATTGGCGGTGGGTCAATCGAGTGGTCGGGCCCTGAGAATTCAGACTTCCGCGCTATTCAGGATGGTTTCATTTCGGTGTCGCCACTGCACCTCGACGTCACTCACCACGCGATACTGGATCACTCGGAGTCATGGTGGCTGGACCAGTAGATCCCCAGGAGTATCGTGGAGCGCGGCGCAGACTCGTGGAAACCCTGCAGCAACAGGGTATCCGCGATCTATCGGTGTTGCATGCGATCGACGGGACACCGCGGCACCTGTTCGTCCCAACCGGTGTCAGGCATCGCGCCTACGAAGATTCGGCGCTTCCGATTGGAAATGGCCAGACCATTTCGCAACCTTCCATCCACGCGCGATATCTCGAGCTTCTGAAGCTCACCGGCAATGAGCGAGTGCTCGAAATCGGAACCGGCTCGGGATATCAGACGGCGCTCTTGTCGCGACTGTCGTCCCAGGTGTTTTCGATCGAGCGGATTGCTCCGTTGCTGGAAAAGGCCCGGGAAGTCCTTCAACAAATGGGCACGAACAACATTTCTTTCATGCTCGGCGACGGGACGCTCGGGTGGCGGCAGTTTGCCCCGTTTGACGCGATTCTCGTAGGCGCGGCAGCTCCGGAGGTTCCACAGGCCTACATCGAGCAGCTTGCCGACGGGGGCAGGCTTCTGATACCCCTTGGCGACCGTGAGGAGCAGATTCTTCACCTCTTCACGAACCGAGGCGGTGAGCTCGAGCGTGAAGACATCGCGCCGGTGAGATTCGTCCCGCTGCTTGGCAAACACAGCTGGGAGGCCTGAGCATGTTTCATTACCCGCCATTTGCCGCGCCTGATCGTCTGGGAGCAGCAGCGGTTTCCATTCGCGAAGGTGCTGCGGACCCGCCTGCCGATGACGACTTTCCGCCAATAGAGCAGTTCATCGACGATCTGCCCTCGATCGACATCTACCTTGCGGAAGAGGCTCGATACATCGCGCCGGAGCCGCCGCCGCAGATGTCAGCAGCACCTGCCCAGAATTCGGAAGGGTGGGCAATTTCTGGGTGGCAGTCGTACGACTGGACCGGGCTCGCATCACTCGGGCGACAAACTTCAGAGAAGTCTCAAGCTGAGTCAGAGTGGAACGCGACCGAGTGGTCAGGGCCCGCCCCCGAGCATGACCCGACGGGGTTCTTCGACGATGTAGACACATTCGCTGGTACTCCGGCGGGCGGCGTTCATTTCTCGGGGCCCAGTGCCAATGAAGTTGCCGCGGCACTCGATGCAATTGCGCGGAGAATACGATCTGGTGAGATATCCATTGATCCGTTGCGCGGCATGCCGCCAGAAGCTGCGATGGCCGCGGCACTTGCAGCGATGATGAAGCTGAGAGGGTGATTGGTGCCCACCGTTCATCTCAAGGTTGCTGGTCGAGTTCAGGGAGTTGGCTTCAGGTGGTTCACGCGGGTCACAGCGCGGCGGCTTCAACTGTGCGGCTGGGTGATGAATCGACCTGACGGTACGGTCGAAGTTGCCGCATCAGGGAAGGAAGAACGGCTGGCTGAATTAAGGCAACTTCTGTCGCGGGGTCCGGATGGAGCATTGGTCTCCAGTGTTGTGGACCTGGAACCCGTTACCGATGAGCTTGACTTTCCGTTTGCAATGCGCAAGTCCGGCGCGTAACGCGCACGGCAACCCAGCCTTACAAGAGCCTCGCATTCCCGCCGATGGAGACGACGTACTTTCTCGGGCGCGAAACTATCATTGCTTCCAACCGAGCTTTGAGTCTCACAATAAACCTGCCCCGGGTAGAAGAGACCGGGGGCAGCGGTTTATCTTAGGAGGCTGCCCCCGTAGCTCAGGTGGATAGAGCAGCGGTTTCCTAAACCGTTGGCCGGGTGTTCGAGTCACCCCGGGGGCATTTGTCTTTTGCCCGACCTCGCCTGTCACACCCAAAGAACTGCCTTTTCCCGTGGGGAGGGGTAGTTTTCCGTAGCTTCGTCCCGATAATCTTTCACAATCCGAATATGACTTCGCCGTTTTCTTCATCCGAGCGCGCCGACAACCTGATGGACTGGTTTCAGCTTCACAGCAAGAAGGTGGGCTGGGGGGCAGCCGCAGTCGTCGTTCTCGCCGCTGGCGGGTGGTTCTACAATCAGTCGCAGGAGCTCAAGGCGCAGCGTGCTGAGAAGGCGTACTTCGAAGCCCAGCGTTCTCTGGTATCAGGGAATCTTCCGCTTGCTGAGTCGGATCTGAAAAAGATGATTACGCGCTACGACGGGACGAAGCCGGCCGTTGGCGCCAGGCTTCTGCTCGCACAGGTCCTCTATGATCAGGGCAAGGTTCAGGAGGGTGTTGACGAGTTGAAAAAGGCTGAGGGGGAGTCTGGCGAATTTGGCGCGTCGGTGCAGCTGGTTCTCGCCTCCGGGCTCGAGCAGCTGAACAAGCACAAGGAAGCGGCAGAGCGTTACGAGACGGCGGCCGAAGCTGCCCGGTTCAAGCCGGACCGCGAGCGGTATGAGGCGCTCGCTGCCAAAGCCTACCTGAATGGTGCCGATACAGCGAAGGCGCGCGCGCTCTGGACGAAGCTTGGCGCCGACTCGAAGGGAACTGTCGCCGGCGAGGCGCGCGTGCGTCTTGGTGAGCTGGATGCGAGCGCGCAGCCCACAAGCTGACGCCTTCGCCCGTCGGTAACGAGGGCCGCCTCCACAGCCTCGACGCAGCGCGAGGAGTTTCGATGCTGCTCGGCATCGTCGCACATTCCTCGCTAGCCTACGTGACGTTCGAAACCGCATGGCCGATTCAGGACAGCGATCGGTCAGTCGGCGCGAGTGCCTTCTTCGTTCTGATTTTCCTGTTCAGGGTACCGGCATTTTTTATCCTCTCCGGGTTCTTCAGCCGGCTGCTGCTCAACAGGCTGGGGATGCGGGGGTTTCTGACGAACCGTTCGCTGCGCATAGCGCTGCCGTTCCTCATCGCCCTCGTGCCGGTCAACCTCGCGTTTTTCGGGATCAGCGCAGCTGCCGCGGGGACTCCCATGCCCGGTGTGAGGGATACCATCCCCGCATTCACTCCGATGCACTTGTGGTTTCTGTACTACCTGATGATCACGCTACTTCTGGCTGTACCTGCGACTTTGGTCAGGTTGTCGCCTCGAACAATTGCAATTGTCGACACCGCCCTCGCGCGGGCGACGTCCTGGTGTTTGCTGCCGTTGGCACTGGGCGTCGTAACGGCACTGACGCTTTGGCCTACGCGGGGGGATGTGCTGATCCACTCCTTCGCCGTCCGCCCGAGCGTGCTTGCCTACTTTGCCGTCTTTTTCCTGGTGGGATGGTGGATTCAGCGACAGCGGTCGCTGATTTCGCTTATTGGTGCCCGCACAGGTCACTACGCAGTGCTGAGCTCAGTCGCCTTGGGCGCCCTGGCGGTGACGGTGGGGGCGGGACAAGGTTCGGATCCTCTGGGACTGATTCTGCGAGGAGTGGCCGCGTGGGCGCTGAGCCTTGCGTTCATCGGGGCGTTTGTGCGGATATTCGACCGCGCGTGGCCGAGCATTGAATATCTGGTGGACGCATCCTACTGGTCATACCTGACACATTTTCCGATCGTTCTGGGCCTCCAGTTGGTCTTGTCCAGATGGGCTGGCCCGGCAATTGGAAAGCTTGCGGCGGTGTCGCTGGGGACGATCGCACTGTGCCTATTATCGTACCACGCTCTGGTGCGACCGACTTTCCTCGACAGGGCGCTTTCCGGGAGGCGTGCGGCTCGCGCGGGCCGCCATGAAGGCGCCAGCAGCATTTCTTGAGTCTAAACAAGAAGGACGTATAATATATGTTATGTAAACTAACTAAGGTGGAGAAATGTGGAGAAACGGATCAGCCTGCCGGTAGAAATGCACGTAAGTCACTATTTCCAAAGTAGTTAGGTCTGTATACCTCAACAGCTACAGCAGACCGGTGGAGAATCCGCCAGCTGAACCTCGCCCAGCCACTCGATGTCGCTATTCGCGACAGCAGCTAGTCGAGCAGTTCCCCTAATTCGCCCGTAAATACGAGCTCGGCGCTTCCTCGAAGCGACGGATGCCACCCCAGTTCAGACTTCCGAACCGTGACTTCGAGAACTTTTCCTGACCTTGTCCGAAGGCTAACGGGTCCTTGAGCTAGACCCCATTCAGTCAATAGAATCGCGGACGCCACCGCACCGGTGCCACATGCCAACGTCTCCCCCTCGACACCGCGCTCGTAGGTTCGGACAGACCAGCCGGCACTTCCCCGCGAAACGAAGTTCACGTTGGCCCCATCCCTGAGCGACCGGTCCCGTCGAACCAGCGAACCGCGCCCCAACACGTCGGCTGTCTCCACATCCACGTCGACAATCGTCACATGGGGTACTCCAACCCGAGCGAATCCCAGTCGCTCTTCCCGGTCCGCCGGCGGGATTGCAGCTAGTTTCGTTGCCACCTCGGTTACAACGGCAAGGTCTAACTCCGGGAGCCCGTTTTTCATTCTCGCTTGGATGAGTCCGGCGTCAGTCTGGATATTGACCGGGCCGGATTCAGTCAGCCCAAGCTCATTCGCGAGTCGCACTGAGCAGAGGGTTGCGTTGCCGCAGAGCTCGCCGAGTGAGCCATCGCTATTGTAGTAGCGGATCGAGAATGAATCGGGTGTGCGAGGCTTGAGGAATACGACGCCATCTGCCCCAACTCCGGTAGCCCTCGCCGAGATCGACCTGACAGCTTCGGGGCTCTCGAGTTCCCCCGGACCCCCTTCGGCCAGGTTGAAGAACACGAAGTCATTGCCTGACCCGCTCATCTTGTAAAAACGGCGGCCGCTCATGGTCAGATCTTGCCCCTGATGCTCCACCACCTGAGGCGCCAGACCATCCACACCGCCTCGCGAACGATCCGCTTCGACATCTTGCTCGAGCCCTCGGTGCGATCGACGAATACGATCGGGATTTCCATGATCCGGAAACCCTTCTTCCACGCCCGCACCGTCATCTCGATCTGAAATGCATAGCCATTCGACTTGATGTCGTCGAGGTCAATCGACTCGAGAACACGACGCCGGAAGCACTTGAAGCCGCCCGTCGAATCGAATATCTGCAGCCCCGTCACGCGACGTGAATAGATGTTAGCTGAGTAGGAAAGAAACAGCCTTCCCATTGGCCAGTTCACGACGTTCACCTGTCCATTCTGATAGCGCGATCCAATTACCAGGTCAGCGGTCTGGATTGCCTTGAGAAATTCGGGAAGCCTGTCAGGCGAGTGAGAAAAATCGGCATCCATCTCGAATATGAACTGGTAATCACGTGCGAGCGCCCACTTGAAGCCTGCAACGTAAGCCGTTCCCAGCCCGAGCTTTGCGGCGCGATGTATCGCGTGAACTCGATCGTTTTCAGCGGCAATGGTATCGGCTATTTCCCCTGTACCGTCGGGAGAACCATCGTCTACGATCAGCATGTCTATCGAGGGGTCCTGCGAAAGCACGGCCGAGATGAGGCGCGCAAGATTTTCTTTCTCGTTGTACGTCGGGACTATTACTAATGTGCGATCAGGCAATCGACCTTCGCTCCCTGATTATTCCCGCTGTGATGAGTAGCACCGTGGCTCCAAGTGCCAACAATGTTATCAGCTTTCCAAGTTCGTATGCGGCGCTTTCGAAGATGAGCTCGATCGTCCGGCCACCTTCCGGCAACGCAACGCCCATGATCGAAATGTTAGCTCGCCCGAGAGTCGCCGCCTTCCCATCAACAGTGGCCCGCCAGCCTGGGTAGTAGTTCTCAGATATCAGGAGGGCCGACCCTGCCGGAGCGGGTTCGGACAGCTCGAGCGATACACGACCTGGCTCGTATCTGGTAACGATTGCTTTCGCTGTGACAGGCAGCGGCATCATGCTGAGTGAATCCGGGCCGGCAACATCGGCGGTAGGAGCAAAAAGAGTTGCACTGCGAAGCTCAAAGCCGCGATTGAATATCGTCGCGGCCACGGCATCGTCCTCCGCCTGCACGAATGTCGGCGTCACCCATGCGTATGGGTTTTCACCGGGTAGCCGGTAAAGGTGAATCGTTGTCCCCGCTGAATTTTTCACGGGCCCGATCACCCATTGCGCTCCCGGGAAAAACGAACTGACGTCGCTGCTGTTGGTCATCAGGTAGCGGATGTTGAGAAGCTGCCACATCTGCGGATTGAAGACCTGCTGAAACCCCTCGTCTTTCTGGAGCAGCCGGTTGTAGAGCTCGAGCTGATTTCCATGGTACCCCAGAACACCACGGATTCCGTGGATCATGAGCCCGTCGCCCTGGAGGTTTGTGTCGCGTAGAGGATTTACCTCGAGCTCCATCGCAAGAACCCGGGCAGGCTGAGGATCGGCCTTGATGCGATCGATCGCCGGATCGCTCGCATAGGTCACCGCTGCGCGATCGGAGAACATCCAGTAGTTCCGCATTATCGTCCACCCATCTGCGGCGACCAGGAATGCCAACGCGATCCCAGCGGTGCGGAGCGACATCCTGCCCTTCCGGTAGACGAGGATCACGATAACGCTGAAGAGAATGAAAGCAAACGATCGCCACGCACCCAGAACCACCTGAGTGGCGTTTGCCATCACGTAGTCGACCATGTCGGCCGGCGCGAGCGCCAGCGCGAAGTCGTTGAGGACTCCGGCCATCGCCAAGCCTGCGATGAGGGTAGCAAATGTGAGCCAGCCCAGGATGTATCTGAGGCTCAGTTGACGGCGAAGAATCTTTTCCACACCGGTTGCAGCAAGAACCGCCAGGCCCATCGATCCAACGAAGAACACGGTTGCCGGCGCGCGGAAGTATTTAGTGCCCGGTACAATTTCATACGGGATCTTGTAAAACGGGGTATCGCCGCCGAGCGCCCACAGGAGCGCAATGACTAAAGTGATCGCCCAGAAAAGAACAAAGCCGCGTTTCGGATCATGCTTCAGACCCCCGAACGCAGCGCCTGCAAGCAGAAGAACGATTGCGCCCACGTAGTCGCTATGCAGGTGAATTGCGTTAACCCCCCAGTAGGCCTCGATCATTCCCGTGAACTGCGGGAGATATGCGTCGAACAGCTCCTTCGCCGGCCACGCATACGACGTCGCTGTCGCATAATCCGCGATTCCACCAGCGCGTGGCGACCATGCTACGTACTCGCGCACGGGTAGATACTGTATTGCACCCATGGCCAGGCCGATCCCAACGGCACCGAGCGCGGCAGCCATTCTGCCGATTACCCGGATTACAGGCAACTCATCCCTGCGTATCACGGACACAGCGAGGTGTATGGTAAATGCCGCGCTGGCCAGCAGCATGTATTGAAGCAACTGAGGATGGGGGCTCAGAACCGCAAGTCCGATCGTCAGCGCAAGCACTCCCCAGGTCCAAAGTTTCCCGTCGCGGATCCCGCGCGTGAGCATCCAGAGGCCCAGCGGAAACAGCGCGCTTACGGTCAGTTTACCGTCGTGACCCGGAGATACAAGCGACGCCAGCTGACCGCTCATCATGTAGCCCGCGCCGCCGATGAGCGAACCGTAGAAACCAAATCCACTCGCGCGAAGTAATCGGAAGGCGAAGAAACCTGCGAGGAAAAGGTGCAGGATGAACGACCATGTCATTGCTGCATCGGTCGGCATGATCATCCGCAGCAGAAATGTCGGATAGAAGATGTCGCCGTGCATCGCAGCAACGAACGGCATTCCCCCGAACAGGTACGGGTTCCATAGAGGGAAGCCGCCGGTTGTACGTAACACGCTTGCGCCGAATTCACGGAACGCGTAACCAGCAATGAACTGATCGCTGTATTGGCCAGCCAGAAACTTTCCTGCGAGCGCGGGGAACCCAAGTGCCATAGTCCAGGTCACGTAGAAGAGCGCCGCCCACAGGCCCTCGCGCCGCGGTCCGGATGACGCGACAGTTTCACGCGTGACTGCCGGGAGCGTTGACTGCAGAACGGACGTCGCATTCCCATTTGCATCGTCGGCCGCCGCCGCATTCTCCCGCTTGGCGGCGGGCGATGATTCGCTCTCGAACGTCCTTTGTGTTTCTTTCTCTTCCATTCCGCTCATGACTGGGTTCGCGCGCTGCGTCGGTGGAGCGCGAGGTAAACAAGGCCTGGCAGAAGCTCAGTCAAAGTCAGCCAGAACCTCGAGGCGACAGCAATTGCGAGTGCATCAGCCTGGTCGGAAAGGCCGAGTCGCAACAAGCCTGCGATCATGGCGCTCTCCCGGACCACTGCTCCGCCCGGCGCAAAAAGCGCCAGAAATCCAATGATGTAGGACGCTGCATAAACTGCGACGTATGATGATGTGGCGCCAGTTGCGTTTCCCAGGATTGCGTAGACGAAAACCTGAAACGCGACGCCATATGCAATCCACGCGACGGCGGACTTTGCTGCCGCGGCCCACACGACTCGCTGGGATATTTTCGGAAGCGAGAAGCTGCGGCCGGTCAGGGAGCTTGCAAGCCTTGCCGACGCCGGTAAGAGAACAGGTGTGGCCGCCATTATCGCGAGGATTGCCAACCCGGCAAATGCCGCAGTGACTGGCTGATCGATCGACTGCGCCCCGGCAACGAGAACTACACCGATACCAGCAGCGATCGTCACCATCTGAATGAGCACTGAAGAACCAGCGGCCACGATTGGCGATACCCGGTTGTCGCGCGCCATCATGGTCATCGCTGCTATCGACCAGACTTTGCCGGGCACGTACTTGCCGAGATTTGAGACGAACCAGATACGGGCCGCTGTGTTGAAGGGGAGACTCTCTCCTGATGCAACGACGATGCGCCTCCATGTTTCTATCAACAGCGCATACGTAGCGAGCACGATTACTGTCGCAATTGCAATGCGGCTCCATGAGGGATCGAGGGTTTGCAGCCTCATCGTTGCGCCGTGCCACTGGCCGCGCAGGGCTGCGACCGCGTACCAGACAATGGCGGCTGCAAAGACCCATTGCGCGAGTTGGAATGCCCTACTGCGCGCGGTCGCCAATGACGCTCCGGTAAATCGCGCTGTAATCCCGCGCTGCACGTTCCGGCGAGAAAACCGAAAGTGCGAATTCCCTTCCAGCCTTTCCGAGACCGGCCGCGTGCCCGGGCGTACAGAGAATCCCATCCAGGGCTCGCGCAAGCTCGCCGACATCCGCGGGCGTCACGAGTATTCCAGTTTTGTCGTGTTGTACGACGTCTGTCAGACCGCCTGACCTGAACGCAATCACAGGAGCCTCGCATAGCTGCGCTTCTGCAGCAACAAGACCGAGGCCCTCGTCGGTCGATGGAACGACGACGGCGGTGGCGGCTTGATACATCTTTACGAGTCCATCCTGGCTCAGCTGACCATGCCAGGCCACGCGATCGCTGATCCCGAGCTGCGATGCGAGCAGGCGCAGCGAGTGGGCATCACTTCCCTCCCCTACGACGTCAATCATTGCAGACTGCGTCATTGCAGCGACTGCGCGGAGAAGGTGATCGAGCCCCTTCTGCTTGTTGAGCCGACCCGCGAAAAGAAAACGGTTTTGCTGCCGTGACCCTGAGGGAGCAAATCTCGCTGCGTTGACAGGCATCGGGGCGACATCCGGCCGCGCATCCGGCATCATCGCCGTGACCTCCGACGCGAGCCACGACGACACCGTTGTTATGCGGGCCGAGCTTTTCAGGACGGCTCTGAAAATCGGTCGACTCGCCTGCACTGCCTTCGCCATTCGCACGTCAGTTCCGTGCAGCGTCGTAACGAGGGGCGTTCCTGTCAACTTCGACATCCACTGTCCGATCACTCCACTGGGAAACCACCAGTGCGCGTGAACGATTGCCGGTTGGAAAGACTTGCTCACCGAAATGGCGCGAGCAAGGTCCCCGCCCAGGTAGCTGACCATTGCCAGCTTGGCCTTCCACGAGCTCGCAACGTCCTGAGCCATGCTGCCGGTGTACGCGAGGGTTTCGTGCTCGCGCGGAGCGTAGCGGAATCGCTCGACAGTTATTCCTTCTATTTCATCCTTTTCCGAAAGGCCGGGAGCCGCAGGGGCGATTACGTGCACTCTGACATCCTTTGCTCTGAGGGCAACTGCCAGCCGGAGCAGAAACGATCCGGGAGCGTCACCGGGATATCGTGGAAACGAGTGCGTGAGGAAAAGAACCTTCACCTGGCTCAACGGTCGAGCAGTGTATCCCTTCCCTGAGCCAGCTCTTCTATTCGCGCACGTAGTTCCCGCGTCTCAGCGCGTTGAGCGGCGACGAGCTCGCCAACGAATCCTGTGGAGAAAAAAACGCTGCCCACGATTAGGCACGTCTGGATGAGCGTCCAGACAACCCTCACACCCTCGCCAGTCACCGCCAGCCACACGAGAGCAGTGACGCCCGCAAGGACTCCCAGCGTGAAGAGCGCAGCGCCCAGAATGCCGAACAACAGCAGTGGCTTCTTCGCAAATCGCAACTCGAACCATACCGCGAGCATGTCGATGACACCAACGGGAATTCTGCCGATGCCAAATTTGGAGGCGCCGGCGTGCCTTGCGTAAAGCGGGACGGGAATTTCCGATACCGTGAATCCCTGCGACGCCGCGACTACAATCATGTACCGATGCCAGTCGGGACGGGCAGGTACGGATTCCATCACCTCGCGGCGGTATGCCTTTACGGAATTCAGGTCGCGAACCGGCACGCTGAACAAGCTTCGGCTGAGCCTGTTGTATACGCCTGACACGAAAGCTTTGTCGTACTCACCCTGTTTATAGCCGGTGACCATGTCAGTCTCACCTGCGATGATCGGCGCGACCAGTCTCGGGATATCCTCCGGCTTGTATTGCAGGTCGGCGGGATAAAAAACGAGGATTGACCCTCGTGAATTCAGGTAACCGCTACGCAGGGATTCTGCGATCCCGCGCCCCGTCCGGTGTCGCACGGCGCGGAGAAATGAGTAGTGCTCCCGGAGTGCCTCGAGAAGCTCCCACGTTCCATCGACCGATCCATCATCGATGACAACGACCTCGTATCGCCCGGGGCTCCGGGCAAACGCAGCGGCGGCGAGCTCCATGAAGAGTGGCAGGTTCTCCGCCTCGTCTTTTGCCGGCACGAGCACGCTTACCAATGGCCCACTCTCGCCGTGCACAGGCGGTGCGAGCGGAACGCTGCGCGCAGCTCCGGCCGCCTCCACCCGTGCCGACGTCATATCCGCTTGCGCATCCTCGCAGAAAGGACGCCGAGCTGATCGCGATACTTCGCCACCGTGCGGCGCGCAATCTGGACTCCGCTCTCGCGCAGAATATTCACGATCGCCTGATCGGTGAGCGGGTGCTTCGGGTCTTCATCCTGAACGAGCTTCTGCAGCTGTGCCTTGATCCCACGCGCTGAGACGTCATCACCTTCCGACGTTGCAAGTCCTGACGAGAAAAAGAACTTGAGCGGCAGGACACCACGCGGAGTCTGCACGAATTTTTCATTCGTGACCCGGCTCACTGTCGACTCGTGCATGTTGATCACTTCGGCGACCTCGCGAAGCGTCAGCGGCTTGAGGAACTGAACTCCCTTCTCGAAAAATTCCCGCTGCCGGTCGACGATGTAGTTCATCACCTTGAGCATCGTCTGGCGCCGCTGTTCGATTGCCTGGATCATCCAGTTCGCCGAATTCAGCTTGTTCGAGATGAACTCCTTGTTTTCGCCATCGAATTTCTTCTTATCGCGGGCTATTTCCTGGTATGCCTTGCTCAGTCGAAGCCGCGGCAGGTTGGCATCATTGAGAAACACGTGATAGTGGTCGTCGATTTTGTCGACGATCAGATCGGGAATGATGTAGTTCTCGTCACCTGACCTGAACCGCAGCCCCGGCTTCGGGTCCAGCTTAGCGATCTCGTCCGCGGCTTTCTGCACGTCGCCAGCGCTGATACCGAAACGTTTGGAGATCTCGCTCCAGCGGTGCGCAATGAGCTCATCGAAGCAGTCGCGGACCAGTCGGAACGGAACTGATTGCTCGAGCCCTGCTTCCTTTAGCTGAAGCATCAGGCATTCCCTAAGATCGCGGGCGCCCACGCCCGGTGGATCGAGGTCCTGCACTGTCACCAGCATGGCCTCGCCTTCCTCGACTGAATACATCGGGAGGTCGGCCAGGTCACGATCCTCTGTTTCCGCCGCGGTCATGATCATCTCGTTGACGGAGTCAATGACCTCGCTTACGGGCGTGGCAAGGTAGCCGTCATCGTTGATGTTCCCGAGAAACTCCTCGGCAAGCAGCATTTCGCGCGGGTTGAGCTCGAGCAGACTCACCTGGTCCCGGAGGTGATCGCTAAGGTCGCGTGTGGCCACCGTGACCGGCTCGTAGTATTCACGCTCCTCGTGCTCCTCCCGCCTTCCGCCCGCAGTATCGAAACCGTCGAGGAGGATTTCCTCCCAGTCAATTTCTTCGCCGCGTTCCTTCTCTTCAGGCGTTTCAGCGACCGCTTCGGCCTCGGTTTCTCCCTCTTCGTCCTCTTCTTCGGCCTCTACGAGGTCGAGAAACGGGTTATTCAGCAGTTCCTGCTTGAGGTGCTGCTGTAAATCGAGCAACGGCATGTAGAGCAGATCCATCGCCTGATAAAGGCGCGGATTGATCTTCAGCTCCTGCCGCAGCTGCGTTGATTGACTCATTCCTGGCTTCACGACGCCGCTCCTGCTTCCTGCACATGAGAAAATCTCTGGCGCAGACGCGCCGTGAGAGTGGGCCCGAGGTAGATGTCGGCCACCGTGTCGTCATAGACTAAATCACGAACAGTGCCAGAAACCTTGACCTGACCATCGAACATTATGTAAGCCCGGTCTACTATGTCGAGGGTCTGCTCAACGTTGTGGTCGGAAATCAGCACCCCGATGCCCCGATGACGCAGCCCGGCGACGATTGTCTGAATGTCGTGGACCGCAATCGGGTCGACGCCCGCGAACGGCTCATCGAGCATCATGAACTTGGGGTCGGTGACGAGGGCCCGGGTAATCTCCAGTCTGCGCCGCTCTCCGCCGGAGAGCGAATATGCCTTGTTCTTTCGGAGGCGCTTGATATTGAGCTCGTCGAGCAGCTTCTCGAGACGTTTCTGCCGCTCAGCCGCAGGTATGGGAAGGGTCTCCAGAATTGCCATGATGTTGTCCTCGACCGACAACTTCCTGAAGATAGACGGCTCCTGGGAGAGGTACCCGATACCCTGACGGGCCCGCTTGTACATCGGCATGTTCGAGATGTCCTTGCCGTCGAGAAGGATCTTTCCCTGCTGGGGGTCGATCAGCCCGACAATCATATAGAAAGTGGTCGTCTTGCCCGCGCCGTTGGGGCCAAGCAGGCCCACGATCTCGCCCTGCTGAAGTCGAAGCCCGACATCGTTCACCACAGCGCGCCGGCGATAAGTCTTGACCAGGCCCTTGGCCTCGAGGACGCTTCCACCGATAAGCGGACTGCGCGTGCTCGTCTGCTCGGCCGAAGCAAATTCACCTGTGTGCCGGATGACCTCGGCAATCGGCTCCCGATCCGGGGCAATGTCATTCCACAGCGCCTCGGCGAGCTGAATCCGGACGTCCGCAGGCTCGAGGTTGGGGTCGATCTGATGTATCGATCCGTCGCCGGCGAGCCGGGGAAGGACCGATGTGGCAAGATATGACTCAACCTCGTCCAGGCCGAGTCTGCCGGCCTCGCGTTCGGCATCCTTGCCGTCGACGCGAAGTACTCGCAGGAATTCGTCGCGGTATCGTATGACGACATCATGGAACGCAGCCGACCCGCGTTCATCCGCTTCGCGAATGATTGCTCCGAGAGCGATCGACATCGAGCGCTCATCGCCTGACAAATCGCGAATTATCTGGCGAACCCGCGGGGAAAACTCCTGTGATGTCACGCTATTCTCTTCTCGTTCCCGCTGGCGACGGCGCCTGCGTATTTCGTTGGGTAGTAGCGGCGGGAGGCCGTGCCGCTCCGGCAGCAGGCGTTGCAACAGTCGATGGCTCGAGGTAAACGCCGGAAGCCTGATCGACTACATCCACGCTGGAGACGACGCGCTCCGCAAAATGGATTGTGATCTCGCGCCCGCGTACGTAATTGATATTCGGAAGACCACGGACAAGTCCGCTGCCAACCAGCTGGTAGAATGAGCTTGCATCACCGGTGGCGACGATCCGCCTGGGCTTCGGTTTCGTAGTCGTATCTGTCGGCGCAATGCTGTCGAACTGGGCAATCACGACATCGCCGCGCATCCAGTCCCGCTCATTCGAGATCATGCGAGTCGTGTCGGCATCGCTGTTTGCGTACGCTTTGCCGATAGCGCGCATTTCACGAAGGCGCTGGCCCGGCAACAGCGCGTCTATCGAATCAGCGACGATCTGCCTTTCAGGTGAAAGTGCCCGTGCGCGGGATTTCCTGCCCCATGCCATAACACGCTGGAGCTGATTGTTGCTCACGCGCAGATCTACAGAGTCGGCGAGCAGCTCGAGGTCTTCACTAAGCACATGGCCAGATGGGGTCGCTAGAACCCGCTCGAGGAGACGGTTACGTGAAAACAGGTCAATGACACCGCCGGTCAACGTGAAGCGCCGGCCTTTTCTGCTTTCCACCGATGGCGAGCGCATCAGTCGTGCGAATTCCCGTTGACCGTCCAGAAACGCCGAGTCGCTTTTTGCGATGAGGTCCGGACGTGTCACCTCGACATTACCTGATGCGTACACGAGGTTGTCACCCTCAGCAACAAGAGTGTTGGCGACAATGTCCACAGGCTCGGCCGGCCTGCCAGCCGGTTGCTGCTGAGCGACAGCCATCCTCGGACGTCCCGTCGCCACAGTGCGGGCCAGCGGGCGTGCAGTGGTCGCGCGGTAGTAGTCTATCAGCGGTCCGCGCATAGTCGTGCCGGTACCGGTGCGCACGTTGACATTGCCCTCAGCTCGAAGACGATCCTCGAGCTGGTAGTAAGTCATGCGATCCGAATCGACTTTCGCACGCGGCTCAGTGTAGTGCACGCTCCCAATGAGGTACAGTACGCGCTGCTCACCATAGTACTCGGCGCTATCAGCAATGAGCGTGTTGTCCTGTCCCTCACAGTGATAAGTAACTCCACCGCCCTGGAAAAAATTGTACTGCCCGCCCGGAAGTCTTACAGCGTTTGTCCGCGTGTTTGAGGAGGCCGATGAGGATTCATATTGCAGGAGACACTGGCGCGCCGGCGCCTGCGCTGAGGCGCTCGATGCCGTAGTGGCGATCATGAAGAGCCCCGCGCGCAGAAATCTCATTGACCGGGCAGAGTCACGTTGCCGGTCGATCCGCTCTTTGTGCGAAGGATCTGAACGTTCTGCATGTTCGGGTCGGACCTCAGGCCGATACCTTCCAGCCGTCGGCCCGGCTCAGTCAGCACGAATGCACTGTCGCTCGCAATCTCGTTCATCTGCTGATCGTATTTGAGCTCCGGTGTTTCCATCCGCCGACCTTCTTCGGTTATCACGATGACATTTCCACGCGCGACCATGATACCCCCGCGTGTCTGGTATGTCCCCCGGTCAGAAGTGAGGTATGCATCCCGGGCGCCGCTCGTCGTATAAAACGTGACCTCGACTTTGCGCATTTCGATTCGAGTGTTGTCGTCGAAAAAGTATGCAGTGTCCGCCGCGAGCTCCGCGCGCGACAGACCTTTGTCCGTAAGGTTGAACTTCGTGCCGTACATCACCTGATCTGCAGAGTCCGCAAGCGAAGCCCGGGCTACTACCGGTGTCGCCTTATTGCCGTCGCAAGCCGCTAGCGTTGCGAGGAGGGCGACGAGCGCGCTGAGCGCCGTGCGGCTCACGCGACGCCAGCCCGCATCAGATCGTGAAGGTGTATCACCCCAACAAGCTTTTCTGCCGAATTCACTACCGGCATCGATATGATTCCATGCTGCTCCATACGGTAAACTACCGCACTCCCCAGCTCATCTTCATGGGCGAGGCGTGGATTGGTGGTCATCACCCTCTCCACAGGAACCGGCATTACGTTGTCCTCGTGCTCCATCAGGCGCGTCAGGTCTCCGGAAGTGACTACTCCGGCCACGGTCCCATCCTCGTTTCTGACAACTGCGATTCCGCGGCGCTCGGCGAGGTGCACGACGGCTTCACGCATTGTTGCATCCCGTGTGAGGGCTGGCACGAGCCGACCCGTTACCATGACATCCCGAACCTGGGTCAGGAGCCGCTTCCCGAGTGCACCACCGGGGTGTAGTCGTGCGAAATCATCTGACTTGAATCCCTTCTCTTCGAGCAGTGCGACAGCGAGGGCGTCACCGATTGCAAGCGCCACGGTGGTACTTGTGGTAGGTGCGAGGTCAAGCACACACGCTTCCTCGCTCACCCAGGCGTCGAGTGAAACATCGCTGTGGCGGGAGAGAGCTGAGTCCTGATTTCCCGTGATTGCAATTGTACCAACGCCGAGCCGCTTGAGGTGCTCGAGCAGTGCCACGAGCTCGTTCGACTCTCCGCTCTTCGAGATGAGGATCGCAACGTCGTCATCACCGACAATGCCGAGGTCGCCATGCAGGCTCTCGGAGGGATGCAGGAAAGTTGCCGGAGTGCCGGTGGAGGTAAGTGTCGCAGCGATCTTGCGGCCGATGAGGCCCGACTTGCCGACACCGGATACGATAGCGCGCCCGCTGCATGCGGCGAGCAGCTGCACGGCTTTGGCAAAGTTCGCTCCCAGCCTTGATTCACTCTCCGCGAGCGCCTCGCGCTCCATCCTTATCACGCGCTTGCCGAGCTCGACGATGCGTTCCGCTTTCATCGATTGACCGTCTGCCACACCCGCGTAAGCCGGATCAGTAGCGCTTCGAGTTGGGAGAGCGGCAACATGTTCGGTCCATCGCTTGGAGCATTGTCGGGATCAGGATGCGTTTCGATGAACACGCCGTTTGCTCCCGCGGCAACGGCGGCAAGCGCAAGCGGCTCGATGAATTCTCTCGCCCCACCGCTTGCCCCTCCATCTCCCATTCCCGGTCGCTGAACGCTGTGAGTCGCATCGAAAATCACAGGGTATCCCGTCGCGGTGCGCATGCGCACAAAGCTGCGCATGTCGACGACGAGGTCGCCGTATCCGAAGAACGTTCCGCGTTCTGTCACTGCGATCTCGCCGGTTCCGCCCGCTCCCTTCACTTTTTCAACGGCTCCCTTCATTCCTTCCGGCTGGAGCCACTGGCCCTTCTTAACGTTGACGGCTTTGCCAGTTGCGCCTGCCGCTTCCAGAAGGTCCGTCTGTCTGCAGAGAAAAGCGGGGATCTGCAGTGCATCCGCGACCCGCGCTGTTGCCGCGCACTGATCCGGGAGATGCACGTCGGTGATGATCGTGGCGCCCGTCGCGTCTTTTACGCGTTCAAGTGCAGCCAACCCTGCCTCGATTCCCGGCCCACGCGCCGCATCGCGGTTGGACCGGTTTGCCTTGTCGAAGCTCGCTTTGAAAATGATTCCGCCCGGTATCGAATCACTGATTCTGACAATCTCATGGGCTATGGAAATGTTGAGCTTGTCATCCTCGACGACGCAGGGGCCGGCGATAACAAAAAAGCGATCGGTGGGAAACAGAGGCTGCACGCTATTCGGCCGGCACCGATGCCTGTCGCTTTCGGTCGCTGCGCTGCTGGCGCGCTTCTGAGGCCGCCCCAATGAAACTGGCGAACAACGGGTGCGGTCGCGTTGGCCGCGACTGCAGCTCCGGATGAAACTGGCAGCCGATGAACCACGGATGTGTTTGAAGCTCCACGATCTCCACGAGTGAGCCGTCCGGCGACAAACCACTCAGCGTCATGCCATGCTCGACGAACGCGTCGCGATATGCGTTCGACACCTCGTATCTGTGCCGATGCCGCTCGCTTACCTGCGGAGTGCCGTAAATCTGTGCGGCGCGTGTTCCGGGTCCGAGCTTGCAAGGGTAAGCACCAAGCCGCATTGTGCCGCCCATATCGGTGAGGTGTTGCTGTGACTCCATGAGAGAAATCACAGGGTTCCCGCACTCCGGCGCGAACTCGCTGGAATGACTGTCATCAAGGCCAATCACGTTGCGCGCAAATTCGATGATCGCGCTCTGCATGCCCAGACAGATCCCGAAAAACGGGAGTCCGGATTCGCGTGCGTACCTTATCGCTTCGAGCATTCCCTCGACGCCCCTGACTCCGAAGCCACCAGGAACGAGTACGCCGTGAAATTCAGCGAGAAGCTCGCGCGTCTTCTCCCTTCCCGAAAACATGTCGCTCGCCAGCCAGTGGATGTCCACGCCCACATCGTTGGCGATCCCACCATGAATCAGCGCTTCATGCACGCTCTTGTACGAATCGATCAGGTCTGTGTATTTCCCGATGACCGCGATCTTCACTCGCGCCGAAGGATTCACTACCCGGTTCACCATTGCGCGCCATGGGCCGAGGTCAGGCGCCTTTTTACCCAGGAGCCCAAGACGATGCATGACACGCTCGTCGAGCCCTTGCTCATGGAAAGTGAGAGGAATCTCGTAGATCGTCGGCACGTCCCGGCTTTCCACCACGGCACCGAACTCGACGTTGCAGAATAGCGCGATCTTTCGCTTCACCTCTTCCGACAGTGCGCGCTCGCTTCTGCAGATGAGAATGTCAGGCTGAATTCCGATCTCCATCAGCTCGCGCACCGAGTGCTGCGTCGGCTTTGTCTTGACTTCACCCGCGGCTGCGATGAACGGAACCAGTGTGAGGTGAATGAAAATCGCGTTCTCGCGTCCTATCTCATGTCGGAACTGCCTGATTGCCTCGAGGAAAGGAAGCGACTCGATATCGCCAACTGTCCCACCGATCTCGACGATGACTACGTCGCTCTCTGGAGCAAGCCGTTTCATCGCAGATTTGATTTCGTCAGTGACATGCGGGATCACCTGAACGGTCGAGCCGAGGTACTCGCCTCGCCGCTCCTTGGTGATCACGTTCAGGTAGATGCGCCCGGTAGTGACGTTGTTCGCCTGTGACAGCGACCGGTCGATAAACCGCTCGTAGTGCCCAAGGTCCAGATCCGTTTCTGCGCCATCATCGGTTACGTAAACCTCGCCGTGCTGGAACGGCGACATGGTACCGGGATCGACGTTCAAGTAGGGATCGAACTTCATGATCGTCACGCGCATTCCGCGCTCGACAAGAAGTCGCCCGATCGAAGCGGCGGCAATTCCTTTCCCGAGCGAAGAGACTACGCCGCCGGTTACGAAGATGTACCGCGTCTGCTGTCTTGACTGAGGCTGCATTGGTTTACCGTCCCGCGATGAATTCATGCCACCGCTCATTAGCGGCAGCCAGGTCGTCTTCTGTATCAATCCCGCCAGCCGGCGGCTCGTCGGCAATTGCGACTCCAATTGGAATCCCTGCTGCCAGCGGCCTTAGCTGCTCGAGCCGTTCGGTGTTCTCCAGCGGATGAGGCGGAAGGGCAACCCATTGCTCCAGCGCCTCGCGTGAATATGCGTAAACCCCGATGTGCTGGAGCATCTTCATCTCCACTGAATCGAGCGCCTCACGGTCGCGAACGAAAGGAATCCCTGCCCGCGAGAAATAGAGAGCACGCGAATCGGCACCCAAAACAACTTTCACGAGATTCGGATTGGAAGCGATATCCCAGGATGCTGGAGACGCCGACGTCCCCAGCGGAAATCGCCCCGACTCGACCATCGCCGCCGCACCCTTCACTGCCTGGCGGCCTATGAATGGCTCATCGCCCTGAACGTTCACGATTGTTGTGTAGTCCGCGAACTGGCGCATGCGGGCGACCTCGGCAACTCGCTCGGTGCCCGAAGTATGGCCGACATGAGTCATGATGCACTCCGCGCCGGCAGACCGTGCGATTTCAGCGACCGACGCATCTTCGGTGGCGACGACAACTCGGTCAGCCACCTGCATCTCGGAGACTCGTTGCCAGACGCGGGCAATCAACGGGATGCCAGCGAGAAGTCGAAGCGGTTTCTGGGGGAGGCGGACCGCGGCGAGGCGCGCCGGAATAACCACGAGCGTCCTCATCCACCACTCATTTTCACGCGGTCGGATGCAAAAGTCACGCCCTTGAATATATGTCCATCTTGGGCTTAGCGCATCGGAAAATCAAAAAGGCATCTTGAAGCCAAGCGAAAATGCGGATTTGTCGCGAAACGGCGCCTCACGGTAGCTCGGATCGATGTGGTATTCGAGCTTGATCACCTTCAAGCTGACGCCGAAGCCGACGTTCTGGATGAAATCGTCAAACTCACCGATTCCTGCCGACCCGATTGCGTAGCGAAGTGTCAACATCGGCGCGCCGACAAACGGTAACATCGGACGAAGGAGCGGATAGTTGTACTCTCCTTCAAGGAACAGCAGTCGGTCGCCGCCGAGGGCAAGCAGGTCGACAGTGGAGAGGGTGCTCGAGCCACCGAGGTAGGCATAACGTTGCGGGGGTGCATCGCCACTCGTGAAGACAGCGTGTCCCCTGAAGGCGAAGGTCTGCAGCCCGAATGTCGGAAACTCACTGCTGCCGTCGAGAGTGAATTGCGTAAACCCGTCGGATGGCGTGGTCGTGACAGGGGCATTGAAGCCATGCTCAGCCCGGGCTGCAAACGCTGCCTTGGTAATCTCATCGTCGTAGTCGACGCGACCGCCGGCAAGCGCAGATGTCGTGTGCCCGCGTGCAACGGCAGGGTTGATCCGCCGCATCTTGAGCTCATCCTTACGCCCGAAAAAGCTCCACGGCGCTGACGCATGCGGAAGTGGACTCCCTGTGGACCACGCAAACTCATGAAGAAAACCAATTGAAGGAGTCAGGGTCATCAGTGGCTTGACGACCTTATAAGAAAACTCGACCTCGCCCCGGTCCGCACGGAAATAGTTTCTCGCATCCGTGCCGACGCCCAATGCGGAAACCGAGTTCATGATGTCGGAGCGAATCCACTTTTCATTCGTAAACGTCGAGCGCCCACCGGCGAAACGAAGCTCAGCCAGCGGTCCGAATGCGATTGTCCCGGTAAGCTCCGGATCGAATTTCCCGATGTGTGAACGGTATGTCACCGTCGGAGCGAGCTTGAACTTTCCGTCGGCAAGCTTTACGTCCGGCCCCCAGGGTAACGCAACACCGTCGACCCGATTGTATGACGGAATACGCAGCCCGATGCCAAGGGGAAGCGTGATTGGCCCCTTGTCGTAAATGACGTAGCCCGTATCCAGCGGCGGATCATTCTGAGCCTCGGCATTCAACGGCGTTCCGAGCAGGAGCAGTACAGCGCTCGAGGCAGCGACAACATGATTCCGACTCAATCTTCCAATCCGTTTGAAGGAGCGTGCTGTCATTTGGCAAGATGTAGAAAGTTTGACAAGATCTTTTTACCGTGCTTCGTCATCACCGATTCAGGGTGGAACTGAACACCCCATACCCGGAAATCGCGGTGTTCGAGTGCGTGAATCTCGGCCGGTTCATTTTCGGCCCACGCAGTTACGACAAGCTCTGCCGGGAACGAGCTCGACTCCACAGTGAGGGAATGATACCTCATCACCTCCATCGGGGATTCGATTCCCTCGAACAAGCCTTGACCATCGTGAGCGATCATTGAAGTCTTGCCATGCATGAGCTTCGGCGCCAGCACAATGTTGCCGCCGAAACACTCCGCGATAGCCTGATGTCCGAGACACACGCCGAGTATGGGCAGGGACGACCCGAGATTCCGGACAACGTCGACGCTGATCCCGGCGTCGAGTGGGGTTCCCGGACCCGGCGAAATAACTATCGCCGCCGGAGACAAGTTTCGAATCTCGTCCACCGTCACCGCATCATTCCGGCGAACGAGCGGTTCCCCTCCCAGCTCCCCGATATACTGGACGAGATTGTAAGTGAACGAGTCGTAGTTGTCGATGACGAGTATCATGCGCGAGGATGATACTGTTTGTGCACCGACCGGAGAAATTCGCGATCTACGTGAGTGTAGATCTGGGTAGTTGAAATGTCGGCATGCCCCAGCATCTCCTGCACGGCACGGAGGTCAGCGCCACCCTCCAGCAGGTGAGTTGCAAAGGAATGCCGCAGTGTATGCGGAGACACCGTTTTGGTAATTCCCGCGATCTCGACGTACTTCCGAAGAATTTTCCACGCGCCCATTCGCGAAAGGGGTTCGCCTCGCGCGTTGAGAAACAGGAAACCCTTTCCCTTTCCCTTTTCGAGCTTCGGTCGAAGCTCCCGCAGGTAAATCGCAACGGCACCGATCGCCTGGCGTCCGATTGGAACGAGTCGCTCCTTGGATCCTTTTCCGAAGACTCGAACCAGGTGATCGTCCATGAGCACGTCCCGGGTGGACATTGTTATCCACTCGGAGACTCGAAGCCCAGCTCCATAAGCCAGCTCCAGCATTGCCCGGTCCCGGAACGCGAAAGGCTCGTCCAGCGTTGGTGCAGTGAGAAGCCTGTCAGCTTCGTCGACAGTCAGCACCTCCGGCAACGTGCGCCACTTCCTGGGGGCCTCCAGACGCTCGCTCGGGTCCCGCACGAGCTCTCCCTCGCCGAGCATGAACCTGAAATAGCTGCGAACGGCGGAGACATTCCGACGTATCGACGATGGGGCGAGGCCGAGGTCCTTGAGATGGTAGACATAGTCCCGCAGCGTCCTTGCACTGGCGCTTGCCGGCGTTGGAGCTCCTTTCACCACACAAAAGGTCGCGAAGCGGGTAAGGTCGCGCAGATACGCTTCAGTCGTCAGCGGCGACGAACCCTTTTCGACTGCAAGGTGATCCTGAAAACGCTCGAGCATGAACGGGCGGGATATGTCATCTGAAACCGTTCCGGGCTTCACCGGTCAGCGCTTCTTACGCGTGTGCCTGATGTAGAGCACGCCAGCAACGAGAATTACGAGGGCGGATGCGGAGAATCCGATGATCTTGCTGGATCTCACGATCGTCGCGTAGAGCACGTCCCAATTCGATCCTGCCCGGAATGCGACAAACGTGATGATCGCGAACCAGATCCCGGATGCGCTCGCGACCGCAAGCGCCACTGGAAGTGGCGGCAACTTCATCGCGCCGGCAAATGGGGGAACGATGGCCCGCACTGCAGGCAGGAACCGGCTGATGAACAACGCCGGCAACCCATAACGGCCGTAGAGCTTGAGCAGCTTCTGCTCGGCCCCTGCACCGGCCCAGCGCTCCAGCCGGGTCATGAACGCGCTCGACCCGTAGCGTCGTCCGACGTAGTACATGAAGGCTGCACCGACAAAGTTGCCGAGCCACGCCACCAGGAATGTGGTATAGGGAGAGGCTTCCCCGCGTGCCGCGAGAAAACTTCCGAACGCCACCACGACGTCCGCTGGAAATGGCGGGAAGATGTTCTCCACCGCCGAGATGAGTCCAATCGCAATGTAGAGCGTTCCTATCGAGAGGTCGCTCAGCCAGTTTATGACAGCTCCGCCGCTCACTCCCCACCCGTATCAGTATCCGAGGCAATGGTTGCTACTGCAATGCAGGCAAGTCCTTCGCCGCTTCCGATCCAGCCCATGCCCTCGTTTGTCTTACCCTTTACACTAACCGCTGTGATTTCGATTCCTATCGCCCCGGCGAGCGACTCGATGATCGCTTCACGATAGGGGCCAATTTTCGGGTACTCTGTAATCACGGTGACGTCGATATTGATCACATTGAAGCCGAGGTCGTAGACGACGCCGACGGCGTGCATGAGCATCTCGATCGAGTCACGACCCTTATTTGCGGGATCAGTGTCTGGAAAGAGGGCTCCGATGTCCCCGGCGCCTGCTGCCCCAAGGATCGCATCGGTTAGAGCGTGAGCAACTGCATCACCATCCGAGTGGCCTGCGAGGTGGATCCCGTTGGCGACCTTGATCCCGCCCAGGAGTGTGCTGCCGCCGGGGGCAAACCGGTGTGAGTCGTAGCCTATGCCTGTCCGGGTCATAAAGTTCGGGCGGCGGGGACGGCTTCCGTACCCTCGATCGCCGCCGGAAGCATTCGCGTCAGTCCGCGTAGCGCCTGATGGCGAGCGTCGTGTTATGCCCGCCGAATCCGAAGCTGTTGCTGATGACGGCGTCTATCTCGCGCTTGACCGGGGTGTTCGGCGTGTAGTTCAGGTCGCAGTCGGGATCGGGATTCTGGTAGTTGATCGTCGCCGGAATCAGGGAGTTGTTGATCGCCAATGTCCCTATCACCAGCTCGACAGCGCCTGCTGCGCCGAGCATGTGTCCCGTGGCCGATTTTGTCGAGCTGACGTTGACCTTGTATGCCTCTTCGCCAAATACCGCTTTGATCGCCGCGGTTTCGTTCATGTCGTTGGCGGGGGTCGATGTGCCGTGCGCGTTTATGTACTGGACATCAGCGGGCGTAAGGCCGGCGTCCTTGAGCGCTCGCTTCATTGCCCGTTGGGCGCCTTCTCCGTTGGGTGCTGGTGCGGTGAGATGGTATGCATCCCCTGTCGCTCCGTATCCGACGATCTCGGAGTAGATCCGGGCACCCCTCTGCTTTGCGTGCTCCAACTCCTCGAGGATTACGATAGCACCGCCCTCGCCCATGACGAATCCGTCGCGGGTTGCATCGAATGGGCGCGATGCGGTCTCGGGCGAGTCATTACGCTCGGAAAGCGCCTTCATGTTGGCGAACCCGCCAATAGCCATCGGGGTGACCGTCGCCTCAGCGCCGCCCGTGATCATCACGTCTGCGTCGCCGTACTGGATTGTGCGAAAGGCGTCCCCAATAGCGTGCGCCCCGGTTGCGCATGCCGACACAGTGGCGTAATTCGGGCCTTTTGCGTTGAACTGCATCGAGACAATTCCGGCCGCGATGTCCGAGATGAACATCGGGATGAAGAAGGGCGAGATTTTCGTCGGGCCGCGAGACCGGTAGACCTCGTGCTGCTCTTCAAAACTCTTGAGACCGCCGATCCCGCTGCCGACGATCACGCCGGTGTTTTCGGGATTGTAACCCGTTCCATTGCCGAAGCCCGCGTCCTGCATGGCCTGGTTTGCCGCCGCGACGGCATACTGTGTAAACTGGTCGGCGCGCTTTGCTTCCTTCCGGTCCATGTACTGCGACACGTCGAAGCCTTTCACCTCACAGGCGAACTTCACCTCGAAGCCGCTGGCATCGAAGTGTGTTATCGGCGCAGCGCCTGACCTGCCTTCGATCAGTGAGCGCCACATCGTTGCTACGTCGTTGCCAACCGGCGTCACGGCACCCATGCCCGTGACGACGACTCTACGCTTCATTACGCGGGAATCTTGCTGTTGAGGTATCCGAGTGCGTCACCAACGGTGCGCAGCTTCTCGGCATCTTCGTCGGGAATGTCGATGTTGAATTCCTTCTCGAATTCCATCACCAGCTCGACAATGTCAAGGCTGTCAGCGCCGAGATCCTCGATGAAGCTTGCCTCGTTGGTCAGCTTCTCTCGCTCGACCCCGAGCTCCTTCTCGATGATGTCCTTAACCTTCTCCGAGTTGTCGGCCATGTTGCAGATCTCCGGTATTTGTGTGATGGTCGTGAAATATAGTTAACTGATGACATGACAGAAAGTTACGTGCTACATGCTGCGGGCTGCGGACTTCGGACTGAGTCGATGGCGGCCTGCGGACGTATTGCGGAATTCGAAACACGGACTGACCGAGTTTGAGTCCTGAGTCCGCAGTCCGAAATACGTCCGCAGTCAGCAATGCCTCGAGTCAGCAGTCCGTAGTCCGAAATACGTCCGCAGTCAGCAATGCCTCGAGTCTGCAGTCTGTAACCCCTAAACCTACATGACCATTCCGCCATCAACGACGAGCACCTGTCCCGTGATGTAGGCCGCCTTGTCAGATGCAAGAAATACTACCATTGCCGCTATGTCTTCTGGCGCTCCCAGCCGCTCCAGGGGAATGAGTCCCGTCAGGGCAGAACGAGCCTCTGGCGTCATGGCATCGGTCATTTCAGTGGCAATGAAGCCCGGGGCAATCGCGTTCACGAGAATGTTTCGCGAACCCAGTTCCTTTGCCACCGATTTTGTCAGTGCGATCAGCCCTGCTTTGCTTGCGGCGTAGTTTGCCTGGCCCTTGTTACCGGTAATTCCAACCACACTGGCCATGTTGATGATCCGCCCTGAGCGCTTCTTCATCATTCCCCGCGATGCCGCTCTTATTGCGGCGAACGCCCCGCGCAGGTTCGCATTGATGACAGCGTCCCAATCTTCGTCCTTGAGGCGCATGACGAGGTTGTCCCGCGTCAATCCCGCATTGTTGACGAGGATGTCGACACCACCAAACTCTTTCTCTACATCTGCGATCAGCGTGACAACCTGGCTTGTGTCTGCCATGTCGCAGCCGAACCCAGCCGCACCATTTCCAATTTCCGCTGCGACCGCTCGGGCCTTGTCACGCTCGCGGCCAACGATAGCGACGCGTGCCCCGGAACCAGCAAGGGCCTCAGCGGTCGCCCTTCCGATCCCACGCGTGCTCCCGGTGACAAGCGCCGTCTTACCCGTCAAGTCGATGTTCATGTCGCAAGCTGAGTGTAGAGTTTTTCAATGTCGGCGGGTGTGCCGCATGCGATGCCGCGTGCGGCCGGAACTATCCGTCCGAGCAGGCCGGTGAGGACATTGCCCGGTCCCATTTCGACGAACAGCGCATCCGGGAACGCCTTTGCGATGTTCTCGACTTCGCCTGACCATTTCACCGGCGACGTGAGCTGCCGGATCAGCAATGCACGCGCATCTTCAGCCGATGAGCTCGGCTGCTCGGTCACATTCGAATAAACCGGGAACAACGGCTCGGCGAATTCAGTGGCAGCGACGGTTTCCGCAAACCCGGAAACCGCCGGCTCCATCAGCGGCGAATGAAACGCACCGCTCACCGGCAAGCGAACCGCGCGCTTTGCGCCGTGCACTTTCGACAGTAACATTGCCTTCTCCACACCGCTTACTTCGCCGGAGACAACTATCTGCTCTGATGTGTTGTAGTTGGCGGGCACGACAAGCCCCGATGCACGGCTGGCCTGTTCGCAAAGGGATTCCACGGATACGTTCATCTTTCCCAGAATTGCAGCCATCGCACCCGGTCGAGTCACGCCCGTTTCGTACATGAGCTGTCCACGACGGCGCACAAGCCTCGCTGCATCGGCGAGCGATGTCGATCCCGCCGCATGATACGCGGTGTGTTCACCCAGTGAATGTCCAGCTGCAGCGCGTACGTGGGGCTCGAGCGCTGACTTGACGATTGCCCACACCGCCGCACCATGCGCCAGCAGCGCAGGCTGCGCATTCAGCGTCGCGGTCAGGTCGTCGGCCGGCCCCTCGAAACAAAGTTGACTGAGAGCAAAACCGAGCGCTTCATCGACTTGTTGAAAGACGCTCCGGGCCTGGGGAAACGCGTCGGCGAGATCCTTGCCCATTCCCGGTTTCTGCGATCCCTGGCCAGGGAACAGGAGAACGACGTCCACTCTAGAACCTTATGATCATGGACGCCCAGGTAAACCCGGCGCCAAATGCGACAAGCAACACGGTTGTCCCTTCCTTTACGACGCCCCGCTCCACTGCCTCATCCAATGCGATTGGAATGGACGCCGACGACGTGTTGCCATACCGGTCGACGTTGACGAAAACCTTTTCCATCGGGATGTTCGAGTGCTTCGCCGTCGCCTCGATGATTCTCACATTCGCCTGATGTGGTATGAGAAGGTCGATGTCAGCACCTGTCAGTCTCGCACCGTCGAGTGCGCGGTCAGCCGCCTCGGACATTGATCGGACGGCGTGCTTGAATACCTCGCGACCCGCCATACGCACCAGGTGACTGCGGTCATCGAGTATCGCTGCACTCATGGGGATGGACGACCCTCCGCTTGGCCTGTACAGCAGGTTGGCCAGCTGGCCGTCGCTTCTCATGTAGGACGAGAGTATCCCTTTGCCGGTCCGCGCTTTCTGGAGAATGACGGCGCCCGAGCCATCGCCGAACAGGACGCACGTTGCCCGGTCCTTCCAGTCGACGATCGCGCTCATCTTCTCGGACCCGACCACGAGGATTGTTTCCGCAGATCCGTTGGCAATGAGCCCTTCGGCGACACTCATCCCGTATAACCAGCCGGAGCACGCTGCACCGATATCGAATGCAGCTGCGCGCGTTGCGCCGAGCTCGGCCTGCAGGTCCACAGCGGTCGCGGGCAGCAGCCTGTCAGGCGTGGCGGTACTAAGAATAATCGTGTCGATCTGCCCCGCATGTACGCCGGCCCGCTGCATTGCCTGTCGCGATGCAGTCGCAGCCATCGAGCAGGTTGTGTCGCCCTCTTTCGCGATATGCCGCTCGACGATGCCCGAACGTTCCACGATCCACTCATGCGACGTGTCGATGCCGATGGCAGCAAAGTCGTGGTTGGTCATCACATGCGCGGGGATACCTCTTCCGGTGCCAAGAACGGCAGCAACAGGGCGCTTCAAGAGACCGCTCGCGCGTTGCGCTTAACGGGGGGCGACGCTTCGGCGATCCGTTCTCCGATATGTTCGTTGAGTCCAGTCTCAACGGCTTTCACTGCTGCGCCGATCGCGTTCCTGATTGCGCGCGGGGTCGAGTTTCCATGACAGATCATGCTTACGCCGCGAACCCCGAGAAGCGGGGCACCGCCATAAGTGGACGAGTCGAGTGCGCCGAGCGATTGCCTGACGCGCGCTGTGTCAATGGATCCATCGCGCCCGATCAGTTCGACGATCATCGGAATCACGCCCTCGTAGAACTTCAGCACGATGTTGCCGGTGAATCCGTCGCAGATCACGACATCGAGCGGGCCGCGGTGACTCGCTCCCGGCGGGAGATCGCGACCCTCGACATTCCCCTGAAAGTTGAATCCGGCAGAGCGAAACAGCGCGTGGGCTTCCTTCGTCACACTGTTTCCCTTGGCATCTTCTTCACCGATGCTCAGCAGGCCGATGACCGGGTCCTTTCGCCCCAGTACGTACTCCGCGTAAACCGAACCGAGCCACGCGAATTGAACGAGTTCGGCTGCGGTGCAGTCAACGTTTGCGCCCGAGTCCATGAACACAATTGGATCGCGCGCTGTTGGCAGGATCGTCGCGATAGCGGGCCGAGTTAGGCCGGCATGAAGACCGAGCACGACTGACGAGACCGCCATCTGCGCGCCGGTGCTGCCTGCAGAGACGAAGCCGTCCGAGCTCCCGTTTAGCTGGAGCTTCAGCCCCACGGACATGGGATTGTTTGGTTTCTTGCGCAGCGCAACAGTTGGCTTATCGCCCATTGCAACCACGTCAGGCGCCTCGATTATCTCGAGCCTGCTCTTGACTCGAGCAAGATGCGCGAGCTCGCCAGACAGGGCGCTGGCAAGCTCCTCTTCGATTATTGATGATTGTCCAACAAGCTGAACCGTGTGTGGTGAGCCCAGCTCGTCGAGTGCCTGGAGCGCTCCAGCGATAGTTGCCTGGGGAGCAAAGTCGCCCCCCATGGCGTCCAACGCGATGCGCGCCAAGCCTACGCTTCCCTTGCCGCTACTCGCTGTTCACCGTCGTAGTATCCGCATTCTTCGCAGACGTGGTGCGGACGCCTCATGCTCTGGCAGCGCGGGCATTTCTGAATCGCGATTGCCGGTGCGGTCTTGTGCGTGTTGCGGGCGCGCTTTTTTCTTTTCGAGGTGCGGCGCTTGGGTACGGCCATTGTCGTTATCTAGTTGAATGTAGAGCCAGTCAGGGAAGCATGTCGCGTGCTGCTTTCAGTGCATCCCATCTGCCGTCAGTTGTAGACTGGACGTGACCACACGTCTCAGTATTCAGATCGACTCCGCACGTGGCGCAAAAACCCTTGCAGTCCTCGCGGCAGAGCACAAAACCCGGCACGGCAAGAAGCCATGCCTCACGAACTGCCGGCCGCATGTCCAGCTTCACCGCGCTGGCGTCGAAGGGATATACGTCCGGGTCGTCCGCACTGTCTTCGCCTTCTGACGAAAAGATGAAGTGCGCATCCTCGCGGATCTGCACGGCAACTTCTGTCAGGCAGCGACGGCAGGGCACCTGCGCCTCACCGTGAAGCCGGCCACTGAAGTAGAACCGGGACGTCCCGGCCGCGGAAAGGCGGCCTTCGACGACGATCGGTTTCGCCGGGCGCACGTCGCCGTCTTCCCATACCGGATCATCCGGCGCGAGCTGACCTTCGACCTGCGCTGCATGCGACTCCAGTGAACGGATGTCAAACGACAGCATAAGTTATGAAAATTAAGCGTTTTAGGGGGCCGCGTGAAGGGGAAATCTACGGAAGCGCGGCGGGATGGGATTTTCTCAGCGACCTAACCCCTTACTCATTTTCTTGCCTTGAAAACGCCGCCGCTCAGAGCCGATGAAGCGTCCGCACTAACGATCCCTCAGATCCGTCAAAAACCGTCAAATCCGCTTCCCCCGGGTTTAATCCGCCGTTATCGCAAGGCCTGAATCAGCTCGCTCTCCGAGAAGAAGAACAACGCTTCCCGGGCCGCATTCTCATCGGAGTCGGACGCATGGATCGCGTTCCGCTCCTTGGACTCGGCAAAAAGCTTCCGGACCGTGCCGTCAGCGGCTTCAGCCGGATCAGTTGACCCGATTGCCTCGCGCAGTGATGCCACTGCGTCAGACTTCTCGAGAACCATCGGCATGCACGGACCAGAGGTCATGAACCTGGTGAGGGATCCGTAGAACGGACGCTCCTTGTGGACCTCATAGAAAGCACCCGCCTGAGCCTCCGTCATGCGGAGTACCCGGGTTGCTACGACCTTGAACCCACCCGCCTCGAGATGGGCGATGATCTTCCCAGCCTTCCCCGCCCCGAACGCATCCGGCTTCACGATTGCAAGTGTCTTGCTTCCAGCCATGTCTATGTCTCGCAAGTAGTTAAGTGTTATCGCCTGAGAAGTTCCACGACATCGATCGGACGCTTCGCGACGCCGACGCCATTGTCTTCGAACGCCTGCATTTTTTCGGCAGCTGTACCGGCCGAACCCGAGATGATCGCGCCGGCATGTCCCATTCGCCGACCCGGCGGCGCTGTCTGCCCCGCGATAAAGCCAACCACCGGCTTCGTCATCTTCTCCTTTACGAACACCGCCGCTTCCTGCTCGTCGGTGCCGCCAATCTCGCCAATCATCACGACCGACTCCGTATCAGGATCGGCTTCAAAAGCCGCAAGACAGTCAATGAAGTTGGTGCCGTTGATGGGGTCTCCCCCGATTCCGACGCAGGTAGTCTGGCCCATTCCCGCGCGCGTCATCTGGAACACGACCTCGTACGTCAGCGTCCCCGATCGGCTTACCAGTCCGATGTTACCCGGAGTGCAGATCCGGCCGGGGATGATTCCGACTTTGGACTTGCCAGGCGAGATCAGTCCAGGACAGTTGGGACCGAGCAGCCTCGCGCCTTTGTCTTTGACGAATGGATAGACGCGCGTCATGTCCAGAACGGGCACGCCCTCCGTGATGCAGACGATGAAATCGATGCCCGCATCAGCCGCTTCCATCATGGCATCAGCAGCGAACATCGGAGGAACATAGATGACCGTGGTATTGGCGCCCGTTGCAGCGACCGCGTCGTGTACTGTGTTGAAGATCGGGACGCTGTCGTCAAATTTCTGGCCGCCCTTGCCAGGTGTGACACCCCCGACGACCTCAGTGCCGTACTCGATCATCTGCCGGGTATGAAACGATCCGTCGCGGCCGGTGATCCCCTGAACGAGGAGCCGCGTGGAGTTGTCGATGAAAATGCTCACGCTGCTTTCCCCGTTGCGAGTGAAACCGCCTTCTTGACCGCCTCGTCCATATCCGTCATCGCTGAAAAACCGTTCTCGGTAAGAATCTTGAGAGCGATCTCTTCATTAGTTCCTGTAAGGCGAATCACGATTGGGACCTTGAGCGGATTCTGCTTAGTCGCAGTAACGATTCCGTTGGCGACATCGTCGGTGCGCGTAATTCCTCCGAAAATGTTGAACAGAATCGCCTTCACGCTCGGGTCGGACGTGATGATGCGGAGCGCATTCACTACCTTTTCCGGATTCGACGAGCCGCCGATATCGAGGAAGTTGGCAGGCTCTCCGCCGTAGTATTTGACCAGGTCCATCGTCGCCATAGCGAGGCCTGCACCATTCACCACGCAGCCAACATTTCCGTCGAGCTTGATGAAGGTAAGGTTCGCCTTGCGTGCCTCAACTTCGCTGGGTGCCTCGGCTGACTCGTCGCGAAGCTCAGCAATCGAGTGTAGCCGGTCGAGCTCGTTGTCATCGACAACCATTTTCGCGTCGAGAGCAACAACCTCCCCTGCCGGCGTCGTAACCAGCGGGTTGATCTCAGCGAGTGACGCACCGCTCTGGATGAAGGCTGTGTACAGCTGCTGCATGATCTTCGCCGCAGAGCGCGCTTTTTTTACATCGTCGTAGAGGAAGAACCCCATCTCCATGGCCTCGTAGGCCTGGAGGCCGTACCGCGGATCAACCGGTACCCGCATGATCTTCTCAGGGGTCGTCGCGGCAACTTCCTCAATGTCGATTCCACCTGCCGGGCTCACCATGAATACCGCTCGCTTCGACGCTCTGTCGACGATGATGCCGACGTACGCCTCGGTTTCGATGTCGGCAGCCGGCGTGACGAGAACTTTCTGAACTGGCAGATCCTTGATAGTGAGCTGGAGAATCTTCTCAGCGAGATCACGCGCTTCTTCAGGTGATGTTGCGAGCTTGACTCCACCGGCTTTACCGCGGCCACCGGCATGCACCTGTGCCTTCACTACTACGGTCCCGCCGAACTTGCGGGCTATAGCCTCGGCTTCCGCGGCGGTCGTCGCGACCTCGCCCGGTGGAATTGGAATGCCAGCATTCCGGAAAATTTCTTTTGCCTGATACTCGTGGATATTCACGCTATCTCCGCTCCGCGCGCCAACCGCAGATGAGGTGGTTGCTTGTGATGACTCAATGAAATTAACGGGCTATGGTAGTCCCCGCGCGCCCGTCCACTGCATCGAGTCCGCGGCTCAGCTCGGTAATGATTGCGCGGCCACCGGTGCTTCTCACATACGCGACGGCTGCCCTTACTTTGGGCCCCATGCTTCCTTCGCCGAACGCACCCTCAGCGTCGAGTTTTTCAGCCTCATGGACCGTCAGGCTGGCCAGCGGCGTCTGCGAGTCAGTTCCCCACCCCGTGTAGACGGCATCGACATCAGTCAGCACGAGAAAAAGCTCTGCGTCCAGCTCGCTGGCGAGTACCGCGGCAGCAAGGTCCTTGTCGACTACAGCGTCTACGCCCTCGAGGCCAAGCCGATCGTCCCGGTACACGGGAATCCCGCCGCCGCCGCATGCAATGACAATCGTTCCGTTCACTACAAGCTGCCTGATGGTTTCTATCTCATGGATAGCCAGGGGCGCCGGGCTTCCGACTACGCGGCGATGGTGCCCGCGTGAATCGAGCTCGACAGGATGCCCCTCGCCCTCGAGTTGCCGGGCGCGTTCAGCAGGAACCGCGTGGCCGATAAATTTGGTAGGCTTGGAAAGCGCCGGGTCGGCCGGATCTACCTCCACCTGCGTGATCAATGTCGCAACCCGACGGTCACTGCCCGCTGCGCGAAGGGCATTCTCGACTGATTGCTGGATCATGTATCCGATCCACCCGGCAGTACTTGCCACCAGAACCCCAAGTGGAAGCGGAGCAACATCGGCGCGTGCGACCTCATTTCGCACAAGCTCGTCCCCAACCTGCGGCCCGTTCCCATGAACGATGCACACGTTCCACCCCTCGGCGACAAAATCCACGATTGGTCCGAGGCTCTCGCGCGTGTGCCTGAACTGATCAGCGATCGAAGACCGTTCTCCCGGCGGCGATAGCGCATTGCCCCCGAGCGCAATGACGGCGGTCCGTGTCATCGCCCGACGACTGTGCCGAGGGAATCGTAGGCGGCCGCAAAAGCACTGAGATCACTGCTTGCGAGCGCTTGCCGCATGCGGCCGAACAAGCGTGTCACTTCAGCGCGAAATGCGGAGTCTGTCGCCGGGATTCCCATAGGGACCGGAATCCCCGGTGCAACGCTTGGTGTTGCTGCGAGCTCGTCAAGCAGATCAGGGTTGCCGGCACGAATGTTCGACGGAAAGCGCGCGCGCCAGGCATTTGCGACCGGGTCGGGAGCGCTTACCGGCACCATGATGAGACGTCCAGTCATCGAGTTCAGGATTGCCGTTCCGGCGTGCCGGAAATAGGAACGCTCTTCACCGGCCACGTCATAGTGCCGGCTTAACGGATAAGTGGACGATGCAGAGTAGAGCTCGAGCACCCACACGAGACTGTCACCGATATAGGCGGGGGCAACCTCGCTACCCTGGCTGAACACGGGCATCAGGGCGCTCACCCTCTCACGCACGTCGCGCCTGCGGGCGATCCGCGTATCGATTTCCAGCGGGGTCCAGAGGAGGTCGAGCCTTTGCTCCGACCATGCATGCGCAAGCCGGCGTAGCCCTCCGCCAATCATGGGCGCTTCGACGTTTGGTCCACGCTTGACGAGAGCAGCGCCCGACGCGCCAGGGTATACGAGCGCGCTGTCGCTGGCTGCTGCAACGACTCGAGTCATCCGGGCCGAATCAGCCACTGATGCGAACTTTCTCACCTCCGTCGGCGGTGCTGTGTTATTGCGCGGCATCCCGTAAGCGCGCGCGGTGAACGCAGCGCGAGTTGCCGAGTACGGAGCCTGATGGTTATCGGCAACATCAGTGCTTGCAAGACGTCTCACCACTGATGGAAGGATCAGGTCGAGCGCCACAGCAAATATCAGTACTGCACTGACGGTAAAAAATCCTGCACGGACCTGACCGGTCCATCCGCTGAGAAACACCAGCGCAGCCCCGGCCAGTGTGCCCACGGAGAGCGACAGGTACGCCGGTATCAGCCACTGGTGATCCACGTAGGAAAACATTCCGTCTGCGCCGCTTCCCTGCATCAGTAGCTGATATCCGTCGAGTCTGTAACTCCACGCCATGGTAAGCAGGAACAGGGACGCAAGGACTGCAAGGTGCCGACGCACGCGCACGGAAACGTGGAACGTTCCGCGATGCCAGCGGAGGCTTGGCGTCAGCGCGTATAAGGCGATTACCAACGCGCCAACGACAGCGAGCAGAGTCATCGACCAGGCGTACGCCGCGGTTTCGAGCGGAATCCATGATGTATAGAACCCAAGGTCCCGCTGGAAAAACGGATCCATCTCGCCGAACCGGATGCCGAGCCGCACCAATGCAAGTTGCTGCCATGCTGGAACGACGAGAGACATTACCAGCACGACTGCTGCCGAGAGAACGAACGTCGCCCGGTCGAGGACTTTGCGGGGAACGGCCTCGCCGAATTCGACGTTGCCGACGCGCCGCGGAAAGGCCAGCGAGACAACACTTCGACGCACCGCGGCGAGATTCGCGAACGCGAAAAAGGCAGCGATCACTGCCGAAAGAAAATGCAGCGTGAAAGTGTCGCGAAGCCGCTCGCGCCAGATCGGCGTCGCGTCGAGTGCGAGGTACCAGGCATAATCGGAGAAGAGGAGCGCTGCCCCACGCCCGACGATCAAAACTGCCGCGGCGATGGCGAGCCCTGTCGCCAGCCGTCGCCGCGGCGTCATTTCAGACTGCCACGCCCTGCTGGCGGAGCCACCCTTCCATCTCCGCACGTATTGCATCGAGATCAGACTGTGACCTGGCCTCGAAGCGCATAACGAGCACCGGCTGTGTGTTGGAGGCTCGTATGAGTCCCCAGCCGTCGCCGAACAGGACACGCACGCCATCGACATCGATAACGTCGTGAAGCGCAGCAAAGTGTTTCCGTGCCTCGGCGACGATCCCGAACTTTACGTCGTCGCCACAATCGACGCGGATCTCCGGCGTCGAAATGAACTTTGGGACATCCGCCATCATCTGCTTCACAGTAAGCCCGCTGTCGGCCACTATGCGGAGCAGTCGCGCAGCGCCATACATCGCGTCGTCGAAACCATACCACCCTTCGCCAAAGAACATGTGCCCGGACATCTCGCCAGCGATCGGCGCGTGTGTCTCGTGCATTTTTTCCTCGATCAGAGAGTGCCCGGTTTTCCACATCACTGGCTTTCCGCCAGCCTTCTCGACTTCCTCCGGTAAAGCCTGCGAGCACTTAACATCGAAAATGATCGACTGGCCTTTGCCAGTGCGCGCCAGTACGTCGCGCGCGTAGATGATGAGGATGTGATCGCCCCAGATAATTTCGCCGTCCTCGTCCACCAGGCCGATACGGTCGGCGTCACCATCGAATGCGATACCTACCTCTGCAGCATCCTCGGCAACCGCGGCGATGAGGTCTTCCAGATTCTCTGGAACCGTTGGGTCGGGATGATGATTGGGGAAAGTGCCGTCACTTTCGCCGAACAGAATCCTTGGCTGCATACCCAGCCTGTCGAACAATTGCTTCGCTACAACAGCGCCAGCGCCATTGCCGCAGTCGACAACACACTTGATCGGGCGCGAAATCCGGCCGATTCGCTCGCCGACATCGTCGACGTATTGCGAAATGACATCTTCGTGGCGCAGGGTTCCCTTTCCGGTCTGAAAGTCACCGGCGATCGCGATCTCGTAGAGCGTCTGGATGTCCGCACCGTAAATCGAGTGGTTACCGAGGCCGAGCTTGAACCCGTTGAACTCTGGCGGGTTGTGCGAGCCGGTGATCTGAATGCCGCCAACGACGCCAAGCCGGTGCTGAGCCCAATAGACCAGAGGGGTTGGGACCACGCCGATATCAACAACGTCAAGGCCACTTTCGAGAAGACCACGGACGAACTCGGCATGCAGCGCAACTCCGCTGGGGCGGTTGTCTCTGCCAATTACAACCTCGCCGGAAACTCCTTTTCGCCTGATGAAGGTCGCGTAAGATCGGGCGACCAGGCCGGCGACTTCAGGAGTGAGGTCTTTTTCGGTGATGCCGCGTATGTCGTACTCGCGAAATATTGTGCGTGACAGCAAGTGACTACCTGACGAGAGAAGCGTTCGTAACCGGAACCGCGGGTGCGTTGCTCACCGGCGGCGTGCTCGCGCTCCGCTCGGTCCAGCGGACGATCGAATTCGGCAGGATTCCGAGAACGAGAATGAGGATCGCGGCGGCCGCGATGACTGACCGCGTCCAGCCCGTGGGCGCAGCCACCGGAAGCGCGTTTTCGTTTCGCGGACGCATGAACATCACCATGACAACGTATAAATAGTACCCGGCGGAGATCACACTGGTGACGACCAGTATGACTGCCAGTCGCGTCTGCGGTTCCGGAGCATCGAGCGCAGCAAGCACGATGAGGTACTTGGCCAGGAAACCGATTCCGCCAAAGATGGGGAAACCGAGGAGCGCCAGCATGAACACAGCCATCGCGCTTGCGAGCCAGGGACTGACGCTCCAGAGCCCGGCGTAATCGTCAATGGCGAGACGCGCGCCCCCCTGTCTTTCGAGAGCCACGATTACACCGAACGCACCGAACGTCGCGAGCGTATAAGCAAAGATGTAGAACATGAACGCCGAGCTCGATGCGGGTGTCGCCACCACGAGCGTGACGAGAATGTATCCGGCGTGTGCAATGCTCGAGTATGCAAGCATTCGCTTGATGTTCTTCTGCGAAAGTGCAACCAGGTTGCCGACAGCCATCGTAACGACCGCAAGCCACCACATCGGCCCGTGCCAGCTTGGTGCGATCTGCTGAAACGCCTCGATCCAGATACGGAAGAATCCGACGAACGCGGCGGCCTTCACCCCGGCAGCCATGTACGCGGTGATCGGCGTTGGAGCGCCCTCGTATACATCCGGTGCCCACATATGGAATGGGGCAAGCGCAACCTTGAATCCGAAACCGATGATCAGGAGCGCAATGCCTACCACCAGCATCATGTTCGAGGTGAGGCCGACCTGCGCCACGCGCTCCCCGATGAGTGTCAGGTTGGTTGTTCCGGTCGCGCCGTAGACGAGAGCAATACCGTAAAGCAGGAATCCCGTTGCAAATGCGCCGAGGAGGAAATACTTGAGTGCCGCTTCCGCGGATTTAGCGCTGCGCCGATCGAGTCCCGCCAGAACGTAAACGGCGATCGACATTATCTCGATACCGAGGAAGACGATCATGAGATCGCGCGCGGCAGCGAGGGTCATCATACCGGCCGTCGCAAAGAGCAGCAGAACGTGCGACTCCGCCGCGGTAATGCCCTCCCTTGCATTGTGGTCCATCGAGAGCGCGATGGTTCCGATCGTAGCAATCAGGAAAATGATGTCTGCGGTCCACCGGAAGTTGTCGACGGCGATTACACCGGGAGTCGACGAGTCAGCACGTGCGATGTAGAACGCAATCACCACGATGACCGTGACACACAGGACTATGCTGGCGACCCCAATACTACGCTGGTGCGCTTCACTTTCCTTCTTCCATGCGGACCAGAGCAACAGGATCATCGCGCCGGCCATCAGCACGATGTCAGGCGCGAATGCCGTCATGAGCTGGGAAGGAACTGACAGGTCGAGGGTCATCGCTGCACTCCGGTCGGTGAAGTGCGGGCGGCTATCCGCTCCGTCTGTGCCTTCTGTTGAACGTGAGTGACGAGCGATTGCGACGCGGTTTCCATTCGGCGCAGCACCGGTGCTGGATAAACTCCGAGCCAGATGATCACTGCGACGAGAGGCGCCATGAGCGAGATCTCGCGCCAGTTGAGATCGGGTATGTGCTCGTTTTCCTTCTTGTCGAGCGGATTGAACAACATTCTCTGGATTGCCCAGAGCAGATATGCCGCGGCAAAGATGACACCAGTCGTGGCGATGATCGTGAAGGCCGGGTACGTCTCGAAGGATCCAAGCAGAACAAGGAACTCACCGACGAAGCCGTTGAGACCCGGCAGTCCGATACTGCTCAGCGATACGAGCGTCAGCAGCGCCGCAAACATGGGCACTACCCGCGCGATTCCTCCGTACGAGTCAATCTGCCTCGAATGCTTGCGCTCGTAGATCATTCCGATAAGGAAGAACAGCGCGCCGGTCGAAATGCCATGATTGATCATGATCATGAGCGCGCCCTGAAGGCTCTCGAGCGTCAGCGCGAAAATGCCAAGCATGACGAATCCGAGGTGGCTCACCGAGGAGTATGCGACAAGTTTCTTGAAATCCGGTTGGACCATCGCCACCAGCGCGCCATAGATGATGCCGATCACTGACAAGGTCACGATGATCGTGCGGACGGTCGGATTCATCGCCGCGCCCGGAAACAGCGGTAACGCAAAGCGCAGGAATCCGAATGTGCCCATCTTGAGCATGATGCCAGCAAGAATCACGGATCCGGCTGTCGGAGCTTCGACGTGCGCATCAGGCAGCCATGTGTGGAACGGGAACATCGGAACCTTTACCGCGAATGCAGCGAAGAACGCACCGAAGAGCCACAGCGCGGCGGTCGGCGTGAGGGCGGATGTCGCGAGCAGGTTGTCGTAGCTGAAGTTCGGGCCCGTGCCTGCAATGTTGCCCGCATGAATCGCGAGATAGAGAATCGCGACGAGCATCAACAGCGATGGAAGCATCGTATAGATGAAGAACTTGATGCTCGCGTACAGGCGGCGTTCCCCACCCCAGATCCCGATGATGAAGTACATCGGTACCAGCATGACTTCCCACATCAGATAGAACAGGAACAGGTCGCGCGCCATGAAAACACCGAGCATGCCGCTCGTGAGGAGCATCATCAAGGCGAAGTATGTTCCGACTTTTTTCTTGATGCTCGTCCAGCTGCCGAGTACACACAGGGGCATGATGAACGTCGTGAGCAGGATCATCATGAGGGCGATGCCATCGACTCCGAGCGTGAACCTGATGCCCCACTGTGGAATCCAGGGAATATCGACAGACGCCTGCCAGGCTGGATTAGCCGGATCGAACGACCACCATAATCCCAGCGACACGACGAATTCGACAACCAGAACCACGAACGCGATCATCCGCGCACTGCGACTGGAATCGTCGGGAGCCTGACGGGTGGTCTGGCCCATCATGAGCAGGAGCAGCGCACCAAGCACGGGGATAATCAACAGTGCCGGCAGTACCCACGAGTTGTAGCCGATCGAGCTTAGAAAAGCTTGCATTTACGCTCTTACCGTAGTGTGACGGCGCCAAGCACCGCGATGACGCCCACGACCAGCATCCATGCGTACGTGCCCGCGACGCCTGTCTGGAAACGCGACCCGACCCAGCCGAAGCCGCGCATCAGTGCAGCAGTGCCGTTGACGAGCAGGCCGTCGATGAGACCGGAGTCCACTCCTTTCCAGAGGACGCTGCGCGAGATCTGGATGGTCGGACTCACGATTGCAGAATCGTAAGCTTCATCGACGTAATACTTGTTGGCGAGCACGCGCTCAAACCCAGTCTCTTCAGGCGATTCGGCCTTGGGCACTAACCGCTCGGGCTTGAGCTTCATGAACGCGTAGGCAATACCACCAGCAGCGACGGCAACGGCTGCTCCGATAAGCATCAGCTCGGTGCCAAGGTCGTGCGCTTCATGTGCGGCAGTGCCTGCAAGGCGTGCCGTCGATCCGCCCACGACGGGTTCAAGCCAATGCTCGAGCAATCCGCTCGGTCCCAGCGCCGAGAACAGCGCGGGAAGGTTCAGCCAGCCACCGAAGACACTGAGCACACCGAGCACGACGAGTGGGCCCGTCATGATCCAGGGGGCTTCGCGTAGATGAGACCGCTCAGCGTCACCCGTCCGGTTTGGGCCGTGGAACGTATACAGCATCATCCGCGTCATGTAGATCGCCGTGAGTAGCGCGGATGCAAGACCGAGGATGTAGATGAAGTAAAGAATCGCGCTGCCCGGAATCCCCAGGAGGCTCGACTCGGCAAGTGTCGAATGACCCGCACGCGAATACGCCGCGGCAAGTATTTCGTCCTTCGAGAAGAAGCCGGCGAACACGGGAATGCCGGCGATCGCGAGGGTCGCGGCCCACATGAGGCCCCACGTCCACGGCATGTACTTCTTGAGCCCACCCATGTTGCGCATGTCCTGCGCGTCGTCATGGTTGTGCGTGTGGTGATACGCGGCGTGCATTGCGAAGATCACGGAGCCTGATCCAAGGAACAGCAGCGCTTTGAAGAACGCGTGCGTCACCAGGTGGAATACGCCTGCCGTATAGGCACCGACACCTACGCCGATGAACATGTAGCCAAGCTGCGACACCGTGGAATACGCGAGAACCTTCTTGATGTCCCACTGCTTGAGGCCGATCGTTGCCGCGAATATCGCGGTTAGCGCACCGACCAGGGCGACGACGAGGCTGGCCACCGGCGCGAGCGAGAACAGCACCGAGCTGCGCGCGACGAGGTATACACCTGCGGTGACCATCGTCGCCGCATGGATGAGTGCGGAGACAGGTGTCGGGCCGGCCATTGCGTCCGGCAGCCATACATATAGTGGTATCTGCGCGCTCTTGCCCGCGCATCCGAGAAAGAGAAACAGGCAGATCGCGGTGACGAGCGCCGTGCCTACCGACAAGCCGGCAACCGCAGTGTTGACACCCACGAAGTCGAGAACGCCAAAGCTCGTAAAGATCATGAACATCGCGATCAGGAAGCCAAAGTCGCCAATCCTGTTGACGATGAAAGCCTTTTTCCCGGCGTCGGCATTCGTTTTTTCGGAGAACCAGAATCCGATCAGCAGATACGAGCAGAGCCCGACGCCTTCCCACCCGACGAACAAGACGGGGTAGTTCGCGCCAAGCACCAGCACCAGCATGAAGAAGACGAAGAGATTCAGGTAGGCGAAATACCGCGGATATCCCGGGTCCTCGCGCATGTAGCCCACGCTGAATATGTGGATCAGTGTGCCCACACCGGTGATGATGAGCACCATCACCATCGACAGCTGATCGAGCTGAAGCGCCGCGTCGATCGACATGCTGCCGATCGGCATCCAGCTGAAGTAGGTCTGGATGAAGGGCGCTTCCATGTGGGCGCCACGCATCGCCCCGAAGATCATCATCGCGAGGCCGAACGAAAGCGCTAGCACGAGCGGCCCCACGATGCTCGCGATACCCGCGTAACGGTGACGCTTCACGGCATGGTGATCGTCCCCGTGTCCTCCGTGCGTCGTCTCTGCGCCCTCGGCCTCCCCCTCTCTGAACTCGTGGTTCATATCGGGGTCCGCTGGACCTGCGCTAAATGCACTCGAAAGAGACAGGCCACCGTTGATCAGGAAGCCGAGCAGCGGAAGGACCGGCAGCAGCCACACCCACTCGGCAACAGTGCCTGAAAGTGGATGAGCGACAGCAGCAATTTGAAGGAGCATCATCCCTTCATGAGGTTGATGTTCTCGAGATCGACAGTCTGTTTGTGGCGGAAGATCGATATGATGATCGCCAGGCCAACGGCGGCTTCAGCGGCGGCGACGGTCATCACGAACACGACGAATACCTGCCCCGTCGCCCCGTAATATCTCGACAGCGCAACGAATGTCAGGTTTACGGCGTTGAGCATCAGCTCGACGCACATGAAAATGATGATCGCGTTGCGGCGCGTCAGTACGCCGATCACGCCGATAGTGAACAGCACGGCCGACAGCGCCAGTGACTCAGCCAGCATCGCGGTCCCTCCGCCTGCCAAGCACAACGGCACCAGCGATCGCGACGAGCAGTAGAACGCTTGTGAGCTCGAAGGCGAGCAGATATTCGTTGAATAACGGGCGGGCGACGGAGCCCACCGCCCCATATTTCGCCATCTCTTCAGTTGCCGTTCCAGCGGCGATCTGGAACTCCGGCCTTACCTTCGTGCCAGCAATCGTCGCCAGTTCGGCAATCAGCGCGATGCCGATCAAGCCTGCCACGATTACGGGCCACTTCCCTCGCGCATCAGCAATGTCTGACGGATGGCCGAGGTTGAGCAGCATCACGACAAATAGAAACACGACCATGATCGCGCCGGCGTACACCAGCACCTGAATCACGCCAATGAATTGCGCGTCGAGCATGACGTAGAGCGCGGCGAGGGCGAACATCGTATTCACCAGCCACAGCGCAGCTGCGACCGGACTCTTCCGCGTCACGAATGCGAGCGCGGATGCGATCGCGATGACACCGAAAAAGTAGAAATGGAATGTGTAGAACAGCGGGTAATGAAGTTCCATCACTCGCCCCGCGGATCGTCGGGATCCCACATCTCGCAGACCGGGTGCGTCTGCGCGGTCAACCGCTCGAGATCGTAGACGAACCCCGCCCTGCTGTATTCCGAATTCTCATAGTGCCGTCCGACGTGAATCGCCTCCTCCGGACACACTTCCTGACAATAGCCGCAGAAGATGCAGCGGAACTCATCGATTTCGAAAACGAGTGGATAACGGTTGCCTTTCTCGTCTTCACCGGGGATGAGCTTGATGCAGTTAGCCGGACACACCGTCGGGCAAAGACCACATGCGACGCACTTTGCCTGGCCCGTCTCAGTAGTCAGCATCCGGTGAGTGCCGCGCCACCGCGGAGAAAGCTGCCACTTCTCCTCCGGGTACTGGACAGTGACCTTGGGCTCGAGCAGATGCCGAAGCGTCATGCCCATCCCTTTCAGCGTCGCGCGGATGTAGCTCACATCCTCGATTGGACGCTCCAGAACTTTCACGCCGATCGCCATTACTCGGCTGCTCCTGTCGCTAGTGGGGAACGCGAGCTCATCTTCTTGAGCCGGGTGATCCGGGCCTGCGTGGTTTTACCGTAGGCCGGGCTGATGAGCCGGCCGCGGTCGAGAATTGCAAATAGAATCACGACGAGCGCCATGTTGATCGCGCCAAGTATTGCAGCGTACATGGCTCCACGGCGGATTCCCGCGGACTCGAGCACCAGGATCGCAGCGGCGATGATGACGATGTAAGACAGCGCCAGCGGCAGCATGACCTTCCATCCCAGCGACATCAGCTGGTCGTAGCGGAACCTCGGAATCGTCCAGCGGATCCAGATGTAGACGAAGAGGAAGAATCCGGTCTTCAAGGCGAAGATGAGTACCGATAGAAGCGTGAGCCAACCGCTGTAGGGACCGATGTTGTCACGCCCGGTAAATGGCACGTCCCACCCGCCGAAGAACAGCGTCGCCATCAGCGCGCTGGCCGTGATCATGTTGCAGTACTCGGAGATCGGAAACAGCGAGAACTTCATTGCGCTGTATTCGGTATGGTAGCCGGCGATCAGCTCGGACTCTGCTTCGGGCAAGTCGAACGGGAGGCGGTTCGTCTCCGCGAAAGCAGCAACCATGAAGATGAAGAACGCGATCGTGAGGTTCACCACGTTCCATCCGCCGTACGCCTGCTGCGTCACGATGCTGCTCAGCGTAACGTTGCCCGCAAGCAGCAGCACGGGGATCGTCGACATCCCCATCGCAATCTCATAGGAGATCATCTGCGCGCTGGACCTGAGTCCGCCGAGGAGAGAGTACTTGTTGTTGGAAGCCCACCCCGCGATCACGATGCCGTAGACGCCAAGCGAAGTGATTGCAAGAATGAAAAGGAAACCGACCGGCAAGTCGGCGACGATCATGTCGATCCGCCCCCACCTTGTCGGGAGCGGCGCGCCGAAAGGTATGACGGCCATTGCCGTGAGCGCAGGGATGAACGCGATAATGGGCGCAAGAATGAAGAGCGGCTTGTTGATCGCTGCCGGATACGTTTCTTCCTTCATGAAATTCTTTACGCCGTCGGCTACAGGCTGAAGCCAGCCACCTTTACCGCCGACCCGGTTCGGTCCATGCCTGCCCTGAATCCATGCGGAGATTTTCCGCTCTGCAAGAGTCAGGAGAGCCGCGCCAACCATATACACGGTGAACATCACGATCATCTTGATGACAGTGGCGATTACGAATACTCCGCCGCTCACTGGCGGGAGCTGCGGGTTCGCGATCTGAAGCAGAGCGAACGCGGCGGTCATCGTGCAGCACCTGCCATCGCGTCGAGCACCGGGAGCCCGCGCATCCCAAGCTTGTCATAAGACAGGCCGGAGAATGCAGGCTTCGAAGCCGCCAGATTTGCAAACACGTCTGACGGAAGGAAGAAGCTCGACTGAGCGCCCAGCGCTCCGAGCAGATCACCAAGCACGAGCCAGCTTGGACGGGCAAGTCCGGGGGCCGCTTTTGCCTGAGTGAATCGCTGCACCCTGCCGCGGATGTTCGTGAACGTCCCCTCTTCTTCGGAGAAATTCGCGATCGGCAGTACGACGGCGGGATTGTCTATCCCTGCTGGAACAACCGTACCGATTACAATCACCGCTCCAGCGCGCGCCGCGTTTGCCGTATCAAGGCCATCGAGATCGTCGTCGGCGATGATGAGCACGTCGCCTTCCCCAACGCCGTCGAGTGCATTCTCCGTGCGCATATAGCCGAGCATTTCGGCGCCGATGACGTTTGCGGCGCGGTCGCGTCGAAGCGCTAGATCCTCTACTCCCGGTAGTGGCGCTTCGTCGCCAGTCGTAACCCGGAACACGCCGTTACCACCATTGTGCTCGATGAGCTCCGAGAGCAGGAAGAGCGCCTCATTTGAGAGCATCGGGGACGCGAGCACGAACACGCGCTTGCCACTGATGAGCGTCGCGGCTGCGCGAATCGCATTTTCCCACTCTGCCTGAGCAAGTACTCCCGAAGTGCGAACCATCGGAATCATCGCCCGGTCCTGCCTGTTCATCCACCGGTAGTTCAGGCGGCCGTAGTCGCAGATGAAATATTTGTTGACGTCTTCGTTTGGACGGGGCTTCAACCGGGCGACTGAGTTGTCACGCGTCTCGATCATGATGTTGCAGCCCTGCGTGCAGTTCGGGCATATCGACGCGGCGCGATCCAGCTCCCAGGCCCGGGCTTTGTTCAGGAAATCCTTCGAGAGGAGCGCACCCACGGGGCAGAGGTCGATGACATTCGATGCCCATGGATGAGTGAGGTCCTTGCCCTCGAACTTTCCGATCAGCGCGCGGTCTCCGCGCTCGCTCACGTTTAGAACGGTATCGTGCGCAACGTCGTCCATGAACCGAACGCACCGCGTGCAGAGAATGCAGCGGTTTGGGACGTACAGCACATCGCCACCGAAATCCTCGACCGGATTGAAGCGCTTGGGATCACGATAGCGTGAATCCGAGCGTCCTTCCTGATATGTGAAATCCTGCAGCTCACACTCACCTGACTGGTCGCAGATGGGACAGTCGAGCGGGTGATTGATCAGCAGGAACTCGAGCACGCCCTTTCTCGCTTCCAATGCGCGGTCAGTGTGGACGTGAACGACTTGTCCTTCGGCTACCGCTGTCGCACAGGAAGGCGCGAGCTTGGGCGCTTTCTCGACTTCCACAAGGCACATCCGGCAGACTCCCGGGATCGGGAGGCTCGGATGATAGCAGTAGTGCGGAATCAGGATCCCGGCAGTCTTTGCAGCCTCGAGAATCGACGTTCCCTCGGGCACCGATACCGGACGCCCTTCGATCATCAGGTTTACCATCTTCTGCTCAGCCATCAGGCCACCGCCGCCGTCACTGCGTGAACCCGCTTACCCTGGATGAGCGACTCGAACTCGTGCCTGAACTTCTTCAATCCCGAGATGACCGGAGTCGCGCATGAATCGCTCAAAACGCAGATCGTCGTTCCAGTCATGTTTTCAGCAATCCCCACCAGAGTGTCGAGATCTTCCATAGTGCCCTGCCCGTCGCGAATGCGCTCGAGAATCCTGGTTGTCCACGCAGTGCCTTCGCGGCATTGAGTGCATTGCGCGCAGCTTTCATGAGCGAAGAAACGCGCAAGACGCGCAATGACGCGAACCATGTTTTGCGCGTCGTCAATGACGATGACGCCCCCTGATCCAAGCATCGAACCCTGCGCGACGAAACCTTCGTAATCCATCAGCGTGGCTTCAGCCTCCGCCATCGTCTGAATCGGAACCGATGCACCGCCGGGGATGATGGCCTTGAGCGAGCGCCCATGGACCGGTCCACCGCAGACATCGTAAAGAAAATCCTTGAATGGAAATCCCATGACTACTTCGTAAGTACCGGGATACCTGATGTTACCGCATACCGAGAAGAGCTTGGTTCCGGTGCTCTTTGGACTGGACAACGAGAAGCTCTTGTACCAGTCGGCGCCCTTTGTAAGAATGTCCGGAACAGCCGCAAGGGTCTCGACATTGTTGATTGTCGTCGGCTGACCAAAGACTCCGGCCACTGCCGGAAACGGTGGCTTGATGCGCGGATTGCCACGACGGCCCTCCAGCGAATTCATCAGCGCCGTTTCCTCGCCGCAGATGTAAGCGCCCGCTCCCTTGTGAACATGAACGTCGACACGCTTGCCAGTGCCCATGGCGTTCGCGCCCAGTATACCCGCGTCGTACGCCTCTCTCACCGCCCGCTCCATCCACAGCAGCGGCTCGGTAAACTCGCCTCTTATATAGATGTAGCACGTCTCGGCACCGATGGCATACGCGCCGATGGCACAGCCCTCGACCAGTGCGTGGGGGGTCCACCGCATGATTTCGCGGTCCTTGAACGTCCCAGGCTCAGACTCATCCGCGTTGCAGCAGAGATAATGCGGCCTTCCATCGCCCGGTTTCATGAACGACCACTTCATGCCGGTTGGGAAGCCTGCACCTCCTCTGCCCCGTAGCCCCGATTCCTTCACTACGTTGACGATATCGCCAGGCGACATCGCAAGCGCTTTCTCCAGCGCCTGATATCCGCCGCGTTGTTTCCATCCGTCCAGCGTGCGCGCGCCAGGGTCGCCGAAATACTGGGACAGTACCGGCGTCTCACGCTCATGCGATTTGTGCGGATAACCCATTATGGAAGCTTGGCCAGAATTTCCGGAACTGTTTCCGGCGTAACCGACTCGATGAATTCTTCGTTGATCATTATCGGCGTAGCGAACCCGCATGCACCGAGGCATTCCACTTCGATCACAGTGTAACGGTCATCGTCAGAAGTAAGGCCGAGCTCACCGGTCCGAGTATGCTGGAGAAACGCCTTGACGACATCATCCGCACCGCACACTCCACAGGGCGATGTCGTGCAGATCTGGATGAAATATTTTCCAACCGGGTGCTGGTGGTACATCGTGTAAAACGTTACGACGCCCTTCACGTAGGCTGGCGTGAGCTCGAGCACTTCCGCTACCTCGGCCATCCCGTCACTGCTCACCCATCCGCGCTCGCGCTGGATGATCCAGAGCGCCGGAAGCAGAACTGCCATCTTCGTTGGATAGCGGCCGAGCAGCGTATCCAGCTCCTGTCGATTCGATCCAGTGAAAACCGGGACGTACGGCTCGTGATCGTGCGAATCGTGCGAGGCCATGTCCGGCGACTTGATGCCGGTCATCTGTCGATCTCCCCCATCACGATGTCGATGCTCGCGTTGATCGCGATTACGTCAGAGAGGAGGTGTCCTTCGACCATTTTCGGAATCGCCGACAGGTTCACGAATGATGGAGGCCTGATTCTCCAGCGCGCCGGCTTCGACGTACCATCGGATACCATGTAGTAGCCTTTCTCACCCTTCGGGCTTTCGACGGCGACGTAGGCCTCACCCACGGGTGGCCGCGGACCTTCCATCACCTGTTTGAAATGATGAATCATCGATTCCATTTCACTCGTTGCTTTGGACTTGGGCGGCAGAATTATCCGGGCGTCATCGATGTTGACGGGTCCGTTGGGTAAACGGTCAACCGCCTGCTGTAGAATGCGAGTTGACTGCCGCATCTCTTCCATGCGCACGAGATAACGATCGTAGACATCGCCGTTGGTCCCTACAGGAACGTCGAAGTCGTAGTTCTCGTATCCCAGGTACGGGAAGTCCTTGCGAACGTCATACGCAACGCCGGACGCCCTCGCCATGGGACCGGAAAGGCCCCAGTTGATCGCCTCATCCGGTGCCATGACACCGAGGCCAACTGTCCTTCCAACCCACACGCCGTTGCGGGTGAGCATGCGGTCAACTTCGTCGATCGTGTGCGGGAAATTGCGAATGAACTGACGAAGTCCGTCGACCCAACCCGTTGGCACGTCGGCCGCCATTCCCCCAACGCGCGTCGCTGAGGTCGTCAGTCGTGCACCGACCCAGGCTTCGAGCAGATCGTACACCCGCTCGCGCTCCTGGAAAGACCAGAGGAACGGCGTAAAAGCACCCATGTCCACACACGTCGTCCCAACCCAGACGAGGTGTGAGATGATTCGCGACAGCTCTGCCGCGATGACCCTGAGAACTTCGCAACGCTCCGTGATCTCGATGCCGAACAGTCTCTCTGCTCCAAGCGCAAAAGCGACGTTGTTGCCAACCGAGTTCAGGTAGTCTTCACGATCGGTCCATGGAATGATCTGATTGTACTGCCGGTACTCACCGATCTTTTCGAAGCCGCAGTGCAGGTAGCCGATGTGAGGTATGCAGCGGACAACTGTCTCACCATCGAGCTCGAGCACGAGACGCAGCACGCCATGTGTAGCGGGATGCTGTGGACCGATGTTGATGAGCATGTGATCACCTTCGAGCTCAGGCTCGAGGGTGACTGCAGGCAGCAGGTCGAGATCCCGCGCGTTCCCGCCCGTTACCAGGGGAATACGCTGCGGTCTTCCCTGGGCGTCCAGGCCCGTTGTCGACAGCTCGACTTCAATCGTGCGATTGCCGGTAGCCATTTATTCGCCAGTTCTCTCGCCTGCATCGAGCCGCTTGCGCATGTCGGCAGGCAGATCCTCGAATGCATCGGCAATTGTCAGCTCTTCCATTGAATATTTCGCTTCGGGATTCTGCGCGAGTGCCTGACTGAGCTGCTCCGAGCGACTGAATCTCCCGCGAAGTGGGAAATCCTTTCGCAGCGGGAATCCCTCCTTGTACTGCTCCCACATCAGAATGCGGCGAAGATCGGGGTGACCTACGAAGCGGATCCCGAACATGTCGTAGCATTCACGCTCGAGCCAATCCGCCCCTTTCCAGATGCTCCAAACGCTCGGCACCTCGAGGGGCGCGCCTTTCTCGAGTGCCACCTTGATTCGCAGAAAGCGCCGGAACGCAAGGGAGCGAATGTGCCAGACGACCTCAATCGGGCTCTCATAGTCCCGATGCTCGACAGCCGTCACGTCACTCAGATATTCGTAGCGCTCTGACGGGTCGTCATGAAGCCACTGCATGATTGCCAGCACATGTGCCGAATCAACCAGCACGGTCGTTTCGCCCCAGACGACTTCACTGTTCAGCACTGCGCCGGAAAAGCGCTCGGCTAGCGCGATCGCCGAGGGGTTGGGAGCACCACCACGATGCTTGATGCCACGCGGCGTGGACGGCACCGCTGCTGCGCCGTCCAGTGCGCTCCCAGTGTTCACGATCTGGAATTTCTCCGTCACGGCGCTGATCGCGTCTGGTGAACGGAATTGCCAAAGGGCTCGCCAAGCTCGTCGATCACGGAGGGCGGGATGTATAGCTGGCTCTTCGGGTCGGGAACCATCTCGCGGCGGATGCGCTGGTCCGCGCTTCGCTCGGCCATGACCTTCTCCTGGAGCATCCTGATACCATATAAGAGACCTTCAGGGCGCGGCGGGCACCCAGGCACGTAGACGTCGACAGGAATGATCGTGTCGATTCCCTGAACCACCGCATAGTTGTCGAACATGCCGCCAGTCGATGCGCAGGCGCCCATGGAAATGCTCCACTTCGGTTGCGGCATCTGCTGCCAGATGCGGCGAATGATCGGAGCAAGTTTAAAGGGTACGCGGCCGGCGCAAATCAGCACGTCTGCCTGTCGCGGTGAGAAACTAAGCCGCTCCATGCCGAATCTCGCGAGGTCGAAGCGACTCGCGGCCGTCGCCATCAGCTCGATTGCGCAGCAGGCCGTGCCGAATGGCATCGGCCAAAGTGAGTTTGCCCGCCCCCAGTTGACCAGGAAATCGAGGCGGGTGGTCACCCACCCTTCCTGGCTTTGCGGCTCGTAGGAAACAGTTCGTGCGTCGGGCCGTTCGCTCAATCCCATTGCAATGCTCCCTTCTTCCAGACGTAGGCGAGACCGACGACCAGTATCGCCATAAAGACCAGCATTTCTCCCAGCCCGAAGAACGAAACCTGTCCGGCGGGGCAGATGTTGTTGACGAGGGGTTCGGCGCAGGACAACTGTCTATAGTAGACGCCCCACGGAATCATGAAGACTGTTTCGATGTCGAACACGATGAACAGGATCGCCACCATGTAGAACTTGACTGAGAATCTTTCGCGAGCGTCGCCGAGCGCGGGTATGCCTGATTCGTATGCGGTCTGCTTTACGGGGGTCGGTCTCGAGCGCTTGAGGAGGGCGGAGAGTACGACGATCAGCAGACCGTTGACGATCACGAATCCAAGCAACATCAGGACCGGCAAGTATGCGCGACTCATGGAGTTCCCGACTTCGTGAAAAATTTCACTAACTGGCGACGGTGAGAATTTATCGCTTCAGATGCCGCACATGGAAGGGGCGAAGGTGGCACTGAAAGAGTGTATTTCATAAATTCACGCGCCCACTCTTTTCTTTTTGCGCAGTTCGCGCGAATTCCCCGCATTATCCCATTTAATAAATGTCAATTCAGTCCGATCGCTGGATCACCCAGATGGCCAAGGACCATGGGATGATCGAGCCCTTCGAGTCGAGTCAGGTCCGGTCCGGCGTCATTTCATACGGCGTGAGCTCGTATGGCTACGACATGAGGGTGGCGAGTGAGTTCAGGATTTTCACGAATGTCCTCAACTCCATCGTCGATCCGAAGGAGTTCGACCCGAATTCCTTCGTGAAGTTCGACGGCGATGTCTGCATTGTGCCACCGAACTCGTTCGCTTTGGCGCGCTCAGTCGAATATTTCCGGATTCCACGGAATATTCTTACGGTGACTGTTGGAAAGTCGACTTACGCGCGGTGCGGAATCATAACCAACGTCACGCCGCTCGAGCCCGAGTGGGAGGGTCATGTGACACTCGAGATATCCAACACAACTCCGCTTCCCGCAAAGATCTACGCGAATGAGGGGATAGCTCAGGTGCTGTTCTTCAAGGGCGAGGAGGATCCGTTGGTTTCCTATAAGGACAAGCAGGGCAAGTACCAGGGTCAAACCGGGGTGACACTACCCAAGCTCTAGGTCTCGCGCCGGCCGATCGTGAAATGAAAAAAGAGGCTCTCTTTCGAGAGCCTCTTTTTCCAGCAGGGAGAGACGGCTTCAGGAGGTTGCTGCCCACCGCCTCACACGCGGGCAGCGCGCGGGTAACAGCGCGCTATTTTCCGGTGTTCTTGATCGCAATCGACTTCTGTGTCGTCGACTTCAGTCCCGCTGCATCACTCACGGTGAGAGACACCGTCACCGAGTAGTTGCCTCGCTGTGTGTAGCTGTGAGTGGTTCTCGGGCTGGAGTTGCTCGTGCCGGCCGTGCCGTCGCCGAATACCCACGAATAGCTCGAGATTCCGCTGTCATCTCTGGACGCCGACGCGTCGAAGCTACAGTCGCCCTTTGTGCAGCTGAACGAGAAGCTGGCGGTCGGAGCTGCATTGACCGGCGGCGGTGGTGGCGGCGCAGGAGCGGGTACAGGTGCTGGCTGAACAACTGTGCCGCCTGTGCCGTTTACGCGGAGCATCTTGTTCGGTGTGCCCCCAACGAGTCCGGTAAGTGCACCGCTCGTTGCGTTGCCCACGATCGCAGACGCTACTGAAGCTGGCGATGCTGACGGATTCGACTGGAGATACAGTGCTGCTGCGCCTGCGACGTGCGGCGTAGCCATCGATGTTCCACTCGCGGCCCCCATGGAGTTGTCATCAGTGTTCCACGCTGAGTAGACATTCGAGCCCGGTGCGACAAGGTCGACGCAGCCGCCCCAGTTTGAGAACGATGAATGAGCGTCGGTGTTCGTCGATGCGCCGACCGTGAGAGCGCTTCCTGCGCTCGCCGGCGAGTAGTAGCACGCGTCCGACGCGGCATTTCCTGCGGCGACCGCGAACGTGATACCCGCGGCGATTCCTCTCTGCACCGCGTCGTTCAACGCCTGGGAGAAGCCGCCTGAAACGCTCATGTTCGCGACCGCAGGCATCGCGCGATTCGCAACTACCCAGTCGACACCGGCGATCACGCCAGCTGTCGTTCCGCTGCCGTTACAATCGAGCACACGAACCGAGTGCAGTCTCGCATTTTTCGCGACGCCGACCGTCGAGCCACCGACAGTCGCCGCGACGTGCGTCCCGTGCCAGTGACAGCCCTGCGCGCCGTTGCCATCAGCAATCGATGAAAATGCGCCAACCGAGCGCCCACCGAACTGCGAGTGGGATGAGCGGATGCCGGTATCGATGATATAGACATTGACGCCGGATCCATCATTGCCCCAGGAGTAGCTTCCATCGAGCGGAAGTGCGCTCTGGTCAATGCGATCCAGTCCCCACGTAGCGCCGCTCTGGGAACCGGTGATTTCCATCACCTGATCCTGCTCGACGTATGCAACTGACGGATCAGCCGCAATCTCGGCTGCCTTCGCCGCAGTCATGTGGGCAGAGAAGCCCTTCAATGCCGCGTTATAGCTGCGACGAAACTGGCCCTGCCCATTTTTCAGAAGGCCGAGCGCCTTGCCGGGCACGTCGTTCACGTCATTCTTGAAGATGACGATGTACTCGTCCTTGATCGGCGCGTTGCCGCTGCGCGAATAGACGACTTCATGTCCCGCTACTGCCATCGCTTGCGGAGCCGAGACGGGCTCGGCGCATGCGGCGAGAGAGGCCGCGACTGTACCCAGCAATGCGAGCCTTACCCCGGCCGAGAATGTCCCACCATTGTGGATCGACGACATAACTCACTTCCTCCTGGATTCGTTCGGTAGCTCGACTGGCCTGGCCGATGGGATTTCCACCGCTTTAGCCTCGTAGCTTTGCGTCCCCGCCTTTCGACGGGTTTGCCTTTCTCGCGGCCTCCGTGAGGAGGAGCGAACTGCTAACAGCCATCAATCGATATCCCTGCTCCCCCCCAGACGAGTCAGGTGTCGAATACGTAACAAGCCGGGCAAAACATCGCCCGGCCTGGTGTTTTCACTGCCCTCGAAATCCTCCGTGTGTTTCTCTTTGCGCCCTCTGCTTTACCCTCTGTGTCCTCGATTTAGCGAGTCGCGGATGCCACTATGAAATCGCGGTTCATTCTCGTGATTGTATCGATGCTGATTTCCTTGGGGCACGCCTCCTGGCACTCACCATAGAGTGTGCAGCCGCCAAAGTCCTCCAGTTCCATCTGATCGACCATTGAAGCCACCCGGAGGTAACGCTCCGGCTGCCCCTGCGGCAGATGGCCCAGGTGACTGATTTTCGCTGCGGTAAAGAGCGACGCCGATGCGTTAGGGCACGCCGCAACGCACGCACCACATCCGATGCATGACGCCGCATCCATTGACGCGTCAGCTGCAGTCTTAGGCACAAGCATCGCATTCGCGTCCTGCGCGCCGCCCGTGGCAGCACTGATGAATCCGCCCGCCTGAATGATTCGGTCAAGCGCGCCACGATCAACAACCAGATCTCGAATTACAGGGAATGCCTTCGCGCGCCACGGCTCCACGTCGATCACGTCGCCGTCCTTGAAACTTCTCATGTGGAGCTGGCACGTCGCCGTGCCTTTCATTGGGCCGTGAGCTGCTCCATTAATCATCAGCGAGCAGGATCCGCAGATACCCTCGCGACAATCATGGTCGAATGCGATCGGGCTTTCACCCGCTTCCGTCAGGCGCTCGTTGACTACGTCGAGCATCTCCAGGAACGACATGTCAGGGCTGATGTCGGGCGCCTCGTATTCGACCATCTGCCCCTTCTGTCCCGGCCCTGCCTGGCGCCAGACCCTCAACCGCAGGTTCATCACTTGTAGCTCCGCTGCGAGAGTTTAACGTTCTCGAACACCAGCGGCTCCTTGTTGAGCTTTGGCTCGTTTTCAACGCCCGCGTATTCCCACGCAGCCACGTACGTGAAGTTTTCATCGTCGCGCATCGCTTCACCATCGGGCGTCTGACTCTCCTCCCGAAAGTGGCCACCGCATGACTCCGTTCGATGGAGCGCATCACGGCACATCAGCTCGGCCAGTTCGAGATAGTCAGCAATTCTTCCCGCCTTCTCCAACGCCTGATTGAGCTCTGCATCACTTCCCGGAACATTCACGTTCTGCCAGAACTCCTCGCGGAGTTTCGGTATCAGCTCGAGCGCCTTGCGAAGGCCGGCATCGTTCCGCGCCATGCCGCAGTAGTCCCACATGATCTTGCCGAGCTCACGATGAAATGAATCGACCGTCCGTTTGCCCTTGATAGAGAGGAAACGTTTCGTCTGCGCGTCAATCGCCGCTTCGGCGTCACGAAACGCGGGATGGTCAGTCCCGATTTTCTCGGGACGTGCGCCGGCGAGGTAATCACCTATGGTGTTTGGAATCACGAAATAACCATCTGCGAGGCCCTGCATCAGCGCGCTTGCTCCAAGCCTGTTCGCGCCGTGATCGGAAAAGTTTGCCTCACCAATCACATGGAGTCCGTCGATCGTGCTCATCAGATTGTAGTCGACCCACAATCCGCCCATCGTGTAATGAACCGCGGGATAGATGCGCATCGGCACCTTGTATGGATCTTCGTCAGTAATCCGCTGATACATCTCGAAGAGATTACCGTAGCGCTCCCTGATGACTTTGTCGCCGAGCCGCTTGATCGCGTCAGCGAAGTCGAGGTAGACCCCAAGCCCGCCATCCCCTACTCCCCTTCCCTCGTCGCAGACTTCTTTCGCACCACGAGAGGCGATGTCGCGGGGCGCCAGGTTGCCGAAGCTCGGGTACTTTCGCTCCAGATAGTAGTCACGCTCGGTCTCTGGAATCGCGTCGGGTGATCTCTTGTCACCGGCCTTCACGGGCACCCACACCCGGCCGTCGTTCCTGAGTGACTCGCTCATCAGCGTCAGCTTCGACTGATACTCGCCGCTGACAGGAATACACGTCGGGTGAATCTGAGTGAAGCATGGATTGGCGAAGGCCGCGCCCTTCTTGTATGCGCGCCAGATCGCTGTGGCATTCGAGCCTTTTGCGTTCGTGGACAGATAGAACACGTTACCGTAGCCGCCCGTCCCGAGTACAACTGCGTCAGCAACGTGCGACTCGATCTTTCCAGTCACGAGGTCGCGCGTAACAATGCCGCGTGCTTTTCCATCTATTACGACGAGGTCGAGCATCTCGGTGCGCGGAAACATCTTCACCGAGCCGAGGCCGATCTGCCGCTCGAGCGCCTGATAAGCGCCAAGCAGCAGCTGCTGTCCGGTCTGCCCTCTAGCGTAAAACGTGCGTGAAACCTGCGCGCCTCCGAACGACCGGTTCGACAGGAGTCCGCCGTACTCACGCGCAAACGGGACCCCCTGTGCGACGCACTGGTCGATGATGTTCACGCTGATTTCTGCCAGGCGATAGACATTTGCCTCGCGAGCGCGGAAATCGCCGCCCTTGATCGTGTCGTAAAAGAGACGATAAATGCTGTCGCCGTCGTTCTGGTAGTTCTTCGCTGCGTTAATCCCGCCTTGCGCAGCAATGCTGTGCGCGCGTCGCGGCGAATCCTGAAAGCAGAAACACTTCACGTTGTAGCCGAGCTCGCCGAGTGTCGCCGCTGCGGCGCCGCCACCGAGCCCCGTACCGACGACGATCACCGAATATTTCCGCTTGTTGGCAGGATTCACCAATTTCATTTCGAAGCGGTGGCGATCCCACTTCTTCTCGAGTGGACCGGCGGGGATACGCGCTTTCAGTTCCATTAGCCTATGAACCCGGCAAAAACTGCCACCGGCACCAGTGTGAAGCCGAGCCAGAGAATTACCGCAAGCCCCAACGCAATTGTTCTGTTAAGCGGATTGCGTGATGGTTGCGATACCCCGAGGGAGCGAATAGAGCTCCATGCGCCATGGTACAGATGAAGACCGAGCGCGATCATCGAAACCACATAGAACAGCGCTACCCACCAGATCCGGAAGCTCACGACGATATTCGAGAACACGTCGGTCTTGCTATAGGAGCCGCCCGGCCTCCAGTCGCCAGTGGTGAAGTGGAGAACGTGCAGGACGATAAAAATGAGCAGCAGCACGCCGCCCCAGCGCATTGTGCGCGATGCCCAGGTGCTCACCTGCGGCTCGCGATTGGCATAACCTTCCGGGCGGGCTGCGCGATTCTGGCGAGTGAGCTGCACCGCGGCAACGATATGAAGAATCACAGCGACAAGCAGAATCGCACGCGCAATCCAGAGGAGCTTACCTGTGCTCTTGAGGAAATGAGCATATGCGTTAATTGCATCGGGTCCGCTGAAAACGAGCAGGTTGCCACTCATGTGCGCGAGCACGTACCCGATCCCAATGAGGCCCGTGACACCCATCACGAATTTTTTTCCTATCGCCGTCCTGTAGAACTGAATCGCGCGGTTCATCGCCGCCTTACAGCTTGACGGCGCTCATCGGCTCCCGGACTGATTCCGCGCTGCGCGCAAGCGCGTCGCGCTCATCGTCGGTCAGTGTCACCTCCAGGATCTGCTCCAGACCACGTCTGCCGAGCTTGCACGGTACACCGAGGAAGAGTCCTGACATCCCATATTCCCCCTCGAGCCATGCGGCACAGGGAAGGATGCGCTTCTGGTCGCGGACAATTGCCTCACACATCTGCACGGCCGCAGCCGATGGCGCGTAGTACGCCGAGCCCGTCTTCAGATACTTCACGATTTCCGCGCCGCCGTTGCGGGTGCGGTCAACGATCGCATCGAGCCGCTCTTTCGACATGAGCTGCGTGATCGGAATTCCGCTCACACTTGTGTAGGAGATCAGCGGGACCATCGTATCGCCGTGGCCACCAAGCACCATTGCCTGAATGTCGCGAACAGAAACGTCGAGGGCTTCTGCGATAAACGAACGGTATCGCGCGGTATCCAGCACTCCCGCCATTCCCAGAACACGCTCGCGCGGGAAGCCGGTGACTTCCTTGGCGACGTATGACATCACGTCGAGCGGATTCGACACCATGATGATGATCGCATCAGGCGACGTCGCCTTGATGTTCTCGGAAACCTGCTTGACGATGCCTGCATTCGTATTGAGGAGATCATCGCGTGACATGCCTGGCTTTCGTGCAATGCCGGCCGTGATGACGACTATTTCAGAATTCGCAGTCTCGTCGTACCCGTTGGTGCCGATCACCCTCGTATCGAACCCTTCGATCGGGGCCGACTCCCACTGGTCGAGTCCCTTACCCTGCGGGACGCCTTCCATGATGTCGACGAGAATCACCTGTCGCGCGAGCTCTTTCTCCGCGATGCGCTGCGCGGTCGTAGCGCCGACATTGCCTCCGCCGACGACCGTAATCTTGTTTACCATTTCACTTGTTTTGGTTTGGTGGACGTTGCAGCCTGAAAGTTATTTCCCGCAGGGACTCAAGGCTACCGGCAAGGGCGCAGAGAATTGCGAACTGCGGACGTACTGCGGACTTGGGACTGAGGACTGAGCCCAGTCCGAATTCCGTATTCCGCAATGCGTCCGCAGTCCGCAATTCTCCGCGCCTCATCCGCCTACTTGCGAGAGGGCGTGTAGGCCGCCTGTCTGGAGCTGCAGTAGCGCGTGCTCGCGCGGCTTCTCGGACAACGCCTGCCGAAAGATCGGGACAATATCTTCTCCCGCCCGGAACGGGTCGCGCAGGTTTACCTCGTGATCTCCGAAGAGGCACGTTCTCAGTCTTCCATCGGCAGTCAGTCTGACGCGATTGCACTTCTCGCAGTACGTGTGGGTCATCGGTGTTATGACTCCGACAGTCCCCGGCGCCCCGGAGAATCTGTAATACTCGGCAGGACCGTTTCCGCGAGGCGCATCGTCGGCTGCAATCAGCGGCTCTATAGACGAAGCGCGGTCGAGGACTTCCGATGATGGAACAACATGATCCCAGGTCATATCCCGCATCTCCCCCACCGGCATCAGCTCGATGAAGCGAATGTGCCACGGATTGTCGAGAGTAAGGCGGGCGAAGTCGACAATCTCATCGTCGTTTATTCCACGCATTACGACGACGTTGATCTTCACCGGGGAGAGACCAGCCCTTTCAGCTGCGCGCGCGGCCGATACAGGGTCGAAAGCGGTAGTGCGCCGCGAGATTGCAGCAATCCGTTCAGGCCTGAGCGAGTCGACGCTCATGTTGACCCTGTCGAGACCTGCTGCTCCAAACGATTGCGCAAGCTCGGGAAGTCTCACGCCGTTCGTGGAAAGTGCGATGTCGCGAATGCCGGGGATAGACCGGAGTTTCGAGATGAGGGCCTGCAGGTTGGGCCTTATCGTTGGCTCCCCACCTGTGATACGGAGGCGCGATAATCCCGCCGTTGCCAGCCGCGACACGATTCCCGCGATTTCCTCGTAACTGAGAATTTCTGCTTTCGGCAGCCATTGCAGACCTTCGAGCGGCATGCAGTAGACGCAACGAAAATTGCATTTGTCGGTGACCGATATTCGCAGATACTCGATTGACCTGCCGAAGCCATCGACGTGCGGACCGCTGATCATAGCTGACCCGATCCAGCGTTCACCCACTCGCGAGTGCCGTCACGGTAATGTTCGAGCTTCCAGATGGGGGCACGCGCTTTTGTGGCGTCGACGATGAACTTCACAGCGTTGAGCGCTGACTCGCGGTGAGGTGTCGCAGCTACTACGGCAATGGAAATCTCGCCAACGTCAAGCGTCCCAACACGATGCTCGATAGCCGCATGCTGGACTCCGAAACGTTCCCGCGCTTCCATGAGAATCGCGGTCATCTCGCTCGTCGCCATAGCGTCGTATGCCGAGTACTCGATTCCAGCGACATCCCTGCCCTCGTTGTCACTGCGAACCGTCCCCAGAAAGACGGACGTCGCGCCGTTGCCCGTATCCGCTACCTCTGCCACCATTGCAGAGAAGTCTATCGCGTGCGTAACGATCGCGGCGCGCATCATCCACCGGCAACCGGCGGAATCAGTGCAACTTCATCGCCCTCGTTGAGCAGCATACTGGCCGCCGCATAGCTCCGGTTGACGGCCACGAGGGGCGATGCGGGAAGCAGCGACGCGCCAGGAAGAAGGCGGACCGACCGGAGCACGTGTTCGACCGTTGCGCCAGGAGGCAGGTCGAGATTGAGCGTGCTCGTGCCCAACCGGTCAGCATATGACGCGAAGAGCAGAACTGTGACGGTCATGGACCGCCCTCAGCCTAATCCGACTCGGCCAGCTCGGCGGGCGTCAGTGCTGACACTTCGACGCCGGCGACGAGGGCGCGAAGCTCTTTCGAGGGCTTGAAAACAGGAACGGGGCGGGCGGACACCTCGACAGGTGAGCCGGTCCTGGGGTTTCTGGCCATCCTCGTCTTCCGGCGCCGAATCTTGAAAGTGCCAAACCCCCGAACCTCGATGTTTTCCTGATGCTGGAGAGACTCCTTGACGGCTTCGAGAAAAGCATCGACGACGCGGGCGCAGTCTTTCTTCGAGATCATCGGTCCCGCAGTCTTCGAAATCTGGGCGGTGACTCTTTCAACCAGATCTGCCTTAGTCATTGACTCCGCCTCAGAGGTGACGCACCAAAAGTACCGTAACTCGTTAGAAAGTATGACTTTACTGAAATCGTGTCAAGCGTTTCTGAGGGGTCTGGACGGCCCTGCCGGCATATCTACCGCTTCTTGATCGCGTCGAGGAACTCGTTGAAGTGCGGAACGGCATCGTGGGGGCCGGGGGCGGCTTCGGGATGGTATTGGACGCCGAAGACCGGGAAGGAGCGATGACGGAGACCTTCAACGGTGCCATCGTTGAGGTTCACGTGGGTTACCGCGAGGTCGCTCGCATTGCTGATTCCCGACGCATCGCCTTCGACCGCGAAGCCGTGGTTCTGCGACGTAATCAAGACGCGACCGGATGACATTTCCTTGACCGGATGATTGCCACCCCGGTGGCCGAAGGGGAGTTTCGTCGTCGACCCGCCGAATGCGAGACCAAGCAGTTGATGCCCGAGGCAAATCCCGAAAACGGGCGTGCCGCTTGTGGCGAGCTCGCGTACGGCGTCGGGTGCGTATGTGATCGCGTCGGGATCACCCGGGCCGTTGGACAGGAACACACCAGCGGGCTTCTCACCAAGTACCTCGCTGGCCGGGGTCATTGCGGGAACCACCGTCACGCGGCAATCCTGCTCTGCAAACAGGCGCAGGATATTTCGCTTGATACCGTAGTCGTATGCGATGATGTGATGCGCTGCACCCGGGTCGCCCCAGGTATATCGATCGCGGGTCGTGACTCTCGAGGCCAGGTCCAACCCTTCCATCGATGGGCAGGCTTCAAGGGCGGCCAGCGCTGCAGCGCTGGGAGATTCGCCTCCTGCAATTACCCCGCGCATGACGCCAGACGACCTCAGATGCCGCGTGAGCCGACGTGTGTCAACCCCTTGCAGAATGGGCACATCTGCCTGAGAGAGCCACGCTTCAAGGTCGCCCGTCGCGCGCCAGTTCGAGTAGGTCCGGGACAGTTCGCGCACGACGACTCCGGCGATCTGGGGACGGTTCGATTCCGGGTCTTCCGTGTTGATTCCGTAGTTCCCGATCTGAGGTGAAGTCATGACCACGATCTGCCCGCCGAACGATGGATCAGTGAACATCTCCTGATACCCGGTCATGTTCGTCGAAAACACGACCTCAGCTACCGTTGGATCAGTGCCGCCAGCAAGCGCAGATGTTCCAGGCTTCGTGGAGAGGCGGCCGTGAAAAAGGGTTCCGTCCTCTAGGAGGAGGAACCCCGGGGTGGTCAGAGCGTCGTTCAAGCCCGGACTATCTGTTGGTCGGCGGCGGCGGAACTGGCGCGGTCTGAGGGGCAGCCGGCGCGGGCGTCGGTGATGCTTGCGGGCTTGTACCGCCAGCGGCTCCAGGAGCGGGCTCGAGTGGGACAGCGGGCGCAACCGGCGAAGAACCTGGCGCAGCGATCGGCGCCGATGCAGGTGCCGGCGTTCCGAACGTATCCTCGAGGATAGACCGCGGGGCCGTTGCCCTCGTCGACATGATCTGAAGCACAAAGGCAAGTGCGAGGAAAACACCTCCGCAATACCATGTTGCCTTGGTCAGGATCGTTCCTGCCTGCCGGATTCCAACGAACGCGTCAGGCGATGAGCTGGCGCCACCGAAGTTGGCAGCGAGGCCGCCACCTTTGCCGGATTGGAGCAGAATCGCAGCAGTCAGGACGACCGCGTCGATGATGAGGACTACTAGGAGAATGTTATAGAGCATTTCGGCGTTTTAAGAAGCGTTGGAACAGCCTCCTAATATACCGGGTTGCGGTGCGAGCGCCAACTCAGTTCGCTCTGGGCAGTTCGCAGTTCGCAGTTCGCAGTTCGCAGTTCGCAGTTCGCAGTTCGCAGTTCGCAGTTCGCAGTTCGCAGTTCGCAGTTCTCTGTCGTCAGCAATCCGCAATCCTCAAT
>JANPKW010000037.1:0-70482 GCA_031426255.1 Gemmatimonadaceae bacterium | reverse complement strand
AGCCTCGAGCTGGTCGCGGGCTTCCCAAAAACTCGTGAAGAGCTATTCGGATACCGCGCTGTCGTACTCGGTAGCGTCGAAGCAGCGTTCTTCACACTCGATCAGCTGCGGATGCTCGCCGATTTCGTTGGCGAGCGCGGTGGAGGTCTTCTGTTGCTTGGTGGACGGCGGGCGTTCGCGGAAGGTGGATATGCCGACACGCCCTTAGCCGATGTGATGCCCGTTGAAGTGGCGCGGTCGGGCGAAAACACCGAGGAGTATTTTGTCGAGCTGCAGGTGTCGCCAACGCCAGCAGGCGCTATGCATCCGGCAACGCAGCTCGGCGGTAGCGAACAGGCCTCACTCAATCGATGGAAGACGATGCCGGCGTTGACGACCGTCAATCGCGTCGGGCGCGCGAAGCCAGGGGCCACGGCATTACTGATTGGCCAGGACACCTCGAGGGATGGAGACCGACAAGTGGTGCTCGCGCATCAGCGTTACGGGCGTGGAAAGGTGATCGCATTCCCGGTTCAGGATTCATGGGTGTGGCAGATGCACGCGTCGGTGACAGTGGAAGATGCTACTCATGAAACGTTCTGGCGCCAGATGCTGCGATGGCTCGTAAGTGATGTGCCCGAGCGAGTGACGATGATCGCGCCTGATCACGTTGCGCCAGGTGAGGCCGTTGCCGTGCGCGCGCAGGTGAACGATGAAAGCTTCCTCGCGGTAAACGGCGCAGCAGTACGCGCAAACGTGATCGGACCCGACGGTACGCCAATCGACGTTCCGTTCGAGTGGATCGTCGACAAGGATGGCGAGTATCGAGGCAGCTTCACTACGACTGAGCCCGGTCTCTACCGCGTGCGTGTGAGCGCGCGGGTTGGAGACAGTGTGGTCACCGGCGACGAGGAGTATGTCGTAGCGCGCGACATACAGCAGGAGATGTTTGGCGCTGCGCAGCGACGATCCCTACTCGAGCGAGTCGCAAGCGAAACCGGCGGTCGCTACTACACACCAGAAAGTGCTGACGGTCTTGCACGTGACATTGTGTACACCAGCAGCGGTACGACCGTGACCGAGCAGCTCGATCTCTGGGACACGCCCGCGATGTTCATCGCTCTACTCGCGTTGATAGCGACCGAGTGGTTGCTGCGACGCCAACGGGGGCTCGCGTGAGACCTGGACTGCTGACGCTGGTATCACTTGGGCTAACAGCGCTATTCGGTGCCACACGCCTGGATGCGCAGATTCAGGTCATCATAGTCACCGGGGCGAGCGGCGAAGCGCAGTACTCTGCTGCGTTTCACGCAACTGCATCGTCGCTAGTCGATGCCCTCGTTGCAAAGCAGGGGCTAACGCTGGACGACATCACGTACCTTGCCGAGGACCCGGCGCGTGATACGAGACGTATCGACGGGAAATCGAGCAAGCAGGAGCTGGCGCGTGCCATTTCCGTTGCCGGTGCGCGCGGTGCGGACCGCGTGCTGATTGTGCTCATCGGCCATGGCAGTCATGCTGGCAGTGATTCACGCTTCAACCTTCCGGGCCCGGATCTCACCGCGACGGAACTGGGTGTCATGCTCGAGCCACTGAGGGCGAGGCAGATCGCTGTCGTCAACACAGCGAGTGCGAGTGGCGACTTTGTGCCGGTTCTCTCTACAAAGAATCGCATAGTGATAGCGGCGACCAAATCATCGCATGAACGGAACGAGACTCTATTTCCCCGGCATTTCGTCGCGGCGTTTGCGTCGACTGGCGCGGATACCGACAAGGATGAACGAGTCTCACTGCTCGAGGCATTCGTGTATGCCAATCGCGAAGTCGCCCGGGCATACGAGGCCGGCTCCAGACTGCCTACTGAGCATGCCATCCTCGATGATGACGGTGATCGCCGTGGTTCCACCGAACCCGATCCACGGACGGGCGATGGTGCGGTTGCCCGTCGTTTCATCATCAGCGCGCGGACTGCGACCGCTGCAGCAACTGGAAGCGCCGGTGATGTTGCGCTCGTCAACAGAAAGGAACTCCTCGAGGCGCAGGTCGATTCACTACGGCGCCGCAAGGAGTCAATGAGCGTCGACGTATACGATCGCGAGCTCGAGCGCCTGCTGGTCGATCTCGCACGAGTCAACCAGGCGCTTCGTTCGGGTAAGTCGCAGTGAAGCCCCGAGTTCGCGGAAGCCTCGTATTGCTCATCGCACTCGTGGCGTGTGCTGCAAGCAGCGAGCGGAATGACGATCTCCGGTTGGAGCAAGCGCGTGCATTACTGCTTCGGGGCGCGTACGACAGCGCAGCGACAGCATTTGCTGAGCTCGCTTCTTCACCGGACAGCACGATTGCCGTGTCCGCGCGCCGGCACCACGTTCGCGCGTTGTCGGAGCGTGGCCGCTACGAAGATGCGGAGACGCTGGCTCGCAGGTACGGGACTCGGGAGCTGCTGGTTCCGCTTGGCGACGTAGTCCGCACGCGCGGACGACTCGCGCAAGCAGAGAGCTTATATGTTCGCGCCGCTGCCCAACACTCGACCGACAGCCTCACGGCAACACTGCGACAAGGCGAGCTACTAGTTGATCGCGGCGATCGCGCTGGTGCCACACGCATCTTCAATCGCTTCATCGACATCTACAACTCGCGCGGTACGCGGCTCACATCGACCGAGCTGCTCGCAGTTGCACGCGCATGCCGCTACCTCGGCGCCGACGATCCGCAGCTCTTCAAGGATGCGCTCCGCGCCTTTGACGCCGCGATTGCGGCCGACTCGGCGAATGTCGACGCACGCGTCGAGCTTGGAGAGATGTTCCTCGAGAAGTACAACGGATCCGATGCAAGGCAGATGTTCGCGGGCGTGCTCCGCGAGAATCGATCACACCCGCGCGCGCTCCTCGGAATGGCGCGAGTCATGGATTTCGATGGGACACCGGGTGCTGATTCGCTGGTCAATCGAAGCCTTGCCGTGAATGCACAAATGGTGGATGCCCGGCTGATGCTCTCTCGCATGAAGCTCGACGGAGAGAACTACGCGGACGCCGAACGCGAGGCGACCCGCGCGCTCGATACAGATCCAGGAAGCCCGGCCGCACATGCGTTGATTGCGGCCAGTCGCTACATGCGCGACAATCGCAGTGGTTTCGAGGAATCAAGCCGCCGCGCTCTCGAGCGTAATCCCAGATCTGTCGTCCTGCACACGACACTTGCTGAGGTCGCGAGTCGCAACCGGCGCTATGAGGCGGCAGTCGATTTCGCACGCCGGGCCGTCGCCCAGGATTCATCATCGTCGCTAGCGCGTGGTACGCTTGGAATGAATGCGCTGCGCGTCGGGAAGTTCGACTCCGCACGCGTGCACCTGGAGCGCGCATTCACGCGCGATCCCTATCATGTGTGGATCAAGAACACTCTCGACCTTCTCGACACGTTTGGTGAGTATCGCGAAACACGAACCAATCGATTCCATCTGATCATCCATGGGCGTGAGGCTGCCTTGCTCTCGCCCTATCTTCTCGAGCTGCTCGACGAAGGTTATCAAAAGCTGGCCGCACGGTACGGCTACGAGCCGCCGACACCTATTCGTCTCGAGGTGTACCGCACTCGCGGGGATTTCTCTGTGCGCACGGTTGGATTGCCTGGACTTGGTGCACTGGGTGTGAGCTTCGGCAGTGTGCTCGCAATGCATTCGCCTTCTGCGCGCAAGGTTGGTGAATACAACTGGGGCTCGACGGTGTGGCACGAGCTCGCGCACGCCTTCACTCTCGGCATGACTGATCATCGCGTACCTCGCTGGGTGGCCGAGGGGATCTCGGTGCTCGAGGAGCGACGTGCGCGGCCAGGATGGGGCGCCGATACGCCGATGGGATTTCTCCTTGCCTACGCGGGTGGACGCATGCCGCCAGTGAGCCGGATGAACGACGCGTTCACACGTCCGGCTTTCCCGGAGCAGACCATCCTCGCGTATTACCAGGCATCGCTCGTTTGCGAGATGATCGAGAAGCAATTCGGTGAACGGGCATTGGTCGACATCCTCAAGGCGTATCGCGGGGGTGCCAGCACGGAGCGTGTGATGCAGGGTGTGCTGAAGGTATCTCCCGAGGAATTGGACAAACGATTCGATGCCTACATGCGTGAGCGTTTCGCGCGCCAGACTGCGGCGGTGGGCGGTTCCGCAGGTGGCTCAGGTAACGTGCCTCCCCGTGGGCAATTCGTCACGCTGTTCGAGGAGGGTCGATCGCTAATCGCTCGCGGCCAGAATTCGGAGGCGATCAGCGTGCTCGAGCGTGCAAAGGCGCTTTTCCCTGAATACGCAGATGACGGCAGTCCATACCTTCAGCTTGCGGCAGCTTACAAGGCGACCGGAGAGCTGCGCAAAGCGGCCATGGAGCTGCAAGCGCACACACTGCTGAACGAATCAGACTACGAGTCAAACCTTGCTCTCGCGACAATGTTCGAGACGCTCGGTGATCGACGCGGTGCCGCTGCAGCGCTCGAGCGCGCGGTCTGGATCTCACCATACGATCCGGCTGTTCACGTGCGACTTGCCGGTCACTACGCTGCAACCGGCGACAAAATGAAAGTGGTTCGTGAGCGGCGCGCGCTTGTCGCGCTCGATCCGGTTGATCGGGCGGAAGCGCGTTATCAGCTCGCACTCTCGCTTGTGGAAGCGGGCGATCGCACCGCCGCGCGGCGTGAGGTCTTACTCGCACTCGAAGAAGCGCCGAGCTTCGAGCGTGCACAGGTCCTGCTCCTTCAGTTGCAGCCGGAAGGAGCCGCACGCTGATGAAACGCCTCATCACGCTCGGGATCGTGACGACGCTCTTTGCCACTATTCTCGCCGCACAGGAGATCCGCGCTGGTGGGCGGCGCGATCGCGAGTCGCCACCATTCGCTGGAAATACGCCCTACGACGGCCGCCTCACGTTCGCGCGTATCAGATACAACCCGCTCGGCGGCGAAGGCGGCTTCCGCCGTGATCTCAAATGGGATCACGACTTTCCACGCGCCGAGCGGAATCTCATGAAGATCGTGAGAGAGCTGAGCCTGATCCGACCGTACATGAACGGTGGCAACGTGTTCACCGCAGATGATCCGGCGCTGCATCGATTCCCAATCGCATATCTCTCGGAGCCGGGTTTCTGGACCGTGTCGGATGCCGAAGCAAAGGGATTGCGCGCATACCTGCAGAAGGGCGGCTTCCTCATTTTCGATGACTTTTTCGGGGGGCACTGGTTCAACTTCGAGGCGCAGATGCGACTGGTGCTTCCGAATGCGCGCGTTGTGAAACTCGACATGTCGCACCCGATCTTCGACTCGTTCTTTCGTATTACCTCTCTCGATTACCGTCATCCAAACTTCGATGTAGCATCGGAGTTTCACGGTATTTTCGAGGACAACGATCCTTCGAAGCGGCTCATGGTGATCGTGAATTACAACAATGACATCGGCGATTACTGGGAGTGGTCGGACGGCGGGTTCCTGCCGATCGAGCTGTCGAACGAGGCATACAAGCTGGGAGTGAATTACCTGATGTACGCACTTACGCACTAGGAGCCGAACCGCATGACGTCGCTCGAATCTCCACCTGCCACAAAAGTCCCGGACACCGACCTCGCCGCTCGACTGAAGGAGGGGCGTGATCACATCGTCACAGAGTTGCGCAAGCGGATCATCGGCCAGGAAGCTGTGATCGAACAGGTGCTTACGGCACTTTTCGCCGGCGGCAACTGCCTCATTGTCGGCGTGCCGGGTCTGGCGAAAACGCTGCTCATACATACAATCGCACAGGCGCTCGATCTCAAGTTTTCGCGCATACAGTTCACGCCCGACTTGATGCCGTCCGACATCACCGGGACCGACATCATTCAGGAAGATTCGGCCACCGGGCGGAGACAGCTCGTTTTCATGCCGGGGCCGGTGTTCGCCAACGTGGTTCTCGCCGATGAGATCAACCGTACTCCGCCGAAGACACAGTCGGCGCTGCTCGAGGCGATGCAGGAGCACCGTGTCACGATTCAGGGACGCACGTATACACTCGACGAGCCCTTCTTTGTCTTTGCAACGCAGAATCCAATCGAGCTCGAGGGCACGTATCCGCTTCCGGAGGCGCAGCTCGACCGCTTCATGTTCGAGATTGTGATCGATTACCTCGATGAGGATCAGGAAGTCGAGGTTGTTCAGACTACGACATCGATCGCCGGCGAAGGGCCTCGACGAGCAATCTCAGCGAGCGAGCTCGTCGCCTTCCAGCAGCTCGTCCGGAAAGTTCCCGCATCTGATGCGGTCGCACGTTATGCGGTCACCCTCGCACGGATGAGCCGCCCATCGTCAAAGGACGCGCCTGATTTCATCAAGAAATGGGTACAGTACGGTGCGTCCGTGCGCGCGGCACAGTATCTAATTCTCGGCGGAAAAGCGCGCGCGCTCATGAACGGGCGCTACCACGTGGGCTTCGACGACATTCGTGCGCTTGCGCGGCCGGTGCTGCGTCACCGCATCATCATGAACTTCAATGCGCAGTCGGAGAAGGTGACGACTGACCAGATCATCGAACAGCTGGTTCGCGCCGTTCCAACGCCGCGGTCGGGGATGTAGGAACGGAAATGTTTACCGGCCGAGGACAAGCCGCGGGCGCAGGGACGGGTTTCATTGACCCTCGCGTGCTGGCGAAGATCGACAACCTCGAGTTGCTGGCGAGGACCGTGGTAGAAGGATTCATCAACGGTCTGCATCGCTCACCCAACCTGGGTGCGTCGATGGATTTCGCCGAGCATCGTTCGTACATGCCGGGCGATGACTTGCGCCGGATCGACTGGCGTCTCTATGGCCGCAGCGACCGGTACTTCGTGAAGGAGTTCGAAGCCGATACCAACACCAATCTCCTGATTCTGCTGGACGTGTCGGCATCAATGGACTTCGGCAGCGGCGCGGTTACGAAGCTCCAGTATGCAAAGTACCTGGCGTCATGCCTCGGGTATTTCTCCAGTCGCCAGCGTGATCGGCTGGGGCTCGTCACGTTCGTCGATCGTATCGTCGATTACGTACCGCCGTCGGCAAAGCATCTGCGCATCGTGCTCCAGACGATCGCGCGCGCCACCGCGAGTGGTCAGGGCAGCATCGACACCGCTTTGCGGCAGATCGCTGAGTTTGCGCGTCGCAGACAAATCATAGTGATCATTTCGGATCTTTATGACGACCCGGAGCGCGTGGTGCGAGCAGTTGCCCGCCTTCGAAATCGCGGCAATGATCTCATCGTGCTGCAGGTGCTGGATCCCGCAGAGCTCGACCTTCCGTTCGACGAGGCATCGAACTTCGAGGATATGGAAACCGGCGAATCGATTCCGGTGGTGCCTGAACTCCTCCGAGAGCAGTATCGCACGCTGATGCAGGAACACACTGCGACCCTCGCGCGGATGATGCGCGAAGAGCGTATCGATTACGCCTTGTTCAACACGGATCAGCCGCTCGATCATGCACTGTTCGCGTATCTAGCTGACCGCCAGCGCCTGAGCCGCATCCGATGAGTCTTACCTTTCTCGCTCCGCTTTTTCTGCTTGGTCTTGCGGCGGTCGCGGTGCCGGTAATCGTGCACCTTGTGAATCGAGAGCGTAGAAATGCGGTCGCATTCCCGTCTCTCATGTTTCTGCGACGAGTGCCCTTTCGCTCAATGAGTCGGCAGCGCATTCGTCACCGGGCACTTTTCGCACTGCGTATTCTGGCGCTTGCGTTGCTGGCGTTGGCGTTCGCCCGCCCCTTTGTAGATCGTGAATCAAGAAGCCTCAGTGCGAGCGGCGCAGGACCGCGTGAGGTCGTCGTGCTGCTCGACCGCTCATACAGCATGGCGTACGGCGATCGTTGGTCGCGTGCAACGGCGGCGGCGGAACGCGCCATCGCCGGTGTTGGCACGGCCGATCGAGCAACACTCGTTCTCTTCGATGATGAAGCTGTGACTGCAGCGGGCCCGACAGGTGACCTCGCAGTAGTCCGCGCAGCGATTGCGAGTTCACGCCCTGGCGCTGGCAGCACGCGTTACGCACCCGCGCTCGGGGTTGCGCAGCAGTTAATGGACCGGGCTGAACGGCCGCGGCGCGAAGTTGTCCTAATCAGCGACTTCCAGCGCGCGGGCTGGGATGGTCAGGAGCTGCCGCGGCTGGTTGCGCCTGCAACGCTGAGCACAATAGATGTTGGCGATTCGGCGACGGCGAACTCGCTCGTGACCGGCGTTGACGTTACACGTGATGCGACCGATGGCGTTGACCGCGCGATAGTCGCGGCGCGAGTTGCGCGAAAGGGGGACCGCGCAATCACCGGTGCACGTGCAACGCTGGAGATCAACGGACGCGAGGTTGAGGCCAAACCGCTTACGATTCCTGCGAGCGGTGCTACATCAGTGATATTTGCGCCAGTCGCAGTGCCTGATGCGACCACACGCGGAACCGTTCGTGTAAGTGGACCCGCTAGCGACGATCGCCTTCCAGTCGACGACGTGTTCCACTTCGTGATTGCGACGGCGCAAGTCGTTAATGTGCTGCTAGTCGAAAGTCCGGGTGCTTCCGCGAGCCGCACGATGTTTCTGCCGCGTGCACTGGGGATTGGTGAAAGTCCCAGCTTTCGCGTTGTGCAGCGGCGACTCGACAATGTGACAGCCGCGGATGTCGATGCTGCGCGCGTCGTATTTCTTCATGGCCCGGGGATGCCATCCGGCGCGGTTGGCGATCGCATCCGCGCACTCGTTCGTGGTGGCGGAGGGCTAATCGTCGCATTAGGTGAGAACAGCGGTACGCGCGCATGGAGTGGAACGTCGGAGCTCTTGCCTGGCTCAGTGGGCGAGATCATTGATAGATCCGGGGAGCGAGGGGGCACGATGGGCTCGCTCGATCGTAACCATCCTGCGCTCGAAAGCTTCCGTGCTGCGCGAAGTGGTGACTTCACCAGCGCGCGATACCTGCGGTATCGATCACTGTCGCCGGGAAGCTCGGACGCGGTGCTCGCGCGCTACGATGACGGAAGCGTCGCACTCGCTGAGAGGCGAGTTGGAGATGGAAGAGTGCTCGTCTTCACTTCGACCTTCGACGGATACTGGAATGATTTGCCGGTGCAGCCCGTGTTTCTGCCACTGATCCAGTCACTCGTTCGGCACGCAGCTGCATGGACGGCGCAGCCGTCGTCGCACACTGTTGGTCAGGTTATGGCCCTGACTGAACCAGGTGCTGGCGGGGAACTGCTCGCTGTCTCGCCGTCGGGTGAGCGCACACGGTGGAGCGAAACAGACTCCATACGGTCGCTTGCACTGCGCGAACAGGGATTCTATGAGATTCGCGATGCGAACGCGGTCGCGGCGAGTCGCACTATCGCGGTGAATCCAGACGTTGTTGAGTCGGAGCTCGGGTCTTTCCCGGCGGATGAGCTGGCGCGCGCAGTATCACCGGCTGCCGGGGCGGCGACTACGGCTGCGGGGTTCACGACATTGAGCGTGGCTGAGCGTGAGAAGCGTCAGACGTTGTGGTGGTACGTGTTAGTGCTGGCGCTGCTTCTCCTGGCAGCCGAGTCTCTGCTTTCCAATCGCCTGTCACGCGCAGCGCGGCGCGATGTCGCGCCTGCCTCTGCAAGGATGAATCATGCATGAAGAACTGATATCAGTCATTCGCGATGTTCGCCGGCGTTGGCGGATGCGTCTTGCACTGCGCGGTGTCACGTGGGTTTTAGCGGTGGCCGCGGTCGCGCTACTTATAGCGTCCTTCGGGATGCAGCGACTCGGATTCACTCCGCAATCGATTGTCGTATCGCGCTTTGCCGCGTATGCCGCGATTTTTGGTGTCGCCATTCTGTTTCTGGTGCGCCCACTCGTGAGGCGGGTTTCCGATCGACGGGTTGCATTGTATCTCGAGGAACACGAACCAACGCTCGACGCTGCCGTCGTGAGCGCAGTGGAGCAGCGTGATGCTCAGTCAGCTCGTGCGCCCCAATCGGAAGCCATGGCCAACGGTGTTGTTGCTTCGGCCGTGGCACGTCTCCGCACGGTTGACCGGGGTCGTCGGGTCGAGCGGCGCGAGCTCCAGCGTGGTTCTGCAATCCTTGGCGCACTCGCGGTCGTCATGATCGTGGCGATTCTGACCGGACCAGAGTTCATCCGTAACGGCGCGCGTGCCTTGTTCATACCGTGGGGTTCCGCGGAAGCCGCGGTGCGGTATACGGTGGAAGTTGCCCCGGGTGATACGACTATCCCGCGCGGCGGGGATCTCGAGGTGTTTGCGAGGCTCGGCGGGTTCGAGGCGGAAGAGGTTACACTCGTGGCTACCCGAGGCGCCGGAGATCCGGAGCGAATCGTAATGCCGCGGGGCGCGGACTCAGCGCAGTTCAGCATCCGCCTCCTCGACGTTGAGCAGCAGGCGGAGTATTACATCGAAGCCGGGCCTGTGCGGTCGCAGGTGTTCCGCATTGCGGTTGCCGATCTCCCCTTCGTCAAACAGATCGACCTCGAATACAGGTATCCGGAATACACGCGCCTCTCTCCGCAGCGAGTTCAGGACGGAGGCGACATCGCTGCGATACGCGCGACGCGGGTGATGGTCGCGATCACGCCCACGATCACGTCGACCGCTGGCCGTCTCGTCCTCGATGGCAAGGACACCATCCCGCTAACGGTTGCCGACAGTGGGCGTCTTCATGGCGAGATAATGGTGTCGCGAAGTGGCTTCTATAAGGTAGAGCTCGCTGATGCGGCGGGTCGGTACGTGCCGGCCTCACTCGATTACGCGATCGACATGCTTGCCGATGGGGCACCGTCAGTGTCCATCACGAAGCCGGGTCGTGACAGCAAAGTGTCGTCGCTCGAGGAAGTGTTCATCGAGGCGCGCGCCGAAGATGACTTTGGGGTGCAGCGACTCGAGCTCGTCTATTCAGTGAACGGCGGCGAGGAAAAGAAAGTGCCGCTCCATAACGGACGCGGACTCAAGGATATCTCGGCAGGGCATACGCTCTATCTCGAGGAGATGGCGCTCAAGCCGGGAGATCTCATCTCGTACTTCGCGCGCGCGAGCGATGCTGATCGCGCCGGCGGAAAAACCGCGACGACAGATATCTACTTTCTCGAGATTCGCCCGTTCAATCGCGAGTATCGCCAGTCAGAGCAGTCGGGTGGCGGGGGCGGGGCGCGGGGTGATGCGTCACCAGGGGCTCTCTCTCAACAGCAGCGTCAGATCGTTGCTGCAACGTTCAAGGTCGTGCGTGACCGCGCTTCAACATCCGAAAGAGAAACGCGGGAGAACGTCGCAACGATTCTGCTTGCGCAGGGTCGCCTCCGCGAGCAGGCGCAGACCCTCGAGCAGCGGCTCAAGCAACGCGGGATAGCCGGCACGGACTCCACGATGGAGAAAATCGCGGACGAGCTCGCACAGGCTGTCGCGGCGATGAGGGGGGCAGAGGAGCGGCTTGCACGCAGCGCGGCAAACGATGCGTTGCCGTCCGAGCAGAAAGCACTTCAACATCTGCAGCGCGCGGAGGCAGCGTATCGCGATGTACAAGTGAGCTTGGAAGGCCAGCAAGGAAGCGGTGAGGGCGGAGAGCAGCCCAACGCGGATGATCTTGCCGATCTGTTCGAGCTCGAGAATGACAAGCTGCGCAATCAGTACGAGCAGGTAGAGCGTGGCGAGCGTGAGCAGGCGGATCGTAGTGTCGATGCAACGCTCGAGCGTCTGCGCCAATTAGCGGCGCGTCAGCAGCAGGAAGCAGAGCGCATGCGCGCGCGCGCCGATCAGTCGTCGCGCTCTGGCACAGGTGGTGGATCTCAGCGCCAGCTTGCGCAGGAGACCGAGGAGCTTGCGCGTCAGCTCGAGCGTCTCGCGCGCGAGCAATCATCTCAGTCTCTTGACGAGGCCGCGCGACAGCTGCGTGATGCAGCGAACGCAATGCGCCGCTCGGCAACCGGACAAGGCGATCAATCGACCGCTGAATCGGCGGGGGCTCTACGTCGTCTCGAGGAAACGCGGCGGCGACTGGATGAGGGGCGCAAATCGAGACTCGAGCGCGATGCACGCGATCTGGTCCAGCGTGCCGAGCGGTTGGCCGAGGAGCAGCGGAATGTCGCGCGTGATGTCGAGGGGCTGCGTGCCGGGGACACCCGCGAGCTTGGTGCCTCGACGCGCCTTGCGCAGCGGAAGGATGCGATGGCGAATGCGGTTGCAGACATCGAGGGGCGTCTCGATCGCATGTCCGCGGAGGCGCGGCGTGAGCAGCGGGAAGCATCGCGGAAATTGCAGGAGGCGGCTAACGCGATCCGTGAGACGCGCCTGCGTGAGCGCATTCTTTTCTCGAAGGGTGTGATGCAGGGCGGGTCGCAGGAATACGCTCGTAATCTCGAAGGGCAGATCGGAAGCTCTGTTGACGATATGAAGCGGCGGATTCAGGAGGCTGCGGGTGCCGTGCGTGAGCCGGGCGAGCAGCGCGCCGGTCGGTCGCTCGACCGGGCACGGGATATCGCGCGCGGATTGGAGTCGCTGGAGGAGAGAGCGAGGAATACTGGCGAACGAGGCAACTCAGCTGATGGGGGTCAGCAAGGCGGGCAACAGGAACAACGAGGTCAGGGACAAGGCCAGGGACAAGGCCAAGGCGAGGGTCAAGGCCAGGGGCAAGGTCAGGGTCAGGGACAACAGGGTGGCGTCGGCCGTCAAGGAAGCAGTACGACTGCAGGCCGCGGTCAAGGCGCTCGCACAGGTGGGGCGGGGAATCTGACGCCCGAGCAGATCCGGCAGTTCTCGAGAGAGTATCGTGAGCGGCGCGCGGATGCCGAAGCGTTGAGGCGTGAGCTTTCGCGCGAAGGCGTTGATGTAGCGCAGCTCGACCGAATGATTGCGCAGCTTCGAGCGTTGGAGTCAGCTCGTGTTTACAACGATACCGGAGAACTTCAGCGGTTGCAGGGTGGAGTGGTCGAAGGATTCAAGGCGTTCGAGTTCGCACTTCGCCGTGCGATGGAAGGTGATCTGACTGATAGGCCGCTGCTTGGCGGGACGGCAGATGTGCCGTCGGAGTATCGCAAAATGGTAGAGGAGTATTACAAAGCGCTTGCGAGGCGGGAAGCACCATCGCGGAAGCCCTAGACCTTTCTTTTTATATGACATGAAATACCGACAGGGAATGCTGGGATTAGTGTCGACGTGCCTCGCCAGCTTTGCGATCGCGACGAACGCGTCAGCTCAATCATGTGATACGAGTGATATGGCGGTTCAAATCCTTGGTTCGGGCGGGCCTCGGATCAACGCAAATCGCGCGTCGACAGGTTACCTCGTGTGGCTCGGGAACAAGGGGAAGATTCTTGTCGATGCCGGAGGCGGCACGTTTCTTCGCTTTGGCCAGGCAGGGGGTCGACTGGAAGATCTGTCGATGGTAGCGATCAGTCATCTACACCCTGATCACGTCTCGGATCTGCCGGCACTACTCTGGTTGAGTAACCTCGCTCGAAAAGCTCCGCTATCGATCGCTGGCCCTTCGGCCGGAGATGTCACGCCGGACTTTCAAACCTTCCTCCAACGCCTGTTCGACGAAAAGGCAGGTGCTTTCCCGCTACTTGGCGGCACACTGCGCGGCGCAGGAATGGGTGTCCCCCTCATCACGAAGTCACTCGACGCTTCGAAAGCTGAACCCATCACTGTCCTCGAAAATGACGGGGTGAGAATAACCGCTCTCGGTGTGCCTCATGGCAACGTTCCGAGTCTCGCGTATCGGGTACAAACTCAGAATGGCACTGTCGTGTTCGGAAGCGACCAGACCGGTACCAACCCCCATTTCGTCAAATTTGCGGAGGGGGTCGACGTCCTGGTTTTGCATCTCATGACCGGTGCCGGTGAAACAAGCCCGCTCCATGCCTCTCCGTCGGTCGTCGGTCAGGTTGCGCGCGACGCGCGCGCGCGCCGACTTGTCCTCAGCCACATCGGGCAGTTCGACCTCGATGCAGCAGTGGCGGAGGTGAGGAGGGTGTATAAGGGGCCAGTACTCGTCGGCACCGATCTGCAGTGCGTACTCACCCGGTGACGTTTATTGATACTGCCGGATAACGCAGCGAACTCAATTGAGCTTCGCGCATGAAACAAACGACCTTCGCTGCATTTGCAGCGAAGGTCATCTAAATCGATCTACGTCAATCACCGTTGCCTACTGTGCCTGCAACACCGCTCGAATAGTGTTGAGGCCGGTAAGTGGGAGGCGAAGCTCTCTGGTTCGTGACTCGATGCCCTTGATCGATTCAGGGGCGAGGACTAACTAATGACGGTACGTGCCCGAAAAGTGGATGGATCAAGCGAAGTGGCAGCACAGATCCGTGCGTATCATGCGAGCCTGGCCCCTGTCGCTGAGATGGAAAAATAGGGCGAACGTTTTCTACTGGGTTACAGTCAGCCTGAACTCAGCACGAGTGGCTTGCACGGTGTTCCTGGCACCATCGACAGAAATCCAGAGATTGATAACATGGGTGCCGATCGGGACGGTGGCGGCAGGGGTTATTCTATATGTTTTCGTAATGTTGTTACCCGATCCCGTCGTGGCGGTAACTGCGGCATCGATGCCCAGGACGTTGCTCTGGACATGATATCCGGTAATCCTCAGGTTCGGGGAGGCAATGTAGGTTGCCGTCGTGTTCGCCGTGCCGCCGCGCGCAACCGTTGCGCTCAATGGATTGACAGTAGCCGACGCGATCTCCGTCTGGTTTGAGCCGCAATCATCACAGCCACCGAAGGAAGTCATGCGTCGCACCCCGTAAGAAGAAAGTCGCTAAGGGTCAGTCCATCCACTGGGGGAAGCGACAGAAGTCCGGGAAAAGGCTCATATAGATAGACGTCTGCCGTTCCGGGCATAAATTCTCCCCGCTCACGCATGTCTTCCTACAACCGCCATTCGTATGCGCATTCTCGCAATCCTACTGCTTCTCGCTGTTTCCTCCGTCGCCGGCGCTCAGAAGAAAGACAACAAACTTCCGGCTGCTACGCCGGATAGTTCGAAGTTCACCACCGGCCTTCTTTCGGGACTGGCGCTTCGCTCGATCGGTCCGGCGCTGACCTCGGGTCGCATCTCCGAGATCGCAATCGATCCGTCGGATAAACGAACCTGGTATGTGGGCGTGTCAGCGGGCGGAGTGTGGAAGTCGACGAACGGCGGCATCTCGTTCTCGCCTATCTTCGACGGTCAAGGTTCGTTCTCGATTGGAACTGTGACAATAGATCCCGCCAATCGAAATGTCGTGTGGGTCGGTACCGGGGAGAACAACGCGCAACGCGTTGTTGCATACGGGGATGGGATCTACAAGTCGATCGATGGCGGCCGCAGCTGGACGAACATGGGCCTCAAGACATCAGAGCACATCGGCCGCGTGATCATCGACCCGCGCAATTCAGATGTGGTGTACGTCGCGGCGCATGGTCCTCTCTGGAAAAAGGGCGGGGAGCGCGGCCTCTACAAGACCACTGACGGCGGCAAGAGCTGGAACAAGATTCTTGGAGTCGACGACTGGACCGGTGTGAATGACGTGCAGATGGATCCTCGCAATCCTGATCTTCTGATCGCCACGACGTGGCAGCGGCATCGCCGGGTGTTCACGTTCGTTGCGGGTGGCCCGGGGTCAGGAGTGTGGCGGTCGACGGACGCAGGAAAGACGTGGACGAAATCACAATCAGGTTTACCTGATGTAGAGCTCGGCCGCATAGGTCTCTCGATGTCGCCGGTAGACCCGAGCGTCGTCTACGCTGTCGCTGACGCCGCTGACAATAAAGGTGGATTTTTCCGCTCGCGCGACGGCGGTGCGAGCTGGGAGAAAATGAGCAGTCGGCAGTCGGGTAGTAACTATTACAACGAAATCTTTGCCGACCCGAAGAATGTCGACCGGGTGTACCTGATCGAGCCGATCCTTCAGGTCACCAATGATGGAGGAAAGACGTTCAGTCGCGTTGGCGAGCGGAACAAGCATGTCGACAATCACTCGGTCTGGATCGACCCCGATGAGCCCTCGCACCATATCGTCGGGACTGACGGAGGAATCTATGAATCTTTCGATAATGGCAAGACTCATCGCTTCACAGCGAACCTTCCCATTACACAGTACTATCGCGTTTCGACGGATGACTCAAAGCCCTTCTATAGAGTATACGGCGGTTCGCAGGACAACTTTTCGGTAGGCGGTCCGTCGCGGACTCGCAACACAAGTGGGATAACCAACGCGGACTGGTTCATCACCTCCGGTGGCGACGGGTTCGGCAGCGTCGTCGATCCCACAGATCCGAATATCGTTTACGCGCAGTCGCAGTTCGGCAATCTCGCACGGTTCAACCTGAAGACCGGCGACGTCATGGGAATTCAGCCTACCGAGGAGCCCGGTACGCCGGGTCCGCGGTGGGGATGGGATTCCCCGTTGTTCATAAGCCCGTTCAACAACAAGCGGCTCTACTTCGCGTCGAACCGGCTATTCGTATCGCAGGATCGAGGTGATTCGTGGAAGGTGATCAGCCCTGATCTCTCCCGGCTCATCGACCGCAATCGACTGAGGTCGATGGATCGCGTGATGGGCCTGAGCGCGCTGGGCAAGAATGTCTCGACGACTCTTTTCGGTATCGTGCTCACGATAGCCGAATCGCCTGTAAGGGAAGGCGTACTGTTCGCAGGCACTGACGATGGCAAGATCAGTGTCAGTGAAAATGCAGGAGCATCATGGCGGTCAATCGATCGCGTGCCTGGCGTGCCGGACACTGCGCCGGTGTTCAAGATCCTCCCTTCGCAGCATGATGTGAATGTCGTGTACGCCGCATTCAACAACCACCAGGCCGGAGACTTCAAGCCGTATGTAATGAAGTCGACGGACATGGGGCGAAGCTGGACGTCAGTCACCGGAAATCTTCCACAGGGAAGCGTCTACTCGCTGGCGGAAGATCATGTAGACCGCAATCTCCTTTTTGCGGGAACTGAGTGGGGATTGTTCGTGACACGCGACGGTGGTCGCAAGTGGCTGCGTCTGAATGGCGGCCTCCCGACCATCCAGGTACGTGATCTCGCGATTCAGAAGCGCGAGAACGATCTGGTGCTCGGAACGTTCGGTCGCGGCTTCTACATCCTCGACGACTATTCCTCGCTGCGCACGATGACCGACGCGGCGCTCGCCAGCAACTTTGTTCTTTTCCCGACGCGTGCTGCTCCGCTCTATGTGCCGTCGAGTCCGATCGGTCTGCCCGACGCGATTGGCCCCGCATTTCAGGGGGCAGGTTACTACATGGCTGACAATCCTCCTTACGGCGCGGTCTTCACATACTATATGAAGAGCGGGCTCAGGAGTCGTCGAGAGGCACGTCTGGCGGCCGAGAAGGATCTTGTGAAAAAGGGCGGGGATGTTTTCTACCCCCCATGGGATTCACTCAAGGTCGAAGATCGTGAAGAAGAGCCTGGGATCGTCGTCACCATCAGCGACAATAATGGAAAGCCTATCCGGCGATTCACTGCACCATCGAAAGCGGGGATAAATCGTGTGGCCTGGGATCTCAAGCTTCAGCCAGCCAACCCGGTGATCGGTGCGCCGTACGAGCCGGATCCCGATTGGCCATTCGGTGATCGGCCGGCCGCGCCATATGTCGTGCCTGGCACGTATCAGGTGAGCTTCGCAACGCGCGTGAACGGGGCGTTTACACAGCTTGGTGAGACGCAGCGTTTTCAGGTAGTCGGAATCGACGGGCCCGGAGCGCGAACGATGGCGACGCTTGCCGACCAGCAACGCCATGCCGAGCTGCAGCGGGCCGTGCTCGGACTCGATCAGGTCGTGAGGGAGGCGCTTGCCCGGATGACATTGTTCAAGCGAGCTGTCGACGAAACACCAACTGCAGACGCCGCACTTCAGAGCAGAGTTCGCGTTCTCACTGACAAGCTAAAGGACGCTCAGGAGATGCTGGGCGGCGATCCCACTATGTCCAATCGGAACGAGCCAACACCACCCTCGTTATTGAATCGCCTCGGCGGCGCCCTCGGCAACTGGAGCAGCACGCTCGAGGCGCCGACCCCAATGCAGACTGCGGAGCTCGATCTCGTTCGGTCCAGGCTCGATGGAATTCTGGCTCACGTGAGGCAGTTAATCGATGTCGAACTGAAAGGGATCGAGCAGAGTGCTGAGCAGGCTGGTGTTCCGTGGACGAGCGGAAGGTTTCCGAAACCCGGAGACCGGGACTAACCATGCCGATTAGTCCCGGTGATCGAACTATCAGACAAGTGGTTCGATGGGGGCGGCCGCTTACTGCGCGCCTCCACCACTCGGCCGGGCGGCGGCGGGTCGAGGAAGCGCAGTTGGCGGGATGAGTTTGTTCAGGCGCATGTAGTTCGCGATCTGGCTGTAGTGGTCAGCCATGTCCAGGGCGTGGCCAAGTACCATGCCTGCGCGGATGACAGCGCGCGTGTTGCCGTTGAACGTCATTGAGGTCTGTTCGCCAAGATTCGTGTCGTTGAGCTGGGCGAATGCTTTCTCGCAGAATGCAAATGATGTCTTGAGCTGTGCGACAAGCTTGTCCTTTGGCCATGTCGCTTTGACGGAGTCAGCGGTCGAGGTTTCTTCTGAGGTCCGCGCATCCTTCATGGTTCCGAATGTGTTGCAGAAAAGGTAGTTGTCGTTCGCGAGGTGTTGCGCGACGTAGCCGATCGTAAGTTGTGCCGGGGTCGGCTTGTAGCTGAACAAATTCGCCGGGATCGAGTCGAAGGCCTGCGCGAGGTTTCGATGCGATGCGAGAATGCGACCGCGGAACGCTGTTGTAATCGGGTTCGCCGGAGGAGTCACCGATGGTGGCGTCTGCGCGACGAGCGCTGTCGGGAGCGCAAGGAGAAGGACAGTTGAACGAAGGATATTCATCAGTTGTGCCTCGGATGGTGTTGGAAGGGTCCATACTGCGCTTTGGACCGGAGTTTCGCAACGCAGGCCCGGGTGATCCTGTGTCGCGTGCCGCGTGAGTCGCCCCCGGAAAATTGCGCACGACTTGGCGGGACAGTACCATACCCTTGCTCGCGATTCACTGGCGCGGGTGTAAATGACCACCTTCGAGAAGCGGCTCAGAACTCCCTTTCCCACGCTTAAACCAACGAGTGGATGTTGACGTCGATCATCTCCGCGCGGCGAATGCACCGCGAGTTTCGGGTCGCGAACGCGCCGGATCCTAGCCCCCTGAAAACCGTCGACATTCCCAGAGGAGAGAAATGAAACTGAAGCGGACTATCGTTGGCGTTCTCGGTGCGTTGACGTTGAGCTCGAGTCAGGCGGGCTCTCAAACAACAAGGATTGCAACCGAATATTTGATGACCCTGTACGCGCCACTCGATCCGGCTCAGCAGATCGACAATTCGGTGATCATCCGCAACGTGGGCGCCGGCGGCTGGGTCAGGGGGCCCAAGGTCAATGGGGCGTTGATCGCTCCGGGGGCGGACTGGCTGCGTGTCATGCCCGGCGGCGCACTTCGTCTGGACGTCCGCGCCACTATCAAGACCAATGATGGAGCTCTCATCTATCTCACCTACAACGGCATTATAAGTCGTTCCAGGGAGATCGCTGACCGTATGGCCAGAGGAGAAGTGATGACCTCGGCCGATCAGTACTTCATTACAGCGCCAACGATGCAGACGTCATCCGAGGCTTACGCATGGCTGAACCACGTGCAGTGCGTAGGCAAGATGGTTGAGGTCAAGGGTGGAGAGAACGCCTACGTAAAGTACGATATTTTCATTGTCCGCTGAGCGCGGGGCGTGTCGGGCACATCATGTATGATAAGCGGGCGCGATCAATAGTAGCGATAAGATACTAAGATCGCGGGCCGGAGGGTTCGCGTTTCTTCCGGCCTCCTGCATGTTTGCAGCGATCTGTTTCACGCGGTGGATTCCCCAAAGGAGAGTATCGCATGCCTTCGCTTCGCCTGTCAGGAAAGTTCTACATGTTGCTCCTCTGTGCCGCCGCGATCTGCGTGCAGGGAACCGCTGCTGTGGCACAACAGAGCGCTGACCTCGCAAAACTTCAGACCGAGGCGGTGCAGCGAACCCGCGAGTACCTGCGGATCAATACGACGAATCCGCCGGGCAACGAAGTGGAAAGCATGCGCTGGTTCGCACGTATCCTCAAAGAGGAAGGCATTCCGTTCGACACGGTCGTCACGGCTCCCGGGCGCGGCAACATCTGGGCGCGGCTCAAGGGGGGAACTGAGCCAGCGCTGATCCTGATGCATCACATGGATGTTGTTCCCGCCGACCCCAAATACTGGGAGAGCGATCCGTTCGCTGCGACTACCAAGGACAGCATCATCTTCGGGCGCGGTGCACTGGACACGAAAACCCTCGGCATCGCGCAACTCCAGGCATTCCTGGCACTCAAGCGTGCCAAGGTTCCACTAAATCGCGACGTCATCTTTATGGCGACGGCAGATGAAGAGGCAGGCGGTAATTTTGGCGCCGGGTGGCTGGTTAAGAACCGGCCCGATGCGTTCAAGGGTGCAGGCCTGTTATTAAACGAAGGCGGTGACTGGGCTGTCAACGAAGATGGCGGACATCAAGTCGGGGTAGAGGTGACGCAAAAAACGCCGTTGTGGCTAAAGCTGACGGCGGTCGGCGTTCCAGGGCATGGGTCAACTCCTGCGACGGCATCTGCGGTGAATCGACTCGTCCGCGCGCTCGACCGACTCCAGACCTATGAGTTCACGCCGCGTGTCGTTCCCGCCGTTGGCGCATACTTCGCGGCAATCGCTCCATCGATGCCTCAGCGCTGGAGAGACGGCTTCAGCGACGCCAGGAAATTGCTTGCAGACAGGAACACCATCGTGCAGCTGCAGCTGGAACGGCGTGAGCTGGCGGCGCTCCTCCGCAACACCTGCACGATCACGATGCTTCAGGCAAGCAACAAGATCAACGTCGTGCCACCGGAGGCGCAGGCTCAGGTCGATTGCCGCCTGCTGCCTGATCAGGATCTGCCTGCATTCCTTCGCGAGTTCACCGCCGTCATCAATGATCCGGACATCAAAGTCGAGCAGATCATGGCGTTTTCACCGGCAGTGTCATCTACCGACACTCCTCTATATCGCGCAATCGTAGCGGCGATAGGCCGGAACCATCCACGCGCTACTGTCGCACCGTACGTCCAGACCGGGTTTACCGACAGCCACTGGTTCCGGGATCTTGGAATCGCCAGCTACGGCTATTCGCCGTTCTTCGTTCCTGCAGAACACGAATCAGGCCTGCATGGAAACAATGAAAGGGTCTCGATCGAAAACATAAGAAAAGGCACGGCGCTGACGCTCGAAATCGTGAGCGCGGTTGTGACACGCCAATGATCTGCGTCGAGTAACATGAACGACCAGCTCGCGCGTCTCGCTTCGGCTCTCTCTGACCGGTATCGCGGCAGACCAACCTCCAGACCGTTCGGGTCGAGCAGGTTGATTCAAGAACAGGTGCGCGCAGTGTCCTACTGCCGGATTTCAGTACGCGTCGCGCAGGCGTGCTAAACGTGACAGAGGTATCGCTCGCTGACGATCCGCGGAATTACGCATACATGGAGCGCGAGTCGGGAAGCTATTTGTTCGAACTGCGAAAGTGACCGGCCTGCAGTCAACCGACCAGGTGTGATTTGCGCTCATTGTTTCTCAACCAGGAGCCCCGTGCGTCAAACCAAGTCGTTCGCTATTGTGGCTGGCATTGTCCTCATGACTCCTGATATCATGACGGCCCAGCGCCCGACGTCGATGGCTGGACGCTCCACCGTCTACGCCCCAAGCGCCATGGTCGCGACGAGCCAGCCGCTCGCTTCAGCAGCTGGACTTGCGGTTCTGCGCGATGGCGGCAACGCGATCGATGCCGCCATCGCGGCAGCAGCGGTGCTCACTGTCACCGAACCGCACATGACGGGCATCGGCGGCGACATGTTTGCGATCGTGTGGCTCGCGAAAGAGCAAAAGCTTGTCGCGCTGAATGCCGCCGGGCGTGCCGGCTCGCTCATGACCCGCCAGACACTTCAGAAGCGTGGGTTCCAACCGGGTTCTCAGCAGGGCGCGATGTCGGTGACAGTTCCGGGTGCACTCGCAGGATGGGACATTCTGCTGCGCACGCATGGAAGTCGAACACTCTCTCAGGTTCTCGAGCCCGCAATCGCATACGCGCGTGACGGATTTCCCGTTTCGCCGATAATTGCCGCCCAGTGGGCCGAGCAGACGGTGTTCCTCAAACAAGATGCAGGAGCTGCCGCAACTTTTCTTCCCGATGGCAAAGCTCCAAAAGCAGGCGAGTGGTTTCGCAATCCCGACTACGCGCGAACGCTCCAGACCATTGCTGACGGCGGCATCGGCACCTTTTATGGTGGATCGATCGGCCAGAACATCGTCACGCACCTCACTGCGCTGAACGGTTTCGTCACGCTCGACGATCTTCGAAAGAATGCCCCGAACTGGGTCACGCCCATCTCGGTTTCGTTTCGGGGTTATCGCGTATGGGAGTTGCCGCCAAGTAACCAGGGAATCGCAGCGCTCGAGATGCTGCGGATACTGGAGCCTTATGACTTGAAGGGGATGGGCCACAACTCTGCCGCGTATCTGCACCATCTCATAGAGGCGAAGAAGCTCGCCTATGCGGATCTCGAGCGCTTCGTCGGCGATGCGGATCATCTCGACATGAACGCAGATCAGCTGCTAACCGACGAGTTCATCGCGGAACGACGAAAGCACCTCGATCCGATGCGCGCGCGCGAACGCGTCGATCCTGGTCCTGCGCGAACGAAGAGTGAGACGATCTATCTGTCGGTCGCGGATTCCGAAGGCAACATGGTGTCATTCATTAACTCGATTTACGACTACTTCGGGTCGGGGATTGTGGTGCCCGGTACCGGCTTCGCGCTGCACAACCGCGGCGCGGGATTTACCCTCACGCCTGACCTGCCGAACACAGTAGCACCAGGCAAGCGACCGTTCCACACATTGATACCCGGTTTCGTCACGCGAACTGTTGATGGGCGCGAGCAACCGTACATGAGCTTTGGTTTGATGGGCGGCGGGGTGCAGGCGCAGGGACATGTTCAATTCCTGATGAACTACTTCGTATTCGGCATGGACCTTCAGTCGGCTATCGACGCTCCGCGATTCCGGCACTATGATGGACAGCGTGTGGCGTTCGAGGCGCCAATCGGGGATGCGGTGCGTGCTCGACTCGCCGCGATGGGACACGTGCTCATCGACCAGCCTACGATCGCCTTCGGCGGAGCTCAGGCGATCATGCGGCTGCCGAGGGGGTATGCCGCGGGCAGTGATCCGCGAAAGGACGGAATGGCGGTAGGTTACTAACCAACACCAAGTGCCAAAAGGCCGATGAAGAGAACAGCCATCCTCCTGTCGCTCATGTTAGTTGCGACATCGGTGCATGCTCAGCCTGAATCAACGACACCGAAACTCCGGTGCAGTGTTTCGGCGATCGATTCGAGAATTTACGGTTCCGGCGAGATCCATCGAGACTGTGATGTCGATCAGCCAGCGAAGCTGATAGATGCGCCGCGACCAGCGGTCAAGCTCCAGCAAGATCCGATCTGTGTATTCACGGAGCTCGAGTTTGCCGTGGATGAAGAAGGCCGACCGATCGCTGCGACCGCACGCTCGAAAAGGGGTAACTCTCGCAAGTTCACGGAGCTTACCCTAAAAAGTCTTCCCGATTGGCGATACTCACCGGCGATCAAGAACGGAATAGCAGTTCGACAAGTCGTCAAGGCGCGTGTCGCCAGGGAAAACGAAAAACTCCTTACCGTAACGTTGATGCGGCCCGGTGATCGTCCCCCGCCTCCAGGGCCCAATCCACCGTGTGTATGAGGAACTATGAAAGCTCGCTCTGAAAACCTCGTTGCAACCCTGAAGGCTCGCTTCGAGAAGAACATGCACCGCCACAAAGGAATCGCGTGGGCGAAAGTTCAATCGAAACTCGATGGCAACATCAAGGCACTGAAATCACTTGGTGAGATGGAGGCAAGCGGCGGCGAACCCGACGTCATCGGCAGCGACAAGTCGGGGAACATCACGTTCTGCGATTGCTCCGCTGAAAGCCCGGCCGGGCGCAGAAGTCTCTGCTTCGACAAAAAGGCGCTGGACTCCCGAAAGGCAAACAAGCCAAAGGGGAGTGCTGTCCAGATGGCAACTGAAATGGGCATCGAGCTGTTGACCGAGGAGCAGTACCGAGAGCTGCAGGAGCTCGGTGACTTCGACACCAAAACCTCGAGCTGGATTCAGACACCGCCCGAGGTTCGCTCACTCGGCGGAGCCCTGTTCTGCGACCGCCGTTTCGGGAAGGTATTCCTCTACCATAACGGGGCGGAGTCGTACTACGCCGCTAGAGGATTTCGCGGCCGGCTTCAAGTGTAAGCATAGGCCAGAGCGGGACGAGGCCATCGGGTCGACGGGACCTGCAATCCATTTTGAGGATGGCTCCGTCTAATATCTGCCAGCGCGCGATCTTCCGGACAACCCGGCCCGTGCAAGCAGGTCGATGGCTATCCTATGTCACCAATACTATAGAATGCGTCCCGCCACCTTCGTTGCGTCCGCGCTCGTCTTCCTTTCGGCTGTACATGCAGAAGCTCAGGCACCTTCCGCCGGTGCGGCCCGGCCAGTCACGGCGCCAGGTCAAATCGAAGGCCGGCTGACGGATTCGACGAGTGGCTCTGCCGTGGTCACTGGATCCATCACCATCCGCAGACAGCGCGATACCGTGTTCGTTGGTGGGGCATTACCGAAAACAGACGGCACTTTCCGTGTAGATGGGCTGACGCCCGGACAATACACGCTTCGGTTTCGCGCAATCGGGTACGCGCCGGTGACGATGCCGGGCCTCGTTGTGACTGCAGAGAAGCCAGTGCTGAATGTCGGAACGCTGAAACTCATTGTGGTTGCGACAACGCTAGCCGATCAGCAGGTAACTGCGGAGCGCGATGACCAGGAGCTTTCGCCGGATCGAAATTCGTACAATGTGAAGAACATGACGACGGCCTCAGGCGGAACTGCGATCGACGTGCTTCGCAACATCCCCCTTGTTGAAGTTGACGCTACCCACCGGGTCAGTCTCCGAAGCAACAGCAACGTCGTCATTCAGATCAACGGCCGGTCGACTCCGCTCAAAGGGGAGCAGCTCGGAATCTTTCTCGCACAGCTTCCGGCATCGATGGTGAAGACCGTCGAGGTTGCGACTAATCCGTCTGCGAAGGATGATCCGGAGGGAACAGCAGGCATCCTCAACATCATCCTCAAACAGGAAGTCGAGGTGGGACTGAGTGGCGGCGTCAATGCTGGCACTGCATCGACCGGTCAGGTCAGTTTGTCCGGCAACGTCGGCAAGCAGCAGGGAAAGTTCACCGGTTTTCTTTCCGCCAACATGTACCGCGATAACCGGCAGACGTCGGGAACGATCTTCCGTACAAATCTCGGTGTTCCGGTTCCCAAGTTCGTCGAAACGAGTCAGGCGGGCAGGCAGCATCCGCTGAGTGGCGGGATGACGCTGAGGACAGAATACCGGTTTAATGAACGAGACGCACTCACGTTCGATTCGTATTTCTTCACCGGTAATTTTGCGAACACCAACGCGTCGTACAACACGAACCTGGACCAGGGACGCGCCATAACCGGTGCATTCAATCAGTTCAGCGAAAATGCGTTCGAATATCTGTCCCAGAGCTATAACCTCGCATTCCGCCGTCAGGGAAAACCCAACACGCCTCAGCTGACCGTCGAAGCGGACTATGGCGGGAACACCAATTCCGGTGAGAGCGACCGCTCTGGCGAGCTCATCAAATCCGATGTATCGACACCGCCTACAATTCTTACAGAGAAGGACATAACGGACGGACGGTATCCCTACCTGAATACGAAGGTGGACTATTCTTTTCCCATGGGTCCTGGATCGAAGCTCGAAACAGGCTTCAAGGGAATCTGGCGTCAAACTGAGAACGAGCTTTCCGCATCATTCCTGAATACGACAACGGGTGAGTTCGAGGAAAATCTCGATCGGGCGAGCGGCTTCGATTATCGTGAAAACATCATTGGGGCATATGCGCTTTACTCACGCCGAATTTCGAAAGTCCAGCTTCAGACCGGTATGCGGCTCGAGAATGCCAACACACATTTCACGCTGCCGACAATCTCGCAGAGCTTCGACAAGGAATACTGGAGCAAATATCCGAGTGCCATCCTGTCGTACAATTTCAGCGACGTGCGGCAGGCCAAGGTGAGCTACTCGCGGCGTGTCAGCCGTCCGGGCCCGTGGCAGCTGAGTCCGATCGAGCGCAGGGAGGACAGCCGAAACCTGTGGCGCGGGAATCCGGATCTCGATGCTGAGTACACCAATTCGTTCGACCTCTCGTTGCAAGAGGGGCGCAAATGGGGATCGGTTCAGCTCAGCCCGTATGTGCGAATGACTGATAACGCGGTACGGGACATTCAATTCATCGATTCGACTGGCACTCTTGTGCGCACGTTCGCAAACGTCGCGAACACCATGACAGTCGGCGCCGACGTAAACATCAATTATCGACGAGGCCCTCTTCAGCTCTACGGCGGAGGCAGCGCATCGCGCTATAAAAGCGACGCATCAAACCTTGCTGGAAATCCATCAGCGCAGGACATCATATGGTCGAGCCGGGTAAACGGAACGTGGAAGTTCTCGTCGCTCTTCGACGTGCAGGCGTCCGCTAATTATCGCGCCGGCTTCAAGACTGAGGGCGGATCGCAGCTTGCAAGCGGAAATATTGCCGGATCGATGCGCTACAAGATCTGGGGAGAGCAGGGGAATATCTCACTGCGATTCGCCGATCCGTTCAAGCTTCAGCGATGGGGATATCGGACCACGAGTGGAACGGTGGTCGAGTCAGGCAAGCGCTACAATGGCTCGCGCGCAATCTTCGTCACGGTAACGCGCAACTTTGGCAAGGCGCTCAAGCTCAGGCCGAGGTCGGAGTCGGAGCCTCAACCGTCGGGGCCGCCTACTCCTTGACTGGCTCTATAACCCTCTCATCAGCAGACGTGCGGCTACAATAAACAGCGCAATTGAAAGCAACCTGACGATAAGCGCGCCTTTGATGCGCCGCGATATGGCACTGCCAACCTGTGCACCGCCCACGACACCAATTCCCATTAGCGTTGCCGGACCGAACAGCACGTTGCCGAGTGAGACGTGTGTCACGCCGCCGACCAGGGAAGAAAAAGCGAGGATGAACTGGGACGTAGCTGTCGCGATTACCGCCGGAAAAAAGAGCATGTGGATCATTGCCGGGACGTGAAAGATCCCGCCGCCAATACCAAGTGCGCTCGATAGAAATCCTATTCCAAAGCTGACTGCCATTCCAATTGGAAGGCTGAAGCTCCAGCTAAAGGAATTTCCGGCGCTGTCTCTCAGGATGCGTCTGGTCCCGCCCACACCTTCGGAACCAAGCGACCTCTCGGCTCTGACGGGCTTCCACATGAGCAGGAGTGCAACCAGGAACAACATCGTTCCAAAGGTGAGGGCGAAAGCCCGGCCGCTGAAGTACTGGGAAAGGAAGGCACCGGCGACTGCACCAGGAAGTGTTGCTCCTGCGAACCAGAGCCCTGATCTGAAGTCGATCCGCTTGTGACGTGCATTAGCGATCGAACCGGCGACGGCATTCAGGAAGACAACAACGAGGGACGTGCCGGCAGCCTGCGCAGGTGGCAGGTCCCAGGCGAGCAGTAGTATCGGAACAATGAGAAAGCCTCCGCCGGCACCGATCATGGTACCATACGCGCCGATTACCAAACCCAGAGCAACCAGTTCCATCGCCTGGATCCAGTCGAGCGGGTAATCGCTCATAGTGGGAACCAACCAGATGCCAAGGCCCGCAATGGCGGCGAAGGCGATAGAAGTTCGCCAAGGCACCTTCATCCCTGAAGCTCAGTCGTGATGAGCGAATACAGATCATCGAGTATCTGGCTTGCCCGATCGACGCGAGTCATATCGTCTGTAGATGCGGCCGCAATTCCCGCAAACACCCGCTCGATACCTGCAGCATCCTCGCGGGTGAACTTTTCATCCTTCATGTCGATGTCGTGAACTATTTCGCCAATAGCGCGGAGGGCAGCATCGTCGAGGTGAAATCGATCGAGCAGATTCTCGAAGGTGCAGCGATCCGCCTCGTGCGTGAACTCGCCCTCGAACATGTCGAACCGAAGCTCACTCCGAACAGGTTTGTATTTCACGTTGGCGACGAACTTGAACCGTGCGTCCCGATCAATGAATCGGCGAATCAGCCAGGCGCTCGACATTCGATCGATGAAAACACCTTTACGGGTTACCCACGTTTTGCCTCGATACTCGGTCCGCGCCGCTCGGGGCGCGACACTATCTGCTGACTGAGGCGGAGTGAGCGCATCGGCGATAGAACGGAGCGCTTCCTCAGCCATTGCCCTACCCGGTGCCTCAAAAAAATCGGTCGTCGCTATTGTCGCGAAGCGCTTTCGGAGACGGGCAAGGTCGTCGTCGACTCTAGCCGCTGACGAACGCACGGGATCAGGAGCTCCTCGACGCATAGTGCTTCGCAGCTGCCGGGCGGCTTCCGCTACTTCGGCGTAGTTCGCGTCGCTTGCATCGCGGAAGATCTGCTCGATATAAGCGTCGGTCAGTCCGTCAACAAAAGCCGCCTGACAGATCGACGCCTCACCGCCGCTGTCGACTATCTCGGTGCGAATCCACTGAAAGTCTTCGAGCGAGGAAGGCCGATACGGCAATACATAGACGGAATTTTTTACAGCCACAGCGCCGATGCGCTGCAGTCGTCGGCCAATCTTGACTCTCAGGTAGTCGGGCTTGGGTGGAACCTGGTGGATGAGAAGAAGCCACGGCGTATCATCCGCCAAGCGGGTGCTCCGGCAGCTGACCGAGTTCAATGGTGGTACCGGTGCCCGTTGCAATCGCGCGGTGGTAGACGACTGCTGCCGCCGCCACGTCCTGGAGCGCAGTGCCCGTGCTGTCGAAAATGATGATCTCCTCAGCGGAGTGCCGTCCCACCTTTGTGCCGGCAACGATGTCAGCGAGTTCCGCGCGAACATCCTCGCGGCGCATCACGCCTGCTTCGATTGCGTGATGGAGGTCGCCAATCGTGGCGCATTGGTCGAGGATGTCGGCGACGACGACGTTCTCCGCGAGCACCTCGGGCTCCAGCTCCTGTTTTGCAGGGTTATCTGCGCCGACGGCCGCAACGAAGGAGCCTGGCGCGACATGTTCGCGTCCGAGAAACCAGTGGTGTGACGATGTGCACGTCACCCATACGTTAATGTCGCGTCGTGCTTCAGCTGGCTCGCGCGCTACGGCGATATCGACATGAAGCTCAGCAGCCATCTCAACGGCGAAACGCGCCGCGCGTTTCTCGTTGATGTCAATAGCTGTAACGTGCTCGACAGTGCGCACACACGCGAGCGCGCGTAGTTGACTCCTTCCCTGCTCCCCGCACCCACATAAGGCTACTCTGGCCATTTCGGGAGCGAGGTATTTCGCGGCAACAGCCGTGGCCGCCGCCGTGCGAAGGATGGTAATCTCGATGGAATCGATCAGCGCAAGCAAACGACCATTGGCAGCATCGAACAATGCCAGCACGCCCTGGATAGTTGGTAGCCCATTCTGGTCCGGATTGCCTGGAAAGTTGGCGTTCATCTTTGCGGCGAAAACCGGGTGTCCAGCATCGGCGTCAAACATTCCCGCAGTCTTAACGTGGAAGCCGCCACCTTCGACATGGGTGCCGAGCAAGGCGGGCGATATCGTTTCGCCTCGCGAGTGGCTCAGGAATGCGCGCTCCACCGCCTCAATGCAGGTCGGCATATCCAGGAGCTTTGAAACATCGCATCGGCCAAGGATTACCGTGCGAACCGAGGAGGGTGGCGAGTCCATCAGAATATCATACTATCACAACCGAATCATCACAACTATCGCCATTTGTATACCTCGCTATCACAACCGTACCACACCCTTGGAATGCGAGGTGTATGCAAGACGTAAGCGCACAGGGTTAGCGGATTATGGACCGAGCGCAGCCGATTATGCTGACACACGAGATCCTTACCGCATATCCGCAGTATCTTCACTCTTGCCGCCCCCCAAATCACTTCGACCGGCCCCTGGAATCTGATGCTGATCGCGCTGACACGAGACGTATCGCCGGGAATCGTTAGTTGCGAGCTCACGTATTTACAGCGTGAACCGATCGACCTTGCTGTCGCTATCGAACAGCACCGCAGATACCAGGAAGCGCTCGTTGCGCTGGGCTGCGGGCTTCATCAGGTACCGCCATTGCCAGATCTTCCCGATTCGGTATTCGTTGAGGACACGGCCATCGTTCTGGATGAGCTCGCGATCATGACCCGCCCTGGCGCGGCATCGCGCCGCCCCGAGGTAGAGTCGATCGCCGATGTTTTGCACTCGTATCGGCCGCTCGCCTTCATCAAGTCTCCGGGAACTGTCGACGGCGGTGATGTGCTTGTCGTTGGGCCTGTCATTTATGTCGGAGATTCGACGCGGACAAATGCAGAGGGCGTTGGACAACTTGCCGCGCTCACATCGCCGCACGGATACACTGTGCGCACAGTTGAATTGTCAGGCTGCCTGCATTTGAAAAGCGCCGTAACGCGAGTGGGCGAGGACGCCGTTCTGCTGAATCCGGACTGGGTGAACGCCACCGCGTTCAAAGGCATGAACGTGATCGAGGTAGATCCACACGAGGAGTTTGCGGCCAATGCTCTTTTAATCGACAGGCGGGTCGTGTACGCAACAGGCTTCGAGAAAACGCAGCGACGCCTGGAGGATGCAGGGATAGAAGTATTTTCGGTCGAGACTACCGAGCTGCAAAAGGCCGAGGGAGCGGTCACCTGCTGCAGCATCCTCGTCGGTATTCCCTGAGGGCGATACCTTATTAATTATTCACAATTCAAGGCCAATGGCCTGGAGGGCTGACGATGTCAGGTTTAATCACGTCCTCGACCCCGCGCCGAGGTTTTCTCGGGCGCATCGCTGCGGGGATTGCAGCAGCAGGATTGGGCAGCGCGCTGCCCTCGGCACTCGCGGCCGAGACTGTCGCAGAACCGTCGGCGGACCCGGCCCTCGACGCCTGGTTTGGAAAGATCAAGGGGAAGCACAAGATGGTGTTCGACGCGCCGGAGCCAAACAGCGGCATGACCGCTATCTGGCCGCGGGTGTATCTGAACACGATGGCTGCGAATTACCCCGGGGCGGCCACCGCGGTCGTCATCCTGCGCCATGGCGGTCTTGCGCTTGCGATGGGTGACGCAGTCTGGGCCAAGTATCCGATCGGCGAGATGTTCAGCGTGAAGGACGGCGACGCGCCGGCGAAGAGAAATCCCTACGCGAAGATCACGGGACTGCCGATTCCCGGACTCGGGATTTCCGAGCTCATCGGCTCGGGCGTCCTCGTCGGTGCGTGCGATGTTGCGTTGACGGTCTACAGCAGCGGCGCCGCGAAGCAGATGAATCTCGATCCGGCCGCTGTGAAGAAGGAATGGGTCGCTGGGCTTCTCCCCGGTGTCCAGGTTCTGCCCTCAGGCGTGCTCGGCGTCGCAAGAGCCCAGGAGCTCGGCTGCGCCTATTGTTTCGCCGGATAGGTAATACAACGCCGAATCGCATTGCATCACTCGTGGGTCACCACCCCAGAGTGATGCTTTCGCGGTGTCACCGGCAACAGAGTTGCATTCCTGGCACGGGTGCTCTACTCGAAGCGTTTCTGGCTGATAGTTCATGAAGACCGCGCCGGCGGCGCGGAGGTCGAAGACCTCCTCCGCGTTGCCGGCGAACGTAAGATTTCCATCGAGCTCCGCATTGCGACAGCCGAGAGTGATGGTGCCAAGTTGGCGCGTGAGGGCGTCGCCGCAGGATGTGACGCTGTGATTGCCGCTGGCGGCGACGGTACCGTCAACGCGGTAGTCAACGGTCTCGCCGGCTCCGCAATTCCCCTGGCGATAGTCCCCCTCGGAACGGCGAACGATTTCGCACGGCAGACGGGAATCCCGGAGACGGCGGCTGAGGCACTCGAGATGATGCTCGAGACGGAGCCAGTCGTGATCGATGTAGCGTCGCTCAACGGGCGATACTTTCTGAATGTCTCGACCGGGGGAATCGGGGCGGAGACAACAGCAGAGACGTCTGGCGAGCTCAAGGCTGCGCTCGGACCGCTCGCGTACGCCGTGACCGGGGTTCGCAAGCTTGCCGAGCTCGAGCCGATGCCGCTCCGGGTTTCGTATCCGGGAAGGGAGATCGAGTGTGACGCGCTGCTATTCGCTGTAGGAAACGGGCGTGCGACTGGCGGCGGCAACCTGCTTACACCTCACGCGAGCCTGAACGACGGACTCCTCGACATCTGCATTGTGGAGTCGATGCCCGTCACTTCGTTGCTGCCGCTGCTGCTCAAGCTGCGAGCGGGCGAACATCCCGATGAGAGCGGGGTGATCTACTTCAAGGCAGAGCATCTCACGATGACCTCCCCGCGTGAGATAAGCGTCAACGTCGATGGAGAGCCGATGCGCGAGAGCAGGCTCGAATATCGTGCGCATCGCGCTGACATACGCATCTTCATCCGGCATTTACCAACAGCTTGAAACGACGCTGATATTACGCGAAAGTCGAAGGGAGGGCGGGGCGAGCGCTTCTCGCTTCTCGCTTTTCGCAAATCGCTACTCGCTGCGGCTATTCGCTATTCGCTGTTCGCATATGATTGCACGGAGGCATCGTGCCCCGGGATGCGTCCGGTTTGGCCGCAGTTTTCTTAGATGCGAACAGCGAATAGCGAATAGCTGCAGCGAGTAGCGAGCAGTCAGCAACAATCGCAACCAGTGACCCGGACCTCGAAATTTCCGTTCGCCGTGAGCGGCGTAAGGCCATAGACTTCATGGCTTATGCGCCTCACGGACGAAGAGCGGACTGATCTTCTTTCGCTGACCCCACCGGCTTATTGATCGTCAAGTGCTCTTTCCGAACCTTGCTGACAGGGCCTTTGCCCTGTAACTCCGCACTGTCGCCCCAATCCCGGAGTTCAGGAAATGTCACGCTTGATTCGAACCAGACTCGTACTCGCAGTTCGCGACCTCAGGGTCTCGACCGACTACTGGATGAAGTCGCTCGGCTGCAGTCGCGACTTCGGCGACGGCTCCGACGGGTGGAGCTTTCTGTCCAGAGACGAGTTCAGCGTCATGCTGGGGGAATGTTCTGACGAGCGACCGGCCAGCGAGATCGGCAACCACTCATACGTCGCGTACGTAACTGTAGATGATGTCGACCAACTGTATGCAGAGCTCGAGAATCGTCGCGCGACGATATCCTCGAGCCCGCAGAGCAAGCCGTGGGGAATGCGCGAGTTCGGAATTCACACGCCCGATGGTCATCGCCTGACGTTTGGCACCCCTGTAACCGCGTAGATTCACATCGGAATGATTTCGACACAGATCTCTCGCGTCAGCGCGATTCTACTCCTGATCGGCGGGCTGACATTCCTGTTCGCACCGGATGTCATCCTCCCGCGTCTGATTCCGTCGTTCCCGGTGTCCGGCGAATGGATAGGGCAAATGCTCGCCGGATCCTGGCTTTCACTCGGCGCTCTTAACTGGTTGAGCCGACCCCACATGATCGGCGGGATCTATAACCGCTCAACGGTGATGGCTAATGCAGTCTTTTATTTCGTCGCCGCAACTGTACTGATCAAGCGGACAGGTAACCCCGAAACCCCTGCCGTGTTGTGGCTGCTTGTTGTTCCCATTTCGATTCTTGCGGTCGTGTACATGTGGCTGCTTTTCCGCGGACCCTTTCAGCGGGATCTAGAGAAGTTCGGCAAGGCGTAAGATTCGTTGAACAGCACACTCAAACCGAGAACACGAGGGGGATCGAGTATGGCGAGTCAGGGTTCTACGGGAAACGTGATTGCGGCGCTATGCAGCTTCTTCATTCCAGGGCTTGGGCAGCTTCTGCAAGGACGCCTGATACGAGCGTTCATTCAGTTCACCCTCGCAGCGATACTATGGTTCTTCCTCCTCGGCTGGATCATCCATCTATGGTCCATTCTTGATGCGGCAATGTACAAGTCGAAAACCTGAAGGAGCGTCGAGTGGGAAAGCGGCGTCGAGCTCCAGACTAGTGCCCGCGCTTCGACTCTATGAAGCGCTTGGCTTTCAGCAGCTTCCGTTTTCCGGTGAACGCCCCGACGTCGATGCAGACGTCTATATGGAGCTGGAGCTATGATCGCGACGAGACTGATCGATGTCAGTCATACGGTCGAGTCGGGGATGGTTACGTACAAGGGACTGCCGGCTCCGATCATCTGTGACTGGCTGAGCCGCGAGGCTTCGCGAGCGAAGTATGCTCACGGGACTGAGTTCCAGATCGGTAAGATCGAGATGGTTGCCAACACTGGCACCTATGTCGACAGTCCGTTTCACCGTTATGAGAACGGTAAGGATTTATCGGAGTTACCGCTCGAGTCACTCGCCAACCTGGAGTGTCTCGTCGTGCGCGTCGATGCTTCGGGGAGTCCGGCTATCGATGAGGTCCCACTCGATGCGAGTCAGGTGGGCGGACGCGCTGTGCTGTTCTGCACAGGCTGGGACAGGCACTGGCGCACCGATGCGTATCATGAAGGGCATCCTCATCTAACCGAGCGGGCAGCTGAGTGGTTATCGAAGGCCGGTGCCGCGCTGGTGGGAATCGATTCCTTCAATATCGATAGCGTCGCTACGGGAGAGCGGCCGGCGCATACTATACTATTAGGAAGCGAGATACCGATCGTGGAACACATGCGAGGGTTGACTGCACTCCCGGTAACTGGAAGTCGCTTCTTTGCTGTTCCGGTCAAGGTGAAAGCCTTCGGTACATTTCCTGTCAGAGCTTTTGCAATCGTGTGAGGTGGCTCAACCAGCCCGGTCCTGAAGAGAACAACGGAGAATAAATGTCAAAGAAGCATCGTACTGCAGTCCCTGACTTCTCGAGTCACAAGCCTCAGGCCAAGGGCCAAACTGGAGCCACGTCAAAGGGCGCCAAATCAGCTCCGCCTCCCGCGCCAAAGTCTAAGCCTCAGGCGACGTCATCGAAGTCGGGGCATCGGGGCTCGTAGGACAGCGTTTGCTTTGGCGTGGATGACGAATCTTCGCCTCGCCACCCGCGAAGATGTCCCTGAAATTCAGGAGCTGATTTCAGTTTCGGTTCGGACACTGAGTCGCGGTCTCTATACTTCTGCGCAGGCCGAGGCGGCGCTCACCAACGTGTTCGGCGTGGATTCGCAACTGATTGCCGACCAGACGTATTACGTCATTGATGATGGTGCGCGAATTCTGGCAGCCGGTGGATGGAGTTCTCGCCAGACTTTATACGGCGGGGATCAGTTACGTCGCGGAGCTGACCCAGCGCTGGATCCGGCGCTGATGCCCGCCCGAATACGCGCTTTCTTCGTGCATCCCGACTGGACGAGGCGCGGATTTGCCAGGCGAATTTTTGCTGAGTGTGAGAGCGCAGCGAAGGCTCGCGGTTTCGCCGCCTTCGAGCTTGTTGCAACGCTTCCAGGCGAGCCGCTCTATGATGCCCTTGGATTTGTTGCTGTGGAGTCTGTATCAGTCCCGCTACCGGATGGCCTGTCTCTCCCATGCGTACGCATGCGACGTGCGATCATCGACACCTCGCTTTGAGGCGCGGCTCTCGGGCGAGGCGTCTCGGTGGATGCCTCGTATCGCTCACACTGGTCGCGCTGGTATACCTGCTGATCATCACCGTATTCCCCGTACTCCGTCACCCGGTATTTCTGGTCCGGCTCTTTACGTCAAGCGCTCCCTCGCAGGTGACGATACCAGTAGCTGGCGTGCGCAAGCGACAGATATCAGATACATGGGGCGCGGCGCGTAGCGGAGGACGCTCGCATAAGGGAGTGGATATTTTCGCCGCACGTGGCACGCCGGTAATCAGCGGGACAGAAGGAATAATCGTACGACTTGGGACCAACGCGTTGGGAGGGCAGGTGATCAATGTCCTTGGGCCTGGCAGGCAGGTTCACTACTACGCGCATCTTGACAGGTACGGCGCGTTCAAGGTTGGTGATCTGGTGCTTGAAGGTGACATCATCGGCTACGTTGGAAACACCGGAAATGCGCGCGGCACTCCGCCTCACCTGCACTACGGCATCTACGAATCCGAGGGCGGGGCCGTCAATCCGTGGCCGGTACTGCGGTAACTACAACCCGGCGTCCACCTTCAGAGGATACGTTGATTCTTGTTTGAAGAACGGGGCGGCCTGCTCATGCTGGTCAACTGTCGAACGTAGACCTCGAAGTCATCATGCAGGATCTTCAAAGCGGGATTGTCGATCATCTTCCGAAATCCCGGCTCCTGAGCGACTTCCCACATACGACTTGTCCACGAGTGGAAATAGTCCTTCGGTAGCTGGCCGTGCTTGTGCGCGTACCACGCTATCTCGAACAGGGACAGCTGAATGAGGTGGAGAAAATACTCCTGGATTTCACGATCAGACTTCAGATACTCCACATCGCCGGGGCTTACCGAGGCGAGTGATGGATTCTCGACGCGCAGGTATCGCAGTTGTGACTGGAGCTCCACGAGCTTCGAAAAGTTTGCGACCAGCTGGGCCTTACGTGCCTGCCGAAACTGAATCGCTGTGAAAATCAGGCCACCTGCGATCGCGAACGACGTCAGGGCCTGCAGGATGATCTGGACCAACTGAATGGTTGGCGACATGGGATAATTCTACGCTACTTCAGGGGTCGTTGAGATTTGGCTATCGGCGACCGCCGGCTCGAACAGGTCGCTGATCGGGGCAAGCAAGCCGGGGAGCTGGCGGAATACCGTACCGATGATCTCGCGGGAAGCGCTGATCACCACACTCGTAATGTCGCCGGCAAGCTTGCCGAGCAGAACGCCGATATTGGCACGCGTGTCGACGTCTTCGCCCATTGCGGCGAGTATCGCGCGCCGATGCTTCAGGATGACTGGTGCGGCAAAGGCCACCGGGTTGAATCCCGGGATGTATCGAGCGCCAATTCCTTCTATCAGCGCGACTGCGCGCCCGAAGTAGACGAGCTCGCCGCGGAGAATTATCGGCCAGTCGTAGATAGTGCGCATTACGTCGTCGGCGAGTGTGCGATCGGCGAGAATGCGTGACGGAATGTCGGCTGAGGCAACGCCATCGAACGCCATTCCGAGCAACACATCGACCAGCCGGTGAATCGTTGTCATATCGGTGCCAGGTTCAACGATCCCGAGATCGAAGAAACCGCGTATCACTCCTGCCGTATCCCGGGTCACTGCTGCGAGCGCGGTTCGGATCAGCACACGGCGCATCTCCGGCTCGACGCGCACAACCATCCCGAAATCGATCAGGACCAGGCGCCCGTCATCAGTGACCAGGAGGTTACCGGGGTGTGGGTCGGCGTGAAACAGCCCGTCTACCAGCATCATCTGTATGTACGCCTCGACAACCGATTCGACGAGTCTCTGGCCGTTGAGTTTATCTTCAGCGATTCGTGTGGACAGGGAATCGACGCGCGTTCCTTCCATGTACTCCATGACGATGACGCGCTCGCGCGTCAGGTCTGTTTCAATCGACGGAATCAGCACTAGCGGATTATTCGCGAACCGTTCCGCGATTGCGATTGCGTTCGCCGCCTCCTGACGGAAATCCATTTCTTCGTACACGCGCAAGGAGAACTCGTCGACGACTACGCGGAATCCGCGAAGGTGTGAGTTCGACCACCGTGCCGAGACGATGTCGAGAATGCGTCTCACGGCACGAATGTCCATCGCGACGAGCTTTTCGACGCCGGGCCGCAGGACCTTCACGACGACATCGCGTCCCTCGTACTGAGCGCGATAAACTTGCCCGAGTGACCCCGAGGCAAGGGGCTCCCGAATGAAGGAGTCGAACATCTCTTCGGGCCGGCGGCCGTATGCCGTGACCATTTCCTGCTCGATCTTTTCAAATGGGACAATTGGCACGCGATCGACGAGAGTACCGAGCGCGGACAGGTATGGCTCAGGGACGACATCGGGGCGGGAGGCGAAGACCTGAGCGAGCTTTACGAATGTTGGGCCGAGCGAAACGAGAGCGTGGACGAGTGCGGCAGCGCGCCTTTCGTGGAAATCTCCAAAACGTTCAACAGACGTGCCTGCCAGAATCCAGCGCCTGAAGTCACGCCGGAACGAGAGGCAGAGCGGAAGCAGTCGCCAGACGATTACAAAGGTCCTGATATGTGGCAGAAAGGGCAGTTAGTGCTCAGAAGTGGGGGTATACGGGTGACTCAGGGATAATACCCTGGGCAGGGCTCGAGGTCCCAGTTTTACTTTATGCCACAAAGTAGTTTGCTAAGCCGCCGGGAACAACCTCCAGAGGCTCGAGTTGCCCTCACTGACCAGCCGGGCGCATCTTGTTCTCGAGGCAAGGGAGATCGAGAACGAGGATTGCACCGGTCGTCCGTTAATCACGGTCACGCGTCTTCTCGAGGAGAACGACGTTGTTGTTGCCGAAGGAACCGTGAGGGCCGAGCGGACGAACGGCGAATTTATCGATCTCGCATACTCCGACGTATTCGGGATGCGGCATGCTCGTGTTCGCAAGCTCACGAGTTATCTCATGAACGTTCCGGCAGCGGCGCCGGACCGGAACACACCTCACTCTAAAAAAATATGCCGCTTAGAGAACGCGACCCCCACCAACGCTCATTTGCGGAGCAGATGACCGATCGTACGGTCTGGGTTCCGCCAGTTTGCGGGCTGATCGCTTCGGTGCCCGTTGGGCTCATAGCACGAGCCACGAACTTTGAGTATGGAATGGAGGCGGCTATGGCAGCATTCTTCTTCGTCGCTTCGATGGTTAGCGACCATCAGAAGGGGCTTCTTAAGAGCAACCCGGTAATCGCGATCGCGTTGTCGATTGCCATGGCCGCGTTTGGGGTTGTCGTTATCCGTTGGATCGGAACTACATAACGGCCGCTATTCGTTATTCGGTTATCGCTTTTCGCGTTCGCTATTCGCTATTCGCTATTCGCATTTGATAACACCACTCGTGTCCTGACTACTTCGAATCCCGCTGGTGCCTTTTCCGATTTCTTTTAATGCGAACAGCGAACAGAGAACGCGAGAAGCGAGAAGCAAATAGCGACCGAATCGCCCCTTTATCAGACGCTGAGAGAGAGAGATTCATGAAAGTTCGGAACAAGACCGGATTCGTGCTCGCGACAATGGTAGCAGTCGCATTCGCGGTTCCGGATTGCGCGCTATCACAGGACAATATCAGCATCGACCCGGTCGAGGTTTCGCCGGACAAGTACAAGGTCCTCCTCAAAAACGACAACGTACGAGTGGTGGAGTACTCGCTGAACCCGGGAGAGCGCGATAACTGGCACACCCACGCGCCAAAGGCCTCGTACGTGCTGTCCGGCGGTCTGCTTCGCATAATCCTCCCCGACAGCAGCTCCTCATTCAATAGCGATGAAACAACGGGACATGTCGGATGGTCGAACGCAGTCCCGCGTCACGCAGCGCAGAACATCGGGACCACGCCGATTCGCATTGTTCTCGTCGAGCCAAAACGCGGCAGCGTCTTCGTGACCGCCTCCCCCAATGAGGATCCCGCAGTCGTCAATCCGACGAGCATCACCGTCAGACTCGAGAACGACGCGGTGCGGATCATGGAAGCGGTACTCCCACCAGGATTCAAAGAGAGGCTTCACAAGCACCCGGGATATGTGATGTACATCCTCGACGGAGGCAGTGTGCGGCTGCATATGGCAGACGGCCGCACCCGTGATTCCGAGTTCAAGGCCGGCAATGTCTTCTACAGTGACCCGATTACACACTGGGCCGAAAATATCGGCACGACGACAATACGTGTGCTCATCGTGGAGCTGAGACGGCCGTGACAGCTGGCAGCGAACCCCAGGACAACGCTTCTGACCAAGCCACTCTCGTGTTGATGAAGGCTTTCCTCGACGCGTTCAACCGGCACGATCTCGACGCGATCATGAGCTATTTCGCTGATGACTGTGTCTTCTACATGCCGCGGGGCGCGAAACCCAGGGGAGATCGCTACGTCGGCAAGGATGACGTTCGCGCTGGACTAGCCAAGCGCTTTTCCGGAATTCCGAACGTCCACTACGGCGACGACCAGCATTGGGCGTCTGGCAACTTCGGCGTGTCGGAATGGACTCTTACCGGCACTTCCGTTGCGGGCAAGGAGCTCGAAGTGCGCGGTGTGGACATCCTGGAATTTGTCGACGGCAAAATCACTCGTAAGGATTCCTTCTGGAAAATCCTCGAGTGATTAGCGCCCGCTAGGGTCGCGGTGTAAGGACGCGCCCTGCGCGCGCACCAGTCGGCCGGCTCCTCTCGACGGCTATCACTCCATTTACGATCACGGTCTCGATCCCGACCGGGTACTGATGCGGATCGATGAAGGTCGCGGCATCGCGCACGAGAGTCGATACTGCAACGATCCTGTCTCCCTTGATTCCAATATCGGCGCGGCGCGATGGTGCTCCGGTCCCGTCGATGAGGGATCCACCCGTTATCAGTATGTCGTAGCGGGGCGATGGCGAGGACGGCTGCTGCGCACTCGAACCAGTTGCATTCAGCGCGAGAGAAATAAGTGTCAGGACAAAGCAGAATTTTCTGAATCTCATTTACGCTCGCGAGTCTGTTCATCGGTCCACTAACGCGCACTCGCGGCATATAATGCCAATCCGCGCAGGCGCCTAGCGATACGAAAGCTGCACAAAGAGCGTGCGGCCTGTCATCCCGAAAGGCGATAGCGCCCCGGGGTGCTTGAAAATTCCCTGCATCGAAACTCCCTGAGCGTTCAAGCCATCCTTGAAATCCCACCACTCATCAGGGTAGACGTCAAAGAGATTTGCGCCGCTGATTGCCACCTGCAGGCGACGATTGAGCTGGTATGACAGGCGCGCATCGGTGATCAACTTCGCGGTCACAATTTGATCGGCTGACGGCGTATTCTGGTCGAGCTGGGCCGTAGGCCCCGAGCGCTGATTGTGAAGGTTGATCCCAACTGGCCCCGCATCGTAATTGAGCGTCAGCATGATTGTCTGGCGCGGTTGACCCCTTTCGATAACACCCCGGCCAGTCCTGCTGAACACCTGGGATCCGAATCGAGCAAGCTGGGGCGGATACGGTATTACACGGGTAACTGCGGTGCGATTGTGATTGTATGCCGCAGACATTCGCAAGACGTGCGAGCGGTTGAGAAGGAATGCATGATTCGACACAATATCAATACCCTGTGTGCGGGTATCGGTCGAATTCCTGAAGTAACTTCCGCCGCCAATACCGGTCATTCCATTCTGCTCGAAGAGACGGATGATCGACGTGTCGGTGACCGAGCCTCCAAGTGCGATGCGGTCAGCAATTGTGATTCGGTAAACATCGGCTGTTACCCTCGGCCACCGCGGAACATTGAGCACTATGCCTGCGCTGTGATTTACCGAAGTCTCGGGACGCAGCGGCGTCGCCCCCATCAGCTGCGCCTCCGGTGTGTTCACCGGGAACGTGCGGACCGTAAGAACCGTGGACGTGCCATTTATCAATTGAAGCACCGTTCGCGTGCTCGAGAAGAATTGCTGCGTGAGCGCAGGAGCGCGAAAGCCGGAGCTTGTAGAAGCTCGTACCGCAAGTTGAGGCAGCACCTGCATGTGCGCCGCCAACTTCCCGTCCGACGTTGAGCCAAAATCGCTGTATCGCTCGGCCCGAACTGCAGACTGAAGCAACAAGCGGTGAATCGGGCGCGTTTCGGCTTCGAAATAAAGCGCCGAGTTGCTGCGGCGAGCGTAGACTTCGTCGATTGGCCGGAATCCGAAGAAGCCCTGCGCCCCCACTTGTGCCCGCTGCCCGGCTTGGGGTCCGTCGGGAATTCGTACGCCCCCATCACGCCATGAGTCCGGGTCACCAGCCCTGATGTTGTATCGATCAATGCGGAACTCTGCTCCGCCGGCAATGCCGACAGTCAATGATCCAATTTTCAAATCGCGCGATATGTCGGCATTACTCGTCCACTGCTGTGCACTCACCTTTCCCGCATAGAAATCAGTCGGACTTGCTGCACCAAGCGACGCGTTATTGCTGTTGTAAACATCGTAAGCAGTAGTGTTGTCGCCCCAGGCCGAGCTTACGTCCCAGCGCCAGTTGAGGAACTGGCCCCGCAATCCGCCAAGGACCGACACGTCTCTTATGTCGCTGCCGATTTCCGGAAGAAAGCCATCAGGATGAATCGCGCGAACGGTGCGGGCATCCAGGGGTCGACGGAAAAAAGCATCAGGCGAAACACTGTTTCGATCGGTCAGCCCGCCAAATGCATAAGCTTCGATGCCGCCCGTGATCGGGCTCGCCGCGCTTAGAAAAGCTCCGAGGGCGTCAACTTCACCGTTGCCAAGGTAGCTCGAGACTCGCGCGGGTTGGTTGTTGCGCGCATCACCAGTGAAGTACTGCGGGCGCCTGTCGGGGTAGGCCCGATTAGTACCGTCCCTGTTTCGTAGTTCTCCGGTCAGTGTAACGTGAGCCCCGTTTGAGGCCGAAAAACCGAGCGTCGTGTTTGCCTCGAACAATTTCCCGTCGCGGAAGTCCCGACCCGCTTCGGTGCTGTAAACTCCGCCGAACGATGTCCCGAAGTCACGCCGCTTGCCTGATTTCAGTATTACGTTCACGACACCGCCAATCGCATCGGACCCGTACTGCGCCGCAGCTCCATCGCGCAACACTTCGATACGTTCGATAGCTCCGGACGGGATGGCGTTGAGATCCGTAAGCGCGGCGGACGGAACAGAGGGTCCGGCGAGCAGCACGGATGCGGGATGCCGGCGTTTTCCGTTCAGAAGCACGAGCACATGACTTGGCGTCAAGCCACGCAACGTGACAGGCCGCATGTGATTGTCACCAAGCGGAATGTGGGGGATGTTGATTGACGGAATCACGCGCTGAAGCTGCTGCCATGTTTCCATCATACCGGTGTTCGCCAGGAGCTCTCCGGAGATGACATCCACGGGAACGGGGGAGCTGAGCGTCGTTCGGTCGAGCACTCGTGTTCCAACCGCCACGACTTCGTCAAGCTGGACGGCGCTCGGATGGAGCTTGAAGTCGATGACGACAGACGCGTTGCCACTGGCTGATATTGTCTGCGATGCGGGCGAAAAGCCGACCCTCGTAACCCGGACCTCCGACTGGCCAGCCACCGGCGGGAGCCGATAGGTACCGTCGGCGCCGGTGACAACGACTCGCGGGGTTCCGACTACTCGCACGCTTGCGTTTGCGACCGGGCCTCCGGTCAACGCGTTCGTCACGGTACCGGTAATAACTGATGTCGGTTGTGCAGAAAGCTGCTGCGCGGCGCTCGTCACAAGGACGAGCACCGCGAGAGCAATCCGCGCACTAGCTGCGGGGAAGGAGTTTGATGTCATTTACCTGAGGTGAAGAACTGGGACGCAGGGGCAGGAGCGATTGCATCGTTCGTCCGGGTGAATGCTTTGAGGTTGCCGGAAATCTCTAGCCGGTTTCCCGTTCCTTCAATTTCCGGAGCAACGGGCCCTGCGGATCCCAGTACATGACCGAATACGTTGGCCCGCGAGCCGCTGCCAGTCACGCCGCGGATGACGGCACGCAGTGTGTTCCCGTCGCCGGGGATGAGTGATGTACCACTTGCGGTGGCACCGGAAAGCCGGAAGTCAGCGACGAACGAAGCTCCACCGCACGACGGCGTCGATATGGTCGTGCCAATAAGCTGAAGGTCGGCGTGGTTGTGACTTGTTGCACCCGCGGTCGGGATACCGAAGAAACGTCTGCCACCAGTCGCCAGGATACCGGTCGTAAAACCTTCGATCCGATCCTTAGAAGAATGAATGCGGAAAGTGTTTCTTTGCGTCCCGGCAACCTGCAGCGGTGCGGGCACGCCGGAGCCACCCTGAACATTCCAGCCGAATCGTTGCGGCGCGCAAAGATTTGGACTGTCGTTGCGATAGAGATTGCGATGCGACTCGATCTCAACTCTCGAATCGTATACAGCGTCGGGACGACTCACGCCTCCGTTTCCGATAATTCCCCCGCCGATGACATTATCAGCGAGCGTAAGGGTCACGCTGGAGAGCGGTGCAAAATTGAACGCGAACAAGCCACAGCCAACCCCGGTCTCACTCGACCGGATCACGGACCGCGTAATGCTGGAACCAATCGTTGCCCCCGCATGAGGAGCCGGGTCGCTGCCAAGGTTGGGGTTCTGTGTCATCGCGACTACAGCACATCCTGTTGGCCCGGATGGCGCAACGGTGTGCGGGTTCGGACTTGTAATCTCGACTTCCGTGATCGTTGCAAAGACCTGGTCGCCCGCGTCGCGCGACATGATCGCAATCGGATTCCCAACGCGACCAGCCAGGTCCTGAACTGCGATCCCCCGAACGGTCACCTCGTTGCCGAGCGTGAGCACGTTGCCGGGTGTGTTTGCCGTCATGATCAACCGTGTGCGGGTACTCGCCTCGAAGCCGCTTGGCAGTCCTGCACCGTCGAAAAGCATAACGCCCTCACCTTCCAGCGTAGCCTGATCGGGCACGGTGAGAGGTTGGGTCACGCTGTAATCGCCCGCGAGTACGCGAATGTGGCTGCCGGCGTTTGCCGGCGAGAGTGCTGCGCTGAGCTCGGCAGAGTTGCTGACGACAATTGTCGCTGCAGCCACAACGTCTCTCCGAACACGTGCACTGGTTGCGGTGGGGATTGGATCTGTGACGTTCTGTGTGTCATAACCACAGCTCGCGATGGTCGCTGTGAGGAAGGTCACGATGATGAAATGGCGTACGTCTCGCATGGAGAAAATCTCCGCTGGTGAGGGTTCGCCTTTGAATACGGAATTGCTGTTGAAAGCGGCTCACGCCAGTTCAGCGCTGACTGGAAAAAAACCTCGAATCAGGAGCGGGATTAATCCCACGGTTGTTTTGCGCAAAACTCTGAGGGTCGCCGACTAGCTGGAGTCTGTTGCCCGTTCCCTGGAACTGCGTCGACAACGGTTCAGAAGATGACCCGACATTGGCGAATCGATTGGCTCGGGTGCCGCTGCCGGTTACACCACGGAGCTCGACGCGCAAAGTATTACCGTCGCCAGCAGCGATCCCACTTTTTCTCGTCCAGGCTCCGACGAGCTCGAGGTCCCGGACCGCCACGAGTTCCGCAACCGGCAGATCAGTCGTGTAGCCGTCACCTTTGTCCGTGGACGAGCACGACGGAGTCGAAATCTTAGTGCCGATCAGTTGCAGCTCGATGTGATTGCGTGTAGGCGCCGCGTTAAGAGGTGCGGCGAAGAAGCGTCTGCTCCCGGTCGCAAGAACGCCGGTCGTAAAGCCATCGATTCGATCGTCGACAGAGTGCACACGCAACGTGTTCCTGGTGGTCTCAGGCAACGTGAGCGGGATGGGGGCGCCCGATCCGCCGGTGAAATTCCAGCCCAGCAGCGCAGAAGCGCACCTGTCCTCCCACTCGTTTACATAGACATTTTCCTGTGAGTTGAGGTGTACCTCTGAGTCGTGCACCGCGTCGGGTCGACTGACGCCGCCGTTGGCTTCGTTGCTTCCACCAATGACGCTGCGATTAATCGCGAGTGAGATTTTGCTGTTCGCAGAGAAGTTGTAGGCAAAGAAACCACCCCCTCCCGCGGGTGAGCGGATCACCGACCGCAGCATACGCACAGTGATCACCGATCCGTTATCGGGCAGAGGAGCCGCCCCCATGTTCGGGTTGCGCGTCGAAATGTGCAGACCTCGGCCAAGGGCGCCACCCGCTCCGATTGTCAGCACGTTCGGGTTAATAATGACCGACTCGATAATTGTTGCCGATACACTGTCGCGGGGGCGCCGCGAGGCTACCGCAACAACATTCCCGGAGCGTCCCTGAAGGTCGACGATCTCGATGTGCCGAATGGTGACTCCATTGCCGAGCGTCAGCACATCGCCCCCTACGTCGGCTGTCATGCGTATTGTCGTGCGAGGAGCATCAGAGAAGCCGGTCGGACGGCCGTCGGTTCCGAACAGCATGACACTTTCCCCCTGGAGCGTGATGCCATCAGGGACTGTGAGCGGCCTGTTGATATCATATGCGCCGGCGCGGAGCCGCATGTGTCGACCCCTGTTGGCCGGAACGAGTGCGGCGACAAGCTCTGCAGAGTTTGTGATGATCGCCGTGTCCCCAATCAACGCGGGCGCCGGATTGTTGGAGCCGCGGGATTCTGTTCCACTACGATTGTAGGCTATCCAGCTCACTGCACCGGCCCCGACCAGGACCGCAGCCGAGAGTGGAAGCATTGCTCTGCGTGCGCGCCTTCGGTGGAATGTTCTGCTCCAGAAGGGCGTTGAATGCGCAAGTACGTCACCGCGTTTGAGTGCCGCTGTATCCGCGAGCAACTCTTCAGCCGACTGGTACCGATCGGCCGGATTCTTCTGCAGCAGCGCGCTTATGAGATCGTCGAACGGCGGTGACAACTTTTCATTCAGTACCGACGGAGGCGCCGGGTCCTCGTGAAGGATCGCATGCAGAATCGAGATTTCATGTTCGCCTCGAAACGGCAAAGTCCCTGTCAGCAGCTCGTAGAGCATTACGCCGATCGCCCACAAATCCGTTCGCGCATCGACAGCGCCATTGCGGATCTGCTCAGGTGCCGCGTACGCGATCGTGCCAAGTGTAACGTTCGACTTGGTCATGCTGGTGTCGCGAATTTTCGCGAGACCAAAGTCGAGAACCTTTGCCGTACCGTCCGGCAGAATCATCACGTTGCCCGGCTTCAGATCACGATGGATGATTCCCGCAGCGTGCGCGGAGGCGAGGCCGGAAATCACCTGCGCAACAATGTCGAGCGCTTCGTCAGGGGGGAGTGATCCACGACGAGCGATGTGATCTTTAAGCGTTTCGCCCGGGTAGAGGGGCATCGCGAGAAAAACACCGTGTTCGGCTTCCGCGATCTCGTATACGGTGCAGAGGTTCGGGTGATCGAGTGAGGCGGCCGACCGTGCCTCGTTGATGAACCGTTCCTTCACCTTGCGATCGATGTTCTGATCGGGCAGCGGAAATTTCAACGCGACGGTGCGGCCAAGCTGAAGGTCTTCGGCGGTGTAAACAACGCCCATGCCCCCTGCAGCGAGGTAGTCCAAAACACGGAAATGCGATACGGTCTCGCCGATGATGCCAAGCGGATCGCGGGAACGCATCACGGTCTGCGGCGCGCTCCGCGGCGAGCCAAATAGATAGTCGCTGAGAGCGGCATCGGAGCCGGCATCCGCGACCAGGAGCCGCTCTACTGCTTTGCGAATTACTGGATCTTCCTCGCCGATGGCCTCCAGGCGCTCGTGGCGTTTTGAGCTGTCGAGCTCCAGGAGCTCATCGAATAGAGAGCGGGCTCGGAGCCATTGCTCTCGATCATCACGCACGGTTGGTTTCGCCAAGCTCGATGGCCAGCCAGGCTCGCGCAGACCGAAGCTCCCGCTTCACCGTTGCCAGAGACAAACGTGTTGCACCGGCTATCTCTTCGAGGGTGAGTCCGCCGAAATAGCGCTGCTCGATCATTTGCGCCTGTCGCTCATCGAGCCTTTCAAGCCGCTTCAGCGCTTCGTCCAGGTCTTCAACGCGATCGAGATCGATACCTGTGACCCAGGATTCTTCGCGCAATTCAAGAAGGGCAGCGCCGCCGCCGCGTTTAGCCGCAATGCGTGCTCGCGCATGGTCCACGAGGACGTTGCGCATCACTTTCGCCGCCATTGCCAGGAAGTGTTCGCGGCTTTCGATCGCTGTCCCCGAAGACTCAACGAACTTCAAGTAGGCTTCGTGAACCAGGCCGGTGGTGTTCAGCGAGTGATCGCCAGGCGATGCGGCCAGTCGCTGGTGTGCAAGGGCCCGTAGACGCTCATAAACAACGGGAATGAGACGATCTACAGCATCCGCGCGAGGGTCAGCCATGCAGCAAGATCGGAGGCTTCCCAAGCCTCCGCAACCGGCATTGTGGTTGCCTGTGGCGGCGGTAACTGTATGATTCCTTCGGACGCCAAAGCCCGGGGCACACGACTGCCACGCCACTGGATGCAAGCACTGCAGCGCCTCGATCGACGAGACTGGCTGAACGGCCTGGCCCTCGGCGCTGTCGGATGAACCGCGTATCTCATTCCATCATCAGCTCGCCTCGGGGAGCTCCTCGCCGCTATTCACAAAGCGGTTCCTGACTGTGCGCTGCTGCTGTTCGTACAATCTTGCGTAGGTTCCCCCAGCGTCCAGCAACTGGCTGTGCGTGCCCCGCTCGACAAGGCGTCCATTTTCCAATACAACGATCTGATCGGCACTCAGTATTGTCGACAACCGGTGAGCGATGACGAACGTTGTCCGGTCAGCACGCAACGCTTCGAGTCCCTCCTGAATGAACGCCTCACTTTCGCTGTCGAGACTCGACGTCGCCTCGTCAAGAAGCAGTATGGCCGGGTCGGCGAGCAAAGCTCGCGCGATCGCGACGCGCTGACGCTGGCCACCAGACAACTTCACGCCACGCTCGCCAACAATAGTGTCGTACCCGTCTGGCATACGCCGGATGAACTCATCACAGTGTGCGACCTTTGCCACTCGATGAACATTCTCGATCGAAGCATCGGGTCGCGAGAATCTGATGTTCTCGAAGATTGTCCCATCGAACAGAAACGTCTCCTGCAGTACGAGACCGATCTGTGCGCGATACTCACGAAGGTTGAAAGCCGAGATATCGAGACCATCAATACGAATTATTCCGGAGCCCGGGCGGTGAAATGCGGCAAGTAACCCGAGTAATGTGCTCTTGCCCGAGCCGCTTGGACCTACCAATGCCGTAGTCGTGCCCGCGGCTGCGTCGAGCGTAATGTTCTGCAGCACGGGTACACCTTCTCGATAGTGAAAGGCGACGCCCTCGATACGCACGTCACCCTCCAGGGCGGGCACCGCGTCACCGCCGAATGTTTCCTCAGAGGGCTCATCGAGCAGGTCACGTACTCGCTCGAGCCCGCCAAGCGCATCCGACAGCAGCGTACCGATCTGTGCCACCTGAATAAGCGGCGCTGTCACGAGCCCGGTGAACAGCGCATACATGATGAGATCGCCAAGCGTCATCGATCCTGCAAGCACGGCCCGCCCGCCAATAATTATGAGAGTGGCGCCTATGCCGGAAACAGCTGCGACAGTGAGCGCGGATACCAGCGCCCATCCGGAAATCGTCTTCACGACGAGCCTGAGCATCCGATGCACGCCCTTCGTGAAAATGAGATCTTCACGCCGCTCTGCGATATACGCCTTGACTACCCGTATTCCGCCGAGCGCTTCACCCAGGCGACCCATGATCCCGGCAAACTCGAGGCTTCGTTGCCGGTTGATGGGACGGAACCGCGAAAACGCAAAAGCAACACTTCCGCCTATCAGCGCAAGAAAGACGATGATGACACTCGTCATGCGCCAGTTGATCCAGAACAACATTCCAAGCGCGGCAGTAGCTGTCACAAGACCACCCAGGAGCTGAGCGAATCCGCTGCCGAGGAGGTTTCGGATTCCGTCGGGGTCGTTCATGATGCGCGACGTGAGCGCAGCGACCTGCGTCGAGTCGAATGTCTCAACGGGAAGCCGCAGCACATGCGATGCTAGCTTCCTCCGCATCTCCGCCACTGTCCGCTGCGCTGCCGCCCCGAGCACGAGTGTCAGGGTATAACCGGTTGCTGCCTGAATCACCCCCGCAGTGATAACAACCAGCGCCAGGGGAAGCAGCAGCTCCACTCGGCGGTCAACAAGAACGTTGTCGATGAAGTATTTCGACGATGCTGGAAGCACGAGTCCGGCGAAGCGGCTGACAAACGTCAGCGCAATGCCAGTGAGCACGTGCGATCTGTGTCGCTTGAACAGCCATCCGAGCTCGCGCCAACCTTTCGTCGACGGCTTAAACCGGCCGAGGTCGTCAAGCATGTCTTCCGGCTTCGGATTGCGATCGCTGCGCGGGAACATCCGCAATGGCGCATTCACGCGATGACGTTCACAGTACTACCGATTTTTCTGGACGGGGAGCAAATGACGACAGCAATACGTAGAGCGCTACAGTGCAGAGCCACATGATCACAAGAGTCTAATCCGTTCGAGGCGGTAAGCGAGGGATATCATGATCCACGGCACGACCTGATGCCTTGCTCGACCGCGAATAGCGTGCATTCTTAATCATATGACTCTTAGAATCGAAACCATGACGCGCCTCAAAGCGCGACTACTGAATACAGTGATACTCGTCGCCGTCCCAGCGCTTTCATCCTGCGCCACCGGTGGTGCGGCCAAGCCGAAACTGCCTGCTCCCGCACAACCTGCGGCGGGTGCTGCACAACCAGCGGCGGCATCCAGCCAACAAGCCGCATCGAGCACGAGGCGGCCCCGGCCATACCGGCAGGTGATTACCGAGCGCGCGATAAGCGACGCGGGCGGAATCACAACGCATCGCGTCGAGGACCGGTGGTTCTTTGAGATTCCCGATTCACTCGTCGGGCGCGACATGCTCTTCGTGAGCCGCGTGGCTGGAGTTCCTGCGAAAATCGGCGGCTTTCTCTCAGCAGGCCAGTCTGTCGAAGAGCGACTTGTGCGCTGGGAGCGACATGCCGACCGCATTGTTCTTCGCAGCCTGAGCGTCGAAGCCTACGCCGACGATTCGCTACCAATTGCAATCTCCGTCGCAAGCAACAATGTGGGAGCGATTCTCGCTGCGTTCCCGATTCAAGCCTTCGGTCGTGACAGCGCGAGTTTTGTTCTCGACGTCACGGATTTTTTTGGCGGTGACACGCCCGGCATATCGGGTCTGAGCGGAGCTCAGCGCCGTCAGTATCAGGTACGCCGCCTTGATCCCGCGCGAAGCTTCGTGAGCGCGGTGAAATCATTTCCGATGAACATCGAGGTTCGTCACACCCAGACATTCGAAGCCGCCGAGCCGCCAGGTGACGCAAGCAGCGGGGCTATCTCACTCGAAATGCGGCAGTCGATAGTGCTTCTGCCGAGATCCCCGATGCGTCCGCGGTATGCTGATGCCCGCGCGGGATTTTTTACCGTCTCGAGAATCAACTACGGCCTCGACGAGCAGAAAGCGGCCGAGCAGACATTCATAAGACGGTGGAGACTGGAGCCGAAGGATCCGGCGGCATATGCGCGCGGTGAGCTAGTCGAGCCGGTGAAGCCCATCGTCTACTACCTCGACCCGGCAACGCCTGCCAAGTGGCGGCCGTATGTACGGTTGGGAATCGAGGATTGGCAGGCAGTATTCGAGAAGGCGGGATTCAGGAACGCGATAGTTGCACGCGATGCGCCGACTGCGGCCGAAGATCCTGACTGGGACTCGGAGGACATCAGATACTCGGTGGTGCGGTGGGCGGCAAGCACAGTGAGAAACGCTGTCGGACCGAGCACCTCAGATCCGCGCACGGGGGAGATAATCGAAAGCGACATTACCTGGTATCACAATCACATGCGCTCATACCGCAATCGGTTGTTGATCGAGACAGGTGCGTCAAATCCCGCGGCCCGGTCGCTCGATATTCCGGAAGACCTGATGGGGGAGACGATGCGAAAGGTCATCACCCACGAGGTTGGTCACGCAATCGGACTGCCGCACAACATGATTGCCTCAGCCTCGTTTCCGGTGGATTCGCTACGCAGCAAGTCTTTCGTAAATCGATATGGCGTATCTGCGACGATCATGGATTACGCGCGGCAGAACTACGTCGCTCAGCCGGGCGACGGTCTCGAGCCAAAGGATTATATCAGGCGGCTCGGACCTTTCGACGATTTCATCATCAACTGGGGCTACCGTGTATTTCCCGCAGCAGCAACTGCGGAGGCGGAGCGACCGATTCTGAACCGGATGCTTGGTGACCAGGCTGGAGCGATGGCTTACCGGTATCTTCCGCAATACCTCTCAGGTATCGACCCGCGCGCGCAGACTGAGGATATCGGCAACGATCCCGTTGCCGCGTCGACCTATGCTGTCGCAAACCTGAAGCGGGTTGTGCCCAATCTCGTGCAGTGGACGGGAAGGCCGGGCGAGGACTACCAGGATCTTACGGAGTTGTATGGCGAGACGCTTGGGATCTGGGGTTTGTATATGGGACACGTTGCATCGCTGGTTGGTGGTGTAACCATCGAACCGCGGACGTCGGATCAGCCTGGTTCGGTGTTCGTCCCCGTTCCTGCAGAGCGTCAGCGAGCTGCCGTAGAATTTCTCGGCAGAGAAGTATTCGATTCTCCGGAGTGGCTTGCCCCTCCGGCGATCCTCTCGAGGATTGGCCCACCAGCGGGAGCGACGTCGGTGAGCGCGAGACAGGCGTCCATATTGGGTCAGCTGCTCGATGCGCGGCGGCTCGCTCGGCTGGAGGGCAGCGGTGTGTATGGTGGATCACCTGGATACTCGCCGGCGGCATATCTGAACGATCTGCAGCGAGTCATATGGTTCGCGGGATCTACAGGATCGGAACTCGATGCTGGAAGACGTGCGTTGCAGCGCGTGTATCTCGAGCGAATGGCTGCGCTGCTCAGTCCGCCGGCCGCACCGGCTCCAGGGGCAACAGCGGCCGCGCTTCCATCACCGTTTCTGGCGACCCCAAACGTCAGCCGGAGTGATGTTCCGGCGATCGTGCGAAGTCAACTCAAGTCGATTCGCGAAAGCGCGAGGAGGTCTGCATCGCTTGCGGGTGGGGCGACAGTGACGCGAGCACATTGGCTCGACGTAGTGGATCGGATCGATACAATTCTCGATCCTGACAGAAGGTCGCCTTGACCCGCACGCTGCGCAGTATCTGCGATTGAAAGAATCTCCATTTTTGGCCGGCATTCTCCTTCTGCTCATTGGAGGGTGCCGGGACGTGACCGCGGCCTCAAGCCAACGAAGCCCGGCGGCCAAGCCCGACTTCGCAGCGATCGATGCGTATATCGCGAAAGAAATGCGGAGCGAGCGAATACCGGGCGCCGCACTTGCAATCGTTCAGGGAACAGAAATTGTGCACGTGCGCGGATTTGGTACTGATGGCTCCGGCCGCAACGTCACACCACAGACATCGTTTATCATTGGTTCGATGAGCAAGGCATTTACGTCCTTTGCTCTAATGCAGCTTGTTGAGGGAGGCCGCCTCGACCTCGACGCGCCAGCTCAGCGGTATCTGCCGGAATTTCGTGTTGGAGACTCTGCCGCGTCGAGGCGGATCACGATTCGCCACCTGCTCAACCATGCGAGCGGAATTCCCGGCAAGGCGTCGCGCGGCTCAGGTGACTCACTGAGCCTGCGATCACATGTGGCGGCGCTGGCGGACGTCAGTCTCGCGGATCCTCCAGGCGCGAAGCACGAGTACGCAAGTCCCAACTACCTCGTGCTCGGGGCGATCATCGAGCGTGTTTCCGGAATGTCATTTCCCGACTACATGCGCGCGAACGTGTTCGAGCCTTTGAACATGCAGCACACATATGTGGACCAGGAGGCCGCACTTCGCGGGGGCATGTCTCGAGGACATCGCTACTGGTTCGGACTTCCGCGACCCGTGACGCTCCGCTATGAAGCTGACAGGCTGCCGACTGCTTCGATTATCAGCAGCGCCGAGAACATGGGTCACTTTCTCATAGCGCAGCTCGATAGCGGTAACTACGGCGGCCGGTCAGTGCTCTCTTCATCTGCTGTGATGCAGATGCATCAGCCAGGAATCGCCGCTGATGGATTCTCTTACGGTATGGGCTGGCGCATCAGCGGCACGCAACGCGGAGTGGCGGTAGTACATCATGGCGGAATCGTTCCGCATTTCCGCGGGAAAATGGTGATGCTTCCCGAAACAAAGTGGGGCGTGGTCGTTCTCACCAACGTGTCCAGCGCGCTTCCTATTGCACCTGCCAGTCACCGCATTGCCGACAACATCGCCGCATATCTCGCCGGTGCTCCACTTCCTGTGCCAGGATCGCGATTCAAGCTCGTGTATCTCGTCATCGCCGCGGCCGTCCTGTTCCTGTCGCTTAATCAAGTCAAACAGGCAATGACAGCATGGCGTGCCCGAAACTCGCGACTCCTGCACGACCGTAGCGGACTGATCAAGGCCGGGGTGGGACTGCTCATTCCCATAGCGCTACTGGTCGGGCTTCCAATGGTGATCGGACTTCCATGGAGCCTGGCTCTGCAATCGTTGCCGGACATCGCCTATTGGCTCATTGCGATAGCATCGATCGATATCCTGGTACGGATTTTTTCGATCTTCAGGATGATGTCTCCGAGTCGTCGTAGTTGACTACTTTTTCTTTGATTCGAATTCCTTTATTTCGTCAGTTATTCCTTTTGCGATGTCATTGGGGATTGGAAACGTCAGTGCGTACTGCGAGATTTTCCACCGTCCGTTCTGTTTGACGAGCACGCCGGTCCCTCTGCTGGTTCCATAACTCCTACTGTCCAGCAGCTCATCGAACCAGGCGACGCAGCCGCACGGAACCTCGGCAATCACGATGTTCCGTGCGCGTGGCTGATATAACCAGCCCGTTCCTTTGTTGAAGTAAGGCTCGGCGAAGGCGCGAAACTCCTTCAGTGTCCAGCGCTCGCTCGCATCGCTGCCGATATAAATCGCGTCCTCGGTGAAGAGCCTGAAGTAGCGCCTGCCATCGGCCTTTGCGGCGGCGTCGTGCAACTCGTTGAGAGTCGAGTCAATCGCAGCGGTCGAAGTTGGTTGCTGGCCAAGCAGCACCGAGGGAGTGGCGACTAGTGTTGCCAGCACGAGTCTGATTGCAAGCTTATTGAGCAATTGGTCCACCTTGCCATGTTGGCATCCGTCTCTGGCCGATCGCAACCGCTACTGCCTCGCGGGCCAGGAGACGCGTTGAGTCGAGTGTCGGCAGCGGTGAATCAGCCGGTGTGATGAGCAGAGGAATTTCAGTGCAGCTGAGTGCAACGGCGTCGCAACCCTGGGACTGAAGCGAGCCTATCACCCGTACGAACTGCTGGCGCGATTTCGCATTGACGACTCCATGGCAGAGCTCGTCGAAGATGATGCGATCAATCAATGCGCGATCGGTTGCATCAGGTGTCGACATCTCGAGTCCATGGCGTGCAAACGCGGCACGGTAGGCTGGCCCCTCCATCGTCCATCTCGTACCGAGCAAGGCAATCCGTCGTCTCCCATCGGCTTCCGCTTGCTCTGCGACGATCTCGGCGATGTGCAGAGCAGGCAGCGGATACGGAGTCCGTGCAGCATCGAGGGCAATGTGCGCTGTGTTATCGGGGCAGACAAAGAAGTCGCATCCGGCCGATGTAAGCCTGTCAGCCGAGCGGCAAAGGTGCTCATTGACCGCGTCCAGATCGCCGCGCTCGTACGCATCCAGGGTCGGTCCCATCGAAAGGATCGACATCGTAATCTCGGGGTGCTGATGGTCGCCGAGCAAACGGGCGCTGTGTCGCACCATCTCGAGGAAACACAGGGCAGCGCCGTCAGCGCTGTGCGCGAGAATACCGATGTGCATGCCGCTAAGCTAAAGCTCGGCCTTGGCGCCAGCCACGGTCCGCCTCAGCCAGCCCAGAGCCCACGGTGTAATTTTGAGTTGAGTGCCAGCCGAGAAATAGTAACAGGAAGCGACTAAAACCATTGGGATGGTCAAGCACGAGTGCCTGTATGTGCTATCTCTGTCGTTTATCTCCGATGCCTCTTCTATAGTAGTCCCACGACCCACTCTCAGATCCAATGAATAAATCCCTGGTTCTCGCCGCGCTCGTCATTGCCCTACCTCTCGCAGCCCAGAATCCGCCACCACCGCCCCCGCCAAACCCGCCTTCGGGGGGTGCCGCTCCGACGGCAAGCACGGCGATTCCGGCCAAGTGGGATGTCATGACAAAGCGAGCCACGTCGAAGTCGATCGAGTACGATGTGACGGAGGGAACCTGGATGCATCTCGATGTCTCGCCCGATGGGAAGACAATCGTGTTTGACCTGGTCGGGGACATCTACATCATTCCGATTACCGGCGGCAACGCGACTCTCATACTCGGCGGAGCAGCTTATGAGATGCAACCGCGCTTCTCGCCTGATGGGAAAAGAATTGCCTTTGCTTCAGATCGCGGCGGCATCACCAACGTCTGGACATCGGACATCAGCGGGAAGGACCTGAGGCAGGTCAGCAACGATCGCGAGCGGGAAGTGTCGAACCCGGCGTGGACTCCTGACGGGCAGTATCTCGTCAACCGCAAGCACTTCCGTAACACGCGATCGCTTGGCGCAGGAGAGATGTGGCTCTATCACACGTCAGGCGGCAATGGACTCAAGCTGACCGACCGGCGCAACTGGGAACAGAATGCAACGGAGCCCATCGTCTCACCTGACGGCCGCTATGTCTATTTCACGGAAGACGTCTCGCCGGGCGGTGGGTTCCAGTACAACCGCGACGCTCACGGACAGGTCTATGTCGTTCAGCGGTTCGATCGGGAAACGGGTGAGCGCACCACAGTAATCGGCGGTGCAGGAAGCGCGCTGCGCCCGCAGCTGTCGCCAGACGGAAAGACAATGGCATTCGTACGTCGTGTGGGACTGAAGAGTGTCCTCTGGACTCGCGATCTCGAGAGTGGGCGCGAGCGTCAGATATGGGACGCTCTGGATCACGATCAGCAGGAAGCATGGGCCATATACGGCACATATCCGGGGTATGACTGGACCTCCGACGGCAAGTCAATCGTGATCTGGGCGGGGGGAAAGATCAATTCGGTCGATGTTGCGTCAGGCCGGGCGACGAACATTCCCTTCACCGCGCGCATCAGTCAGACAATTACCGACGTTGTACGGAGCAAGCAGAAGGTTGCGCCGGACACTTTCGATGTAAAAATGCTCAGGTGGGTAACAGTTTCGCCTGATCAGCGCCGCGTTGTCTACACGTCTCTCGGAAAGCTCTACGTGAAGGATCTCCCAAATGGCATTCCTCGCCGTGTGACTGACGACGCGACCAACTTCGAGCTTTTCCCATCGTGGTCGCCCGACGGTCGCACGCTCCTCTACGCTACCTGGCACGATGACGAGATGGGCGCGATCCGCACCGTGGGGGTCGATGGGCGGAACGGTCGCAAGCTTACGTCGAAGCTTGGCCACTATGTCGAGCCGAGATTTTCGAAAGACGGAAGGCAGATCGTTTACCGGCGTATCGGTGGAGATGGACTCCGGTCACAACTCTACGCCCAGGATCGTGGCGTGTACATAGTTGCCGCATCGGGGGGTGAAGCGCGACTCGTCACGGAGCAGGGAAACACCCCACGGTTCAACCGGGACGGCGATCGCATCTTCCTCGTTGGAAACGAAGCACAAAAAGCCGCGTTGATAAGCGTCAACCTCACTGGTGGCGACCGGCGTGTTCACCTGCTCGCCGATAACGCCACTGAGTTCGTTCCGTCGCCAGACGAAAAATTTGTCGCATGGGTCGAGCGCTTCAACGCGTACGTCGCTCCGCTGCCGCTCACAGGAAAGGGTATCGACGTCAGCACCAATGTCACTGACTTTCCTGCGCGGCGCATTTCCCGTGACGCGGGAACGTACCTGAGCTGGTCGTCTGATTCACGGCGGGTATACTGGGCACTTGGCGCTGAGCTGTTTCAGAGAGATATAAGCGCCACGTTTGCCTTTGAAACGCCGGATACGACAACAGTACGAAAAGATCCGGAGGCCCAGGGTATTCCGATCGGGTTCAAGGCGCCCGCTGATCGTCCCACGGGAAAAATTGCTCTCGTCGGCGCAACAGTCATCACGATGAACGGCGAGGAAGTGATTCCCAACGCCACGATCCTGATCGACCGGAATCGCATTACATACGTTGGCGACGGCAAGACGATCCGATACGGCAACGACTTCAAGGTTATTGACGTGAACGGCAAGTACATCATGCCGGGTATGGTCGATGCTCACGCCCATGTCACCGGCGGATCGAACGGTATCGCGCCGCGGAAGAACTGGTCGTTTCTGGCAAGTCTGGCGTTCGGGACAACCACGATGCACGACCCGTCGAACGAAACGTCGATGATATTCTCGACGGCGGAGACTGCGCGTGCAGGCGACATACTGGCGCCAAGACTGTTTTCGACGGGAACGATTCTGTACGGAGCTGAGGGTGGCGCGAAGGCGATAACTGCGTCGTTCGAGGATGCTTTGACTCACTTGCGGCGCATGAAGGCAGTAGGCGCGTTCAGCGTGAAGAGTTACAACCAGCCGCGGCGTGACGCGCGCCAGCAGATTCTGGAGGCGGCCCGCCAGCTGGGAATGCTCGTTGTGCCTGAGGGTGGATCGACGTTTTCGGTCAACACGACGATGTTCCTCGACGGCCATACGACGATCGAACACAACATTCCCGTCGCTCCGTTGTACGAGGACATGCTGAGGCTGATCTCCGAGTCAAAGACAGCATACACGCCGACGCTGATCGTGAATTATGGGGGCATGATGGGTGAGATCTACTGGTACCAGACGACCAACGTCTGGGAGAACGCAAAGCTTCAGTATTTCCATCCGCGCGGTCAGATCGATGCACGTTCACGCCGCCGGACATCTGCTGCTCTCGATGACTACTTCTTCGTCGATGTTTCGAAAGCGGCGAAGAAGCTGAACGACCGCGGTGTGCTTGTTTCCTCGGGGGCGCACGGTCAGCTCGATGGGTTGGGCCTGCACTGGGAGACCTGGATGATGCAGATGGGCGGCATGACGAATCATGAAGCGCTCCGCACGGCGACACTGAATGGTGCGCGGGCACTTGGACTCGATGATGAGATCGGCTCCCTGGCGAGTGGAAAGCTTGCTGACTTGCTGGTTCTCGACGGTAATCCACTCTCCGACATCAGGAACACGAATACGATTCGATACGTGATGGTTAACGGAAGGATCTTCGACGCCAGCAACATGGCGCAGATTGGAAATCACGCAGTGGGGGCGCCGAAGCAGACCTGGAGAGATTGAGGGCTCGAGAAGTTGTTCGGGGAGAGTGTTCGCCGCTTCTACGCGTCCCTCGATACTCCGCGAGTTCCGCGTGGCGTCGTGGTCATGAATCCATACGGCCAGACTGCGGTAAGGGGTTACCTAAAGGCCTTTTTTAACAAGTACTTCAATGACGATCATGCTCGCATCGCACTTCTTGGGATCAATCCCGGGCGGTTCGGAGCGGGTGTGACCGGAGTTACGTTCACAGATCCTGTTGCTTTGGCAGAAGATTGCGGGATTCCCAACGATCTGTCACGCAAGCGGGAGCTCTCATCGGTCTACGTTTACGATGTCATCAATCGCATGGGCGGCCCTGCGAAGTTCTTTCAACGGTTCTTTCTATCTGCTGTCTGTCCTCTGGGCTTCACCCGCGACGGGCTCAACCTCAACTACTACGATGACAGGAAGCTCCAGCGCGCGGTAACACCTTTTGTCGTCTCGTCAATGGAGAAACATCTTGCCTTTGGCTGCAGGCGTGATCATGTCGTCATACTCGGCCGCGGGAGGAATGCCGAGTTTTTTTCCCGACTTAACAATGAGCACGGCTGGTTCGAGGAGGTGCACGCTGTTGATCACCCTCGCTTCATCATGCAGTACCGCAGAAAACGCCTGGCGGAGTATGTGGAAGTGTACGCAGCTCTGCTCTCCAAAATCGGTTGATAAGGCGCCTTGGTGACTCGCTAAGCCTCCTCCTCGACTATAGTATGATTGCACTATTCCGCTGGGGCCGTCGTGGCTGTCGACCTTTCGAACCGAACGCTGGGAGACCGATACCGCATCGGCCATGAAATCGGCCGTGGCGGAATGGCAACGGTATATCGCGCGGACGACCTGAAGCACGGTCGGCCCGTGGCCCTCAAGGTGCTGAAGCCGGAATTGGCTGCATCGCTCGGCACCGAGCGGTTTCTCCGGGAGATCAGCCTGACCGCGCGACTCGATCACCCACATATCCTCCCGTTGCTCGATTCGGGCGAGGTCGACGGGCTGCTTTACTATGTGATGCCGTACGTCGACGGTGAATCACTACGTTCCCGGCTCGACCGGGAAAAGCAGCTTCCTGTTGACGATGCACTCCGCATCGCGGGAGAAGTTGCCGATGCCTTGAACCATGCGCACGATCAGGGAATCGTGCATCGCGACATAAAGCCGGAGAACATTCTGCTCAGTGGCGGACATGCGCGCGTTGCGGATTTTGGAATCGCACGCGCGGTGTCAGCAGCGGGCACCGAGTCTATTACGGAAACAGGTCTCGCTATCGGTTCGCCCATCTACATGAGCCCAGAGCAGGCAAGTGCTGATCGCAACGTCGACGCTCGAACCGACATCTACAGCCTCGGCTGCGTTCTATATGAGATGCTGTCGGGCCAGCCACCTCATTCCGCCGCAACAACCGAGGGGGTCTTCGCGAGGAAATGGCTCGATGCTGTCCCAAGTCTTCGGGTGGTACGCGAGACAGTGCCGCTCGGAGTGGAGCAGGCAGTTACCAGAGCGCTGGCCAAGGCACCCGCAGATCGATTTAGCTCTGCGAGTCTCTTTGCGGAGGCGTTGAAAGCTAAGGGACCTCCGGACCAGGTGGCGCTCGAGAATTCCTCCCGCCGGTGGCTCATCGGCGGAGGTGCGCTCGCCGGCGTAGCCGCTATCGGGCTCGTCCTGCTCTTTGATGCAGGAGGAATCCGGACACGAGCGACGGGAGCCATCGCTCAAAAGCAGATCGAGTCTGTCGCTGTACTGCCCCTCGAGAATCTGTCGGGCGATGCGCAGCAGGACTACCTCGCTGCGGGAATGCACGAGGCGTTGATCGTCGATCTCGGAAAGTTGAGTGGCCTTACTCGCGTGAGCGCGCGGTCGTCCGTGCTGCGATATCTGAAGACCGACAAGAGCGCGCGGGAGATCGGGAGCGAGCTTGGAGTTGACGCGGTGATCGCTGGAACCGTGATGCGCTCTGGTGAACGCGTGCGCATTACCGCAAACCTCGTTCGAACTGAAACAGAGGAGCAACTATGGTCGGAAAGTTATGACCGGAATCTGCGCGACGTGCTCACGCTGCAGGACGAGATCGTCAGCGCAATAGCGCGGCAGGTAAGGCTTCGTCTTTCGGCCGGTGACCGTGCCCGACTTGCCCGGGCCCGTCAGGTCAATCCGCAGGCATACGAGCTTTATCTGAAGGGAAAATTCCACCTGAACAAGCTGACGCCCATCGGTTTTGAAAGGGGCTTGGCACTCCTCGAGCAGGCAACTGTAGTGGATCCGAACGATCCACTGCCGTGGGCCGGACTGGCTTACGGGTACACGATGATGGAACTCTTCACCGCGGGGTCTTCAGCAGAGATGCTACCGCGGGCAAAAGCGGCTGCGCTCCGGGCGGTCGAGCTGGACGAATCCCTGGCTGAGGCGCATGCTGCTCTTGCTTTTTTCCAGGGCGTGAAGGAATGGGACAACGATGGTGCGACGAAGAGCTTCAAGCGCGCCCTGGAGCTCAACCCGAATCTGGCCGAGGCGCACGTGATGTACAGCTGGCACATCTCCAACTTTGGAGATCCAGAAGAAGCAGTTGCCGAAATGAAGCGCGGAGTTGCGCTTGACCCGCTCTCCCCCCTCTACACTGCATGGCTGGCGGGCTTGTACTGGGACGTAGGCCAAACGGAAGACGCAATTGTCGAGGCAAGGAAGGCCATGGAACTGCAGCCGGATTTTCCGGTTGCCCTCTTTGTGCTGGGTCAATGCCACTTGAACAAACGCGAGTACCGGCAGGCGATTGCGATGCATCAGAAAGGGCTTGCGCTGTACCCGACTCAGGGGTTCTCGTGGATACTCGCGCGTACCTATGCTCTCGCGGGCGAGCGTGCAAACGCCTTGAGTATTCTGGCAAGACTGGACTCTGGTTCGCCTGGCGACACTCAGCATCCATGGTTCGTTGCGGGAGCCTACGTGGCCGTGGGGGAGAACGAGAAGGCAATGGACTGGCTGGAAAAGGCATACGCTGATCGTAGCCAATTTCTTCCCAGCCTCATGAGAAGCAACACCGCCAGTGCGGCGATGTTCAAGCCACTGCAGGGGAATCCACGCTTCGAGAAATTGCTGCAGAAGTTGAATTCCACGACATGATGAAACCTTCATTGGGATTCGGTCTGGTGGGGGTCGGTGCCCTGGCCGTCCTCACCTTAGTTCACCAGGCCCGGGGCTGGGGAATCGATGGAGGGGCAGGCTACCTGTATCTCGTGGGCGTGTTGCCAAACGTTGCGGCGGCTGTTGCGATCCCTTTCGTCATTATGGGCATCTGGGCGGATCAGAATCCGGCGGCGTCCCGCACTGCGGCGCATCGATGGTTTCTATGGCTTACGCTGTTAGCAGGTTCCGGGTTGATCGCGTGGGAATTTGTTCAGCAGGATAGCCGCAGGCTCGTATTCGATCCTCACGACATCGGCGCAACCATAGCGGGGCTCGTCCTTGGCTACTTCCTGTTCATGATTGTTACACGACGGTCATCGGGACAGTCCGACAGTATCGCAAACCCTGAGAGCTGATAGTGCTTGACGCTAAGGATGTTCCCATTACCCTTTGAGCGCGATTCGCCAGAAAATGTTCAGGTCCACGGTCCCCCCTCTCCCACCATGAAGCACGGAGGCTGTCGTGAGAGCGTGTAGCATTCAGAAGATTGTCCGAATCCCGCTTGTCCTTGTCCTGCTGTCAGTACCCACGATGCTCGCGGCTCAGGGCGTCACAACCGCGTCCCTTACGGGAATCGTCACCAACGATCAGGGCGCGCCACTCTCCACTGCGAACGTAGTCGCGGTACACCTGCCGAGTGGTACTCAGTACCGCGGGTCAGTGACGTCGAGCGGCCGATACAACCTGCCGAACATGCGGGTTGGCGGTCCCTACAGGGTCACCGTGACATCGCTTGGGTTCGAACCCAAATCCGAATCCGACGTCAACGTTGGACTAGGTCAGTCGCTTCGCCTCGACTTCCGCCTCAAGCGCCAAGCCCTCGAGCTCACGGGGGTTACCGTGACAGCCGAGAGGGATGAGGTGCTGAACGCTGGCCGAACAGGCGCATCGACGCGAGTCGGAGAGGCGAGAGTGGCTGTAACACCGTCGATCAAACGCAGCACACGCGACCTTACGAAGCTCGATCCGCGAAGTGATGGCAACATGAGCTTCGCAGGAAAAAACTGGCTCTACAACAACATTTCGCTCGATGGCTCGTACTTCAACAACCCGTATGGTCTCGACGATCCGTCCCCGGGTGGCCAGACGAATGCCGAGCCGGTGCCCTATGACGCCGTTGCCGAGCTGCAGGTCTCGCTCGCGCCATTCGATGTACGTGAAGGCGGATTCACTGGCGCTAACATCAACACAGTGACGAAAAGCGGGACGAACGAGTTTCGTGCGACCGCTTACACCTTCGCACGAAATGACGCGTTCCAGGGAAACACAGTTAGTGGAACGAAGGTCGTCGCGAACCCGGACCTGTCCTACAACCAGAGCGGTGCTTCGATCAGCGGTGCTCTGATCAAGGACAAGCTCTTCTATTACGTAAACGGAGAGATCGAACGCACGACGGATCCGGGGTCGAATTTCATTGCACGAAGCGGCGGTGCGTCTGGCCTTGGCGTGTCGCGCGTAGAGGCAAGCGTGATGGATGCGATCCGCCAGCGTATGATCACCGGATACGGTTACGATCCTGGTCCGTACCAGGGTTACTTCTTTCACACCGACAACGACAAGATGATCGGTAAGCTCGACTGGAACATGGCGAGCAACCAGACGCTCAGCTTTCGCGTCAACTATCTGAACGCCAAGCGTGATCTGGGACCACACCCGTTCGTGCTGAGCTTCGGCAATACCGGACGTGGCCCTAACGAGTCGAGCCTTCCGTTCTACAACTCTGGTTACGCGATCAACAACGACCTGACTTCTCTGGCTCTCGAGCACAACAGCCGGTGGACGAAGTTCGCGAACCGGTTCTTTGCGAGCTACAACCGGTTCCGTGACGCGCGCGAGCCATTCAGCGCGGACTTCCCCACGATCGACATCGGCGAAGCTGGCGTGACTTACACCACGCTCGGCCATGAGCCGTTTTCGATTAACAACATCCTCGACCAGGATGTGCTGCAGCTCACCAACAATCTCAGCTATTTCAGAGGCAAGCACGTATTTACCGTCGGAACGAATTTTGAGTCATTTGATTTCTTCAATTCGTTCAACATCTTCCGGCACGGTGTGTTTTTCCTGCCTGCATTCATTCCGGTTGGAAGCCAATTTGGCTCGCTCAATGACTTCTTCGCGTCCACTACGGGCCCGAACAAGAAAAATTTCGCGGGCATGATCGGCACGGGTCCGACCAAGGGCGAGAACATCCATGTCGGCCAACTGTCGTTCTATGCGCAGGATGAAATGCTTGCGACGGACCGCCTGAAGCTTACCTACGGCCTCCGGGTTGACTTCCCGATGTACTTCACTGATCCGGTAGACAACCCGTTCTCACGCGGGTTGAATGCCCTCGATGAAAACCGGCAGTCCGAGGTTGTGGACCAAAGCAAGCTTCCTGATTCCAAGCCGATCTTCTCACCACGACTGGGCTTCAACTGGAATGCTGCTGGAAACCGAAGCACGCAGATCCGCGGCGGGACGGGGATCTTCACCGGGCGTGTTCCTTTCGTCTGGGTGGGCAACGTCATATCGAACCCAGGAGCTAACCCCAACCTTGGGGCGCCCAACGCACCGATTCCAACGAAACACGGGTCCGTTCTCGCGCAGTCGTTCGATCTCAATGCGATGGACCCTGATTTCGAGTGGCCGCAGTCGTGGACGACGGACATCGGCATCGATCAACAGCTTCCGTGGGGAATGCTCGGTACCGCTGAAGTCATGTACTCGAAGGATCTGCAGGGTGTGTACGTACGAAACGCGGATCTACGGGCCCCGGTGCGGACGCTCCCTGACGGTCGGCCATACTACGGCGGTTTCGGCAACAACGAGCTAAACCCGGATGGCGGGGCTGGCATTTACGTCATCGACAACACTGACGACGGGTACTCTTTCAACTTTACCGGCCAGCTTCGCAAGAGTTTCTCGGCAAACGCCGAAGCGAGCCTTGGCTACTCGTATAATGATGCGCGCAACTCACTGCGTTCGTCGGAGATCGCCAGCGTCCTGTGGTCGTCGCAGCCAAACAGCGGCGATCCCAACAAACCTGAGAGAGGTTACTCGGAGTTTGGACAGCGGCACAGGTTTATCCTCTCAGCCTCGATGTCGAGAGCGTGGTCAGAACGGTTCCGCACGCAAGTTGGAATTTTCGGGGAGCTCGCGGAAGGAAACCGGTTTGCCGGTGCTGGTGGTAACCGCTACTCGTTCATCTACGCAGGCGATGTCAATGGCGATGGACAGGCGGGTAACGACCTCATCTACATACCTCGCGACGCAGGCGACATCCTCATCGACCCGTTGACGAGTGGAGGGCAGACCATCTCCGCGGCAGACCAGTGGTCACGCCTCAACGCTTTTATCGAACAGGATGACTACCTGAGCTCGAACCGCGGTCGCATTGCCGAGCGTGCAGGAGCCGTGAATCCGTGGTACCAGAACATCGACCTTCGCGTGCTGCAGGACATCAACTTCAACCGCGGTGGCCAGAAGCACGGGTTCCAGGTTACGCTAGACGTGCTGAACGTGGCGAATCTTCTGAACTCCGATTGGGGAGTTCGAAAAGTGGCAAGCTCCGCGGCAACGTCTCCGTTGTCCCTGGCAAGATTCAATTCCGCTGGTGCGCCAGTGTTCAACTTCATTGGTCCATCGGCGACTTTTGTAGATGACCCCGGTCTGTTTTCCCGCTGGCGGGCACAGCTTGGTGTTCGTGTGCTCTACAACCGCTAGCGGGAACCTTCTCTCCAGGCAGGATCGGAAAGGCTGGCGAAGGTGATGCCAGCCTTTTCGATTACTGCTTACGGTTGCGCAAGCTCTACCAGGCCACCGTTGTAAGGGTTTTGCGATAAAGATTGACCGTATATCCGAAAGGTTGATATTTCAGCACTGCTGAAATTTCAACATCTCAATCGGACGGATTATGGCCACCGCTTATCCAATGATACTTGCCCTCTTTTTCGCCCTCGTCCCGGCAGAGAACGGCAACAGTCAACCATCACTCGCTGACAAGCTCGACGCGTACATCACCCCGTTCGCAGACGCCGGACATTTTTCTGGCGTGGTGCTTGTCGCGAAAGATGGAAAGCCCGTGTACGAGAAAGTATTTGGCTTTGCCAACACCGAACTCGGTGTTCGCAATACGCTCGACACGCGGATCGGGGTTGCATCGATAACAAAGACCATGACGGGCGTAATCGTCCGCCGTCTGCTCGAGGAAAAAAAGCTAAGCCTCGCAGACAAGGTTGCGAAGTTCATTCCCGATTTCCCGAGCGGTAATAAGATCACGGTTGACATGCTTTTCAGGCATCGGTCGGGAATTCCGCACCGTGTGATGCCGCCCGAATCGGAGACGGTTCCCTACACGTCGGCGGAGATGGTGGAGCGGATCAAGCAGGCGAAGCTCGAGTTTGAGCCCGGCAGCGCCAGCCTGTACAGCTCAGCCGGCTATGCTGTTCTTGCAAGAATTCTGGAGGTCGCATCCGGGATGAGTTATGCGGCCCTTCTCGATAAATACGTTTTCGCGCCTGCTGGCATGAAGAAGTCCGTTGACTACACCGGCCGCGCGATAATCGCAAAGCGTGCCAGCGACTATCTCATCGATGCCAACGGCTTGTTCAACGCGCCTCAGAAGGACTACTCGTTCCTGGTTGGCGGCGGATCGGTTCTGAGCACGGCCGGCGACATCCACGCATTTGCCATGGCTCTGGTCAACGGCACATTCGGCGACTCAGCGCGCGCAGGGTATCTCCGTTCCAGGACTTTTTCCAGCAACGGCAGCACTAATGGTCATCGTGCGGAAACGCGAGTAAACGGTGAACACGGATACAGCTATGCGCTCGTCTCGAACCTGAACTCCGGCGCGAACGACGTGATACTTCAGGCGATGAGAGACATTCTCGAGGGCAAGGTCGTCGCGGCACCAGTAGTGCCGCGTCCCGCGGTAACTTCACGCGCCATTGCCGAGTTGGCGCAGTACGGCGGGGAGTATGAGCGGGAAGGGGGTTCGAAAATCGCCGTTTCCGTGAAACAGCAGGACCTCTACGCCGGAGACGTCAAGCTTGCGCCGACTACCTCCGACTGCTTCTACGAGTTCAAGTATTACGGGGACGTGTGCTTCGTTCGCGATGCCGCGGGGAAAATCAAGCATATCTCGTGGGCATCTCCTGGCTTTACGTCGACGTGGGTGAAGAAATAGGCGGGGGCAGTTGTAATTGACTAAGTGCGGCGGTTGCTTAGTGGGATGTTCATTCAACAGAGAGTGCCACAGCATGCCGGCGGCAAGGGAAGCCTGAAATGGATTCAGCGCGCAGTAGATGCTGAGCCGGCGTTGCTGAACGAGGCGATTCGTGAAGCCATCGGCGAGGAGCCCGACTGGACGGTTGAGTGGGTTTCTCCAAGGAAGCACGATCAGTATGCCGAGTATCGAGATGCGGGTTTTCTGTTGCAGCTCGACAGGCGGGATCTCGTTCCAGCGTTGAAGGCGTTCTGGCCACCGGGCGGCCCGCAGTGGGATGCGTTGGGCAAGGGCTCGAATGGCGAGGTAATCCTCGTGGAAGCAAAGGCGCATTTCGGCGAGCTTGCTTCCGACTGCGGTGCTGGAGAAAAGTCGCGCGTGTTGATAGACAAGGCCCTGTCGCGGACGAGGGAAGTGTTCGGTGCTCCCGCGTCAGCCGACTGGTCGCGGCAATACTATCAGTATGCAAATCGGCTGGCGCACGTGACGTTTCTTCGCGAGCAGGGAGTCAATGCCTGGCTCGTTTTCCTTTATTTCCATGGAGACAGCGAGGTCGCAGGGCCGATGTCTGCTTTGGAGTGGTCCCGGCAGCTTGCACCTGTTCACAGTCACCTTGGAGTTCGAGGCGACCTGTTGGCGAGGGGTGTGGTGAATGTGTTTCTTCCGGTGGAATCGTATCCGTAGCTGATATGATTGACAGGCAACTGCGGGATCGGAACCATGCTGGCTCCGATCCGCAGGCCGTCAGCTACGGCGCGGGAGCCGGAGGAGTATCTGAGTTCCAGGTATCCCTGATGATTACCCATTTCCCGTTTCGCCGCGCGAAGACTGTCGTGTACTTTCCAGTGTCGACAGTCTTTCCCGCTTTGTCGGCGACGGTATAGGTGTTCCACTCATACCCGAGGTCGCCCGAAACGCCGAACTCGGGTGATGGGCCTGACGTCTGACTCAGCCCTGCTGCCGCCATGTCGGCCATGTCCTTCGTAAACATCGCGCGCATTGCAGCTGTCCCGCGAGCGGGAGCCGCACCGGGCGCGCTGATAACGGCGTCATCGGAATAGAGAGCAACGATTCCGTCGACGTCGCCAGCCTGATGGGCCTTGAACCATAGGGGGTTGATTGCGCGAATTGCCTGCTCGTCTGCTGCCGCGTCCCCCGTGGACGTCGCCGTTACGGTCCGCGCTGAATCCGAGCCAGCAGGTGTTTCCTTCATGCAACTCGCCAGCGCCAGAATGCCAAGTACTGCGATCGATGCGCTTCTGATTCGGTACATGTGGTCACCTCGATAAGGGAAGTCGGGTCAACCGATGAAGGCAGCTCGTCGGCCGACGACCAGCGGGGCTGGAAGAGGGGCTAATATGGCACCAACGTGGAGGTGGCGTGACTTGGGGGTAGCCCCCAACGTTATGTCATGACGGACAGGCGATTTAACGAGACGGAAGTCGCTCAGATATTCGAGAAGGCGACAGAGCTTCAGGACGCACGCCGGTTGCCCTTACCGGCTGCCGAAGGGATGACTCTGGCGCAGCTTGAGGACATCGGCCGCGAGGTCGGGATTGCTCCAGAGGCTCTCGCTCACGCTGTGCAGGTTGTCGATCGCGGCGATCAGCCGATGAAACGCCATTTTCTCGGATTGCCGATCGGGGTTGGCATGAGCGCTGACCTTGGCAGAAAGATCAGCGACGCGGAGTGGGAGCGTATTGTCGTGGATTTGCGTGAGACTTTCGATGCACGCGGAAAGCTTTCGCAAGAGGGCTCATTCAGGCAATGGACGAATGGCAATCTTCACGCGCTCCTCGAGCCAACTCCTGCCGGACACCGTTTGCGACTCCGCACGATCAAGGGTGATGCACGGGGAATGATTGCCGGCGGAATCGCAATGTTTGGATTCGCCGTTGTCACTGGCGGCGCGGCGCTGCTTGGTGGCGGGGTCGACGATACAGGAATGATCACGTCAATAACAACTCTCGCTGCCGCGGGCGCAGCGATGTTCGGTATCACCGGCCTGAGACTACCAGGGTGGGCAAGAACCCGGATGCAGCAGATGGAGGGGATCATCGCGCGAATCGGCGATGGATCAAGTGCGACCTAAGATCGCGGATTCGCACTGTCCTAAGTTCGGGATCCTCATCAAACAGGAACAATCTCCTTGGCGATCAACCTGACTCGACGCGACTTTGTATTGGCGACTGCCGCAATGGCCGCGTCGACGCCGCTCGTGTCAGCCCACGCCCTTGGGAAAGCTGGCGAGCCGGAAAAGTCACGACTCATACTGCTTGGGACGGCAGGCGGGCCAACTCCGAAACCCAATCGCGCGGCTCCATCTCAAGTGATCGTAGTTGGCGGCGCATCGTATGTCGTCGACTGCGGAAACGGAGTCGCAAGACAGATGGCGCTTGCCAACCTGCGACTCGGATCGATACGCGGAGTCTTTCTCACTCACCACCACTCCGACCACATCAGCGATCTCGCCACGCTGGCAATTGCCCGCTGGGCCAGCGGATGCGCAACGCCGCTCACCGTGCACGCTCCCGAAGGTCCGGCCGCACGATTCGCGGACACGTGTCTTGCACCGTTCGACGACGATTGCTTTCTGTTCCAGGCCGCTCCGCACGCCGGACCGCGTCCTCGGATCGAGGTGACGCCTTTCCGTCCGTCCAGCGACGTCGAGACGGTGATGGACCGCGGTGGATGGACCGTGCGCACGACACTCGTCGAGCATCATCCGATCGAACCCGCCACCGGTTACCGCGTCGAACGGTCGGGGTACACCATCATGATCAGCGGCGACACACGCGTCTGCGCCGGGGTTCGTGCATTGGCGGACAATGCAGACGTGATCGTCCACGAGGCACTGCTGGCAGCGCGCGTGACGCCCAAGCTGCTCACTTGGAATGCCAGCGCGGAGAGTGTCGGAGCGCTTGCAGCAGCAGTGCGACCCGCCACCCTGGTACTCACCCACCTGATACCCGCTCCGACCACCGACGAGCACGAATCGGCGTATCTCGCGGACGTGCGTCGGGGAGGCTTCGACGGTCACACCGTGGTGGCGCGCGATCTCACGACCGTGGTTTTACCGCGAGTAGGTCAGCGCGAGGCGACGCGGTAGTCGTCAAATCCCGCGCC
>JANPKW010000036.1:0-114862 GCA_031426255.1 Gemmatimonadaceae bacterium | reverse complement strand
CTTCCCTGAGGCCTGTGGCCTGTTAGACCCTGTCTAACAAAGCCTGAAATCGTCGATCGCTTCGGAGAGAGTTGAGATCCGAGTCGTGCTCGATCCACTCGCGATGCCCATAGCCCTTGTCTATCGCATGTTCGAGGCATTGGAGTGCTTCATCCTTCATGCCTTCGATCGCGTAGACACACGCGACGTTGTAGAGCAGCTGCGGGTCTTCCGGGTCGATCGAGAGTGAACGTTTTGCCCATTCAAGCGCCTGGTCCGTTTCACCAAGATTCGACCAGATGGTAGCGCCGATGTTGAGGGCTCTCGCGTCCTCCGGGTTTGTGTCGATCCATTTCTCGATGACGCGAACGGCGCGGTGCGATGCCTTGCTCGCCTCTCCGATGCGCCCCTGACCGGTAAACGCGCTCGCGAGGAATGTCAGCGCGTGATAATCCTCAGGCCTGAGTGCCGCAGCCTTCTCGAACAACGGAACCGCTTCCGACCATTTCCCCTGCGCCAGGCACGCTCGTCCGTAGAAGTAGGGAGCCTCGTATAGTTTCGGGTCGAGACTCATCGCGACCTCGAACTCTTTCTCCGCCTTCTCGTATTCCTTGCTCAGCGAATATGACAGGCCGCGCGCCGAGTGTGCTTCGGCGAGGTCGGGGTCGAGGTGCAGCGCTTTCTGGCTCGCTTTATCTGCCTGCTTCAGGTTTGATTCGCGCGCATCGAAATACATGAAGAGGATCGAACAGCAGTCGGCGATTCCGGCGTAGGCGCGCGCATAGTTGGGGTCGACGTCAATTGCCCGTGTGAACATCTGCCTCGCAAACTCGAGACTGGTACGGCGATTCTGGTGAAAGAATTTTCGGCCGCGCAGATAGTAGTCGTACGCCTGAACGTTCTCTGTAGCAACCTTCTCGATTGCGCGTTTTTCCTCTTCGCTCAGCACGACCCGCAATGCCTTCACGATGTTCTGCGCTATCTCGTCCTGAATCGCAAAAACATCTTCGAGCTCGCGGTCGTACCGCTCGGACCAGAGCTGAAGCCCCGTCATCACGTTGATCAGCTGCGCGGTCACCCTGATCTTGTTGCCCATGCGCCTCACGCTTCCCTCGAGCACAGCGGAAACCTCGAGTCTCTTTCCGATCTCGCGGATGTCCTCGGTAGTTCCCTTGAAAGCAAATGTCGATGTGCGCGATGCAACTCCGAGCGACTTGATCTTCGACAGCGCGTTGATGATCTCCTCAGCCATGCCGTCGGTGAAGTACTCGTTCTCCGGGTCCTGACTGGTATTCGCAAACGGCAGCACCGCGATCGACTTCACGGTCTGCACACCTTCGGGTACGGGTGTGGACACTGGCGTCGTCACCGTGGGAATCAGGGCTCTCGCAAAATCGCCTGACGTGTAAAACCGCTTCGACGAATCCTGCTCCATTGCCTTCGAGAGCGCAGCGGCGATCTCTTCAGGGGCGTCCTTCCAAGCTTTCCGAAGCGATGGAGCCGGCTCCATGAATCGCTTGTTCAGCACGGACTGAGCTGTCGGGCCTGTCCACGGCCGCTCGCCGGTCAGCATCTCATATAAGACACAGCCGAGGCTGTACTGATCGCTGCGACCGTCGATGTCCTGCTCGCCTGCCGCCTGCTCGGGGCTCACGTAAGCGGGGGTGCCAACCACCATGCCAACCTGCGTCAGGGTGTCGGCACCTGCGGCGGTCAGCGCTTTTGCAATTCCGAAATCCATCACGAGGGCCATTCCCTCATTGATCATGATGTTTTCGGGCTTGATATCGCGATGCACGATCTTGTTGCGGTGCGCATAGTCGAGCGCGGCCGCGACTGAACGCGCAATGCCCAGCGCATCTTCCAGCGGGAGTCTGCCATCGCGATTGAGCTTCTCGCGCAGCGACTCTCCCTCGATGAACGGCATGACGTAAAACAGGAATCCGTCGGCTTCCCCTGAATCGAACAGCGGGAGGATGTGCGGATGGTTGAGGCGGGCGGCCAGACGTATCTCGCGCAAGAACCTGTCGGTGCCGAGAGCTGATGCGAGGTCGGGGTGAAGAACTTTTACCGCCACGTCGCGGCCGTGCCTGAAGTCCTCCGCCAGGTACACGGTTGCCATGCCGCCACGTCCAATTTCCCGGCTCACGGTGTAGCGGTCGGCGAGCGCGGCTGTCAGCTTCTCCTGCATTCCTTCTGAGTCTCCTGCCTCTATGGTTGGCAAAAGCTACAGGGGTTGAGTCATCCGAGCCAGCAAACCGGATTTCTGGCGTTGGCGCTCGTGTTCCATCCGAGTCGCGGCGGTTCTCCTCCGCTTCGTCCCAAATGTCTGGCGAAACCGTTTCGAATCCCCGTCTATTGGGTCATGATCCGCCGCCTCGCGTTGTTGCTTTGTATCGTTGCCCCCGGTGCCACCGCAGCGCAGGATGACTTGCGAACTGTATTGGTTCGGGAGGTCCACGGAGATCCCACTTCGCGACACGTTCAGTACTGCACGGCGATTCAAGACTGACCTCGTGATGACCGTGAGATTGGGACTTTGGTCTCACCTCAAGTCACCAAGGAGCATCACATGAAGTTTCATAAGTTTATTCCGGTCGCCGCCTCCCTCGCGCTTGTCGCTTGCGACGTGGCTGCGCCGATGGCAGCGCAAAAGGTCATTTATTTCAGCATTACGAGAGTGCCGCCGGAATCGTCGAGTTCCGTGGTGAACTTCGTAACGAACGATCCACCGAGCATCACTGCCATTATCGCGCGATCATGAGTGTGGCCGGGCAGCACGCTGCCCGGTGGAAACCACGCCTCCGTAACGCGGAATGCTCCAGTGTCGGCAGTCCGTGAGCGCGGACTTCCCATCGTTACGGGCTCATGCCGGCACGCCATTCATCACCTCAGGAATCGAGTGGCAGGGTTACTCCAGAACCCGTATGGTACCCGGATGCGTAAATGTCGTGCCGGGAGGGGAGTTACGAGACTTTTCGCGTTTTCTTGCGGAGAAAGTCCATGAGGATGAACTGGCCAAGCGTCATCGTATTCGTGAAGTAGGCTTTTCCCCGGCTGATCTCGGAAACCTTCTTGACGAATTCAACCAGCGCGCGGTCGCGTGCCAGCATGAAAGTGTTGATGACGATGCCGGATCGCCGACAATTTGCGACTTCCTTCAAGGTTTCGCTCACGACTGCCAGGTCGAGACCCATCGAGTTCTTGTAGATGAGCCCGTTCGGCATCGTCAACGCGCTTGGCTTCCCGTCGGTGATCATCACGATCTGCCGCATGTCTTTCTTCTGCGACATGAGGATGCGGCGTGCCAGCTTCAGGCCTTCAGCGGTGTTCGTGTGATAGGGCCCAACCTGCGCGTTCGGTAACGTCGCTAGCGGAATCTCCTCGGCGGAATCGTGAAACAGTACGACCCGCAACGTGTCACCCGGGAACTGAGTCCTGATCAGGTGAGTCAGCGCCAGCGCGACTTTTTTGGCAGGCGTGAATCGGTCTTCACCGTAGAGAATCATCGAATGAGAGGTGTCGAGCATCAACACCGTGGCGCATGACGACCGATACTCCGACTGTCGCACCATGAGGTCCGAGTAGTCGAGATCCATCGGGACTTCCAGTGATCCGGTTCGCGCCAGTGAGTTCAGCAGAGTCTCATTGACATCGATGTTGAGCACGTCGCCGAATTCATACGGCTTGCTCCATCCGTCCGCCTCGATCCCTGTCGCGAGATACGGCGTATCGTGACTTCCAAAGCTCGACTTGCCGAGCGAGCTGAGGATTGATCGCAGCGATTTGTAGCCGAGGAAGTCGATTGCCTTGTCCGTAAGATTGAACTGGACTGACTTGGATGCGGCGTGTGCGAGTCCGCCCGGCCCTGTTACGGGCTGATGTCCGGCGGGGACCTGTGGCGGAGCGTCGACGTTCAGATAACCTTCTGTGGAGAGTCGCTGCACCAGATCGTCGAGGAGCTTGGCGAGCTTCTCTTCGGCGTCCTCATCCCCGTCGCCGCGCAACGCTTCAAGAAGTTCCGGCGTGAACTGTCCGCTTTCGATTAACGCGTCGAGAATCGCCTGCTTGAGGGCCTCGAGTGAGCGATCGGTTTCCTCGATGTAGTCGCCCCACGGGTCGTACTGCTGGCCTCCGGCAAAGCCGGACTGCAGCAGGAAGTCAGCGAGCTTTCCCAGCAGTGACTGGAGGTCGACGGCGTCGGCCATCTCCGGCGAAAACCGGGAGTAGGTATGGGACCGCATGATCGAATAATACTGCTCGGAGCGGTTGAATACGGAACTACGGAAACAAAAATTGGGAGTGGGGTGTGAGAAACTGCTGAGTTACGTGAGGTTTTCTCCGCATTAGTGCATCGTCCCTCGATTCGAGCGTTTTCAATTTGGGGGAACTGCGGAACGGCGCCCCGGGTTTCCGTAGTTACCCCCAAGTGAAGATGCTTCTGCCGAGGGCAATCCTGTCCTGGCGCGAGATCACTCATGCATCTCGTGACACTCACCCCACTCCTTTCCGGCAGTTCCCGAAGTTCCGCTTCTAAAAGCTGTATAATGCGGAGAATGCCGACCCAAACGAGATCGATTAACCCGTTTCGTGTGCTCCAGGCGCACCGGAACTTTCGGCTTTTCTGGATCGGGCAGACAGTCTCGCTGACTGGCACGTGGATGCAGCAGGTGGCGCAAGGCTGGCTGGCGCTCCAGCTCTCCGACAGCGCGTTCATAGTCGGGTTGGTTGCCGCGGCGGGATCGCTTCCAATTCTTCTGTTCTCGCTTTACGCGGGCGTGTTCATCGACAGGCTCGACAAGCTCAAGATCGTCACGATGGCGCAGGTGCTTCTGTCGCTTCAAACCGTCGCACTCTGGTGGACCGTCTGGACAGGCATCATCGACATCCCGCTGCTCGTGATACTTGCGCTCATTAACGGACTCGTGAGCTCGGTGGAAATTCCGGCTCGACAGTCACTGATCGTCGAGCTCGTGGGACGTGATGACATCGTCGATGCGGTCGCTCTGAACTCGGGTGGCTTCAATCTCGCGCGAATCATCGGTCCGTCGATTGCCGCAGCCGTCATTGCCAGCGCGGGTCTGGCATGGTGCTTCGGCATCAACGCCCTCAGCTACATCGCCGTCATCGCCTGTCTCATGAAGGTGAAGCTCCCGAAGTTCGTTGCAGCCGAACGGGTCAGCGGCGCGCTCGACGATTTCAAGGAGGGCATTGCCTACATCCGCGGAAAGCGCGAAGTGAAGGGATTGATTGGTGTGATGGCGGTGTTCTCAATTTTCGGGCTGCAATATCTGACGCTGATGCCAGTCATCGCCCGTGACGTGCTCAACACGGATGCCAGTGGCTATGGGCTCCTGGTGACATCGGTAGGTGTGGGCGCCGTGTTCGGTGCCCTCACTCTCGCGGCGCTCAGCGCCCGGGTCAAACGCGGCAAGCTCTTCACGGTTACCACTTTTTCATTCTCCTCGCTGCTGCTTCTGTTCTCGTTCATAAATGTTCGATCGGTCGCAACCGTGGTCCTCGTGCTGCTCGGACTTACGATGCTGATAAATGGAGCGCTCGCGAACGGGATTCTGCAGAGCATCGTGCCCGATGCATTGAGAGGGCGGGTAATGGCGGCTTACGTTTTCGTCTATGTGGGCTTCACTCCCATCGGGTCGCTGCTCGAGGGCGCCGTCGCCCGCGCGACAAGTGTTCAGTGGGCACTGGGTTCCGGTGCGGTTATCATGCTTGCCTACACCGCATGGGCTTTCTGGAAGTTCCCCGAGCTGAAGGATGTCTGAGCGATCCTCAAGTAACCCGATGCAGGCAACATTGCATCCGCCCGAGCTGACACCCCGACAGGTCCGTGTCGTAGTGAGCGGGCTTCTGCTGGTTCTCCTGCTTGCGGCGCTCGACTCGACGATTGTCGCAACTGCCCTGCCAACGATCGTGGGCGAATTCGGCGGCTTGAGCCGGCTTTCCTGGGTTGTAACCGCATACCTCCTCGCGCAAACCGTCGTGACACCGCTCTATGGGAAGCTGGGCGATCTCTACGGACGGAAGTTGGTCGTTCAATCCGCGATCGGAATTTTCCTTGTTGGATCTGTGCTCTGCGGTTTTGCGCGCAGCATGGAACAGCTGATCCTCTTCCGCGCAATCCAGGGACTCGGTGGTGGGGGTCTGATCGTCACGACTCAGGCTGTCATCGGCGACATCGTGCCGGCACGCGATCGTGGGAGATACCAAGGCATTTTCGGGGCGATGTTCGGTCTCGCGAGCATCGCCGGTCCGCTCATTGGCGGGTACTTCACCACCCACATCACGTGGCGCTGGATATTCTTCATCAACATTCCGCTTGGCTTCATCGCGGTTTTCGTCCTTGCGACGACGATGCCCGCCGCCGCGCGCCGTGTCAGTCACTCAATCGATTATGCAGGCGCAGCGCTACTCGCCACGGGACTTAGTGCGATAATCATCGCCACAGATCTTGGCGGTATCGCATACCCGTGGGGCTCACCGACGATCATCGCGCTCGGAGCCCTCGTCGTTGTTGCGCTCGCGCTGTTTCTCGTTGTCGAACGCCGCGCAAAGGAGCCGGTGCTACCCCTGAGACTCTTCGAGAATCGCACCTTCGTAATATCTGCGATCGTCGGGCTCATCGTCGGGTTTGCACTGTTCGGCTCGGTGACCTACCTCCCGCTGTACCTGCAGGTGGTCAAGGGCGACAGTCCTACTGCATCGGGCCTGAGAATGGTGCCGATGATGGCAGGTATGCTCGTATCTTCGATCATCGCCGGGCAGCTGATCAGCAAGCGCGGGCGCTACAAGATTTTCCCGATAATCGGAACTGCCGTCACGACGGTCGGGCTCTTCTTCCTGTCGCGCATGACGCCGGAAACATCGTTGACGACCGCCTCCATACTGATGGCGGTTCTCGGCCTCGGAATGGGGCTCGTCATGCAGGTATTGATACTCGCTGCGCAGAACTCCGTCGACTACACTGACCTCGGCGTCGCAACTTCGGGCGCCACGCTTTTCAGGTTGATCGGAGGCTCAGTCGGCACAGCAGCTCTCGGCGCCATCTTCGCAGCGCGGATGAACACCTATCTGGCAACCCATCTGCCGCTGGGCCTCGCACCGGCGGGTGCGGGTACTGGCGTCAACCTGAGCCCCCGCATGATTGCCAGGATGCCCGCAGTTGCTCGCGATGCATACGCGGCAGGGGTCACTGCCGGGCTCAGCCGGATATTCCTAGTCGCGACAGGCGTCGGGCTCATCGGTTTTATCCTTATCTGGTTCCTGCCGGAGAAGCCCCTTCGGGAGACGATAGCCGCGCGGGCAAAGGATGTAGGAGATGAGATTGGCGAGGTCTTTCCGATGCCCTCGGACACCGAGCAGTCGGAGGGAAAGCCACGGAATTCGTGACTGAGGGGTCACAAATGGGTCAAAACCGGTTATATTGAGTGATACAAGCGCTCCGCGAGCAAAACTGCTGCGGGGCGCTGTCATATGTGACCCACGAATCAAGGGATGGTGAAGTCTAAATGCCCACAAAGACCAAGACTCCGCAGGCCATCTATCAGGTGGAGAAGAAGCGGGCCGAGAAGGAGCGCCGTGCATCGCACGCAGCGCTGATGAAGGAAGCCAAGGCTGCATTCGACCAGATGATCGAAGATGGTAAAGCCGCGAGAAAGGGCGGCAGGCCGAAGGGAAGCAAGACCCGCAAGGATTGATTGGCGGTTAAGAAAATGAGAGAGGCGAGCCGGGTGAATGGCTCGCCTCTTTTTTGCGCTTCACCAATATCGGGATCGTCGTGAACTCTGAACTACGGGAACAGCGTTGACGGGAGTGGGGTGAGGGAACTGCAGAGCTGTGTGAGTGCCCTCTCGATTTGACGCAGGGCACCGGATTGCCAGCGTTCCCAATTTGGGGTTAAAACGCGGAACAGCAGGAACTCCGTACCGTGGTTCCGCAGTGACCACGAAATAAGGAAATTGAAACTCCGAGACCTCGGCAGTCTTCAAGTGAGCACTCCCCCAACTCGGCCGTTCCTCACCGAAGTCCCGTCGACGCTTTTCCCGTAGTTGCCCGGCGGGAAAGATTTCGCGCATTGAGCTTATCCGGTGTCAGCTAATTCCTTTGCGAATCGCTTCCAGCACCTTGTCCGAGAACGTGTCGATCTCGTCGACAGTCGTATAGACGTTTGGAGTGATCCTGATTCCCGTAAACTCCGTATGCTGAATTGGCGTGTTGACGATGCGATGCTTCGAGACGAGCCAGGAGCTCAACGCGCCGAACTCGAGGCCGTCAACGCTCAACATTGCCAGCGCCCCTGAGTATTTGCTGTCGAGGGGAGTGAGAATTTTTACCCTGTCACTCTCGGACTGAAGTCGTTTAGCCCAGCGATCGCGCAGATACCTGAGCCGTGCAATCTTGCGATCGGCTCCGATGCCGCGGTGAAACGCCAGCGCGGCGGAGACCGCATTGTGGTTGGCGGCTGGATGTGTTCCGATCTCCTCGAATTTCCTGATGTCGTTGTCCTGCGTGGTCGCAGCAGCCATCAACGGCCAGAGCTTCTTCTGCTTTTCCTTTCGCACGTAAAGGAAACCCGTTCCAATCGGGGCGAGCAGCCATTTGTGAAGACTGGTCCCGTAATAGTCCACGCCGAGGTCATCGCGCTTAAAGGGGAAGTGCGCGTAAGCGTGCGCGCCGTCTACGAGCACTTCGATTCCCCGCGGCTTCGCGAAGTCAACAATCTCCCGAATGGGCATGATTTGCCCTGTCAGGTTGGTTATGTGCGGCACTTCAATGATCCGGGTCCGCGGCGTTACCGCGGCCTTGAACTGTCCGACTATATGCTCCTGCGAAGGCGGCGGAACCTTGAACGACACCTGCTTGAGAACGATCCCCTCCCGACGGACACGCTGCTCCCACGCAGTGATCATCCGCGGGTAGTTCTGGTTCGATATCACGACCTCGTCGCCCTTGTTCAGGTCAATACCGAAGATCATGTTCTCATTCGCTTCCGAAGCGCCGCGAGTGATTGCAATCTCCTCGGGGTCGCAGCCGAAATCGCGAGCCAGATCACGCCGAACGCTTTCGATCCTTGGCTCCAGCACCCGCCACATATGCTCGGCAGGAAGCTCGTTCGTGAACCTCAGGTCGCGAATCATCGCTTCGAGCACGTGGGTCGGCGTTGGACACACCCCGCCGTTGTTCAGGTTGATCATCGTGCGGTCCGCATCGAACGCGCGCTGGATCAGCGTCCAGTACGACTCATCCTCGGCCACCTCCTCAGGGAGGCGATCGCCGGCGATGAGGTTTGCTCGGAAGAGCGAGGCAATCGCGGTTTCGCGGAACATCGCCGTGCCCAATCCTGCGGATGCGAGGCCGGTTACGAACGAGCGCCTGCTGGTCATTGTGTTGTCTCTGCTGAACATCCGGCGAGAAACTCCTCGCGAATGAAGTCGACCGGTATCATGCCCTGCGCCATGAACCTCTCGTGAAAATTCCTGGGAGAAAATGCAGAACCACTGCGTGCTTTGCACGCGTCGCGCAGCTCCATGACTGCATTTTTTCCGAGGTTGTACGTGATGGCCTGCGTAGGCCATTTCGAGTAGCGATAGATGGCTCGCATTGCGGAGTCCAACGCTGCCTTCGATGCAGGGTCGAACGTTGCGCGTGACCGCGCGCCCGGCAGGAACAGCACATGCTCCGTGTAGTAGTCGAGAGCGTCATCGAATGTCATCCGCCGCGTGTGCAATCCCACATCGACCCGCACTCTTACGGCTCTCAATAGCTGCTCACGCAACATGTACAGATATTCGCCAGGTGAGTAGAACCCGTATTTGCGATTTGGTACCTGCTCGGCCATGAGCTCCTCGGTGTACAACCCCCAGCCCTCCGCCGTCATGGAATCAGACCACATAGCGGACGAATCTTCGACGGCACCGGGTGTGAGCCACCTGATGTTGGAAATCTTCTCCGGGTGCGCGATCATGTACTTGAAGTGCCAGTCGTGGCCCGGAAACCCCTCGTGCACGGCGGTAGTGGCGATGGACGCAAAGTTGTTGAGCTTCAGCGTTTCCTGATCGTTGCCGGTCGGCGTCAGATAGAATCTTCCGGTGCCACCGGGCTTGAACGGAGGCGCCGGATAGTAGACGGCATCGATTGCACTGCGAAGGATCGGAGGTGTCTCGACGACATCGAGCCTGTAAGCCGCTGGAATGTCGAACAGTTTGTGCTCGCGACCATATGCTACCGCGCGAACCCCCGCCTCCCTGTACCACTTGAACAACTGCTCATCATTGCGCGGCGCATCGCGAGCCAGAAACTCTGTCACCTGCCTCACACTGGCATAACGTTCGGCCGGAGTGCCGAAGGAGAGATTCATCTTCGCATTTGCCGAGAACTCGCGGGCAACCTCGACGATCCGGTTACTGTAGATCGCGACCTGCGCAGCCCCGTAGTCGTAGAGCTCAGCTGGCGTTCTGGCGTCGCGATAGATGTTCTTCACGCGCCAGGAATACTCCTCTTCACCTACGGGATAGCGATCGACGGGCTCGTTTACGTCGAAGCTCTGAAGCAGGAACGCGGTGAATTGTTCCCACGCGCTCGCCGCAGCGAGCCCCGCGGCGAGCAGCTGCGCATTTATCGTCGCAGCGAAAGGTTGCGATCCGAGATATCGCTGAGCAGATCGGGGAAGTGTTGCCCCAAAGTATTCAGCGTTCGCGCGACTTCCTTCGATACCGTCACGCTGCACCATTCGCTTGTCGGGTATGTTACCGGCCGCCTTTCCCGCGAGCAGATTCGCCCGCGCCGTATCCAGGTACGAGGGAATTGCCAGCACGCGTGCAATGACGCTTCGCCATTCCGCCTCGTCGCCTGACATTCCGCTGCCGAGGTCTCGCATGTGCTGGGTTTGCCAATCGACGCCCTTGAACGGCTCACCGACGTAGGTGTCCAGTGCGCGCTGATGATATCGAAGATCAGCACCCTGGTGAATCAGAAACTCGAGCTGCGACGTCATGAGACGACGGTCGGCGACTTCCGCCGGGGACAGGGCTACTGCCGGCAAAGCCTGGATCGATGCGAGCAGCGATCGATAGAAGACGGTCTCGGTGTTTAACGATGTTGCGCGGTAGTCGCGAAGGCGCGAACCGGAGTCGGCAAGCGCGGGACTGTATCCGTCGCCTCCAAGGTAGGTTGCCGTAACCGGGTTCTTTTCAAGATGAAAGACGAAGTATCTGTCGCGCAGCTCGATGAAGGTGCCCGGGATGATTGCCGGGGTCGGCGGTGGCGGGGGTTGCCGTGGGACACATCCCTGGAGGTTGCGAAGGACTCCAAAGCCTGCGGCTGTTAAGGCCGTTCGCTGCACGAACCTCCTGCGATTCATAGGTATCGCGAGCGCAGAATTTCGAGATGATGGCTTTCGTGTCCTGCCAGGATAAACGCCAGAGCTCGGACACTGACTTCGACCCCGTTCGCCGCGCCCCGCTTTGTCATTGCAGCTTCATCGAGATTTCCGAACATATGCACCGATGCTTTTCTGAGGTGCTCGAATTCCTGGATCAAGTCATCCAGTGTCCGGCTGTCGAAGAGTGCGTTCGCGACGTAGCTGTCCTGGTCGAACCCGGGAAGCGGCGTGGCGTCGCCGCGCGAAAACCTGAGCGCGCGATACGCGAATACGCGCTCTCCATCAGCCAGATGACCAATGACTTCCCGGATACTCCATTTCCCAGGGGCATACCTGTGATCACCCACCGATTCGGGCAGCGATCGCAGGAACGCGCCTGTGTCACGGATCTGGTTATCGAGGGTGGTGACTATGTCGCCGTCGGGGACACGCCCGATGTAGCCCGCGTAAAACGGCGCGAACTCGTCGCGATTCGGCTTGGTCGCGCGCCATGATGTTTTCATTCCCTTATTGCTCCCGTTGTCAGATCGCAGCGCGCCGGTGTCTTGTCGTGACCAGCTTCCTGAGCAGTGAAATCTGCCCGCCGTGATATGCGTCGTGTTGTGCGACCCCGTGCAGCATGAACGATATCGAGCGCGTGCTGCCGGGCGCTGCTTCGTTCAGCCTCTCCTCGGTGAGGCCTGCGACTACTTCGCAAAGGCGCTCGTGACTCTCCTCCATTTCTCCAACTATCTCCTTCCAGCGCTCCTCCGAAAACGTACCGGGCTCCGGCCAGTCTTCCCCGTCATACGGTTGGTGACGCCCACCGTTCACGCGACGCAGCGCGATGTTCGACCAGCTCGTGATATGAAGTACCAGCTCCCAGATGTTGTGCGCCGTGGGAATCGGCCGCTGGATCGCCTCGGCTAATGTGAGATCTCCAACGAGCTCTGCCAGCGCGGGGCCATGCCACGCATCGCCCCGAAATGCATGGCGCAGCTCATCGGCGATCAGCTCACCATCGGTCATACCGCGGTCACCAGATACTTGCTCTGATGTTCTCTGCACGCACCATCGGGTCCCCCGGCTTGCAGTCGAACGCTTTTGCAAATTCAGGCATGTTGGAAAGTGGCCCGTTCACCCGGAAAATTCCCGGTGAATGAGGGTCTGTCTGTATCTGCATCCGTGCGGATTGTGGTGTGAGATTCGCGCGCCGCGCCTGCGCGTAAGCCAGGAAGAAGCGCTGTTCAGGAGTGAATCCATCAATGAGCGTGCGCGGCTTACCCGCCAGTGATTTCTGAAGCGCATCGTAGGCAACGGACACACCAACGATGTCAGCGAGGTTTTCGCCGAGGGTGAGCTTGCCGTTGACGCTCAGGCTGTCGAGCACCTTGTACGCGTTGTACTGGTCTTCGACAACTTTTGCGCGCGCGGTGTAATTCGCTCCGTCGGCCTGGGTCCACCAGTCCGTGAGGTTGCCCTTCGCATCGTACTGCCGGCCCTGATCGTCGAACCCATGCGACAACTCGTGGCCGATGGTCCCGCCGATGCCGCCGTAGTTGGCTGCCTCGTCATAAGCAGGATGGAAGAACGGCGGCTGCAGCCGGCCCGCTGGAAATGCGATTTCGTTCAGCTGCGGCGCGTAATAGGCGTTCACAGTCGGTGGCGTCATGAACCACTCGTTGCGATCGACAGGCTTGCCGACTTTTTCGAAGTCGCGCTTCACCGCGTATCTGCGCGTGCTCAGGTAGTTGGATGCATATGGCGCTTCGCGAATATCCAGCGCGCTGTAATCCTCCCACTCATCCGGATAACCGATTTTCTGGTTGAAGGATGCAAGCTTCGTCATCGCCTGCGCCTTCGTGGTCGCGCTCATCCACTGTGCTTTTGTGATTCGCTCACCCATCGCTGTTCGCAGATTGGCGATCATCTCGAGCGCTTTTGCCTTTGCTTCAGGAGTGAATGCGACCTTCACGTATTCCCGTCCAAGCGCGTCGCCGAGCACGTTGTCAGCTGAGTTCAGGCAGCGTCTCCACCGCGGCTGCATGACGCGCGCGCCGGTCAGCGTCGAGTTAAACGCAAAATTCGTGTTGACGAAGTCGCTGCTGAGGTATGGACTCATGCGACTTGCGAGCCGCCACCGGAGATAGGATTTCCAGTCTTCGACAGGCACTTCCGCAACCGCGGCGTTCACGGCCTTGAAGAATTCCGGCTGGCCGATGTCTACGGTCGTAATTCCGCTGAGGCCGAGACCGGACATGAAAACGTTCCAGTCGAACGCAGGCATCGTCGCCTTCAATACCGAGACCGCGGTCGGATTGTAGTTGGCGAGTGGATCGCGCAGCTGAACGGGGGTCTTCGATGCGTTCGCCAGCCGCGTCTCCAGCGCCATGACCTTTGACGCACTATTTCGCGCCTGGGCTGGCTGTTCGCCAAGCAGCTCGAAGGTTTTCGCCATGTAGCTCAGGTATTCACTGCGAATCTTCTCGGATGCCGGGTCTGTCTTGGTGTAATAGTCACGATTGGGGAGGCCGAGCCCACCCTGATTTGCCGAGACGATGACAAGCGAGCTGTTCTTTGCGTCCTGGCCGGATCCGAACCCGAAGGCCGGCGCCATACCAATCGAGTGGAAATGCGCGATCGCCGGGACGAGATCGGATCGGGATGAAATAGCAGCTATCCGTGCGAGCTCACCCTCGAGAGGCTTAGCACCCGCTGCGTCTGCTGCGGCGGAGTCCATGCAGCTCGCGTAATAGGTGCCGAGCTTCTTCGTGTTGGGGTCAGTCGTGGTTCGTGCCGCACGCGCCGATGACTCGAGGACTTCCTTGAGAACGAGGTTGGTGCGCTCCCTCAACTCGGAAAATGGGCTCCACGCGGGGAACGCTGCAGGAACGGGGTTTTTCGCGATCCACCCGCCGCCGGCGAAGCTGTAGAAGTCGGTGCATGCTTTGACGTTTCTGTCGAGGTCTCCGGGCTGTAATGCCGGGACGATCGATGCTTGAGCTGCGGTGATGGAAGGGGCAAGGAAGAGCGAAGCGGCTGCGATGCGAAGCAGCGTTTCACGAGAGCTTGTGCTGAGGCTCATGTCTTATTGACTCGCGTTGGGTGTCTACCGGCGGGAGGGATAGCTCCGCCGTGCTACATATAAAGCATCGGCGATGCGAGCCCTGCAAGCGACGTGGTGCAGTCAACACGTAAGAATCTGACAGAGAAAAACTCGGAACTGGCAGGCATACTCGAAACTGGCAGGCAAACGGAAAACTCAGGACTACGACTCGCCACTCGGAACTCATCTGCGCAGACGAGTTCCCAGTTTCGAGATAATGTCCTGAGTCCTGAGTTTGCCTGCCAGTTTCGAGTCTAACTCGATACTGATTTGTCGTGGGCTTTAGCTAGCGCGACGCGCCTGGTGCACGTGACCACTCTCAAGGAGAGTGGGGGCCTGCCACGCATCCCCAAGCACTTTCTGAAAGCAACGCTTCGGCACGATCGCGACACCCTGCTCGGAAAGCTTTTCGTACCGGGCGAGCTTCTCCGGGTAGCGTGAGATCGACGTCGGCTGGTAGTCCAGGGAAAGGAAGAACCTGTCGCTGAGACTCAGTGCGAACACTTCGGTAATGTCGCGCGCACGAGCCAGGCGCTCGACCCCGAGCACGACATCAGTTCCCAAACCATTACCATGTTCGGTTCTTGAAACCGCAACCGACGAAATCTCGGCTAGCGACGGGGAATATTCCTCGAGCGCAGCACAGGCAACAACCCGCGACGTGACAGTGGCAACGACATAGTTGTCGATGTTCATCGCGATCTGGCCGTGCGTCCGGGGCAGCATCAGTCCCTGGGCCGTATAGCACGAGACAAGCTCCCAGATCTGGTCGACATCCGCGCGATTGGCGGGCCTGACTAGTGGTCTGGGGGTTTGAGCGATGCTCAGGGCGGCCGACTGAATATTATGCATAAGGAATGTATAAATAATCAGCGGTCTCGATGCAATACCCTTTTTAGACCCCCAGCTATTTTCCTCTGGTCCCTGCCACCCGCCCATAAATGCTCCGCTCGTTTCTACGCATCGCCCTTTTCAGTCTGGCTGGCTCAGCCTGCGCTACGACCCCTTCTATTCCGTCAGTAACACCTCCGGCCCAAGGTCCATGGCCGGAACGGGCTGTGCGGCGCGACATCCCGATCGGTCCGCTGATAAAGCGTGCTTACGCCGCTGGCACGCGCGACTCCACTGGCGCGCCGGGGCCAAAATACTGGCAGCAGCGAGTCGACTACGTGATCGAGGCAGCGCTGGATCCGGCCACGAGCCAGGTGACCGGCCGAGAGACCATCACTCTTCACAACACGACCCCCGATTCACTCCCGCAGATCGTGCTTCGACTCTATCAAAATTTTTTCTCGGCTCGCGTCAGTCGAAACGCATCGGTGACGGACATTACCGACGGCATGATCGTGGAGAGCATTGCTGTCAACGGAAAGTCCGTCCAGCTCACCGATGCAAAGCAATACAGTCTTGATGGAACGGTCGCTACCATCACCCCGCTTTCACCAGTTCGTCCGGGACAGTCTGTAAGCCTCGACGTTGCCTGGCGATTTACGGTTCCCAACGTTGACACCACCGTTCGCGGACAACGGATGGGGCGTTATGGCAATTACCTGTATCAGATCGCGCAGTGGTATCCGCAGATCGCGATGTACGACGACATGCGCGGATGGGACAGGGACCAGTATTTCGGTAACGCCGAGTTCTACAATCCGTTCGGCAGCTTCGATGTGAAGCTCACAGTTCCGGGCGGCTGGCTGCTAGGCGCCACGGGTGACCTGCAGAATCCGGAACGGGTACTCTCGCGGCGAACACGCGACCGGCTGGCGCTTGCAATGCAGGTAGATACAACCGTTCTCGTTGTCCGGCCGGAAGAGCGAGGCTCGTCAGCGACTGCGCCGGGACAAACGTTGACCTGGCATTTCAAGGCTCCACTCGTCAACGACTTTGCATTTGCGGTTTCGCGCGACTACACCTACGACGCAACCCACGCCACGATACCCGGAAAGGGGAAAATTCCCGTTCATGTGCTTTACCTGCCGCAACACACAGGTTACCGCACGCTGAATACGGCGCAATTCGGACGGAAGGCACTCGAACAGTATTCCACCTGGCTCTTTCCGTATGAGTTCTCACAGGGAACCATTGCTGACGGCCCGGAAACCGGGATGGAAAATCCGATGATCATCTTCAATGGATCGTCGATGGGCGTCACTCTGCACGAATTCGCGCATCAATGGTTTCCGATGATGGTGGGCTCCAATGAAACACGCTACGGGTTCATGGATGAGGGTTTCGTCGGATTCATGACGCCAATAGCCACAGCCGCGATTACCGGAAATCCGATCGACGCATTGAGCCGGGCACCGGGCTATCGTCGCGTGGCGGGTTCTGAGCTCGAAGCAACGATGATGTGGCCAGCGAACTTTGGTGGGCCAAACTCCACTGTCGCGACATACGGTAAAGCGCCGATCGCACTATGGGCGCTTGGGGGAATCGTCGGCGACACGGCGGTCCGCCGCGCAATGGGCGAGTACGCGCGGGCTTGGAAATACAAACATCCATCGCCACATGACTTCTTCTTCTCGATGAACCGTTCTCTCGGACGCGATCTCAGCTGGTTCTGGCACGGCTGGTTTTTCACAACAGACACATTCGATCAGGCAATCGAATCCGTCAGCATCGACGGGTCTGCCGCAGTGATCTCCATTCGCGATAAGGGAGATCTCACTATGCCGATAAACCTGAAGCTGTCGTACGGGGACGGCACAACGGAGACTGTAATAGTTCCGGCCAACGTATGGTTCGGAGGCGCGCGAACGTATACATCGCGCGTCGCCCTTCAGGGAAGAACATTGACTTCAGTCACTCTCGATCCCGATAACCGCTTCCAGGATCTCGACACGGCCAACAACCACTGGCCGGCTTTCTGACTGGCGTTACGCCTCCCTACAGCGGAGGCAGCTTCCCGGTATAGTGCTGCCAACCGGCCGCGGCGCCCCGCTTGGCCAGAACCTGTCCGAGTCCAACGGCAATCGCGCTCGCGGCGGTCCATACGAGAGCATCGCCCCAGCTCGTGTCGAGTGACTCCGGCCTGTCCGGCGGCGCCTTCGATGTAACCGCGCGCCATCCGGCTGTCATCGACCTCTCTATCACGATTGCAGCGACCATCGCCGAACCTGCGGCAACGACGGTCCACATCACGCGGTCCTCGAAACTCGTTGCGCGTTTTTTTGGTTTTCGCCGTGGTGCCACTCTGATCCCGGTTAGCGCTGAGCGTAGACCGTCGTCTTGCCAGCGCGGTCGAAAGTGAGAATGTCGTAACGCTCCTTTGTTGCACCCTCCATGCCGGGTGATCCCGATGGCATCCCGGGCACCGCCAGTCCGGCGATCGCAGGCTTCTCCGCGAGCATCTTCTTGATCACGTCCGCGGGAACGTGTCCCTCGAATGCGTAATCGCCAATCACTGCCGTATGACAGGAGCGCAGCGCGTCACCGATCATGTACTTCTGCTTGATCATGGAAAGGTCGGGCATGTCCATCACCTCGACGGTAAACCCGTTCTCCTTCATGTGATCGACCCACTTCGCGCAGCATCCGCAGTTCGGGTCCTTGTACACTTTCACAACGGTTCCTGAAGCTGTTGGTGTCGCCGAGGCGAGTGATACAGGAGTGTCGGCAACCGGAATTGCGGCATCGGCTGAAGCTACGGCACTTTGCGTTTCTTCCTTTGCACAACCGCTGAAAAGCATTGATCCAGCCAGCACGAATCCCAACCCTTTGATTCTCATGTCATCCCTCGTCAATTGGAGCACCTGCCTCTAACCACGCGCGCCATCCGCCCGCCATCGAGGCAACATTTGTATAACCCATCTTCTGCAGCGAGTCCGCTGCAAGAGCGCCGCGGTATCCACCGCCACAATACAATATCAACTCTGCATCCTTGTCCGGAGCGACGGTCTCGATATCCCGCTCGATTATACCCTTGCTGAGATGTTCCGCTCCCCGCGCCCGGCTTTCATTCCATTCATGGTCTTCGCGCACATCGATCAGCCGCGCATCACCCCCGTTCACTGCCTTGATTGCATCTGCGACCGTGACTTCACGGATGCGCGCCTTTGCATCCTCCACGATCGCAAGAAACCCCGGTGAGTGAACCTTATGCGCGGTCATTTCCGGTCGAGCTGCTCAATTGTCTTCGTCGAAGGCGATCGGCTCCGCTGTAACCGCGACGCCACTTCCTCCGACTTTTCCATCACCCGGAGGATGTTCTCCCCCGCCAGTTTTTTCAGGTCCGCATCCGACCACCCGCGTCGCACGAGTTCTGCGAACAGCGCAGGATACGTCGACACGTCCTCCAGTCCTTTCACCACTATCTCAATGCCGTCGAAGTCACCGCCAATTCCCACATGATCTGCGCCCGCTACGCGCTTCACATGTTCGATGTGGTCAGCAACGTCTGAAATCGTCGCACCTTCACGCGCACCACCGGCCATCAGAAATCCGGGCACGAACGTAATCATCACGACTCCGCCATTCGCGGGGAGCCGCCTCAGTATCGAATCGGGAACGTTGCGCGGCACATCGGCAAGCGCACGCGCATTCGAGTGAGAGAAGATCACAGGTGCTTCCGCGACGTCGAGCGCATCGCTCATGCTTCCCGGTGAAACGTGGGAGAGATCGACCATCATGCCGAGCCGGTTCATCTCGCGCACCACTTCCTTGCCGAATTCGGTCAGCCCGCCATGCGTCGCCGAGTCGGACGCAGCGTCAATCCAGTCGAGGGTTACGTTGTGCGTCAGCGTCATGTATCGCGCGCCGAGCGCGTAGTACGCACGAAGGGCACCGAGCGAATTTTCGATGACGTGCCCCCCTTCCATCCCGATCAATGAACCGATGCGCTTTCGCTTGAATGCGTCCCGCACATCGCGCGACGTGAGGGCAAGCTGAAAATGCGACGGATGCATGGCGATGACCCGCCGTGCAATGTCGATCTGCTCGAGCTGGATGCGGGCGTATCCCGAGTCCGCGACGTCTCCGGGCACGTATACCGACCAGAACTGGCCACCAACCATTCCACGCCGAAGCCTCTCGAGGTCAGTGTGACCCGGAGTCCGCTTTGTCAGGTCATAGGCGCCAACATCCATCGGTGCAGCTGAATCACGCCTGATCGCCCACGGTAAATCATTGTGGCCATCGATCAGCGGCGTCGAGGCCAGAATGCGCTTTGCCCGCGCAAGGTGGGCGTCAGTTACCTGAGCGGACATCGGTGAGCTGATGATCGTCAATGCCAGGAGGGCAGGAATACATCGCATGAGTACGTTCCAGAGGAGATACCGCGGGATTCGGAAAGCTAACGTTCTTTACTGACTCCCTCCATGACGCTAGAATCCGCGCAATGAAAGAGGCCTCAGTCAAACCGCTCGACTTCGGCGATCAGTCATCGCTCGATGCCGCCCTTTCGGATTCTGTGCGCTCGCTGCAGGAATCCGGCATCCTGAGGATAACCCGGCAGGTTCGCGCGATGATCGCGCGAGGTGAGACAGTCGTGAATCTCACAGTCGGCGATTTCGATCCGCGCTACTTCCCGATTCCGAAAGTTCTCGCTCAGGGGATTCAGGACGCGGTTGCCCGCGGCGAGACAAACTATCCGACACCCGAAGGAATGCTCGGGCTTCGTGAAGCAATCTCCGACTATGTCCTGAGGACCACGGGGGTCAGATACCCAGTTGACGCGATAGTCGTCTGCAGTGGTGGCCGGCCCGTACTCTATGGCGCATACCGCGCGGTAGTAAATCCAGGTGACAAGGTCGTCTTCTCCGTACCGTCATGGCAGAACGATGCGTTCTCGCTACTGACGGGCGGAGAGTCAGTGGTAATCGAGGCGACGGTCGAGACGGGCTTTCAGCCAACCGTCGACCAGTTCCGCCCTTACCTTGGCGATGCAGCGATGATCTGCATCTGCTCGCCGGGCAATCCCACCGGCACCGTGATGACCGAGCAGCAGCTTGGCGACATCCTTCGCGCTGTGGTCGACGAAAACCTGAAGCGTGAGGCTGTCGGACGCAGGCCCGTATTCATTCTTCACGATCAGATGTATGGCGCACTGGTCTCGAAAGGGCAGCGCCACGTTTTTCCTCCTGCGATCGTTCCTGAATGTGCCCGCTACCTCATCTCCGCGGATGGCGTTTCCAAAGCCTACGCCGGCACTGGCCTGAGGGTGGGCTGGATGCTGGTCGCGCCAGCTGTCGGTGCCCGGATTCGCGACCTGCTATCCCATGCTGGCGCCTGGGCACCCAGGGCCGAGCAGAGTGCAGTGGCCGGATACCTGCGCGACGAAAACGCCATTGCCGACTTTCGGGCTGAAATGGATGCCCGGATCGCCGAGCGCCTGGTGGCGATGTTTGCCGGATTTGAGGACCTGAAAAATGCGGGATATCCTGTCGATTCGATCAATCCCCAGGGAGCGATTTACTTCTCGGCCCAGTTCAAGCTGCACGGAAAGTCTATTGGCGGCCGTGTCATCAGGACTGATGACGACATCCGCGTGCTGCTGCTCGAACACGCCGGAGCCGCAGTGATTTCGTTTCAGGCCTTCGGTGTTCAACAGGAGAGCGGGTGGTTCAGGCTTTCGGCAGGCGCCGTTTCACTTGATGAAATCCGCTCGCTGTTTCCCCGAATAAAAGCGCTGTTGGATGAGGTCCAGTGATGAGATCCTGTGACCGCCCCTGAGCAGACACTGCTCGAGCCCGCCGGGCATGCAAACGTCGCGGAAGGCATCGGCTTGTATCAGCTGCTCGTCGAGAGTGTCCGCGATTATGCGATTTTTGCGCTCGACCCGACGGGGGTGATCGTCACGTGGAACCGGGGTGCCGAACGTTTCAAGGGATACAAGGCGCATGAGATAATCGGGAAGCACTTTTCAACGTTTTATCCTGCTGAAGACATCGCGGCCGGCAAGCCTGCGGAGGAACTAGTGATAGCCGCGCGTGACGGCCGGGTCGAGGATGAAGGGTGGCGCTTGAAGAAAGACGGCTCGCGATTGTGGGCCAATGTCGTCATCACTGCGCTGAGGCGCCCTGATGGAGAGCTTGTCGGGTTTGCAAAGGTTACGCGCGACCTCACCGAACGAAAGCAGTCAGAGCTGAAAGAAAGGGTCGCGATGGTGCGTGCTGCCGAGGCGGAAGCGGCTAACAGGACAAAGAGCGAGTTTCTCGCGGCGATGTCGCATGAGCTTCGAACGCCGCTGAATGCAATTGGGGGTTATGCCGAGCTGTTGCGGATGGGTGTTCGGGGTCAAATGAATCAGCAGCAGGAAGAGGATGTCGACCGCATCATCGTCGCGCAGCGGCATCTTCTTGGAATCATCAATGATCTCCTGAACTTCAGCCGCATAGAAGCAGGCAGGCTCACTTATGACATCGCCCCGGTTGATATCAGCACAGTTCTCAGGGCTGTCGTCGAGATGGTGAAACCGCTGGCCGCCGCCAAGAACATCGAGCTGGAGATCGACGAGTGCACGGAAGAATCGATGGCCTTTGGTGACCAGGCCAAGATTGAACAGATTTTAATCAACCTTACTTCGAATGCCGTCAATTACACGGAACCTGGCGGGCGAGTCACTGTCGGGTGCAAGGTCGAGGGCGACCGGGTGTGCGCGCACGTCACCGACAATGGAATCGGCATCGCTTCAGACAAGCTCGAGACCATTTTCGAGCCTTTTGTACAGGTTGGCCGGACTCTTTCGACGGGACACCATGGAACCGGGCTTGGATTGGCGATAAGTCGCGACCTGGCGAGGGCAATGGACGGAGAATTGACGGTCCAGAGCTCCCTCGGTGTGGGCTCTTCGTTCTCGCTTTACCTGCCCCGATCCAGCCCTGCCGCAGCGGCAGAAAAAAAGTCTCAGCAGGGCTGAAACTTCCAGACTTGAGCCTACGTCCGGACACCATGTTCCTCGATCCCCGCGCTCTTTTCATGCTCGTCCTTCTGGTCGGTGTAACCGGCTGGGTTCTCAAAGGACTGATGGTTACCTGGCATCGCCTGAACAAGGCTGACAAGCCGTCCACCGATGTCCTGAATGGCATGGAAGACCGGCTGCGGAACGTCGAGGCAGCGACGTCGAGTCTGCTGGTTGACGTGACGGGTCTTCGCGAAAAGCAGCGGTTCATGGCGAAGCTGCAATCGGGCGCAGAAGTCTCGGCACCCGTGGCGAGATCGGCCGGTGCGGCCGAGTCTGACATCTCGCCACTGTCTACTCAGAACATTCCCATCATTCCGCGCGCGGGTAAACGCTAGGCAGGTTTTTTCGCCACCAGCGTCAGGATAGTGTAGATCGCGACTGGCTCCTGGTCCTGATTGGTGACCTCCACGTCCCAGGCGACTACACCCTGCGGTATCGTGTCAGGCATTGGGTCTTTCGCGGTTTTCTGCTTGCAGGTTAGCCGAACCTGAATCGTGTCGCCGGCATAGACAGGTTTTACGAATCTGAGATTGTCCAGGCCATAATTCGCCAGCACGGGCCCCGGTGCCGGATCGACGAACAATCCTGCCGCGGCTGAGAGAACGAAGTAGCCGTGTGCGACTCTCTTTTCGAAAATCGAATCGCGCGCCGCGATGTCATCCATGTGCGCGTAAAAGAAGTCACCGCTGATGCCCGCAAAGTTGACGATATCGGCCTCGGTGATAGTGCGGCGGTGCGTGATGAGCGTGTCTCCGACCTGAATTTCCTCGAAGTACTTCCTGAAGGGGTGAACCCGGTCGGTCGCCTGCGAAGAGCCCTTGATCCATTCGCGCGAAATGTGGCTCAGGGTCGTTGGCGACCCCTGGAGCGCAGTGCGCTGCATGTAATGAAGAGCACTGCGCATTCCTCCGAGCTCCTCGCCACCGCCGGCACGCCCAGGTCCTCCATGGACGAGGCCGGGAAGGGGAGAGCCGTGGCCGGTCGAGGCTTTCGCACTCGACTTGTCGATGATCAGGATGCGACCGTGATGCGACGCTGTGCCAAGTACAACATTTCGCGCGATGTCATTGTTGGAAGTAAAAACCGAACCGACGAGACTTCCGCGCCCGAGCTTCGCCAGCTCGATGGCCTCTTCCACGTTCGCGTAAGGCATCACTGTGTTGACCGGGCCAAACGCTTCGATCGTGTGCGGCGCCTCCGTATCGAATGGCTTCCCGCAGTAGAGCAGCGTGGCAGGGAAAAATGCGCCCTTAGACTTGTCGCCTGACGCAATGTCGAAGTTTTCGGGATCGCCGAACACGAGCTCCGCGCCGTCCTTGAGGCATTTCACGTTGTGCGCGACGTCGCTGACCTGCGACTTACCGACGAGCGGTCCCATCCTGACGCCGTCGGTTTTCGGATCGCCGATCTTTACCGATGCGAGCCGCTTCGACAGCGCCTTGATCACATCGTCGATCATTGGCTCAGGCACGAGCGTACGGCGGATAGCAGTGCACTTCTGCCCGGCCTTCACGGTCATCTCGCGAGCAACTTCCTTGATGAAGAGATCGAACTCCTCGGTCTCAGGTGTCGATTCAAGCCCGAGCATCGAGAAGTTGAGTGAATCGGCTTCCTGGTTGAAGCGAGTCGAGTTCTCGATCATCGCTTTGCCAGACTTGAGCTTGCGTCCCGTGGTCGCTCCACCGGTGAACGTCACGACGTCCTGCCCGGTGACATGGTCGAGAAGGTCACCCGTCGATCCTACGATGAGCTGAAGCGCTCCCTCAGGCAGGATGTTCGACTCGATCATTGCCTGCACCATTGCATGCGTCAGATATGACGTGACGGTCGCCGGCTTTACTATCGCCGGCATTCCTCCAAGGAATGTTGGTGCAAGTTTTTCGAGCATTCCCCAGCAGGGAAAGTTGAAAGCGTTGATGTGAACGGCAGTGCCTTCCAGCGGGACACAGATGTGGCGCCCGACGAAGGTGTTGTCCTTCGACAGGACCTCTGTTGGCCCCTCGACGTAAAACGTTTCATTCGGGAATTCGCGGCGGCCCCTGCTCGCATAAGCGAAGAACGTCCCGATGCCTCCTTCTATGTCGACCCACGAATCTGTCTTCGTTGCACCCGTGGCTTCGGAGATCGTGTAGAACTCGTCTTTGCGCTCCATCAGGTACTTCGCCATTTCCTTGAGCATGCGCGCACGCTCATGGAAAGTGAGCTTCCGGAGATTTGGGTTGCCGGTTGTTCTGGCATATTCGAGCATGCCTTTGAAGTCGACGCCCTCGCTTGTCGCTTCGCCGATCTTTTCGCCGGTTACGGCGTGAATGAGCTCAGCGCCATCCCCTTTCCCTTCGACCCATTCACCGTACGCGTAGCTACGAAGTTTTGATGTCAAGCCACCCTCTATGTGTTCGTTGTTGCCCGCTTCAAAATATCACACGCGTCAGCGCGGACGTCGCGACTGCCAGGTCTCGTAGACTGTAGACTGCCGGGGTCGGCCAGGTTCTGGCTCACGCAGTGGGGCTACCGCACGCAGGGTGTCGCGCAGCTTTTGCGGCAGCGACTGATATAATTCCGTGCCCTCGGTTTTCCACGCGATCATTTCGTCGGTCACATCCTTGACGATCTTCGCCGGATTACCGACGACGACTTTCCTTGGCGGAATCTCCATCTCAGCCGGCACGAAACACAGCGCCCCAACGATGCACTCGGCCCCAATGGTCGCGTTGTCCATGATGACCGCGTTCATCCCGATGAGGGAGTTACGCCCGATTCTCGCGCCATGAACGATGGCCCCATGCCCTATGTGCGCGCTTTCCTCGAGGGTGACGATGACGCCCGGGAACATGTGCACCGTGCAGTTCTCCTGAACGTTGCAGCCATCCTCGATGACGATGCCGCCCCAGTCGCCGCGGATCGCAGCCCCGGGTCCGATGTACACATCGCGCCCGATGATGACGTTTCCTGTGACCGTCGCATTCGGGTGGACGTAAGCTGATTCGTGGATGACGGGTATGAACCCGTCGAACTCGTAGACATTGGCCGACTGCGTCATACCCGTTCGATAATCGCTGCCATTCCCTGGCCGACGCCAACGCACATCGTGCACAATGCGTATTTGCCGCCCGTTGCCTTCAGCTCGTGAGCAGCTGTAAGAAGAAGGCGAGCTCCTGACATCCCAAGGGGATGGCCAAGCGCGATCGCGCCGCCATTCGGATTGACACGTGAGTCTTCGTCGCTGAGCCCAAGCTCGCGCATGCACGCGAGTGACTGCGACGCAAAAGCTTCGTTGAGCTCGATCACATCCATCTGATCCATTGTCAATCCGGCTCTTTCCAACGCAAGTCGCGAGGACGGCACTGGACCCATCCCCATGATTCTGGGCTCGACTCCGGCCACCGCTGATGAAACAATGCGGGCCATGGGGTCGAGACCCAGTCGCTCGACTGCTGCTTCTGAGGCGACGAGCAAAGCTGCCGCGCCATCATTTATCCCCGATGAATTCCCGGCCGTTACCGATCCGCCAGCACGAAACGCAGGCTTCAGCTTCGCGAGAATCTCGAGTGTCGTATCTCCGCGGATGAACTCGTCCTGTGAGAAAATCTTTGGCTCTTTTCCTCTCTTGTCCGCCGGGATTGTTACTGGCACAATCTCTCTTTCAAAGCGGCCATCCTTTTGTGCAGCAGCCGCCTTCATCTGGGAATTGCAGGCGAAGATATCCTGGTCTTCACGCGAAACCTTGAACTTCTCTGCAACGTTCTCAGCTGTCTCGCCCATGGCGTCGATGCCGTACGCCTCTCGCATTTTCGGATTCACGAATCTCCACCCGATACTCGTATCGAACAGCTCAACGTTACGAGCGAACGGCTGCTGGGCCTTCGACATCGCGTATGGCGCGCGGGTCATCTGCTCGACGCCCCCGGCGATGAAGAGCTCGCCGTCGCCGTTCGCAGCGGCGCGGGCCGCGTTGACGACTGCGTTCATTCCCGATGCGCACAGGCGGTTTACCGTCTCGCCGGGGACTGATGTCGGAAGTCCGGCAAGCAGCAGCGCCATCCGGGCAACATTGCGATTGTCTTCACCTGCCTGGTTCGCGCATCCCAGCACGACGTCCGCGATCTGGTCCGGCATGACGCCCGGGTTTCGCCGCATGAGGTCGGCTATCGCATGAGCTGCGAGGTCGTCGGCGCGCACTGCCGAGAGGGAGCCCGTGAAGCTTCCAATTGGCGTCCGGATTCCGTCTACTATATAGGTATTCATCATGACCGGTGAAATCTAAGAAAGATCTTAGGTCAGAGGTGTCTCCCTTAACTCTCGGAGTAGTTCTATGAGGATGTTGATCAGCGTCGTCGCGGCTGCAGGGATTTTTGCCGGGAATTCGGTCCATGCGCAGCAGACAGCTGCGCCTGCTCCCCAGCAGCCGATGGGGTTTTTTGTCACCAGCGTGGGCAAGGGAGACGGCGCCAATCTTGGCGGACTCAAGGGCGCGGATGAACACTGCCAGGGGCTCGCGAGGGCAGCGGGTGCCGGCGCGCGCACGTGGCACGCATATCTGAGCGCCGGGGCGGCCCCGGGTCAGCCCCCGATCAACGCGCGTGACCGGATCGGAGCGGGACCATGGCACAATGCCAAGGGAGCCTTGATCGCCTGGAACGTTGCGGATCTGCATGGCGATTTCCATCGCGATCGCAACAGCATCAACAAGGAGTTTGCGCTCGATGAGAAAGGCATGCCGGTGAAGGGACGCGGCGACACACCAAATGAGCACGATATTCTCACGGGATCAGATTCATTCGGCCGCACGGTTCTCGGAACGGCAGCAGCGACCACGTGCAACAACTGGACAAGCAATTCTACAGGCGGCGCTACCGTCGGGCATCATGATCGGTCCGGTGGAGGCAACACGTCATGGAACATGGCGCACGTCAGCCGGGGGTGCGGTCAGGCCGAGCTGGTTTCGAGCGGCGGCGCAGGCCTTTTCTACTGTTTCGCTCTATGACACTCCGGCGAGCCGCGGCATTGAAAAGCCTGCTGCATCGAGCTCGCTGATAAGTGACGTTCTCTGCTCGTCGTTGAGCTCGACGAGCGGAGGGCGCACCGTCACCCACGCGGCGTCACCGCCGTAGTGTGCAATTGCCGCTTTCAGTGCAGGTATCATCGGAGATCTCGCAAAGATTCCCCGAATCACATTGAGGCTGGCCTGCCGGGTGTCCGCGTCGCCTTCTTCCCATGACGCAGCCAGTGCCGCGATTGCACCCGGATTCACGTTTGCCGTAGCGCTGATGCAGCCGACTCCCCCATGCCGAAGCCCCTCTAGCAGGAACGATTCGCTTCCTGGAAAAACATCGAATCCCTGCGCACCGAAATTATCCATGTAGGCTTTGGTGTTCTCCCAGTCGCCCGACGAGTCCTTCGCCCCGGCAATGGTTTCGGGATACGCCGTGAGAAGGCGTTCGATCAGCGGAACCGTGATCGCGACCTGCGAGACAGGCGGAATGTTGTAGAGATAAATGCGAAGCCTGCTGTCACCGACACGCTCGATGACCTCGGAGAAGCTGCGGAATAAACCGTCGTCGCTGACGCCCTTGTAGTAGAACGGCGGAAGCATCAGAACTCCAGCACAGCCGTGTTTCGCAGCATGCGCCGTGAGGCGCACGGTGTCAGGCAGCGCACAGGCTCCGGTGCCAGGCATCATCCGGGCGGGGTCGATGCCGTCGCTTACGAGAAAATCGAGAAGCTCGATTTTCTCCTCGATGCTAAGCGAGTTTGCTTCCGAGTTGGTTCCGAATACAGCAAGCCCGACATCGTTCGAGTTGAGCCAGCGACAGTGTGCCGCAAGGCGCTCAGGATCTGGCGAAAGATCGGCCTTGAATGGAGTGACGACGGGGGAGAGAACGCCCGTGATTCGTGCTCGACTATTCACCGGCGCGCGCATTCGAGAATTGGTGTGGCATGGCTGAAGAATTACACCGGCGTCCCCTGTGCCGTCAAATCCTGAACGCGAGCGCCATCCGGAACGGGCCGAACCGAACCATATTCTCCCGCGGGCATTCGAGCCGAAGCCCGGAGACTTCAGTAAACCCCTCACCGCCTGGACAACATCCGTGAACCTGCGATTCGTAATTCGGCTTGCACTGTTAGCTCCCCTGATCGTTAGTGCTGCCGCTCGTGCGCAGGGCCCAACTCAAGTCCGGCCCTTCGGCACACTTCGGGAGCAGGCAGACATCCAGCAGCGCTGGCTGTCCTCGAGATTGACCGACGTTCTGCCGCAGGTCATGCGCAAATACGGGGTCGACATGTGGGTCATCCCGATGCGCGAATACAACGAAGATCCAGTGTTCACGTCGCTGGTGTCACCGACGACTTTCGCTGCCCGGCGCCGAACGATCTACGTATTCTCGATGAAAGCCGACTCCGTCGAAAAGATCGCACTCGGCGGGAGCTCGCAGGGCGGCGTTTACCGTGCAGTCCGCTCGGCTCAGCCCGCTGCAGGTCCAGCGGGTGCACGCGTCGAAACAACCGCGGAGCTGTGGGGCGATGAGCAATGGTTGGCGCTCAAGAAGGTGATCGAGGAGCGCAACCCAAAAAGAATCGCGGTCAACGTCTCGCGTGTTTTTGCTTTCAGCGATGGATTGAGTGCTGGCGAGATGGAAGGCATGCGCGAGGTACTCGGCCAAGAACTGACGAGCAGGTTCGTCAGACACGATGGACTCGCTCTCGACCTTATCGCGACACGTTTGCCTGAAGAATCAAGTGTCTACAAGGAAATGCAGGCACAAGCGTGGAAAATCATTCGGACTGCCTTCTCCAGCGCGGTGATCACACCCGGTGTAACGACTACTGATGATGTAGTCTGGTGGATGCGTCAGCGCGTTAATGATCTCGGTCTCGGAACTTGGTTCCAACCGTCGGTTGATGTTCAAAGACGTGGCGTCCCGGACGTGCAGCTTGGTGCAAATCCAGTGATCCAGCGTGGCGATGTACTTCATTGTGATTTTGGGATTGTTGCGCTGCGTCTGAATACTGATACGCAGCACATGGGATACGTGCTTCGGGAAGGTGAAAGCTCAGCGCCGGCGGGGCTTGTCGCCGCCCTGCGAACCGGCAACCGGCTTCAGGACATCGTGATGGGAGAGATCAAGCCTGGTCGCACAGGGAATGAGGTGTTGAAGTCGTCACTCGAACGAATGCGCGCCGAAGGAATCGACGGTACGGTGTACACGCATCCGATAGGCCTGCACGGTCACGGAGCTGGCCCGCTTATCGGGCTATGGGATCGCCAGGAAGGCGTCCCTGGGCGTGGCGACGCCAGGGTCATTCCATCGATGTGGTTTTCCATCGAGCTCCAGGCAACGTCGCCGGTTCCAGAGTGGAACGGGCAGCGCGTGCGGATGGCGCTCGAAGAAGACATGATCATCGACGCGAATGGGAGAAATACCTGGGCGTTACGGCGACAACACGGCTTCCACCTCATTCGCTGAAACGCCGCCACTATCCAGCTGCTCGATAGATGCCTCGAACCAGATTACGCCTGATTCTTTCGACGATTGTCCTTCTCGTGGTCGCTTTGATCCTCGCCGGCCTCGCGTCAACCGACTGGCTTGCCACGCTTGGTGCGTCTCCGGAGGGCGAGCGGTTGAAACGAATTCAACGGTCGCCAAACTTTCGCGATGGTGCTTTCCGTAATCCGGACGCCACGAGTGTTGGTGTCGAAGGCGGTACATCGCAGATGCTGCGCCGATGGCTCGGCGGCAAGGAGCAGCGTGTTCCGCCTGCGCCGGTCCCTACCGTGCTTCTTGGTCGATCGGATTTCGAGCGCCCGCCGGTCTCGGGATTGCGGGCAACCTGGCTCGGACATTCGACTGTTCTCGTCGAGATAGATGGCGCGCGAGTTCTGCTCGATCCTGTCTGGGCGCGCCGTGTCTCGCCATCGTCGATCGTTGGTCCCCGCCGCTTCTTTGCACCACCTCTCGCGCTCGAGGACCTTCCTCCGCTCGACGCGATAATGACTTCGCACGATCACTACGATCACCTCGACCGTGGCGTCATCCGCGCGCTGGTGAAAAACATGAGACAGTCAAAGGCACGGTTTGTTGTTCCGCTGGGTGTCGGCGCGCATCTGGAAAAGTGGGGCGTGGCGCCTGAACGAATCGTTGAGCTCGACTGGGGCGAGTCGACAGTAGTCGGTGCGCTTACGCTGACCGCAACTCCCGCGCGCCACTTTTCCGGACGCGGACTCTTCGATAGAAATCACACGCTCTGGGCATCATGGTCGATAAAAGGCCCTGTCCACCGCGTTTTTCATTCTGGCGACACAGGCCCCTTTTCCGGATTCGGCGCAATCGGAATGCAGCATGGCCCGTTTGATCTGACGCTCATGAAGGTCGGTGCATACGACGACATGTGGCCGGACATTCACCTGAACCCGGAGCAGGCCGTCGAGGCCCATACTCAACTCAAGGGAAAGGTGCTGCTCCCAATACACTGGGGGACATTCAACCTCGCGTTCCATCGCTGGAACGAGCCCGCGGACCGCGTAACCGCCGCCGGTATCGGTACAACAGTGATTGTGCCGCGACCGGGACAATCGATTGAACCAGCGACTCCCCCGCCGGCGACGAAATGGTGGTAGTCAGTCGCTCGTCATGATGAACAGCGGCGCGCCGTCGAATTCGTAGATCGGGCGCAGCCGATCGGTGTTGTAATACTTCTTCACGTCGACGACTTTCTTCTCCGAAGTCACGCTCGTGATTGGTACGCTGTCGTAGAATCCCCGATGCACGCTGACGAGCCGGCCATACTGCTTCTTGAGAATCAGGTCCAGCGCAAGATTGCCGAACGCCATAGGTACAATCGAGTCGAGCGCATCGGGATCCCCTGACCGAACGAGGTAGCCGAGCCGCTGGCTGACGACGTCAATCCTGCGACCATTGTTGTATTTCGGCGAGAATTCCTTGAGCGCCGCGGCGACCTTGTCGCCGATGCCGCCAAGCTTCCGGTGTCCGAACATGTCGGTCTCCTCGCTTTCAAAGCTCATTCCCTCGTGAGACCTGAGACTCGCACCCTCCGATACCAGCGCCACTGAGTATTTGCTCGGGTTCCTGTTGTGATCGAACGTCATCAACTCAGTCAGGTGCTCGAGGTCCGCGTCGTATTCGGGTATGAGGCATCTGTCGGCGGCTCCAGCCATTGTCGGCAGGAGGGCAGTGAAGCCTGCGTATCTCCCGAACACTTCGATCACCAGAAATCGCTCGTGCGATCCCGCAGATGTTCGCAGACGATGCGTGAGCTCAATGGTTCGGGTGACACACGTACTGAAGCCGATGCAATAGTCAGTGCCGTAAACGTCGTTGTCCATTGTCTTGGGGATCGCCACGACGTGCACGCCTTCATCATGCAGTCGCTTGCCATAACTCAAAGTGTCGTCACCACCAATCGGAATCAGCACGTCGACGCCGATATGCTCGAGATTCTTCAGGACATCATTAGTTACGTCGTTGACTGGCTCGTCGTAACCGCTGAGATGCTCGGGGACCCGTGCGCGCGGGAGGTGGCTCGGGCGGGTTCGCGAAGTATGCAGGAAAGTTCCGCCTGTTCGACCAGCACGATTGACAATCGATTCAGAGAGCTCCTGAACGCACTCCGAATTATCGGAGCCGGCAGCCCTGTTATAATCGACGATTCCAGCCCAACCTCGCCGGATGCCCACGACGCGATACCCCTCGCGGAGCGCGCGGATAGTAATTGCCCTGATCGCAGGGTTGAGCCCGGGGACGTCGCCGCCGCCGGTGAGAATCGCAATGGTACGCTGATCTTTCGCCATGTTCGAAAGTTATACTTCCCGGAGGGGCCATCGGGCCGAATCATTGTCACGTTATCACGGAACTGGACATGGGACATCGCAACAGAAACCGGAAGAAGCCGACAGTGCCTGAGGCGCCTCGCACGCCAGTCGCACAGCTGATCATCAGGCGGATAGTCTCGACGATCGCTGATATCCTGCCGATCGCGGCGGTGTTTCTGGTCGCGCGCGTGGCAGTTGCTGAGACATATCGGATTCCCAGCGGAAGCATGGAGCCCACGATTCAGGTCGGTGATCGGCTCGTGGTAAACAAGCTTCGATTCGGGCCACACATCCCGTTTACCCATGTGTCGCTGCCAGGCTACGCCGAACCAGGGCGGTCTGACGTCGTCGTGTTCGTCTCTCCGCCACAGAACCCGGAAATCAGGATTACCCCATCGGATGTGACACCGACTCTTGTGAAGAGAATCGTCGGTGTCGGGGGCGACACCCTGCTGATGCGCGATGGGGATTTGTGGGTGAATGGGCATCTGACACCGCAGCTGAATACGGATTTCTCCCTGCCCGAGGATATTGCCAGCGAGCCCCAGCCGCTCTTCCAGTGGCAGCATGGCATTGCGGTGCACGGCTCGCGATTCGGCTCGCCGGTTTCCGCGCCCTCCCTCCATCAGTGGGGGCCACTCGTAGTGCCGGCCGGGATGCTCTTCATGATGGGCGATAATCGGGACAACTCAGTCGACAGCAGGTACTACGGTCCGGTTCCCCGCGAGAACGTTCGCGGCGCGCCCGCATTCGTGTATTACTCGTACGACACCGAGAGTGGCGTCGAATTCGTGCGGGCCATTACCGAGATCAGGTGGCGTCGGATTGGGACCTGGATACGGTGAGGCGGAGATTGCACTTCAGAAGCCGAATCGCGCTGGCAGGCCTGAGCGCCTGCACGCTGGCTGTCGCTACCCCAGGAAATGCCCAGAGCGAAGTTGTCAGAGCCCCGAAGCGCGAGTCGCCAATACAGCGAGGCTCGATACAGATCAGTGGAACCGCTTCTTTTGTGCTCTCCCGCGATTTAGGTAACGACTATGGCTGGTCGACACTCGAAATACTTCCGAGAGTCGGTTATTTCGTTGCGAAAGGCCTGGCAGTTACGGCGAACCTCAGGTATCGCGGCGTCTGGTATGATGACCAGGCAGCTATCCGGGACCAGACGTTCAGGGAGTGGGGAATCGGGCCCGGGGTTACTTACTTCGTGTCGACCCGCTCGCCGCGTGTTTTCCCCTTCGTCGCGGGGCGGACTCTGTACAGTCGCGGACGCACCCGGTTCGATCGGTTTGCAACGCCACAGTCCACTGAACCGGTCGAAGAGGACGTCACGTCACGGACAACGACCGCGACATGGCAGGTTTCCGCCGGGGCGCTCTACATGCTGGTGAAACACGTTGGCATCACGGGTGAGGGATTTTACCAGCGAACAAAAGCTACGTCTCAGTCTCCCGGCAGCAACGAATCGACAAACTCAGCCCAGCAGTACGGAGCGCAGTGGGGAATCGCCGCATTCGTTTTCTAGCCCTGAGCCCCGTGGCCTGTTTGCCTATTTCTTCAACTCCTTGAATGCTGCTTCGATGCCCGCTCCGACGAAGGTGTAATCGAATGATGCACGCAGCGCTTCCCCGCCAAACGCGCCTCGAAAACGATCGAGGTTGACCGCCTTTCGCGTCGCGTCGAGGTCGGCGCCCGTCGCTACGGCCTGCTTGACCTGATCCCATGTCGACTCGATCAGCGGAATCAGCTGATCCACATAATTCCAGTTTGACTGGATGTCTCCATGTCCCGGCAGGATCGTGGATGCATCAAGCGTCTTGAGCTTGCGCAACGTGCCGGGCCAGTCACCGAGGTGCGACCCGAAGGCGTATGGAACAGGGTGAACAACAAGGTCGCCCGTAGCGAGAATTCGTTCCTTCGGCAGATGGACTACCAGATCGCCAGCGGTGTTGCCACGGCCAAGATACTTGACGACGATGCTTCGCTCGCCTCGATGCAGAACGAGGCTATCGCTTACGATCAATGTCCCGGGAATTGGCCTCGTGTCTTTCATGTCCTTGAGGAACAACTCGTAGACGCCGAGGCTTGCCTGGAAATCAGCGCGCATCGTCGCCGTCACCGAGTCGCCACGTGACGTTCGCCCGGTCCTCAGCGCATTCTGATAACGGGCAATGATTGCCGGATACTCCGTCGTCAGATTTCGCTCGAGTGACGGCATGTCGTCCTTGATGATCAGGTCTCGCGTCGCAGCATGCTGGATGAACTCAACCCCCGGATACGCTTCCCGGTATACCTGATTTCCGTAGTGATGATCGCTGTGCCAGTGCGTGTTGATGAGATACCGCACCGGCTTGGGCGTGAGCTTCTTGATCTCCGCAACTACCTCGCGCGCTGACGACGGCAGGATGTTGGAGTCGACCACGACGACATCAGCTTCGTTGATCACGACAAGGACGTTTGAGTCAGCGACGCCGTCCGGGGGTATCAGTCGCACGACGGCATGGACACCATCGGCAAGTTTCAAAACCTTATACGGATTGGTCTGAGCCGCGACGTCACTTGAAACTGCAAGTGCGAGGATCGCGGTAATGCGGAGCACGGACATGGGTTCCCGTCGAGAGGTTGCCCGGGAGCTTAAGTCCGTCTGGGGCCGGTGGCTTGTAGGAACTTGCTGTTCGCTAAAGCGCTTTCCACCCATCCCCTCGCACGAACATCCTGCTCGCGCGTTTCTTCCCGGTGATCGACTGCACGACGTTCACCTGGTCGGCAAACATCTCATTCATGACACTGTTTGCGACGCGGACGGGACCCGCCGAAGGCAGGATAGCACGGAAGCAGTATCGAAGCATGTCGCTGGTTCTTGCAACGCCACACGGGACGAGTCGGACGGGTTGTCCCGATTTCCCGACGACGCGAATCTTGGCAAGCAGATATGCGACGCCGTGACGTGAATCAATCACGCTGTCAGCGGCAAGGCGGGTTCCGGAGTGTCGTGCCGCTGCCACGGAAAAATCATCAGTGAATACGCGCACCGACAGCTCGATTGATTTGGCTGCATTGATGCGAATCTCCGTGAAGCTCATATGAATCGGGTGCGCAGCTGCCCTTACAGGCAGCAGGATTATCGCGACCGCGAGCAACAGCCTTACCACGGAGCCCGCTCGAACGCCCAACTTGTCGCAACAAGCATTACCGCTGCCGAAATGCCAACAACGCGGTAACGGACGGCTCCTGCAGCGGCGGTTCTGCCTGCAAGGGGCCGAAGCAGCATGTCTGCGACCTTGAGCAGAGCGAAGATGCTTAATAGAACGGCAATCTGTCCGACCTCGATCCCGACGTTGAACCCCAGGAGCGGGACAGCAACGCTGTCAACGAACAGGCTCTTCAGATAACCGCCGAAGCCTGCCCCGTGAACAAGTCCAAACAGGATTGCAAAAACCGGCCTGTACGCGCCATTCAACGGCGCTCGCGACCTGTCCTTCACGATGATGTTCTCGATGCACGTTGCCACGATCGTCAACGGGATCAGAAACTCGACGATCGGCTGACTCAAAGGCAGATAGCCAAACACCGCCGCGGCCAGTGTGATCGAGTGACCGATTGTAAACGCTGTCACGACCCAGATGATCGACCGCCAATCCGAGAAGGTGTAAATAGCGGCAAGCGCGAGCAGGAACAGGATGTGATCCATCGCGCCGATGCCGGCGATGTGACGCAACCCGAGCTCTCCGAAAGTCAGGAAGTCGCTCATGTGATTCTCCTCAGTGTGGCTTTTGCAATCGGTGCATGCAGGTAGTCGAAGCGCCCATTGATCTCGAGCGCGGATCCGAGTAAAGCGGCTGCAGCCGCGGTATTTCCGCGAGCCGCCTCGATCATGCCCGAGTGATATAGAATCAGCGGATCGCGTGTGCCGAGCTGCATGGCTCTGGTCATCTCGAGCGCCGCCTCATCGAATCGGCCCAGGCGGTAGAGGCTCCACGCGAGCACATCGTAGCCGTAGACATCCTTGCGAGTCTCGAGCTCAGCAACCGCATTGCGATGAACCTCGTCGAGCCGCCGGTTGTGGTCGAGCAGGAACAGGCTCCACGCGCGATGATATGCCCCCGCCTGGCCCCTGACTGCAATCTCCATCGCCAGAATGTTCTCCTCGGCCGCCGCGCTGTCGCCCAACGCGAGGTGAGCATCTGCAAGGATGCCGAGTGGTCCCGGATCCATTTTCACAGAAAGAGAGCGTTCCGCGTACTCGATTGCTTCGTCTGCATTGCCATCGAGCAGCGACAACTTCGCCAGGGCTGTGAGAATTCTGTAATCCGCCGGCTCAACGCCGAGCCCTTTCCTAAACTCTTTTCTGGCGCGATTGAATCGTCCCTGTCGCATCTCGAAATCACCGAGGCGGTAGTGGAACCATGCGATTTGTTCTTTTGGGATGTCTCGCCGCCTGGAGGCCTGCTCCGTTGCTCGACGGAGCAGCCGGTAAGCACCATCGGTGTTTCCCGTCAGCTCGGCCCAGCGAGCGAGTCGTGGCGCAATGGAAAGCGATGACCGGAAGCGGTACAACGAATCGAAAATCACACGCGCTTCGGCGTAGTCACCCAGCTCGACTTTGATCTCACCGAGAAGCGCAGCGTACTGGGGCACACCCCTGTCGTAGGCAACGGCCTCACGAGCCACTTCTTCCGCTTCGCTGAAGCGATGCGCGGCAACCAGTGCTGTGGCGAGTGTTACGTAACTCTTTGCATTCCGGTTTACGCGGAGTGCCAGCGAGCGGCGTGCATAATCTTCAGCGCGCGAGTAATCTGAATCATCGCCGGCTTCTCTCGCTCGCTGCAGGTGAAGCCCCGCAAGTTGACCGAGCGCGATGGCACTGGAAGGATCTACACGCAGCGCGTTTGTCCACGCGGCGATCTGTGCATCCCGCTGCTCGAGCTCAGCAGATACTGCAGGAGGCTCGACGGAATCCGATGCACGGAGCGCCGTCCCTCCTGCCGCGCCCAGTATCAAGCTGAGCGCGGCCGCCAAGAAGACAGTAGTCTTTCGAGCGTCTTGCATGCCTTACTTCGGCGGAGCGAGGTAGGGGAACGTATTCGAGAAAGTACGGACCGATGCCGGGACGTTATCCGATGTAAGCCCTGCAAGGACAGGAGCATTCGGGTCGAGCAGTTTGCCGAATGATGCAGTCAGTCCCGCATCGACGACATCGTCCGAGAGTTTTCTTCCGCCGTAGCCGTTAGCAAGGGCCCACGAGAGCCATCCTGCTGTTGCTGGCTGGCGATTGGGGAACACCAGGAGCATGTCCTGTGAGAAGACGGAGCCGAGGGTCGTGATGATTGCTTCCGACCGACCGAACTGCGTGAGGAAGGACCGGATGTGTCCCGGTACGTCCGTTCCGCCTTCAGTCATCAGCTTCGCATCGACGTCGGGTCCCTTCGTGTTGTGAAGGCCGTGGTCGCGCTTTGGAAAGAATACTTCGCTGATCAGCGGATTTCCGAGCCGCTCGATCTGTGTGAAGCGACGATCGGTGTCGATACCGGTGATGCCGTTGTCGTCATCGTTGCACGCTGCCATACCGGCAACGAGGACGAGGGCTGCCGCGCCGATTGATGTTCTGCTTCTAAACCGCATTATTGATATCCTCTGTTGTGTTTGGTTGCGTTATCGGCTGATCGTGCCCCAGACGCCGAACTTTGCGTCTGCAGCTGTCGATGTAACGAGCGAGCTCCTGGGAACTTCGATTACGATGGCCAGCGTGTTTGCGTTCAGGCTGCCCAGCAGATCGATACCAGGCGTGCGGAACGATGTTGCCTGCTGCGTCTGTGGCACTGAGAGCGGGCCGGTTGCAGGGCGACGGTCAGGAACGATCTTGAAAAACTGCTCGAGATCGATGAAGAACGGGTCAGTACGAAGTCCGGCGAATGCCTGCACTCCGCTTGCAGTGCCTGCATTGCTGCCGACGTTGCCGCTGATGCCTGATCCGGAAATGAGTGTATTCACTACGCCGCCGCTTGCTGGCGTGCCACTCATTGAAGGAGCGACCGGCCCGACAACGGTGTAGCGCTGGCTGGCACCGGTGCCGCCGTCAAAAGTGATCTGGAAAACCAGGTCTTCCTTGGCGTCGCCTGTGTTGTCGACCTTGAGCTGATAAAGGAGGCTCGGGTCGAACGATGCGCTCTGCCCGACGATCGGCGAGGAAGTTGTCATTACGAGCGCGACACGATCGGCGCTCGTCCCGTTGTTCGCGGGGAACGCGTAGACATCGTTGATGTCCATGCGCGGGTTGAGCTCGACTTCGGGCGTATCCATGTGGTCTGACGCCAGCATCACACCAGCGACGCCGAGACTCGTCGCCGCTCCGATTGCCAGCAGCACGCGTGTCACTCCGCGCCTTGAGAAACTGTGGTCCATTGTATTTCCCGCCTGTTGAATTGTTTGAATCCTTCAACAGGCGTACGACAGCCCCTCATTTGCGGATCTATGCAATTCGATTTTGAGGCGTGAGGCCAAAAGCAAACCCAGGGGTAACGGATCCGTCAGTTTCCGTCAGATCCGTCACCCATGGGTTTAACCGCCGTTACTAGAAGTCGAGCGAGTAAGTCGGCCGTCTGCAGATCCGTTTGCGGCGAGGTGTCGTACCCAACTACGACACCAACTCAACGAACGGAGCAATCTCATGTACAAGGCACTTCTCACACTCGGCGCTGTCGGCGCAGTGATCGCTTCTCCCGCAAAATCCACCGCCCAGGCGAAGATGGCGACCACGATGGTCGGTACCGAAGCGATGTATCCGAGCAAGACAATCGTCGACAACGCCGTTAAGTCGAAGGATCACACGACCCTGGTTGCTGCCGTGACGGCCGCTGGTCTGGTCGAGACCTTGAAGGGGAAGGGGCCGTTCACTGTGTTCGCGCCAACCAACAATGCTTTCACGGCGCTGCCAGAGGGAACCGTAACCACTCTTCTCAAGCCTGAAAACAAGACGACGCTCACGAAAGTTCTTACGTACCACGTGGTTCCAGGGCGTCTCGATGCCGCATCGCTGATGAGGCTGATCAAGAGCGGGCACGGTACGGCCAGGATCAAGACCGTGAGCGGCGGGACTCTGTCGGCGACGATGAACGGCAGTCGGAACATCACCGTGAAGGACGAGTCCGGGAATGTTGCGAATATTTCGACGTATGACGTTTACCAGTCGAACGGTGTCATCCACGTCATCGACCGCGTCCTGCTGCCCCGCTAGGAGCTCCTCACTTGAACACGAGAAGCAGCCAGGTTCTTCAGATGCCGTCGCGGAATCGCGACGTCATCTTTGGCGAACGGCTCGTGAACGACCTAAGTTACGTCATGCTTTCGAGTCAGCTGGCAGACGCTAACGAGATCGTGCTCGACGATGTGCGCCTCGTGAAGAGGATGGCATCGGGTGAGTCGGCGGCACTTGGACAGTTCTATGACAGATGGTCCGCACACGTTCACGCGACGGTGATGGCGATCGTCAGGTCCGCGCAGGATGCCGAAGAAATTGTCGACGACTGCTTCTGGCAGGCCTGGAACCAGGCATCGAGATTCGACGCATCACGCGGTCAGGTGAAGTCATGGATACTCAACATCGCGCGATCGAGAGCGCTGGACCGTTTGAAGGCGGTGAAACGCCGGCGGGAAGAGGACCTCGATTCAGCGCCGGCCGATTTGTTCGCAGCGCCTTCGTTGACGGAGGATCGGATTGACGAAGAAACTCGCGCCAGGCAGGTAGCGGTCGCCTTGAAGGTGCTGCCTGTGGCGCAGCGGCAGGTGCTCGAGATGGCATACTATGGTGGCCTCACACAATCGGAGATTGCTGATTCGACTGGAGAGGCCCTTGGCACGGTGAAGACCCGGATTCGGCTGGGCATGCAGAAGCTGCGTGAAACGCTGGGACCGCTGGAGAGGAGCAGCTCATGAGTGAGACAACGAACAGCTCCATGACCCACGACGAAGCGTTCGCGCAGATTGGTGCGCTTGCACTTGGAGCGCTCGATAGTGCTGAAGAGCAGATTGTGCTCGAGCACGTCGAAGGGTGCCCCGAGTGTAAGGCGGAGCTTGCGTCAATGCGTGACGTAGTGGCGGAGATGCCTGATCTCACTTCGACTGCCGTTCTTCCGCTGGAGCGGAGCCGCGCAATTCGCGCGAGTCTCGTTGAGCGGGCGGAGAGGACTGTTGCAGCTCCGCCCGCAAGACGAGGGAACGGCTGGAGAACGTTTTCCATCGCTGCGACGTTCCTCATCGCGGCTCTCGGTGCCGCATACTATAAGGAGTACGGCGAGACGACTGCCCTGTCCGGTGTCGTTGCCGAGCGCAGCGCTGTGGCCGATAGTCTGGCGAAGCTGATCCGCGTGAAAGATGATCAACTCGCCGCGATGACCGGGCCCGGGGTAAGTGTGGTCGAGCTGACCTCGAGTGCGGTTCAGGCTCCGTCGGCGCGCATGTTCTGGGATCGCGCGACGAACCGGTGGACGATGTATGCGCACGGACTCGCTGCCCTCGAACCTGGCAGAGCTTATGAGCTCTGGCTCGTCACCGCGGATAACAAGATTCCGGCGGGAACGTTCAAGCCTGGTCCAGACGGGTCTGCGACTTTCTCCGCGACATATGCGCTGCAGCCTTCAGAGCTCAAAGCAATTGCCGTCACTGAAGAGCCAGAGGCCGGCGTGCCTGCACCAACCGGTCCGATCATTCTACTTGGTAGTGCGGAAGCGATCTAAGCCGATACTGGAGAACACATGAGGCGCGTGCGTTATCAGATGGCATGCAGCCTCGATGGCTTCATTGCCGCAGAAGATGGTGGCTACGACTGGATAGTCATCGATCCCGACATCGATTTCGCCGCAATGTTCGCGCAGTACGACACGCTGCTGATGGGCAGGTCGACCTACGAGGTGATGCAGAAAAACGGGGAATCGTACCCCGACGTGAAGACGATCGTGTTCTCCCGCACGATGAAGCAGGAAGATCATCCCGATATCACCATCGTTTCCGACAGGATCAAGGAGACAATAGACGAGCTTCGCGCTCAGCCAGGGAAGGACATCTGGCTGTTTGGCGGCGGTGAGCTCTTTCGCACTCTGCTCGAGCTCGGTTGCGTCGATACGATCGAGCCGGCGGTCATCCCTGTTCTTTTGGGAAAGGGAATCCCGATGCTGCCGGCAACCGATGTACGAACGAGTCTCGAGCTTACCGGGCAGACCCTTTACCCGAAGAGTGGCACGTGGCTCCTCGAGTATGCGATACGAAAAGGCTGATGCTCGCTAGGTATTTGGCGCTTTGGGTCTTCGCCGCAGTTGCAGGATGTCGCGGAACCGGCGAAAAGGTCGATACCACTTCATCGATGGAACCGGCAGTCGACAGCATTGTTCTCGAGCGAACTGGATGTTTTGGCTCGTGCCCGGCATATCGCCTTGGAGTTACGAGCACCGGCGGAATTCATTTCGTGTCACTTACTCCTGGCGATTCGGGCCGCGTAGCGACTGACACGACCAACTCGGCTGCGTACGCTTCGCTGGTGTCGGCGTTGTCACCGTCAGGATTTTTCGACCTGCCCAAAGTCATTCAAGGCGATGAGCTCTGCGCGTTGCGCGCGACAGATCATCCGACAGCGATCGTCACCGCGTTTCGCCGCGAAGGCCCGCACACGGTTGAGCACTATCTCGGGTGTCATACGGATCGCGGAGATGGGAAACGCCCGGGACCGCACGAGCGACTCGCGCGCCTGATCGCCCTCGAGGACCATATCGACAGCATTGCGCGCTCATCGCGCTGGATCGCACACGCGACCCGCAACTGAGTCGTTTTACTGCGAGAGGCCTTCGGGCAGCTGACGCTTCGCCTTCGCAAGCATCGAGTCGAGTGCGCTCCGATTCATCCAGCGGCCACCAACCATGACACCATCAATGGCCTCGGTCTGGCGGATGTCGCGCAACGGGTTCGCTCGCAACAAGACACGGTCGGCCCGGCCACCGGGTGCAACTGCGCCAAATTCAGATTCGGAGCCGAGGAAATGTGAATGCGAACGCGTCGCGGTTACGAGCGCCTGAAAAGATGCGACAATTGCCTTCACCAATCGGTTGCGCGCGCGAAGATACAAGGCGCGCCGTATCAGCAAGACCAGGTATCAACCAGCGGCCCCTACCCTGAATTCTTGCTGTTTCAGCTGGAACGCGCGTCGTCGATGCAGGCGTCACACTCACGATGCGGCCATTGCGGACAATCACTGTGTGATCGAGCAGCACGGTGTCCCGCGTCATCGGAATCACATTGACGCCGGTGATGGCCCTCGTGCCGGGTACGAGTGCGCCGCGCGACGGGGCCACTGCGACTACCAGTGCCCCCAGCAGCACGACGTACTTGTAATCTGCAAATTTCATCAGTGGAATCTCCGCCACTCCCGGCCATCTAGCGATAACCATTCCGAATCTCTTACGCACCGCAAACATCGTGTTTGCAGGAGCCTTACGGCATGATCGACCGTTGGTTGCGCCGTTCTAGCACCAGAGTTGCCTTGATGAGCGTCACGGAGGATTCATGAAGAAAAAACTGAAAGATTTCTATGCGATGGTGGAAGAGCTGGAAACGGCGATGTTCACCACGCGCCGCAGAGATGGCCGGCTTGTTTCCCGCCCTATGGCGAACCAGGTCGCGGCTGCCGGTGCTGATCTCTGGTTCGTCACGCTGGAGGGGTCGCCGAAGCTCGCGGAAATCGCTCGTAATCCCTACGTCAACGTGTCGTACTACAAGGACCGCACGCGTGAATGGGTATCGGTTTCGGGAACTGCAAAGCTTTCGACGAACAGGCGCAAGATACGCGAGCTGTATCGACCCGACTGGCGTGCGTGGATGGGTGAGGATGGCGGTGTCAACGACGGCAGCGCCGAGGACCCGCGGATTGTCCTGATAGGCGTCCACGTCGAATCGGCAATGTTCATGGAGGTCAACAAACCAACACCGGTAATACTTTTTGAGCTGGTCAAGGGGCTCGTCACCGGGAAAGCACCCGATCTTGGAAAGACTCAGCGCGTGACGAAAACAGAAGCGAGAAAGAAGGCCGCCAAACGAAAGCCAGCAGCCCGGAAGTGACGCGCCGGAGCAAAGCCGTAGATGGGAGATAGTCCTGCACCGCGCCGTCACCGGGTAGTTGTCATCGGCGCGGGAGCAGCAGGCACGATGGCGGCGATTTTTTCTGCGCGTAGCGGCGCCGAGACGATACTCGTCGAGCGCACGCGAGATGGCGGGAAGAAGATTCTCATCAGTGGCGGCGGCCGCTGCAACGTACTGCCGATGCGCGTCGACGAATCGCGTTTTGTCACCGACTCGTCGCCAAATTCGCTGCGCAAGATCATTCGCTCGTGGCCGCTTTCCGGGCAGATCGCCTTTTTCGAGAAGGACCTGGGCATTCCGCTCGCCGAGGAGCCCGAGTCGCTGAAGCTGTTCCCGGTATCGAACAAGGCTCGCGACGTTCGCGACGGTTTACTCGCCTGCGCAGTCCGCGACGGTGCGACCGTCGAGAACGATCGAACCGTCACGGGGTTCTCACCAGACTCCGACAGATGGCGCGTTGAATTTGAGAACTCGCCAGCTATCGAGTGCGACTCAGTGATAGTCGCCAGCGGGGGTTTGTCAGTTCCAAATACCGGGAGCGATGGGGTTGGTCTGCGTGAGCTTGCGCGCCTCGGACACAAGATGAATCCGTCATATGCTGCGTTGACGCCTCTAACGGCGACGGGCTCACCTTTTGCCGAACTGAGCGGGGTATCGCTCAAGGTGACAATCGCCGCGCGAGATGAGACGCGTTCACGGACTGCCACCTCTACCGGCGGGTTTCTTTTCACCCATGCTGGATACAGCGGTCCGGCCGTGCTCGACATCTCTCACGTCGCCGTGCGCTCCAGAGCAGATTCTAACGCATCGGCAAAAGTGATCGTCAGCTGGACATCGCTCGACCGCCGCGCGTGGGAGAGCGTGCTTAAACCGCACGGGACGCGGACTGTCCTTGGTGCGATTCGAGCGCACATTCCCGACCGGCTTGCAACGGTATTGTTATCCCTGGCGTCCTGTGATCCGGCACGCGTTCTCGCGGAAATGCGTCGCGATGAGCGCCTGCGGGTAATCGATAAGCTGGTCGCATGCGAGCTTCCGTGGAGCGGCGACGAAGGCTACAAGAAGGCGGAAGTCACCGGTGGCGGTGTAGATCTGGCCGAGGTCGATCCGAGATCGATGCAGAGTCGGCGTCACCCCGGACTTTTTATTTGCGGCGAGGTGCTCGATGCGTTCGGGCCGGTAGGCGGCTACAATTTCTTATGGGCCTGGGCGACTGGACGTTCCGCCGGAATTGGTGCAGGCCTCATTCATTCACGGAGCTCGCATGGCTAACATCATCGAATTCATCAGGAAGGAAATCACTCCTGAGATCGTCAAACGCATCAGCGGCGAGATAGGTGAAGATCCCGCGAAGACTCAGCAGGCGATCAACGCATCCGTGCCGTTGCTTGCTGGAGGAATTGCAACGCAGATACCCGATGCAGCGCAGGCACTGGGCGATCCCGCCGCACAGCCGTCGATGTTCGGAGGGTTCGGCGATGTTATCAATGCAGCGAAGAAGGCGGGAACGGGTGCGCCGGGCGGTCTCGAGGGAATTCTTGGAGGAACACTGGGCGGGATGCTCGGCGGAAAAGCCGGCGGTGGTATTCTCGATGGCATCCTCGGGGGAAGTCAGACTACCGTTCAGAACGACGTCGCGAAGGCAAGCGGAATGGATCCGCAGAAGGTGATCCGCCTGCTGACCATGCTCGCTCCGATTGTCTTCGAGGCATACAGCAGGTACAACAGGCAGGGCAGCGGACAGGATACTCGCTGATGCCCGCATACGTCTGCGTCGAGATCGAGATCCATGATCCTGAGACTTATGAGGAGTACAAGAAGCTCGCCCCTCCGTCGATATCGCAGTACGGCGGACGGTACATCGTTCGCGGTGGCGCAAATGAGACACTCGAGGGTGACTGGACGCCGAAACGATTCGTGATTCTGGAATTTGATTCGATGGATGCAGCCCGCGCATGGTGGAGCTCCCCCGAATACTCCGCAGCGCGAGCGATCCGCCAGCGATGCGCGTCGACGCAGATGTTGCTCGTCGAGGGACTGCCTCCGGGATGGACACCCTCCTGATTCACGGCTCGCTCGTCGGTCAGCTCAGGGAGCTCGGACTCGCGGGAAGATCTCCAGTCATGGTGCACGCGAGCCTCCGCAAGATTGGTCCGATTGAAGGCGGTGCGGATGCGCTGATCGATACGCTGCTCGAGGCGCAGGGTTCGAGGGGAACTCTGGTGATGCCGCTTGGCGCCGAGGAGGATGCGCCGTTCAACGCGCTGACAAGCCGCGCTGAGAAAGACATTGGCGCGCTTGCGGAGGTGTTCAGGAATCGCAAGGATGTTCGCGTCAACGATCACGTTGCGGGAAGATTTGGCGCCATCGGTCCGCTGAGGAGAGAAATCCTCGAACCGATTCCGCTTCATGATTATTACGGCCCGGGATCGCCGCTCGAGCGATTCACTGCGTTGGGCGGGTGGGTGCTGAGGCTGGGCGCGGACCAGAATACTGTCACGCTCACCCACTGGGCTGAGTATCTCGCCGATGTGCCGAACAAGCTGACTGCGCGCCGAAGATATGTACGCGCTGATACGGGCGAGCAGTGGGTCGATAGCCTGGACGACAGCTTTGGGATAGTCGATTGGCCGCATGGCGATTACTTCACTGAAATGTTCAGGGATTTCATTCGCGAAGGTCACGTACGTTCGGGCAAGGTTGGCAACTGCCACGCTGAGTTGTTTGCTGCCGGCACATATGTGCCGTTCGCGGTTGCATGGATGGAGAAGAACCTGTGACGCGCGCGTAATTTCTTTCGGATGCGCTCAACGCTCGAGTGGAAATTCTGGGGCAGGCACGATCCGATGTGGTCCGTCGCCACATGGAAAGACCGCGAGCGCGACGGCTCGATGCCGTGGACGATCGACGAATTCCGCGAAGCGGGTCGGAGCGACTGCGCGGACATCATGCGGCACTGGGATCACTACGGCCGCATCAGCCGCGGAACCTGCATCGAGATAGGCTGCGGCGCGGGCAGGTTGACGTCTGCGCTGCTCGGTCATTTTGACCGGATCTATGCTGTCGATGTATCCGAAGATCAAGTCGAGCTCGCTAAGCAGGTTATCGGCAACGAGGTATCGCGGGTGGCCTTCGCGATCGTCAATAACCCGGTGCTCGACGTATCTCCACTGAGTTGCTCGGCGATGATCAGCACGCATGTTTTTCAGCACTTCTCTTCGTACTCCGGAATCGCAGCCTACCTCGCGCAGACCCACCGCGCGCTGATGCCCGGCGCATCAATCTGCTTCCAGCTGCCGGTACCGGGAGCGGACAAGGGCGAGATACCATCGTTGAGTAACCGCGCTTTCAATTTTGTCCGCACCGGGATCGGACGCGCACTCGGCCGCCGCCGCTTCATGGAATACAACCGCTATCCTGCGGGAACCGTGGTGGCAACGCTGCGCAGGATCGGATTCGTGGATATCGAGGTGAGAATATTCGCGCTCGCAACAACGGGGTTTCGCCAGAGTTTCTTTTTTGCGCGTAAGGAGGTGGCGTCTCCGCTAGGTTTCGGTAGACTGGAGAGCGATTGAGCGAAAAGAATTCGCATGTTACGGGGCGCGTGGTAGTAGTCGGTGCGGGCTTCGGCGTCTGGCATGACGGCAGGCACCTCGCATCCGCGCGCTGGAGCGATGTCCGAGCAATCCGTATGGACGATGAGGGACGTACGACGATGTTGCTCCTGCGCGACGATACCGGGATACCAGTTGCCGATGACCTGATGGGCTACGACATGTTCCTCCTCGCCGCCGAAGAGGCACTGCCAGGGATGCGCGGGGCGGCCTAGCGTGCTGGTACTTGCAGAACGCAGCCAGATAGTTGCACATTGCAACCATGCGGGCAGAGACTCCTGTTCTTCGCGATGCCGGACGCCGTCTTGTCCGCGAGTTCGGCTTCCTCCAGGACCGTCACAAAGCGACGGGACTGCCCTATGCCCAATCGCACATCCTCCTCGAGGTAGAGAGTCGACCGCGGATCGGCGTAAATGAGCTCGCAGAAATTCTCAACCTCGAGCTTTCCGGAACGAGCAGGCACGTGACAAGTCTCGTGAAGGATGGTCTGCTCAGGTTCAACACCGATTCCAAGGACCGCCGAAAGAAGCCACTGACTGTGACCGCAGCCGGCACGAAGACTTTACGGAGACTCCATGACACAGCAACCGAACAGGTAGAGGCGGCGCTCGCGCTCATGCGTCCTGAGGACACCGCTGTGGTGACTCGGGGTCTCGTGGCCTATTCCCGGGCCCTTCAGCATCTCCGCATGCAGAAGGATGTCGTCATCAGGCGAATCAAGCGGGCCGACAACGACGCCATGGCATCGATTATCGTTTCCGTAATGGGGTCATTTGGCGCAGTTGGAGAAGGCTACTCGATCGAAGACGCAGAAGTACGCGCGATGTACGACGCCTACAACGGGCCGCGGAGCCGTTACTTCGTCGTCGACAGGAAAGGAGCCGTGATCGGCGGCGGCGGCGTCGCGCGGCTTGCCGGTGGAAAATCGAACACCTGCGAGCTGAAGAAGATGTATTTCCTTCCCGAAGCCCGAGGCATTGGCCTTGGCCAAAGAATGCTTCAGCAGTGTCTGACTGCCGCTCGCGAGCTCAAGTTCACCCAGGTCTATCTCGAGACACTCGAGCACATGGGGAATGCCATCAGGTTGTACGAAGGCTTCGGCTTCAAACGTCTGCCGGCGCCAATGGGGAACACCGGCCATTTCAAAACCGACCGGTGGTATCTGCTGAAAGTCTAGAAGTCCTCAGAGCGGTTACAGTTTCCGCGCGATTACCTCGAGCACTCCAGGTGTGATCATCCGTGTGTGAGGATCGCGCTCTCTTTGCGCAAACGCCGCCACGACTGCATCTGCCCGCTCTCGAGAAAGCGTCCCCAACTCGACACAACGCTCCGCGCCAATCGCAACGAACGTCTTGGGCCACTGCCACATGTAATCGCGCGGCGTGAGGACTTCGACCAACGGTCGCGTCTCGATAATTTCGAATCCCGCCTCGACAAGCCATCCCGGGATCTGAAGCCCGATGTCTGGCTCCCCACCTGACGCACGCCATCCCGTTGTCACCGCGTTGACGAACTCGGTCAGCACAACGCTTGGCGGGAGAAGACGCCATGTGTCGTAAGCGAAATATTCATGGGATACAAACGTGCCGCCCGGACGCACCGCCTTCGCTATCTCACCCACTAACCTGGCCGGATTATGCAGAAACGCGAGCACCCAGCGACACCACGCCCCATCGACCTGCATACCCGGCAACGTGTCTACGTCGAGATCGATCTGCTGCGTCCGGATGTTGGCGATCCCTAGCCCTGCCGCGCGAGTGGTCAGGTGGCTCAAGAACCGGCCCGACTTGTCGAGTGCCACGACATTTCCATCAGCCCCTGCGATTTCCGCGAGATCCATCGTTGCGTAGCCAGGGCCACTCCCAACATCGAGAAATGTCTGACCGGATGTAAATCCCGCGCGTCGCCATGCGTCGAGCGCACGCGGACGCCACACACTGTGCTGAAGGCCGAGGCGGTGGATCTCGTCATCACGGGTGCCGAGGACGTAATCGCCCGTGCTGTCATTTGAGTTTGCCATGACTGGCAGTGTACCATCGTTGGCCAAGCCGGTCTACGCCGGACGAATTACGTGACCGAAAGCGACCAGTGTCAGATACCAGTCAAACCAAGTGAGCGCGAAAGCGCGGCAAATCTTGGCTCAGACCTGAGCGAGCCGAACGGTGGGGAAGTGAGTGGCTCTGACACGAAAAACGGGTCGCGCTGAGTTGCGGCTTTTTCAAGCGCGTCCAAACCGCCCTGGACGTCGCCCATTGCAAGCTTGATACGCGCGATTGCCGGCTCGCTCCCCGCTATCCGCGCCGCACGCTCGATCCGGCGCAACGTGGTTGTGGCAAGCTGCCGGTTTCCCGAAGCCGCCTGTGCGTAGCCGAGCAATCCGAGAACAGTGCGGGAGTCCGGCGCGAGCTCGAGGGCTTGGCCCAACGGAATCAACGCGTCAGTGGCACTACCACCGTATAGGAGGACCGCGCCGTACATGAAGTGAGTGGTTGCAAACGACGGGTCCATTGCTACTGCGTTCCGCGCCTGCGCGACAGCATCATCTCGGCGGCCGGCGTGAAACAGTGCAAGCGCAAGGGATCCCGCTGTAACCGGTGAAGCCGGATCGAGCTGCGCCGCCTTCTGAAGCTCGCGCACTGCGCGCTGCGGATTCCCGACGATCAGAAGGTGTTCGCCATACCACTGGTGCGCACGAGCGCTCATCGAGTCGAGAGCGAGAGCGCGCTCGAAGTCGCGAGTTGCAGAGTTCCACTCCCACACCGCATCGTGTGCGATGGCCCGTGCCGTGTACGCATCGGCAAGGGAGGAGTCGAGCGTGACGGCACGATTGGCGGCACCAAGTGCGAGTTGCCTCAGCGAATCCCCGAGTGCCGCTCCGGAATAGAGCGGCAACAGTGTGTATGCTTGTGCAAGTGTGGCGAACGCCGGTGCAAAATCAGGCTGAGCACGCGTGACTTCCGTCAGAGCCGCAATCGCGCGGTTGATCGGATTCGGTCCCCGCTTCGCCAGGTCATACTTCGCTCTCAGGAAACGCTCGTAAAGCCCGGGCGACAACGTTGCTGTCGCGCGGTTGAAGCTGTCCATTCGCGGTGCCGTCCGCGGTGCAACGGCTTCCACTATCCTGTCGGCAATATCTCCCTCGACCGACAGGAGATTTTTCACGTCAGTGTCAAAAACGTCTGCCCAGCGCATTATTCCCGATTGAGAGTCGCTGAGTCGAACGCTGATTCGCATCTGTGAACCGTTACGCTCGATTGCGCCCTCGAGCACCAGTACGCCTTTGCCGGCCTTGTCATTGCTTGCGCTGACGAATGCGACCGCACGCGTCGGTGTGATGACGCTCAGGCCAGCCGCGCGAGAAAGTTTCGCCGCGAGAGAATTCGTCAGGCCTGTAGCCATGAAGGCATTGCTCGAATCATCGCTGAGACTGACGAACGGCATGACTGCAATCACAGCGGCATCAGCGGGGAGTGAGGCCGCCGTAGCTGCTGCAGGCTCCGCAGGATTACCGCGCCCCCGGTAGAACATGGCGCCGATCGCGAGAATCAACGCGAGCGCGATACCGCCAGCAACCAGTTTGGTTCTCCCTGGCTTCGATGTGGCCCATGCCCCCGAGATGATAGTGTTCGCCCCGCTTGCTACATCCGTAGACTCGAGCCACGCGACGATTTCATCGGCATCCTTCGGGCGGTCAGCGGGATCAGCCTCGAGGCAGCGCGCAATCAGTGATTCCAGTCGCGGTGGGATATCCTTCCGAACTGCCGAGAGCGGTGGTGGTCGTTTGGTAAGGCGCGCCGTCAACATCTCCCGCGGAGAGAACCCGGCGAACGGTGCGGAGCCGGCGAGCATCTCGTACATCGTTATTCCGAGCGAGTAGATGTCCGCCCTCCCGTCGATGTGCGGGTCGCCTGCGGCCTGCTCAGGCGCCATGTACAGCAAGGTGCCAAGCGATACACCGGTATCGGTTACGTGCCCGTCGTGGGGTCCGCTCCGCATCGCCGATGAGAGCGCCTTGGCAACGCCGAAGTCAGTTACCGTTGCAGACCCGCCGGCAAGAAGAATGTTGCCCGGCTTGATATCGCGGTGCACGATTCCATTTCTGTGCGCAAAAGCGAGTGCGCGTGCCACATCACGAAAAACGGCGATGGTGTCGCGAACGCTTGAAGGCCCTGAACGCTTGATGTGGACGGCAAGGGATTCGCCGTCTACATAGGGCATCACGAAATACGGAACCCCGTCGACTTCACCGGCTCGTAGAATTCCGACAATGTGAGGATGCTGGAGCGCCGCTACGGTAAGGATCTCGCTGCGGAAACGGTTCGCGGATACACCGCTTGCGACATCAGAAGGCAGAACCTTGATGACAACCTTGCGGTGAAGCTCGCGGTCCTGAGCGACATAAACCCGCGCCATCCCGCCGCCAAGGAGCTCTCGCTCGATGTCGTACTGTTCGCCAAGGCGAAGGAGGATGTTCCCGGGAATGCTCTGCATCAGGTGGTGGACCCTGCAAGTGGTAACTGATAGTACAGCGACAGTTTGACAACTCCAATCTCATAAATGGTTGAGAAACGAGATGTAAGCGAACTGCCAGGTAATTGCTCTCAGGCAAAGCTCGGTACCCCGGCATAACTTCCATTCCATGATCAGGTCTTTCATCACGTGCGCTCTCGCGGTATTTGTGAACGCCGCAATTCACGCCCAGGCACCAGTGCCAGTAGCACCGCTCGCCTCGGCCCCGGTGGTCGATGGTCGAATTGCCGCGGCGGAATATGCCTTGCCGGCAATCACAATCGCCACGGCGAGCGGTGACGTCAGAGTCCGGTTGGGCGTCCACGGTGATTTTCTTTATGTAGGCGCGACTCTTCCCGATTCGACTTTCTATTGGGGCGACGATCTCGTGATCAGCATCGACCCTGATGGAAGTGGCGGGGATTCACCCGACATAAACGACAGACAGTGGTATGTGCGTCGAATTCTCGACAGCAGTGTCGTCACCACTGTCCGCGAGAAGACCGGCGGATGGTCGTCCGCCGGTGACGCCGCAACCATGCTCGGTCAGCTTCGTGACGGAATCGATTGGAAGGTCGCTTCTACATCTGACGAGAGCGGTTGGATGGTCGAGCTGAGGATCAGCAGAGCTGCATTGCCGTCGCCGGGTATTGCGGTGCGCACGTACAACGATCGTCCGCACGGGTGGTGGAGCTGGCCGCTGCCACCGACGGGAACGGCACCGGCTCGTGTAGAGCGTGTTCCGCGACTCTGGATTCCTCTGCAGCTTGGAGCCGGCGTGTGCGCTGCGGGCCCTGATGCTGATGCGTTGCTCGCCGAAGTCAGGGGATGGGTAGCGCGGCAGCCTGTCGATTCAGCATTTGGAGCGAAACCGCTACGCTCAGATGACATCGTGCTCGAGTCAGGTGAATCGATCTGCCGCACACTTGCTGAAGCGTACGCCAAACTGCCTGGCGAGGTATTCACGCCGGAAAGCGTCAATGTCGTCAAAGCCGGGGCCGGGTACTACGTGATGTTCGACCCGAACGTGATGGCCGGTAACGCTCGGTCGGTGATGATCTTCGACTCGAGCTACGTCTTGAGGGGGTCCCGTCCGATGACGGTCCGCTAATAACTGATACGTCTCAGCGAAGGATGCTGGAGCAACTGCCGGAAAGGAGTGGTTGAGAGTGGTCGCAAGGTGCATGCGTTCTCATCTCGATGGCCTCATCGAGTGCTGATGACGCACCGCGAGGCATCGAATTCCTCTTCTCGGCGAACCGGTTGAATGTCGCGCTCTCTCGCGGGCGCTGCCTCTCGGTTATGTTCTGTTCATCCCGTTTGCTCGACGCCGCTTGCACAGACCTCGCGCGCATGAAACTCGTGAACACGGTGTGCTGGGCGAGAGAATATTCAGCCATGAGAGTCACATGACCGAACCATTCGAAGAGGTACGCAGAATCTTCAGGGCTGCTTCTTTCATCGGAAAGGTCGGCGTCGAGCTCGACGCCGTCTCGCCCGGTGAATGTCACGCGAGCCTTGTCGTCAGGCCGGACCATCTCCAGCAGACGGGTGTCGTGCACGCGGGCGTGATCGCTACGCTCGCGGATCACACTGCAGGTGGCGCGGCCGGCTCGGTGCTGGAGAGAGGATCGTACCCGCTCTCAATCGAGTTCAAGATCAACTTCCTGCATGCAGCGTCGACGGGAAAACTCGTGTGCCACGCGAAGGTGTTGCGCTCGGGACGGCACATCGTGGTCGCGGAAGCGGAGGTGATGGCCGTCACCAAGAATGGGGGAGAGACTCTTATTGCGAAGGCTCTGGTGACTCTCGCTGTGCTCCAGGGGGAACTGCTCTAAGTCAGCCGTTGTTGCGTTGCCGGTCAGCGTTGTCGTTCTCCAGGGCGCGGATTTCCGGCTCGACCTCGCTCGACATACAATCCGGGCAGATGCCGTGGCTGAAACGGCTATTGGTATGGCGAGCGACATAGTCCTCGACCGATCCCCAGTAGTCGTCATCGTCTCTCACCTTCCTGCAATAAGAACAAATCGGCAGGATTGCTCGCAGGGATTTCACTTCAGCGAGAGCGGCCTGCAGCTCGCCAATCAGCTTGTCGCGGTCTTCCTCAATCTGCTTCCGTAGTGTGATGTCACGCGCGACTGAATAGATGACAGTCCCTTGTGAATCCGGTGCAGCGTTCCAGAGAAGCCACCTGTACGACCCGTCCTTGCACATGTAGCGATTTTCAAACGAAAGGGCGTGGTCACCGCCTCGCACGCCTTTGTTCTGCGCCAGCGTGCGCTCGCGATCGTCGGGATGCACGAACTCGATGAACGGCTTGGACATCAGCTCATCGAGCGTGAACCCAAGGGTCCGCTCCCACGCAGGATTCAGTCGCTTGAAGTATCCGTCGAATCCCAGCTGGCACAACAAGTCTATTGATATTGCAAAGAACCGATCTTCAATCGGCGCTTCATCGGAATTGCCCATGCTTCCCGCCTAGTCATGTGTCTGCGATTACTGGTGTGCAATATCGCAAGAGACCAACCACGGATCATGCGGTTCATCCCTGGTTGGTCGCGATAAGTCACCCAGTTGCGAGCAGTTTGTCGAGCGCCGCATAGCTCTCGTTGAGCCCCTTCTCCATTCCGTACGCGAGCATGCAGCGGACTGGTCATGACTGCTCTCCTTTGGTTCGCTCGAGGAAGTCCTCGAGGCTGTCGAGTCGTTCGTTCAGCATCTCCTGGTACTGTGCGATCCAGGCGAGCTCGTCCTCGAGCCGGCGTGGCCCGAGCATGGCACTTCGCACCCGGCCAACCTTCTCGGTCGTCACGAGCCCGGCATCCTCGAGCACTTTCACGTGCTTCTTCATGCCGGTAAGCGTCATCTCGAACCTGCCCGCGAGATCGGAAATCGATGCATTCCCTCGCCCCAGTCGGGTGAGAATGCCCCGGCGAGTGGGGTCCGAGATCGCGGCGAAGGTCCTGTCGACCGATTGTTGATACTGAACCATACGGTTCAGTATATGCTACTCCGCCTCCAAGGTCAAGCCCTGGTTGAGTCAGAAAAGTGCTAATAAAGTTTGCCTGAGACGCCTAATTGGCCTTAAACCCTCCTCGAGGAGCAAATGGCTTCAAGTCCGGAAGAGCAGATGGCAACTATGGCCGCAAACCTGAAAGCCAACACTGGCAAAACGCTGGAACAGTGGACCACGCTGGTAAAGGAAAGTGGCAAGGCGAAACACGGCGAGGTGGTCAAGTGGCTGAAGAGCGACCATGGAATAACACACGGCTACGCGAATCTCATTGCCCACTCCGCATTCAAGTCGGATGCAACCGCGCAAACCGCCGGAGGGGCCGATCTCGTGAGCGAGATGTTCGCCGGCGACAAAGCGGCGATGCGCCCCATCTTCGATGCCATCATGACGTCGGTCCGCAAGCTCGGGGGCGACGTCGAGGAAGCGCCGAAAAAGGGCTACCTGAGCCTCCGCCGCTCCACGCAGTTCGCAACGCTCCACCCGTCGACAAAATCGAGATTCGATGTGGGACTGAAGCTGAAAGGAATCGAGCCATCGGGCAGACTCGCGGCTGCAGGATCCTGGAACGCGATGGTCACGCATCGCGTCAGACTCGCCAGTGTATCAGACGTCAACACCGAGCTACTCGGCTGGATCAGGAAGGCGTACGACATGGCCTGAGAGGCGGCGTTGAGAAATTCGCGCGCCGCAATCGCGTTTCGGCCATATCTTGGCGCGGTGCGAGGCTTCCCCGATACACGGATCTCAGTCGTTGCTGCGCTCTCCAGCGATGACGTCCCGGAGCGCGCGCGCGCGACGGAAACGGTAATCGCCGCGTATCGGACGCCGGTGATCGCCGTGCTAGAGCGGAGATGGAACATGCAACCCGCTGATGCGGAGGACATGGCGCATGATTTCTTCGCACACGCGCTCGACCGCGAGTGGCTCGCGCGCTACGATCCCGCGAAGGGTCGATTCCGCGTATTCCTCCGCACGTGCCTTCTTGGTTTTGCTTCAACAGCCCACGAAGCGGCAACGCGGCAGAAGCGCGGCGGCGGGATTACTCACGTTTCCATCGACGATGCGAATGCCGTCGCTGCCGATGACGAGTCAACATCGATATTTGACCGCGAATGGATACGGAGTGTGCTGTCCATTGCACTGAGTGCCCTGGAGCAGGAGTGTCTCGAACGCGGACGCGGTGCTGCGTGGAGGGCATTCGTTGCGTACGATGTCGAGGGCGCTGATGGCGCGCGGCCAACGTATGAGGCGATTGCGCACGCTGAAGAAATTCCTCTGACCCAGGTCACCAACTACCTGAACTCAACCCGGCGACGCTTTCGAGAGCACGTGCTGACTACACTCCGCGATCTCACCGCGAGCGATGCCGAGTATCGCGACGAGGTACGCGCGCTGCTTGGTCCACGGGCCCTGTGAATTTCATATCAGACGCAGCCGTGACGAACCTGCGACTTGCTATCGATACTCCTGACGCGGGCAGCAGGTACATAGTTCACGAGCTGCTTGGTCGTGGTGGCATGGGGGCTGTATATCGTGCTGTCGATTCTGTGCTTGGGCGGGACGTCGCGCTGAAGGCACTTTCGATTGATGCGGATTCTCCGGACATCGCGACGCGGTTGACGCGCGAAGCTCGGGTTCTCGCCCATCTCGAGCATCCGGGTATCGTCGCAGTGCACGACGCAGGCATTCTCGACGATGGGAGACCCTTCTATGTAATGCGGCTCGTGCGAGGAAAACGGCTCGACGAATACGCCACGTCGGCCCGGAGTGGCGATCTGCTGCGGGCCTTTCTTCGAGTATGCGAGGCAGTCAGCTACGCCCATGCGCGCGACGTCATTCACCGCGACCTGACGCCGTCAAACGTCATGATGGGCGAATTCGGTGAGGTCCTCGTGCTCGACTGGGGAGTTGCCAAGATCGCTGGCGAATCGCCTTTGACTCCAGCAACTGTGTCGCGAGCAAATGACGTTACAACCGCCGATGGAACGGTGGTGGGGACGCCCGGTTTCATGGCGCCGGAGCAGGCGATGGGACGAGCAGCCGATGTCGATGCGCGCGCCGATGTCTTCGGGCTTGGCGCAATTCTCGGATTCCTCGCTGAGTCCTCAGGTGAGCCGATCCCGCGGCCACTTGCCGCGATCATCACCCGAGCGACTGCTCCCGATGCTTCGTCGCGATATACGACGGCAGACTCCCTGGCGAACGACGTCCGGCATTGGCTGGACGGACGGCCAATCGTCGCGTATCGTGAGCGCGCGGTCGAGCGCGTTGCCCGGCTTTACCGTCGCAACAAGGCCCTCGTTCTTCTGCTCCTGGCGTATGCGATCGTTCGCGTCACGATTCTTCTGTGGCGCGGCGTTTAATGACGCCGGATTCACGCACCTAACAGGTTCATGCCGATGCGCCATTCAGGCGCATCATTCAGAAGAGGACCCGAAATGAACAAACCGATGCTTGGACTCGCCGCTGGCGGAGTGCTTGGAGTACTCGACGGATTCACCGCGCTCGTCTCAGCGCCCGAAGTTGCACCACAGCTCACGACGATCGTCCTCGGCTCCATGGGAAAGGGACTCGTTGCAGGCTTTCTCATCGGCTGGTTTGCGAAGAAGGTGAACAGCTTGCCGCTTGGAATCGCGTTCGGTCTTACAATGGGCGCATTGTTCGCTCTTCCCTTCGCGATGGGCACTGATCCGACAACGGGGCAGAAGTATTTCTGGGAGATACTGATTCCGGGGTCGATGGTCGGACTCGTGGTGGGGTACCTGACGCAGCGGTACGGCGCGAGCGTAGCCGCGCGCGCATAAGAAACGGGAGATATGGCCGAGCCGTGACTACCCTCTAAAACGGCATGGGTGCATCTTCCCCGGAACGCCCTGAGGGAAGCAACAGTGCCATATCAGCTCATTCTTGTCGACATCGATTCAGGCGTGATGAAAATCACGCTGAATCGCCCCGACGTTCTCAACAGCTTCACTCTCGCGATGTCGCGCGAATTGAAACAGGCGCTCGAAGTCGCGCGGGGAGAACGTGCGATCAGAGCAGTGCTCATTACCGGGGCCGGCCGGGCGTTTTGCGCCGGACAGGACCTGTCGGATGTGACGGATGCCGGCGCGGGCAAAGCTGACCTCGGAGCCATCGTACGCCAGACGTACAATCCGCTCATCGAGCTGATTCGAAAGATTCCGCTCCCGGTGATCTGTGCCGTAAACGGAGTAGCGGCGGGCGCGGGGGCGAATCTCGCAATTGCATGCGATATCGTGATCGCCGGCGAGAGTGCTTCGTTCATCCAGTCTTTTTCGAAGATTGGACTGGTGCCCGATACCGGCGGCACGTTCTTCCTCCCGCGCGCGATCGGGCTTCCAATGGCCACCGCACTCATGATGACCGGCGAAAAGATCCCGGCGACGCGTGCTGCAGAGCTAGGAATGATCTATCGCGTTGTGCCGGACGCATCACTTGACGATGAGTCGATGTCGCTCGCAAAGCGTCTGGCGGAGATGCCCACTAAAGGATTGGCGTACACCAAACAGGCCCTCAACGCGTCGCTGTCGAATAACCTCCACGCGCAGCTCGAAGTCGAGGAAGAGCGCCAACGCGAGGCGGGCAAGACTCACGACTATGAAGAAGGCGTGGCAGCATTTCGGGAAAAACGGCAGCCAGTCTTCAAGGGTGAGTAGCTGATGCTGGATCGCAACACCCGCGTAGGGATCGCCGGCGCTGGGGCAATGGGCAGCGGCATCGCGCAGGTTGCCGCCGCGTATGGGCATTCGGTGATCCTCTACGATGCTCAGGCCGGAGCCGTAGGCCGCGGAATCGCCTCGATAGAAAAGAACCTGGCCCGCGCAGTCGAGAAAAAGAAACTCTCAGCAGACGATTCAGCTGCTACTCGCCACCGTATCTCGTTCGCTGAAAGCCTCGATGCATTCGCGGGCTGCGGCCTGGTGATCGAAGCGATCATCGAAGATCTCGCCGTGAAGCGAACGCTGTTTTCCACAATCGAATCGGTCGTGGCCAGCGACGCCGTGCTCGGGACCAACACATCCTCACTTTCGGTAACCGCAATCGCAGGGGCATGCGCGGCGCCCAATCGCTTCGTCGGCATTCATTTCTTCAATCCGCCAACGTTGTTGCCACTGGTCGAGATCATTCCCGGGATCGCGACCGATCCAGCTGTTGTCGCTAGCGCATCGAACCTGATGCGAGAGTGGGGAAAGACCACAGTCGTTGCCTCCGATACTCCCGGCTTTATCGTGAACCGGATCGCGCGCCCGTTCTACGGTGAGGCGCTCAGGATCTGCGAAGAAGGGATCGCGGACATGGCTACTATCGACTGGGCCATGCGCGAGCTCGGCGGTTTCCGGATGGGCCCGTTCGAGCTCATGGACTTCATTGGCAACGACGTCAACCTGGCTGCCACGAAGAGCGTGTACGAGGCGATGTTCCACGATTCACGATTCCGCCCAACGCTCACTCAACAGCGTCTCGTAGATGCCGGCTTTCTGGGACGCAAAACCGGACGCGGGTATTACGACTATTCCGGCGGAGCGGTCGCGCCCGAGCCCAACCGCGACGCAGACCTCGGACAGCTGATATTCCGGCGCATTCTCTCGATGCTGATCAACCAGGCTGCCGATGCCTTGTACCTTCGCATCGCGTCTGCCCATGACATCGACCGGGCCATGACGCTCGGAGTGAATTATCCGAAAGGACTTCTTGCCTGGGCGGATGAGCTCGGCGCCGCCGAGACTGTCAAATGGCTTAGCGCGCTGCAGGATTTCTACGGGGAAGAGCGCTATCGGCCGAGCCCGCTTCTAAAGACGATGGCAGAAGACGGTTTCACCTTCTTCAGCCAGTGAAATAAGATAACTTTTGAGCTATGACGGGAACCATCGCGCCAAGTGAAGGCGCCACCGATACCTCGATCGACCGGCGATTCGACTGGAAGCGCATTGCCTACCTGCTTCTGGCGTCACGGGGCCTGGATGACACCGAGGAGAACCGGCTACTCCCCGAAAAAAAGGTGGTATACCAGTTCTCCGCGCGTGGTCATGATCTCGCCCAGATCATCCTTGGAACGCTGATCGACGGAAAACACGACGGGGTTGGCGCTTATTATCGGTCGCGCCCCCTGCTGCTGACCCTCGGCCTCACTCTCGAGGATGCATTCGCGGGGCCGCTTCGAAAATCAGGCGGATTCAGCGACGGTCGCGACATCGGGGTGGTTTGTAACCTTCCGAATACCGATGGGGCAGTGGTTCTTCCAATGTCGGGTGACGTCGGTTCACAGTACACACCCGTCGCAGGATGGGCCCAGGCTGTCACCTATCATCGCGACGTGCTCGGCGACAACTCCTATCAAGGCGCGATCGGGGTCGTGCTGGGAGGCGAAGCGTCAGCCGCGACTAACGGATTCTGGTCGGCGCTGACGATGGCGACCACTCTGAAGCTGCCAATGCTCTTCTATATAGAGGACAATCGCTACGGTATCTCGGTGCCGAGTGATTTCCAGACGCCTGGTGGAAACATTGCGGCGAACCTGGCGTCGTTTCAGAACCTGTACATAAAACAGGGTGACGGTTCCGATCCCGCCGAAGCGGCGGAGCTCTTTACCGATGTTGTCGCGCATGTGCGCTCGGGGAAGGGGCCTGCATTGCTGCGGCTGGAAGTCCCTCGCCTATGCGGACATTCCGGGCAGGATACGCAGGCTTACAAAACCGAAGATTGCATAGCTGACGAACAGGCGCGTGATCCGCTTCCCAAGCTCCGTTCGTATCTCGTGCCTGCGTTGATGTCCGAGTCGGAATGGAGCGACCTGGAGGCTGAAGCCGCGCGCGATGTCGCGACCGCACTGGAAGGTGCACTCAACCGTCCGGAGCCCGACGCGGCGAACATCACCAGATATCGCTTCGCTGAAGATGGAGATGTGCAGATTGTCGGCGGGCTCGCTGTGTCGGGCCATCAGTTTCCCAAGGCGACTGACAAGCCTGAACCTGAAGCTCAGCGCACCAACATGCTCACGGCGATTCGCCGGACTCTCGAGCATGAGCTGAAGACGAATCCCAAAGTCCTGATATTCGGCGAGGACATCGGCCCGAAGGGTGGGGTTCACGCCGCTACCATGGGATTGCAGGAGACCTTCGGTGACAAGCGCGTATTCGACACGAGCCTGTCAGAGGAAGGAATTATTGGGCGCGCTGTCGGCATGGCGATCGCGGGGCTGATGCCTGTCGCAGAAATCCAGTTCAGGAAGTACGCGGATCCCGCGACAGAGCAGCTCAACAACTGCGGCACGATGCGCTGGCGTACGGCGAACAGGTTTGCTGCGCCGATACTCGTGCGGATGCCTGGCGGTTTCGCAAAAGTAGGCGACCCGTGGCATAGCGTGTCTGGCGAAGTGATGTGGGCCCATGCGATCGGGTGGCAGATGGTGTTCCCATCGAACGCTGAAGATGCGGTTGGACTTCTGCGCGCAGCACTGCGCAGCAATAACCCGACGATATTCTTTGAGCACCGACACCTCCTCGACGGACCCTGGGCCCGCCGTCCATATCCAGGAGATGATTACGTTCTGCCACTGGGCGAGGCAAAGATCACGATGAGTGGCGATTCACTGACTGTTGTGACATGGGGCGCGATGGTCGAGAGATGCGAGCTCGCCGCAAAAAAACTTGGCGAGTCAATCGAGATCATCGACCTGCGCACTATCTCGCCCTGGGACAAGGAAGGCGTGCTTGCATCGGTACGCCGCACTCGTCGCTGTCTCATCGTGCACGAAGATGGGATTACTGCCGGCTTTGGTGCCGAGGTTGCAGCAACCGTCGCGCAGGAAGCGTTCTTCAATCTTGACGCACCGATTCAGCGTTTTGCGATGCCTGATGTACCCGTACCCCACAACTTTGACTTGATGGACGCCGTCGTTCCAACTGTCGAGTCGATCGCTGCCCGCATGACCGAAGTCCTGGAAGCATGACGATGGCAGAACTTGTTGACGTAAAAGCCCCCGAAGGACAATCCGAAGGAACGGAATCCGTTGTGTCGTCCTGGTTCAAGTCTGTTGGTGACACGGTCACGGCCAACGAGCCGCTGCTGGAGATCAGCACCGACAAGGTGAACATGGAGATAGCCGCACCATCGAGTGGCAAGCTTGTTGAGATTCTCAAGACCGATGGCGAACAGGTCGAGCCTGGTGATGTGCTTGGCCGTATTGAAGTCGCAACCACGGATGCGGTTGCAGCAGAAGCGCCTCCACAGGCTGCGCCACAGGCTGCGCCACAGGCGGATGGTGCAGAGAAGCCTGTCGCGACTGGGTCCGCGGGCGGTTCCGGCGACTTGAGCCCCGCTGTCAGGAGGTTGCTGAAGGAACACAACCTCGATGCATCGCAGATCACGGGGACGGGGAAAAGCGGGCGCATCACGCATGAGGATGTGCAGAAGCACATCGAATCCGGCAGCGCACCGAAGAAGAGCTCGGGAATTCCAGCTCGAACGGTACCGCACACCCATATGCGCCGCAGCATCGCGCAGCATATGGTGCATTCAGTTGCCACCGCTCCGCACGTCACCAGCGTATTTGAAGCCGACCTCTCCGATGTCATCGCTGATCGCGATTCACGAAAGGCGGACTTCGAGTCTCGTGGTGTAAAGCTCACATACACTGCCTATTTCGTCCGGGCCGCTGTCGCCGCATTGCAGGCAGTACCGGAGGCCAACAGTCGCTGGCACGATGACGCGCTGGAGGTCTACGACGACATCAACATCGGCGTCGCGACCGCGCTTGGCTCGGGCGGACTGATCGTGCCGGTCATTCTCAAGGCCCAGGATCTCGATCTCTTCGGAATTGCCGGCCGGTTGCAGGATTTGACCGGGCGTGCGCGTGATGAGAAGCTCGACGCAAAGGACGTGCAGAATGGAACGTTCACGATATCGAATCACGGAGTAAGTGGCAGTCTCGTCGCGACACCGATCATCATCAACCAGCCACAGTCTGCGATCCTCGGAGTCGGGAAGCTCGAGCGCCGCGTGGTTCCGGAATCGGATTCCGGCGATGCGGTGACAGTGAAGCCGATGTGCTTCGTGTCACTTACGATCGACCATCGCGTACTGGATGGATTTCAGGCAAACCGGTTCCTGACGAGCTGGATCTCCGCCCTTTCCGGTAGCTGATTATCCGGGCTCGACTCGGCGCCGTCGCGCATTTTGTCGACGGCTTCAATTCCCTGATTCAGGGCGCGTAGCCCTGGGGAACCCGGGCGGCTGGAAGCAAACGCGTCAGATCGATTTGAACTGATCAAATGGCTGGTGACAGGAATTGCAGAAGTGAATCGACTTGCACGCCGTCGATCCGAACTCGCTTCTCTCCGTCGTATTCGACGACCGACAGTAGGGACACTCGACTGTCACGCGAGCCCGGCGAAGTGAGACCAGTTCGGCAATACCACCATGCTGCGCCACGCCTGACGGCGGCGCGATTCCGTAATCACGGAACTTCTGCTTCGTGGACTCGCTCATCCAGTCGGTCGTCCAGGCCGGCGAGTATACTGTCCGCACGCGCGCATTGACGTATCCATTCTCGGCGAGAACCTCGCTGACCTCGCGCTCGATCACCTGCATTGCAGGGCACCCGGAATACGTCGGCGTAATGTCCACGCGCAGCGTGTCACCCTCCAGTTCGACGTCACGAACAATCCCGAGCTCCACGATATCTATAAAAGGAAGCTCCGGATCCTTAACGGCCCTCAGGATCTCGAGGATGTCCTCCTTCGCCACGCTCACCATGATGCGCCTGGGTGAGCCCTCGCCACGCTCTGCATCTCGGCCAGCATGTGACCAAGCGCTTCAGTATGACGTCCCTTCCTGCCACCGGTCATCGCTGGCGGATCATCGGGAATCGTCAGCGTCGCACGCGCGAGAACATCGCGCACAATCGAATCCCACTTTGGCTTGACTGCAGCCAAATCGGGACCAATCCCGGCCCCAGCCATCTCCCGATCGATCGCATCCGCCTCGAACATCTCCGGCGTAAAACGCCAAAGCTCGTTCAACGCCTTCTGCGTGCGCGCGTGACTCTCCGGAGTTCCGTCTCCAAGCCGCACGACCCACTCACTCGAATGCCTGACGTGATAGCGGACTTCCTTGAAACCCTTCGCCGCAATTCCGGAGAGCTCGGCGTTCCTGCTCTTCTGTAGCTCCTCGAGGAGATGGTAGCTGAATACGTCGAAGAGAAATTGTCTAACGATCGTGAACGCGTAGTCGCCCTTTGGAAACTCAACGAGGTGCACGTTTCTGAAGTCGACCGTGTCGCGAAAGAACGCCAGCTCGTCTTCGGTCCGGCCTTTTCCCTCTGTTTCAGCTGCCAGCTTCAGCAGCAGGGTAGCCTGGCCAATCAGGTCGAGCGCAATGTTCGCGAGCGCGATGTCCTCCTCGAGGATCGGGCCGTGCCCGCACCACTCAGACAGACGGTGGCCAAGCACGAGTCTGTCATCACCAAGCCGCATCAGGTAGTCAGAGACCGATGACGACACCTAGAAGCCCTTGAGGCCGCGCGGAATCTTGTAGAACTGGGGATGCCTGTAGATCTTCTCGGCACCAGGTTCGAAAAACGACCCAGCGTGTTCACTCGGGCTGGCCGTGATCACGCTCGATGGCACGACCCACATGCTCACGACGTTGCCGCGTCTTCCGTAAACGTCGCGCGCATTCTGCAACGCCATCTCCGCATCGGGTGCGTGAACGCTCCCTGCATGTTCATGCGGCTCGCCTGCGGCCTTCTGTGTGAAAACCTCCCACAGCGGCCACTGCGTTTCTCCTTTATCAGGCACCTCACTCGCCTCGTAGCCAACTCCGACTGACGCGCTCGATGCCATGCTACGCCGCCGCTGAGCTTGTTGAGGGCGCATGCTTCGCAGCGTACGCTTCTGCAGCCTCACGAACCCATCGTCCGTTCTCGTGCGCGTCGCGTCGCGCCTGAAGCCGCTCACGATTGCACGGACCGTTGCCTTTGACGACCTGCCAGAACTCATCCCAGTCGATCTCGCCGAAATCGTAGTGCTGCGTATCGGGATTGAACCTGAGATTCGGATCCGGAAGCGTAAGTCCGACCGCCTCCGCCTGCGGCACTGTGAGATCGATGAAGCGCTGCCGCAGCTCGTCGTTGGTCTTCCGCTTCACCCTCCAGCGCATCAGCTCGGCGGTGTTCGGTGAATTCGTGTCACTCGGGCCAAGCATCATCAGCGACGGCCACCACCACCTGTTGACGGCATCCTGCGCCATCGCTTTCTGCTCGGGTGTTCCATTCGCAAGCGTGGCGATGATTTCGTAGCCCTGCTTCTTGTGAAAGTTCTCTTCCTTGCAGATGCGGATCATCGCTCTCGCATACGGACCATACGACGCTTTCGCGAGAACTGTCTGGTTGACGATAGCAGCCCCATCGACGAACCATCCGATGACACCCATATCGGCCCACGACAGGGTCGGGTAGTTGAAGATGCTCGAATACTTCGCCTTGCCGCTCAGCAGCTGGTCGACAAGCTCGGAGCGATCGACGCCGAGTGTCTCGGTACCGCAGTAGATGTAGAGGCCATGGCCTGCTTCATCCTGCACCTTTGCAAGCAGGACCATCTTCCGCTTGAGACTCGGGGCACGCGTGATCCAGTTGCCTTCGGGGAGCATGCCGACGATCTCGGAGTGCGCGTGCTGCGACATCATCCGGACGAGCTGCGTGCGATACCTCTCGGGCATCCAGTCTTTTGGCTCTATCGTGTCGCCGGCGGCGATGCGCGCCTCGAAAGCGGCGTTCAGCGTCGGGTCGTCGGGGCTCGTTTCTGTCACTGGCTGTCTCATCGAAGAGTCCTCTTTTGCGATTGGGGATCTGCTGACAGATCAGCCGCCCCTCCCTAAACGTATCGGCACCGCAGGGGAAAGTCAGCCTGAGTCCTGCCCCGTGGCGTCCTGCGCGTGCAACTTCCCCCTCATGCGATGGCTGAGAACGCGCGAAATCTGGCTTGTATCCCTGCTGGTCGCCGCACTACTTGTGTGGTCAGGTCGGTTTTTCATTAACCCCGATGGCATCAGCTATCTCGACCTCAGCGACGACTTCCGTGCAGGCCGGTTCTCGAGCGTAGTCAACGGGCACTGGAGTCCTGCTTATCCATTTCTGTTGTCACTCTGGCTTGGCCTCCTGTCACCAGAACCCGCCTGGGAGGCAACGGCGGTGCACGTGCTGAATGGACTGCTTTTTGTCCTTTCGATGGTGGCCTTCGAGTTGTTCCTGCGCGAGCTGAGGCAACTCCAGCTTTCACAGGGAAGCCAGTCACGATGGGCTCTCGATCTTGATACACCGCGAGGGAGATTTTGCGCCTGGATGATCTTTCTCTGGTGTGCGTGGGTCCTTGTGACAATCAGGGTGGTCACGCCCGACATGCTGCTTGCAGCGATCGTGCTTGCCGCTGCGGCCCTGATTGTGAGAATCGAGCGCGGCGCCGCGACGCTCGTCACTTTCGCGACAGTCGGCGCCCTGCTCGGCATAGGATATCTCACCAAGTCGCTGATGTTTCCGGTGTCGATCGCGCTGCTGGCGCTATCGATGTTCGCTCAACGGCATCGTCCGGGCGCGCTGCCGCATCATCTCGGTGCGGTCATTGTCTTTCTCGTCGTGAGTCTGCCCCAGATCGTGGCACTCTCAGCTGACGGAAACGGTCTCAGGTTTAGCGACAGCGGTCGTCTCGCGTACTCTTTCAAGGTCAATCGGTTTCCAAGATTCTGGACCGGATTGCCGGAGCGGAGCGGCACTCCACTACATCCTATCCGGCAGATCGATAGTTATCCCGCCACGTTCGTGTTCGCCTCGAACAAACCCGATCGTACCTACCCGATATGGGATGAGCCCGCCGTATGGTATCGGGGCATGACCGCGCCATTCAATTCGCGCGACCAACTCGAGGCGCTGAAGCGCAACGCGATCATGGCTGCGGGGATTGCTCTCAAGGTTCTTGTGCCGGTTCTCATCGTGTTCTTGCTGCGTGAGCGTGGCCGGCGCACGCGGATCGGCGTTTTGGCCGCGACATCAGCAGCAGTCATGCTGGCATATCTCTTCCTGCACACAGAAGGGCGCCTGACCGGTGTGTGGCTGGCAATATTGGCGATCAGCGTGCTGGCCGGTGTGCCTGTCGATACAGGCACCCGTAAGGGCGCTGTCGCGCGAGGTTTGATTCCCGTGATTGCCGTAATCAGTGCGATATCGCTCGCCACTTACGTCATCGACCAGGCTTTCACAACACGACTCGGCCACGGCTTCAACGCCCGTCATCTTCAGGAGAGTGTGGCAGAGGCCATCACGCGCGCTGGTGTGTTACCGGGATCCAAGGTGGCGCTCGTTGGCGACGAGTCAGATATATACTGGGCGCGGTTGTCGGATGTGCAGGTGTCCGTCCAGATTCCGCTTCAGGAAGCAAAGAAATACTGGCAGCTTTCTGACAGTGCGCGATCCGAGCTCAATCGCCGAATCGCTGCAACTGGTGCCGATGCGGTGATAGCTTCGTGGACTGCCCCTGACAGGCCCATTGCAGGATGGACGCAGGTCGAGGGAACGCGTTACTCGATACTACCGCTCAACTGACCAACAATTCGCGATTATGATCGAATCAGGTTTTGTGCGCACCGATGTCGCTGAAGGAATTGCAAGCATCACCTTCGGACATCCCAAGAGCAACTCACTTCCCGGACAGTTGCTCGCTGACATGGCAGCGGCGGTCACGAGCGCCGGCACCAACCAGGAGGCGCGCGTAATTCTTCTTCGCAGCGAAGGGGATGGGCCGTTCTGCGCCGGAGCATCCTTCGCTGAGCTTCAGGCGATTGCGGATGCTGAGGGCGGCAAGCGCTTCTTCATGGGATTCGTGAATCTCATTCTCGCCATGATCAGGGCTCCCAAGTTCGTGGTTGCCCGTGTCCATGGGAAAGCAGTGGGCGGCGGCGTCGGCATCGTCAGCGCATCGGACTATGCGCTTGCTGCCCACGGTGCATCGCTAAAGCTGAGTGAGCTTGCCGTCGGCCTGGGTCCGTTCATTGTCGGGCTGCCAATTCAGAAAAAGATCGGTATGGGCGCATTCAGCGCGATGTCAGTGGACGCGGACTGGCGCGATGCAGAGTGGGGGTACCACCACGGACTCTACGCCGAGCTGCATGACGACGTCGCGTCACTCGATGCTGCGGTCACGAAGCGCGTCAAAACGCTCGCGGGGAGCAATCCCGAAGCAATGGCGCAGCTAAAAAGTGTATTCTGGGAAGGAACTGAAGATTGGGCGGAGCAGCTCGAGAGTCGCGCGCAAATGAGCGGGACCCTCGTGCTGTCCGAATTCACAGGTAAGGCAGTGGGGCGCTAGAGCCAGACCGCGACGCCACCATGCCTGTAGCAGGCACCGGTGCGTGTCGTTCCATGCCAATACGTCCCGTCGCTGCAACGTGCAATCGCACTTCTGCGTTCGTTGTCGGCCCATGATCCGCGGCCTCTCTGAACTGCAGAGTTCTCATTTGCGCGCTCGCGTGCCCTGTCCGATGCGGGCGGGAAATCGCCCTGATGCGATGCCAGACCACCGTGGTCTCTGCAGGAATAGGTAGTCCTCAGGACCCATGCGCCATCCGCACAAAGTACACGCGTCCTGCGCCAATCTTCCCCAGTACCGACGCGACGCGAAGCGGGCCGCGTGACTTTCTTGCTCTTCTGCTTCTGCTTCTGGGTATGAGTCGACTTGACCTTACCTGAATTACCCTGAGCCGCCGCTGACTGGGCTGGAACCATCAGGGCAAAGGCGCCGAGGATCATCCCACCCGTCACAAAAGATCTGATCTTTGAAGTCATGTCCGAACCTCCCGTAAGCCGGGTCGCCCTGTTAATGCGCTGAATGCGCGATCAGTGACCCGGTTACGGCTACATATGCTTATTCCGTTCCAACACCCGGCTCTGCGAAGGATTTCCTGGGCCTCAGATCGAGCGGAGATTGCCTCCCCCCCCGGAATCAGCTCCTTGGCGGTGCTGCTCCCGCACGCGCGCCGAACCCGGGTCGAGGCCGCATGTTGTGACACGTCCCGCAGTTCACGCCAGGATTCTCGCTGCGAATTCCCTTGATCTTCTTGAGCAGCGAATCGTTGATGAACGCGGCCATGGCGACCATGTCGCGAGCGACCTGTTTCTGCGGCTTATCGTCCTTCGCGAAGTCTGTTGTAACGTGACAGTGCGAGCAACTCACGCCGAGCGAGTTGCTGTAGCCCTGACTCATAATGCCAAGGAGTCGGCGCGCGGGCATGCCTTTCAGGATCTTGATGTCCTGGAAAACTTCTTCGGCCGGAAGGTCCTCTTTTCCCTTGATCTGCTCGAGGATCCTGTTGACGTGCATCGTCCGGTCGTTGCGCAGGGAATCATTGCGCGCGGCGATCTGTTCGGGCGTTGGCGCAGGAGCTTGCGTTTGTGACGGTGTTGGGCTCTGTGCGAAACTCGCGGCAGGCACGGACAACAGGAATGCGACGAATAGACCTGATCTCATTTACCCTCCAGTTGGGCGGGTAATGTGCGACGCGTCGCGCGGATTGGCGAGACTTATTTGCCGATCAGATGTGACAGGACGATAGTCCGCGCTTCTCGAGGTACTGCTGGTGATAATCCTCCGCCTCGTAAAACGTGCTCGCCGGTGTGACCTCGGTAACGATCGGAGTCTTGTATTTCCCGCTACGGTCCCGCTCTTCCTTCGACGCGATCGCGGCCTGCTGCTGTTCTTCATCGTGATAAAAGATGGCCGAGCGGTATTGTGTTCCGATGTCGGGACCTTGCCGATTCAGAGTCGTGGGATTGTGGTTATCCCAGAAGACAGTGAGGAGGTCGCCATAGGTCAGCCGCTCCGGATCGTAGGCCACCTCGACTACTTCGGCATGCCCGGTTCGACCGCTGCAGACGTCTTTATAGGTTGGATTATCCAGCGTTCCGCCCAGATATCCAACCTTCGTCGAGAGCACGCCGGGGATTTGTCTGTACGCTGCTTCGACTCCCCAGAAGCACCCCGCGCCGAATGTCGCTTTCCTTTCCATTTTAGTCATTCTTCCGATCCGTTCATGAATTGCGCCAGCATGTGATGAAAGTGATGAGTTCCTACTTCGCGACGGGCCGAGAAGCGGCCTCTGTCATAGAGCCGCGAGCTTACACCGCGCTGCACCGATTCGACGACTTCCTCGTCTTCCATCTCGACCTTGTGCAGATTCGAGCCGACGCCCTGTTCTCGCAGTGACTCGTTCCACACATAGGATATGAAGGATACACGAGTGCGCGCTGGGCCGAGTGGGCTGACGACGTTCATCGACAGTCCCCAGGGGTAAAAGTTCAGCATGAGGTTCGGGAACAGCCAGAAGTAGAAGGCGGCGACACGCTTGCCGTGATCCGGATGGTCGGCGGGCAGATCGAACACCGGTTCGCCTGGCCTCGCGATTCCCATCTGCAGGGAAGAATGCGGAAAGGTTTCGGTGTAGTAGGAGTTGTAGTCGAGCTGCTCGGAAAGTCCCGCGTGTACGTACGGGATATGGAACTCCTCGAGGTAGTTGTCGCAGTAGAGCGCCCAGTTTGCGCCGATCAGATAGTCACGCGAGGTCTTCTGGTCACGCCTGAATTCATCGAGTGGCATCCATGTGACACGATCGTTGATGGGTTTCATCCATTCTGCGAATGGAATTGCTGGATCGAGGGACGTAAAAAGCAGCGGTCCCCATTTCTCGAGGGGAAGTTTCGGGAGGCAGTCAGCGGCCGTCGGGAAGTTTTTCGTCTCGTCGAATTCGGGCATCCCGACAAAGCCCCCATCGAGCCCGAAGCGGCGTCCGTGATACCGGCAGCGAAGACTTTTCAGATGCCCTTCGCCTTCGACGACGAGCGCGCCACGATGTGTGCACACGTTCGAGAGGCAGCGCAGGTTTGCATCTTCGTCAGAGGCGATAACGAGAGGCTCGTCGAGACAACCCTCGAGCAACGTGAATGGCAGTACGTGTCCAGGTGCCTTTACCCGCGCGGAATCAGCAGCGAACTGCCAACTCCGTGCGAATACGCGCTCCTGCTGGAGGGCGTAGTACGCGGGGTCGGAGTAGACTCCTGCGGGCAGTGTCGCCGCGGACCTGATGTCTGCGTCGATCTCGATGCGGGGAAGGGAAGTTTTCTGCATGTTCTCAGGTAGAGATTAGCCGTTCGGTGCGAAACTTCCAGTCCAGCAGGGCGTAGTGTCAGCCATACGGAGGTTCCATGTTTACAATGATCGCTTTCATAATTGGTACTATCGCGGCGGTGTTCGGTTACAGCGCTGCCAAGACTTTTGTCCGTGACCGCCTTCGGTACGTCGAGGGAGCGCACAAGCCGGTAGCTCCGGTGATTGCCGGAATCGGCGCCTATCTGATTGCTCTGCTCGTTGTCGGGCTTCTGCCGATCGTTGGCTGGGGAACCGCGATCGCGTTTGGACTCAGCGTGGCGTTTGGCACGGCCGCGGGATCGAAGCAGGTGAAATCCGGGAACCTTCCTTACCTTGGTTCTGGCTGAGGGGAACGATTCGTTACGAATGGCGGACTCCTTTCGGGGGGTCCGCCATTTTCTTTTCCATCATCGTTGCATGGGGAACGGCGCCCTCGTAGTGCTGGGGCTGTCCGTTCCTTACGGGAGCACGGAACGCAGGCAGAGGGGGTGGCCGAGTCCCCCCGCTTTCCCCCGTGTCCCCCCGTGGCCCCGTGTCAAACCAGAAATGCTTTCAATCGAACATGGTCGAACGCCCAAAAGCGATCTGGCAATTGTGCACCCAGAGGACACTGTCCCGTCCATGAGAGGTGACAAACCCGCGCCGTCCGAAAATGAGATAGCGGGCTAAGTCGTTCCAGGCACTCGGCTTACCTGTCATACCAAAATCCGGACCCCATCCTGCTTCCTGTAATGCCAACAACCCCCGGCAACAGGAGCCTTGAATGAATAGAAAGTTTGTCTTTACAGCTATCGCCGCAGCGTTCGCCATCACCGCGCAATCGGCTGAGGCGCAGCGTAGAACAGGCCGTCGTCTCCCGCCAGTGGCGCAGACGCCCGGCCCCTCGATCTCGCCATACGCAGGCTACATGATGTTCGGCGACATCGCGGACGGACCGTTGGGGACCAACCTCAGCAGCTCGAGTGGACCCGTCTACGGCGCGCAGGCTAACCTGCCGCTCGGAGCGGTTCTGTCGATAGTTGGAAACGTTGCGTACTCGGAGCCTGATCTCCGTTTCGGGCTGCCGATCATCGGCGGCGTCAATTTCGGAAAGGCAAAGGTATGGATGTACGACGCCGGATTTCAGCTCGGCGCACCATCGATGCCAGGCGAGCGCAAGATCACGCCGTTTGTGCAGCTTGGCGCAGGCGCAATGAGTTACGACGTCAACGTTGCTGGAGTCTCCAACAAGGCTACCAACCTCGCGGTCAACGCGGGACTTGGCGCTGACGTGCCGATTGCGAGCAACATCTCGCTGAGACTTTTCGCGAAAGACTATATCGGGAAGTTCGATGTCAACGAAGCCACGGGCATCGATTACGAAGCGAAGACCTCGCACAATGTTGCGCTCAGCGCAGGACTCAAGCTGAGTTTCTAGAACTGCCCTATGGCTTAGTGGGCAGAGTAGTGAAGTTCCAGAAGGCCAGCTCTGATTCGTCGGTAGCTGGCCTTCCGGCCATCGTGCTGTGACGAGAGGATGCTAGCGCGATATCGGTACGCAGGAATCCTTTGAAGGAGGATTCGGGGGGCCGTATTTCTCTACGAGCATGTTGGTGGGCTTCCCGCGAGGGATGCTCATGATGATCAGGTTCGAGTACTCGTGATCGCAAAGGTCACCAATCGCGTCGCCGCCGAGCTTCCGCGCAATGTGCCCGACGGTGTTGCTGTGACCGACTACGAGGATTGTCGCTCCGGGATGGCGGTTCACTGCCGCTACTACACTGTCAACATGGGCAGGCGCGGAGGTCGGGACAACTTCCGGCGTAATGCCGCGCAACCTGGCGAGTGGACGCGCGGTGAGCACGGTTCGCTTCAGCTGGGTCGTGATGATCACGTTGATCCCTGCTTCTCGAAGCTGCGTGGCCAACGAGTCCGCGCGTGCAAATCCGCTCCCGCTGAGCTCCGGGTCGGATGGGTTTTCGGTCGCTTTTTCAGCGTGACGAACTATGTAGACCGTAGTTTCCCCCCGATCGCTCGGAACGATGGGTGGCTCGGGCGGAGGTGCCGGGGCGCAGCCGAGCAACAGGCTGGCGAGTGGTACGAGAATTCCTTTCAGATGTATCATTCAGTTTCAGTCAGGGTTTCAACCGCACGCAAAGATATATGAGCACACAATGAAAATCCCGAATAGACAGCTCCTCGTGGTTTCACTCGCGTTCCTCGCCGCGTGTGACGGCGGTAGCCCGTCGCGTACCGCGGATGAATTCGCCGCTGACTCCGCACTGGCAGCGGACCTCGCCCTCGCGAATCGTGATACGCTGCTCGTCGATTCAATTGGTGCCTATCGACCCTCGACGGAAGTCGATGAGTTTCCCATGGATACTGCCATTACGGAAATTGCGGATCCGGAGCCGGGTGCAGTAGTCGCTACGCGGCCACCGGCACCAGCGCCAGCGCCAGTGCGTGCTCCGGCGCCTGCTCCGGCGCCGGCCCGCGCTACGCCCACTCCTGCTCCAGTTCCGGCTCCTGCTCCTGCTCCCGCTCGTCCGGCAGCGACGAAGGCTGCGCCGCGCACCGCACCGCAGGCCGCTCCCGCGCCAAGACTCTCAGGAACCAGGGCCTGTAACTCCGCGACACTCGACAACCAGAGCGAGTGCCTTCGCACGCTGCTTCCGGCTGCCGATGCACGGATGAACCGGATTTACCGGGCGCTGATCACCGAGATGCGCAGGCTCGAGGGTGTCCCCGGCGGAGCGAGGGATCCTGCGTCGGTTCAGCGTCTGCGTGTCGCGCAACGCGCATGGCTCGTTCGTCGCGACACCCAGTGCAGACGGCAGGGGCGCGGAAAAGAAGGCCCTCGCTGGGCGCGTCCGCGCGTCCGGTGCCTTGGTGGATTTGCTGATCGGCGAGCCAATGAGCTCGCTGACAACTTCAGCCGGCTGACGGTCCGCTAGTCTTCGAGTAACGCGAGAGCCGATTCGACATCGGCCTCGCGCACCATCAGCCGGACTGGATGCAGGGTGTTCAGTGCGGGAATCATTCCGAACGCGTTATCGCTTACGACGATTGACTCGATGCCATGCGCCTCGAGCGCCGCTTCGGCGATTCGCGCGGCAATGTCGTTTGTGAACGTGCGAATGACGTAGAGTCCGTCGGTCTCCGCCATCAGGACCCGGACGTCACTTGAGCTCGACGGTCGCGGGCTTCTGCGGCGCGATCATCAGATGCGCGAAGGCGGTCCCCGGAAACATTATCCACGGTCCGCCGGAAACCGGTGCTTCGCTGATTCCCGTTGTCTTATACGTCGCGTACGGGGTGTAGACCACGTAGAGATACTGCGCGCCCTTCACCGCACCGGTGCCTGCATCAACGCTGTCGCGCGCCGCGAAGTACTGATAGAGCGCGGCGGGCCGCGATGGCATCACGAGCTTCTTTGCCCGGACTTCTCGCGCACGCAAACTGTCGATCTGGTCTTCGGGCATCTTCTGCGCGCGCAGCGCGCGGCCGCGGGACATGAACTGGTCGAGCGACTTGTGGTAGCACGAAACGTGGAAACGGGGATTCGCCGGATTGTCGGCGATGCAGATCATTTCGTTCGTGCCGGGCCGAAGAGTTGTGAGCTTGCCGGTCTCGTCATAACCGACGACCTTGGCTTCCTTCTGCAGATTCGCAGGGAGAGGGCTCACCGCCGCCGCAATTTGACGCTCAGGCGTTGCATATGAAACCGGAGCGGCGGGCGTCGTTGTTGTTGTTGTCTGCGCTTCTGCAGTTGGTAACAGCACCATCATCGCTAAGATTCCGACGACTGCCCGCATTTTTTGAGACTCCTAAAAAGTAGTTGTGGTCGTGCTCGCTGTTTGCTGCTCGCTTCGCGCTACTCGCGTTAGCTATTCGCTATTCGCATTTTGTTACAGGCGGGAGTATGCAGTCAGTACGCGATCCGAAATCCGCAATACGTCCGCAGTCACTCCCCTACTGCTTCTTTCATTCCCCGCGATTCCGTGATCACCTTGTGCGTTGCCTCTGCCGGCATCTGCTCATAACCCCGGAACCGCTGGACGAACGTACCGTGTCCGTGCGTTTTGGAGAACAGGTCAGTTGCATAAAGGTGCATCTCGCCCTGAGGCACCACCGCCTTCACCCGCGACTTTCCACCTGATGCAGTGTCGGTCCCCAGTATGTGCCCGCGGCGCGCGGAAATGTCGCCAAGCACGTCGCCGAGGTACAGGTCAGGGGTCGTCACTTCAATTTCGTCGAGGGGCTCGAGAAGAATCGGCCGGCATTTTTGCGCCACGGTCTTGAACGCGAGAATCCCGGCGAGCTTGAACGACATTTCGTTCGAGTCGACCGAGTGGTATGACCCGTCGAAGACTTCGACTTCGAAGTCGACCATCGGGTAGCCAGCGATGATGCCGCGCGCCGAGGCTTCCTGGACTCCGCGGTCAACGGCAGGAATGAATTTCGACGGAATGGATCCGCCGACGACCTCGTTCACGAAGCTGTATCCGGCCCCGCGAGCAGTTGGCGACATGCGAATCCAGCAATCGCCGAATTGTCCTTTGCCACCGCTCTGTTTCTTGTGTCGGCCCTGGCCTTCTGCTTTCGCGGTAATCGTCTCGCGATACGCAATCTGCGGTTTCCTGAGCTCGCCACCGACTCCGTAGTTCCGCTTGAGACGTGACATCACGATATCGAGGTGACGCTCACCAAGTCCCGCGACGATAGTCTCGTGCGTTTCAGCGTTGTAGTGAGTCTGGAAGCATGCGTCTTCGTCATGCAGCCGATGCAGGCCCTGCTGAAGTTTTTCTTCTTCGCCCCGCGCCGTTGCGTGAACCGCATATACAACGAGTGGCTCGGGGAACTTTACCTCCGGGAATCGCACCGGGTGTTCGCGTGTCGAAAGTGTGTCGTTCGTGTGAGTGTTCTTCAGCTTCGCGACGCAGCCGATGTCTCCCGGATGCAGCATCGGCACTTCGATGCGGTCCTTTCCTTGTGGTATCGCGAGGTGTGATAGTTTTTCGCCGTGACCCCGCGTTGCGTTGTACACCTCCTGGCCATTCGTGAGTTTTCCCGAGAACGTGCGGAAAAATGTCACGTCGCCGACGTGAGGCTCGGAGTGCGACTTGAACACGAGCGCAGTGAACGGGCCATCATCAGTCGCGTGAATCTCTACGAGCTCGTCGCCTTCCGATCCCGTGAACGCGTGCAGCTCTTCCATTTCCCACGCCGAAGGCATCAGCTCTACGAGTTTCGTGAGCAATGCCTGCGTGCCGTATGTGAGATCTGACGAGCAGCAGAAAAGCGGGAAGAGCTCCTGCCGTTTCATTGCTTCTTTCATCGCGTTGAGCGCGTCGCCCCGGTCGATTGCCTCGCCTCCGAGATACTTCTCGAGCAGTACATCGTCGGTGGCCGCGATTCCCTCGATGAGCATCTCGTAGTATTTGTCGAAGAGCGCCTGATTCTCAGCGGGGATATCTGTCTCCTCATATTCGCCGCTTCTTGTTCCGCGCTTGAAGACGTGCGCCTTCTTGTCGAAAAGGTTGAGGATGCCGTGGAAATCGGCTCCCTCGCCGATGGGCACTTCGACCGGAATCACGCGCGGCGTAAGCTGCTGCTTGATCGCTTCGTAAACGCCCTCGAATGACGCATGCTCCTTGTCCATCATCGATACGACAAAGAGAACGGGATCCTTCCGCTCGGTCGCCTCGTCGAACATCCGCTTGGTTCCGACCTCGACACCGGCCGTGCCGCTTACGACGACGAGCGCTCCGTCGGCAGCGTGCAGTCCCGCGATCGCCTCGCCCTGGAAGTCCGAGTATCCCGGTGTATCGAGGAGATTGATCTTGGTGTTCATCCATTCCGCATGCGCGCACGCAAGACTTATGGAAAAACCGCGCTGAGTTTCTTCGGGGTCGAAGTCAGTCAGCGCGGTTCCGTCTTTTACGTTGCCATGGCGTTTGGATGATCCGGAAACAAAAGCGAGCGCATCGACCAGTGTGGTCTTGCCGCTCGCTCCGTGGCCAACGACAGCGATGTTGCGAATGTCTTCGCTCTTGTACTCGCGCATATGAGGTCATGCTCCGCGAGAGGGTTCGTGCCTGCCGGGTGCACGACTCGCGGCGGCTCGTTAACTAGTTATTCGGATTATGACGAGCGGTGAATCGGTTGGGAAGGGGGCCCCTGATGCTGGGCACTTCCGCTTCTGACGCGTGCCTGTCGACTGCGAGGACTGAGGTCTGAAGCCTATGCTGTTTTTCGGTTTGTTGTTCAGACTGCTGCCTGAGGGCTGTCGACTCGAGACTGAGCAGTCCTCAGTCCTCAGTCCTCAGGCTCGAGTCAGAACCGCAAACTGAAAAACAGCATAGGCTTCAGGCCTCAGTCCTCGCAGTCGACAGGCACGAGTCTGGAACTGAAGGCGCAGAGGGAACTACGCTTAGACAACCGCCACGTATACCGCGAGATTCAACGCGATCGCGATCGCGCCAAGAATCATGTGATTACGCCGCGCGTTTCCGTCATCGAAGCGGGTGCGGAGCACATGGTGCTGAAGAAAACCCTCAGGGTACGGCTCCCGACCCCCTCGACGCAGGGCGGATTTTTCCCACGTCGTGATCGGGCAGCCGAGGTCGCCGATCATCGTCGCGCCGGCCCAGATGACCGAGGCGATGTGAAAGGGAAGCACACGTGGCCAGACTAGAATCAGAAGCCCGCCGAACAGGACGAAGAACACGTACGCTACGTGTGTCGCCGCCAGGACGTAGGCGATCATTCTCCAGCCGAGCCCGCCGGAACCCGTGGCGGACACGGTACCATTGCGCGGCGCGGTCAACTTATCGCTGCAGTGTCGAAGTGAGGATTCTCGATGATCCCGATTCGATTGCCGAACGGATCCATGACCGAAGCGACCTTGATCCCATCACCGACATCCTTCGTATCGGTCGCGACAGTGCCACCGTTCGCGGTCATGAACGCAACCGCATCGCTGCAGCTTGCTACCCCCCAGTAGGCAGTGGTGCCACCCGGTCCGCTCGGACTGTTCGGGTCCAGGCCCAACTCGAATCCGCCGATGTTGAAGCCAACATAGAATGGCTCATCGAAGTAGGGCTCAGTACCGAATGCCCGCGCGTACCATTCTTTCGCGCGAGTGATATCGGATACGCCGTAGATAACTGTTCTGAGGCCGCGGAATGGGGCTGGGTCGTTGCTCATTTTGGTCTGTACCTCGCGAAGTGAGCCTCCTTTGGAAATATTGCTGTCGTCGTCACACCCCGCCACAATCACGGAGAAGTGAATGGCTTTCATCTTTATCGTCATCGGATTGCTGGCGGGAGTACTGTCAGGACTCTTTGGTATTGGCGGGGGAGTCGTGATCGTCCCCGCGCTCATGTTTTTCGCGAAGCTTCCGCCGATTGCGGCGACAGGAACCTCACTCGCCGCGCTCCTTCTGCCCGTCGGCATACTCGGCGCATTCGAGTATTACAAACGCGGCAACCTCAACGTGAGCGCGGCACTATGGGTTGCGCTTGGCCTGGTTTTCGGGGTATGGGTCGGCGCAAAGCTGGCGCAGCAGTTATCGCCTGTGCAGCTGCGCCGAGGGTTTGCTGTTTTCCTCGTGCTCGTCGCGGGGAAGGTATGGCACGGATAGCGTGTCTTGATGGCTCAGGAACATCCCTCGACATATTCGACCGCCGGCATGAGCCCTGATCGATAGCGCAGCACTTTCTGGCCGTCTGTCTCGAAGATGATTCGGTAGTTCTTGTCAGCTGCAGCAACGGGCGTGACTACCAGATAACGACCATCGGTGTATTTGTGGGGCTGCACTGCGACTTGATTCGGGTAGAGTGACTTGATGCGATCTTCAGTGTCGCCGATTTTCGCGCCGGTCGTCGTCGCGATTGTCAGCGCTCTGGTTACGTCAACTCGAGAAATTTTTCCCTTCTCGACCATCATCATGAGGTCAGCCGGCGCGTTTTTGATACGCGCGAAGTAGCATTCCTCAGCATTCGCAGGCACGACCAGCGGATTCCCTGCAGCCACGCCCGCCTGGGCGACTGTCATCCCAGCTGTGATCGGCCCTATTCCTCGCGCGTTTACGGTCCATTCGATTGGGGGAGTGCCGGATCCTGAATCAGGCATTGCCGTGTCGGTTGGCGCAGATGGCGCGGAGTCTATGGGAACTGCGCCAGTGTCATTCACCTGTGACACGCCCGTATCAGCGGGTGGCGGGACATCCCTTGTCGTACAGCCGGCGAGCGTGAAGGCGAGAGTGAGGACAAGCGGGCGGATCATGCGGGCTCCGTGAGATCGAGACGAAATCAGACGCCCATAGTGCAAGGCCGGGCCCATAAAAAATCGGAAAATCCTCTCCAGGGGGGCCCGTGATCATGCCCTTGTGTTCGGGGTTTGTTCGGGATACACTGAAGGGAGGCCCCAATGTCTGCCTCCTCCGCTCTCCCCGATCTCAGGTCGCTACTCGAGCAGCGATTCCCCGATGCGACGCCAGTCACGCATCGCACGGCAGAGCCAGTCGCGACAGGCATCCAGCTCCTAGATGGCATTCTTCCAAATGGCGGCCTGCCCCGCGGACGCCTGACTGTCTGGATGCCCCAAGGAGGGGCGACAGCGATTCTTCGAGCGGCATGCCTCACCGTCGCATCCACCGGCGAGCGCTCAGCATGGATCGACGGACTTGGGACGATCACCGGCCAGTTCTGGGACGAAGGCCCCGTGCTCGTCCGGCCGGCCAACCGGCGCGATTCCCTGCGTGCTGCCGAGGAGCTGATGAGATGCGGGGGATTTGCGTTGATAGTGCTTACCGGCTCCGAGCCGGCGGGAACAGAGATGGTGAGGCTCTCCCGATCCGCGCGCGAAGGCGGGGCGGCGTTCGTCGCTCTGACCACCCACACATCGATGGCAAGCGTGAGGATGGTCTCCCGGATAATGCCGCGCAGTTACGTGTGGCGGCGCTCCCCGTTCGGAGATCCTGCTGAGGCATGCTCTGCCAGCGTGTCGGTCCGCGCACAATCGCTCGGATGGAACCGTAAGACGGAGTTCCGTGTGCCGATCATCCAGCATGACGTAAGGTCATCTCTCGAAGGGGGACTGCCGGATCGCAGAGGATTGCGGACTGCGGACGTATTGCGGACTGCGGAAAAGGACTGAGCTGATGGCGGCCTGCGGACGCACTACGGAATGCGCAAAGCGGACTGAAACCGCAACAGTCCGTATACCGCATTCCGCAATACGTCCGCAGTCCGCAATCAGCTCAGTCCGTATACCGCAGTCCGCAATGCGTCCGCAGTCCGCAATGCGTCCGCAGGCCGCAATCAGCTCAGCCTGAATGTTCATCTGCATCCACTCCCCGGATTGGGGCCCGAGTACCCTTGAGCATCTGGCTATGTCAGTGCTCCGGGCAGCCCCGCGAATCACCCTGGATGCAGGACGCGGGCAGATCTGGGCAGATGGGAAAAGCCTGCAGATTAACTCATTGTGTCAGAAAATAAGAACAGAACTAGAACAGTCCAGAGCCATGAATACGTCACTTGGAGTTTCGCACATTCCAATTTGCTCAGAAATTGCCGCAAGTGAAAATCTCTCCGAGCAGTTCACGTTCGTCGCCGAAGGAGATGAGAAAAGATTCCTCTCCACGCATGCCATCGCTGTTCTGAAGCCTTCGCCCCCGCTGATGAACCTCTTCGATGGGGTCGGAATCGAGACCTGTGGTGATCTCGCGGTGCTCGAGCAGGAATCTGTAGAGGTCCGTTTCGGGGCCGAGGGGGTTCATCTGTGGCGGCTGGCGCGGGCTGATGACAACCGGCTGATCTTCGCGCCGATGCCGAGGAGCCGGCCGCAGGCGTCGATGGACTGGGTCGACTATACGCTCAGGAATCCGGAGCGACTCGTGTTCGTCATCAACGGACTCGTTGACAACGTGTCGACGGCACTCGAGTCACACGGTCTTTGCGCGCGCGAGATGACTCTCGTCTTTTCGCTCGCCAATCGCACTTCATACGAACATCTGGTGAGGCCGTCGCGATCTACGTCGAGCAGGAAAGCGTGGATGCGGCTCATTCGAACTCATCTCGATCGCATCGAGCTCGCCGATGGCGTAACGGGAATTGCACTACGGGTCGAGTCCGTTACCGGTGAGGTCGAGCGTCAGGGTGACATCTTCGATCGCGGTTTCGCGACTGCGCGCGCGACTGAGGAAACAGTTGCGCAGCTTCTCGACGATCAGGGCGCTGTGATCGTCGTTCCCTCCAACAACGCTCATCCTCTACTCGAGAAGCGAACGACCTGGCAGATACAGGAGCCAGCGCATGCAGCGCGTGCGCACATGGTGAAGGAAACACGCGCTGACCCGCAGCTCACCCTCCAGCTTTTTGCCGAGCCTCGTCGAATTATTGTGAAGACTGTGCGGCGGCGTGATCATGATCTGCCGGTCAGATATCGGGAGAGTGATGCATGGATTCTGATCGAGACCGCAGCCGGCCCGGATCGAGTCTCTGGCGAACAATGGGAGAAGCCGTTTGCGAGAGAATATTTTCGCTGCGTGACCGAAGATGGGACGCTGGTGTGGATTTACCGCGAGGCAGGGAGTGGGGAATGGTTTCTACAGGGGTGGTGGGATTGAGTCCCTGAAAAATTCATTGCCACATCTCTTGAATGGAGCTTCGACGTCAGCCTTGCCCGGGTCAGCGCGGTCATCAGGAATTGATTCGGCGCCCGCGACGATTCCGAAAAGTGTTGCCCGATTGGGCCCAAGAGTATGCATGACGCAAAAAGCTTTGGAGCGGCGGAGTATGGCCGGAACCACGTAGCCCGGGCCTACATGATCCACGTAGTCGAGCAGTACATACCGCGCGCCGATCACGCGCGCTGAATCGACGAGTGTTTGTGGATCGCGATCGAACGGATAGAGTCGCCCCGGGTTTCCCGAAAATGCAAAGAGCACTGCCGGCTTCCGCGACATCACGATCGACCTGTCGGGAAGCATCGTGCCGCTGAGCTTCGACATCATGTAGAAATCGTTCCAGCCCACGGTCACGCACGGATACGTGTCACCCTCGCGATAGCGTCCGGTGCAGGCGATGCCGAGTTGAGCGGCGGCAGCCGACGTTGATATTGTCGAGCCTGCAATGATCAATGCGGCAACTGCAATCGCAACTCTACCCGCGCCAGGTATTCGCTCCGCGAAACGTTGTGCGCCAAGGGCAGCGTAAAGAAGGATGAACGGGTAAATCGGAAGCAACAGACGCTCGCCTGAAAACTGGGGGAGCCAGAGCAGAATCATTCCGATATAAAGCGGGATGAACAACTCGAGCACCGACCGTCTGGATGACGCAGTACGACTTGCCCATTCGTAAACTGCAAGCGCAAGCAAGGGCACTGTGATCGCCATGCGCCACCCAACGCTGCCGTCGGTCAGCATCGCCGGGAAATATTTCCCGGTATACAGGCCGAAATTCTCTACGATGCGGGCGAGGAACCCCGTAGCAGTGACGCTGGCTCCACTCACAACGTAGGCATCGGCGGTTGCGAGCTGTCCGAAATATCCGCTCTGTCCGCTCGTGTAGAGCCACCACGCGATACCCGGCAGCACGACGATTGCAAAAGTCAGCGCGACCTGCTTCCACCGTCGGTTGATCATCAGCCACGCCATCGCCGCAACGATGAGTGGCAAACCGGCAGATCGGATCGAGTATGCAGCCAGCGTCAACACAGCGGCGACAACGATCGCTCGCTGACCTTCATTGCTGACGACGCGACGCCACGCGAGCAAAGCCGCGATTGTCACTGCAGTAAACGGAACGTCAGACAGCTCCCAGTGACTAAGAGCAAGTACCCCTGGGCTAATCGCGAGCATGCCGGCAACCCACACTGCGGTCCAGCGGCCATCTCTGATCGCGTAAAGCCACGCGAGACCGACCATCAATGCGGAGAAGAACATCGTGACGACCTTGAGCTCGACCCAAGGCTCGAGACCGATTGCAAGTGCAGCGGCGGTAATGAGTGGAAAGCCTGGCGGATAGACGACGTGACGGGGCGCGGCGGGATCGAACGTGTCGCGGTACTCGCCGTCGAGGATCGACCGCGCGACGCTGACATACACGGCATTGTCACCGCCCGGATGCGGAGCAGGCTGAAACGCGAGGGCCGCGAGCGCCAGGTGAATCAGCACGATCGCCGCTATCGCACCCAATCCCCGTCTGCTGCTTTTTTCTTTCATCGCCAACGCAGGACTCATTGCTCTCCAATTCTCGTTGCACTTCTGGCAACGCTGCCGCAGTGACCTAGATTAGCCCGGTGTGTTCAGTTTCGGGATGAGAATCTACAGACGCATGAGACGTGTGAGGAAAACACAGTGAACGAAACGACTCGGGAATCGATCACCCCGCTGACGAGGTTGCTGCTCACACTGGCGAGCACAATCGCAATTCTCGCTGGAATGCGCGTGGCCGCCCCCATACTCGGCCCCGTCCTGATCGCTCTCATGATCACGCTCGCGTGGAGCCCCGGTTCGGAATGGCTTCGCAGGCGGGGATGGCGCCCAAGTGTTGCAGCGCTGACCGGAATCGTCCTCGGCATTTTCGGAATGGCGCTGTTTGTCGGGTTAGTGTGGGCGTCGTTGATTCAACTGCAGGGGAAACTCCCTGGGTATCAGCCACGAATCGAAGCGCTGCAGCAGCTCGTGAGGGATAAACTGTCGGACCTCCCGTTCGAGACGTCCGGAATTTTCTCCAGCGATGTTGTGCAGCCGAGTGCGATCATTGGCTACGGGCTGGCGACGATCCGCCGACTTACGCAGGCAGCGGGCAACATACTCCTGCTCGTGCTGCTGATGGCGTTCATGATGCTCGAGGCAATGCGTTTTCCCCAGAAGCTTCGCGCCGCGCTCGGCTCGAATTCCGCAGCTGTCGCGCGCCTGACGAGGTTTGGCGAGAGCATCCGGAGCTATGTCGGAATCAACGCCGTGTTTGGACTCATCGCTGCGGTGATCAACACGATCGTGCTGCTGATGGTCGGAGTCGATTTCGCGATTCTGTGGGGAGTGCTGTCGTTTCTCCTGAGCTTCGTCCCGAATATCGGCTTCATGATCGCACTGGTTCCGCCTGCGGTGATGGCGCTGATCGAATACGGTTTCGGGCGGGCAGTCGTGGTCGCGGTCGCTTACACGGTGATCAACTTTATCGTCGACAACGTGGTGAAGCCGCGCTTCGTCGGCGCGAGCGTTGACCTGTCACCCCTTGTCGTGGTGATCTCGCTGTTGTTCTGGGGTTGGTTGCTGGGCCCGATGGGTGCGCTGGTCGCGGTGCCTTTGACGATCGGCGTCAAATTTTTCTTCGAGAGCTTCTCTGAGTCTCTGTGGCTGGCGAAGCTGATGAGCGACAGTTCCGCGAGGGAGAAGAAAGAGGAAATTGCCCCGGTGGAAGGTTAGCTGGCAGAACTGACGCGACTCGAAACCGGGTAGGGAAACTCGGAACTGGCAGGCAAACTGACAACTGGCGGGCAAACTCAACACTCAAAACTTGATCTCGCAACTGGCAGCTCGTCTGCCAGAACCAAATCCTGGCAGACCAGTTCCGAGTTGCGAGACAAAGTCCTGAGCGTTGAGTTTGCCTACCAGTTGCGAGTCTGTCTGTCAGTTTCAAGTTTAGGGCGCAACGCTAAACCTGAGCCTCGCCCTCCTGCAAAAGGAAAGGCCCAGCCTTTCCAGGGCCCCCCAACTCGAACAGTTTATCGACTCCTAACGCAGTGATCGCCCACATTCCCGTCGAGAGCCGCTCGATCCAGTTGTTCTCGCGCAGATACCAGGTCTGGAACTGAATGACCCCGTCAGGAACGGAGAGCACGCGCTCCAACTCCATGACGCCAACCCCGGGTTCTGTCACGTCGTTGCGTCGGGCGACGTACAGCAACGACAGGATCGCAAGCCGGATGCGATTGTCAGAGATGATCTCGCTCGATGCAGTCCCCTGATCAAAAAGTTTCCAGCGGGCTTCGCGCACGCGCTCGTAACTCACATCGTACGTCGCGCGCTGTTCGGGATCCGAGAGAACGGTATGCGCTTCGACGAGCTGCGAGAACTTGTCGGAATCTCCGCTCTCACGGTTATCCGGGTGATAACGATTCGCAAGATGCCTGAACACACGCTCGATCGTTTCGCGATCGGCGCGCGGCGACACTTGAAGAATCTCGTAATAGTCAGCGAGCTGCGTCTGTGACATTGCAATGAGCCTATGATGTACGTCCCAATCCTGCAACGGGCATCTCGGCTAGATTTCCGTCTGGAATAGAAGATTCAACAGCCAGCCCGTAACGAAATCATGACGATTCCCGAGATGCTGGATCTTTACGAGTACAATCGCTGGGCGCACGAGCGGATACTCCAGTCCGCGCAGGAAGTTGGGGCGGAGAGTTACAATCGCGCGGTCGGCGGGAGTTTCCCATCGATAAGGGCAACCGTCGAACATCTCCTCGCGGTCGAAGTCGTCTGGCTCTCGCGCTGGGAAGGTCATTCCCTTGGCGAGCCGCCCGAATACAGCGGATGTCTCGAGGCGAGCTCGCTTCGCACTATCTGGCATTCATTCTGGCGGCGACAGTTTGCATTCGTCAACGATCTTGCCCCGGAGGACCTCTCCGAGCTCGTAGCGATAAGGACGAGAAATGGAATCGAAGCTGTTCAGCCGCTGCGCGACACGATGGTTCACGTGGTGAATCACGCCACTTATCACCGCGGGCAGGCCGCATCGCAGATCAGGCTCGTTGGCGGGAAGCCGCTTGGAACCGACTACTTCACATATTGTCTTGCGAGAGATGCGGGCGAGCCCCAGACGGAAGCTGCAACGTGAAATCGACTCGAAGTCACCCGGAGCGCACATGAAGCTTCACCCGATATTTCTTCTGACTCTGGCAGTTTTGTCCACTGCGTGCAGTCCCGCGCCGCGTCAGTCTGAACAGCCGGCGGTCGCGTCGGCCAGTGACTCAACGCATGTTCCGACTCCTGTTGGGCAGGTTGCGCCGGGTACGATAGCGCCCGGGACGATTGCCCCTTCATCTGCGGAACCGATCGCGACGATCTCGATCCCCGATCCTGGCACGACGCTCATTGCAACCGACTGGGTTCTCGTTTCGCTGGGCGAGCGCGCCAACCCCCTGGGTGCTGGCAATCGTGCAGTAACTCTTCGAATCGATATTTCACCGAATGCCGTCGCGGCTGGGTTTGCGGGGTGCAACCGCTACACCGGCTCGTACACCGTAAGACGTGACAGCATTACTTTCGGGCCAGTAGGGGCGACGAAGATGGCCTGCGCTCAGGGAATGGACGTGGAGCAGGCGTACCTCTCGACTCTTTCGAAAGTCGTGAAGTACGCCGTCGAGGATTCGACGCTCACCTTGTTTGGCGCGTCAGGCGCGCTTGCTACGTACCGCGATCGGCCTGGTCAATGAAGTCGCTGGAGTGCACTGACGGCCGACGGTAATCCGGGCGACACCTCCAGCGCTTTCCTGTAAGCAGCGATTGCTGCATCACGCTGGCCTGAAGCAGCAAGGGCTTCGCCGAGGCTGTCCCATGTGTTGCCGGATTGCGGGAAGGCGCGAGTGTTGAGCTGGAACACAACAATCGCGGCGTCTCGATTGGAGTTGAGGAGTCTGTAGCCAAGCGTGTTGATCTCGGCCTCAGGGGTGGCGAAGCGATTTTCGGGCTTCGCTGCTTCGGCAATGATGAGCCTTCCTGCTGCAAGCGTATCGCCGGCGAGTACCAGTCGCTCCACTTGCGCACCCAAAGCTGGAGCGGTGCCTCGGGCGAGTATGGCGTTGATCGCGGGATCGACTCCCGCGCGGTACTGAGCGGACGTCATTGGCGCGTAGACTCTCGGCGCGACGAACGACCGCTTGTCGCGCGGGTCTCCGGGATACCAGGGAAGCGTTGACACATTTACGGCGATGCCGCTTACTGGAAGGCGAACCTCATCATGGTCGCCGAAAAATACTGTAGCATTGCCGGTGGGCTCACCGACGATCGTTGCGTTCGTCCATGCCTCGAGATCGAGCACGAGATTCATCGCAGCGGAAAACGTTTTTCCGCTTGTGAGCACGAACAACTTGCCGCGCTGGTCGAGCCTGGGGCGGGCGATAATCCCGCGCACTACCTGGCGATTGTAGAAACTGTTACCGCCCGAATTCTCGCGCAGATCTATTACAAACCGGTTCACCGTTAGCGAATCGGCCGTGGCAAAGACGCTCTGCCAGAACTGCTGATTGGTGGGACGCGGCATGTTGATCACGCCCCTGTACGATACGTAGAGCGTGCTGTCCGATCTTACGTATTCCGACCAGTAAGGCATTCCCGGATTTTTCGCCCACAGCGGAGTCGAGGACCCTGGGCGCATGTCAACCCAATCAGTTTTTTGAACCCCGGCGAGGCGATTGTGACCCGATGGTACGTACTTGCCGGCGATCATGATGGTCGCGGTTTCCCTACGTCCGCTTCGCTCCACAACCAATGAGAGTGGTTGCTTCACATCGGCGATCCCAAGGCCGTCGAGAATTTCGGCGAAGGAGAGATAACCCGGCCCCAAGCCGCGTACGAACCAGTCATTTTCGTGGCTCACTATAGTACCGACCCGTTTGATTGCCTCTTCTGCGGTCGCAGTTCCGATACTCACCACCTTTGCACCAACGATCGAAGCGTACGCGGGAGCAGCCGACTTGACGAAAAGCCCATCGTCGAAGAGGTGCAGCTCGATCGGGTAATAGTTGAGTCCAAGGGCGGGATCGAACATCGGACTGATCGCCGTGTGTCCATCGTTCACCATTGCAACGAGGTGCATGAAGCCGACAACTGCCTGATTGCGGGTCAATCCCGGAAGTCTCTCATTGAGCGAGGATACGGCCGAATCCCAACTGGCCCTGGACAACCGGTAGAATGCATTCGGATGACGTGCCGGAACCTGTTCGGCGATGACGCGAAGATCCTGGCGCCATGCAGCGATGTCCGTGCCCTGTGCCTCGAGAGTCTGCGTCGCGCCGAGGACTGCGATCGCAAGTGCAAGATATTTCATGCGCGGCAAGTTATGATCGGGGCCGTGTCAGGTCTTGAACGGATGTAACCTCGCCCGAAGCGCTCCTGGAGTTTCGCCGATTGCTGCACGCATCTCGCGCGTAAGGTGGCTCTGGTCCGCGAACCCCGAGTCGAACGCAAGCTGTGAAAGCGTCATCGTACTGCTCGCGAGCAGAGCGATCGCGCTCTCGATGCGAACCCGCCTCGCATACGTGCTGACCGGGATGCCGTAGTGATCGCGAAAAGTTCTCGCGACATGCACGCGATGAACTCCTGCTTCACGTGCGAGATCCTCGACTGATACTTCACCTCGTGTGTCGTTCACCAGATCGCGAACTTTTCCAAGCCACGGCGGTGGCGGGCCCGCTTTCCCGCGCAGCCGGCGATCGATCTGTGCGACCAGCTCGGTTGTGAGGTCAGCAGTTCTAACCCGGCCCAATGGGTCTGTTCGTTTCGAATATCGATCGAGCCTGCCTGCGATCGCCATAAGTTGCGGGTCCCGATCGATGAATCTTGGCGATCTCAATGCTGCGGTCGCCTTGGCATCGACGTCCAGGACCAGACAGGTTGCGCCTGCAGTGCTGAAATCGATGTCATGGCGAGCGGCCCCCGATACTCGAACCGTGCCGGCCCCCACATCACGCCAGCCGGTTGCTTCGCGCTCGCTAAAGCCACCGGCAAGTACGACACAGACGTGCGAGCTGTCGTGCTCGTGTTTGCGAAAGCGGGTGGATGCGGGAACTGCGAAGGAGGCCGCGGTGCTCATGACAGATTTGACGCCACGGGACCACCGATAGTTTCAGACCGGCCCGTTCAGTCAGCTGGTGAGCGAGTTGCGCACCGCTCGGGGAGTGTAGCCGAACCTGCGGCGCAGCATCGTCGAAAAATGGCTGTGACTTGCAAAGCCGAAGTCGGCAGCGATTCTCGAGAGGTCGGCGCGCGGATCTTCGAGCCTCTCCAACACGCTGCGGACGCGAACGTCGAGCCTGAATCCGTGAAGGGTCATCCCGGTCTGTTCGCGAAATACGCGGCACAGGTGAAATGCCGAGGCACCAAGTTTTCCGGCGAGGGCGGCGACGCTGAGATGCTCGTCAAACGATTCGAGAACCATAGCACGCGCACGTTGACCGAGATCGCGGTGGGCATCATTCGATCTCGGATGAGGCATGGCCCTTCCCGCGGTGGCCCTCGCAATAACCTGCGAGACAAGGCTGATGATCGTTTCCTCAGCCTCGAGGTTGTCCATCGTACCGCGCTTGAGTCTCGAGAGAAACGTGCGCTGGGCCAGATACAACTTTGCGTCTACTGGCGCAAACTGCGGCTCGAACGGGCGCTCGGGCCGATCGTAGGCGTGTGGATCCAGCGCGCCCGCAATCTCAAGCGCGATGTCGCCCGATACGCCGAACCAGTCTGACCAATCTCCTTCGCGATGGAGCGCACCGCGGGTGTATTCCTGGCCGGATTGTATATGGTCGAGATCGTGGGGTCAGCAACGAACTCCCGCGAGCCGGCATGTCGGATATAAACCGACGTTCGCGGAAACGCGACGAGATAATTGTCGGTGGGCCCGGTATCACGGAAGCGAGTATCGTCGGGTCGGCAGATGAATCTTCCGGCACGGGCGATATCGCTGTTGAAGACCAGACTATCCGTAGGCATGAGCCAATATTCGGGCGGGGAAATGAAGCCGCCAGTAGTTCGAACAATCCTGTTCACGGACGGGGGTCGGAACTACACGGGGAAAGGAGTTTTTGAAGTGCCAGGAGTTATTGAAGGGGATGCTGGAACGGCATGTTATGTCGCCCGAGTCAGGAATCGCGGTTCTTTTTTTGGGGAACTACGTACTACGGCAAAGCATGACGAATCGCGGGCATGCAGGTCTGCCGGTGGACCGATCTTAACCCAAAACAAAGGGAGCGTGAGATCCCGAGCCATCGCGTGATAAACCAGCATCCCCTTCAATAACTCCTGGCACTTCAAAACCTCCTTTCCCCGTGTAGTTCCGATTTTGACATCCTACGGGGTCCAGTTTCTGCGTAACCATCACGCATGTTCCGCATCTCCAATCTCGCCGCAACGATCGGCTTTCTCCTCCTATGTGGATGCTCGGAGCCCAGCACCAATGACCCCGTCGATCAGTCACCGGGCGAGGTCGCCTACGTTACGGCTGTCGCGGATGTCGCCAGCTGCGCTTCGCAAGGAGATGAATCGACCAGTGCGATCGTCGACACGCTGCCTGGTCTGATCCTCATGGCTGGCGACATCGCCTACGAATCCGGGACCACAAAGGAATTCGCCGATTGCTACCAGCCATCGTGGGGCCGACACAAGGAAAGAACTCGGCCCGCGCCCGGAAACCACGAATACGAAACCGCTGGTGCCGCCCCATACTATGAATACTTCGGCAGCAACGCCGGCCCCGCCGGGCGAGGTTACTACTCCTTCAACGTTGGCACCTGGCATGTCGTCTCGCTCAACAGCAACATCGCCATGTCAGCAGGTTCGCCCCAGGAAACGTGGCTGAGACAAGATCTCGCGTCGAACCCGGCGAGATGCACGCTCGCTTACTGGCATCACCCGCTATTCAGCTCAGGGTTTCACGGAAACAATCCGTCTGTCGCGCCACTCTGGCGCGCGCTCGAGGAAGCCGGCGCTGAGATCGTCCTTGCCGGGCACGATCATCACTACGAGCGCTTCGACCCACAAACCGTGGATGGCACAGCGAACGCGCGCGGCATTCGCGAATTCGTTGTCGGCAACGGCGGCGCGTCGCTCTTCCCCGCGCTCTTCTTCAGGCCAAACTCCGCCAAACGCTTCGACACCGGTTACGGAGTGCTTCGCCTCACCCTCGGCGAAGAACGATACACCTGGAATTTCGTTCCTTCGGTTCCCGGAGCGTTTTCAGACACGGGGAGCGGAAGCTGCAGCTGACCTCGTGAACTCGAGAGTGCCGTCTTCGATTTCGCTGTACCTGAGGCTCATCATGTCGCGCGCGTAGTTCTGGTTGAGCTTCCACGGCTTTCTGGAACCCTGTCGCGGCAGCGAAGGCAGAGCGCGCAACACATAACCCGAGGTGAAGTTCAACGCCGGCTCCTCTGTCACTGACGGGTCCGTTCTGCGAGGCGTGCAGTGTGTGTAACCACGCGTGTCCATGTGGTTGACGAGCCTGCACACGAATTCAGCAGTGAGATCACACTTCAAGGTCCACGAGGCATTGGTGTAGCCGAGTGCGGAAGCAAGGTTGGGGACGTCACTGTACATCATCCCTTTGTATGTCATAGTCTTCGAGAGGTCCACGCGATCACCATCGACGAAGAGGTCGAGACCGTTCATGATTTTCACGTTCAACCCCGTCGCCGTGACGATGATATCAGCGTTGAGATGTTTCCCCGACTGCAGCCTGATTCCGGTAGCCGTGAACTCGTCGATGTGATCGGTGGCCATCGAGGCCTTTCCGGACTTGATCGCCTTGAAGAGATCGCCATCGGGGATGAGGCAAAGGCGCTGGTCCCACGGCTCATACGAGGGAGTGAAGTGACTGAGGTCGTAGTCTGGACCGAGCCTGCGGCGAGCGGCTTTGCGAAGCAGGCCCTTGAAAAACTCCGGCTTGCGGCGGGCGACGCTGTACAACGTCATCGCGACCATCACGTTCTTCCAACGAGTGATCTGGTAGGCAAGCCTGCCAGGCAGATGTCCGCGCAGCCAGTCAGCAATCTTATCCTTGCTCGGTAAGCTTGCGACATAACTCGGCGAACGCTGTAGCATCGTCACATGTGCTGCTTTTGTAGACATTGATGGCACGAGTGTGACTGCTGTCGCGCCACTTCCAATGACAACGACCTTCTTTCCGGTATAGTCAAGATTCTCCGGCCATTTCTGGGGATGAATAACTGCCCCTTGGAACTTCTCGAATCCCTTCCATTCAGGCGTGTAACCGCTCTCGTAGTCGTAGTAGCCGGTACACAGATAAATGAAACCGCACGTCAGCGTGACGATCTCCTTGTTGACTCCGGTCTCGACTTCCACCGTCCACCTTGCATGATCCGATGACCATGTCGCGCGGCGAACCCGATGATCGTAGCGGATTCTGGTATCGATCCCGTGCTCCCTTGCGGTTTCGCGGATGTAGCTGAGAATCGAGGGACCATCTGCGATCGCCTTTGCCTCCCGCCACGGCTGGAATGAGTAGCCGAGGGTGTACATGTCGGAGTCGGAGCGAATGCCGGGGTAGCGGAAGAGGTCCCAGGTGCCGCCGCTGGCGTTGCGCCCTTCGAGAATAGCGTAGGATTTCCCGGGGCAGTGCGTCTGCACGTACCACGCACCCCCGATACCTGAGAGGCCGGCGCCGACGATGAGCACATCGAGGTGTTCCACGAGGGTGCCGGACTTCTCGTTGATTGGCATCGATGATAGTAAGTTCATGGCGCCAGCTCAGCCAATTTCCGGGAGTCGCAGCAGATGTTCTCACGAGTGCTTGCCATCGCATTTGCGGCGGCCGTTCCTTCCCTTTCTTCGACGATCAACGCGCAGGGCCAGCGCGTCGATTACGAGATTTCATTTGACAACGCGGCGCAGCATATCGGGCTCGTGACCGCGACGTTTCGGGGAGTGCCTCGCGGGACAACGCTCGAAGCTCGCATGGCCCGCTCGTCGCCGGGGCGTTATTCACCGACGGGCTTCTCAAAAAACGTCTACGATGTGAGTGCCGTTGACGGGCGGGGCAGGAAGCTCGCGGTCACTCAGCCGCATCCGCATGGGTGGGATGTAAAAGGCCATGATGGGACGGTGAAGATCACCTACTCCGTCTGGGGCGATCGTACTGACGGCACTTATCTCAGCATCGATCACTCGCATGCGCACATGAATATCCCGGCGACGTTCATTTTTGCGCCGAAGATGAGTGCGGCCCCGGTGCGGCTGAAGATTCAGCCTCGTAACGGATGGCGTGTGGCGACTCAGCTTTTCCCAACCGCTGATTCAACGGTGTTCACTGCGCCCAACATGCAGTACTTCATGGATTCACCGACCGAAGTCGGGCCTGTGATGTTCAGCTCGTGGGAGGACACCGTCGTAGGCAAGGTCGCCACAATCAGGCTTGCCGTGCACCACCTCGGCACACAGGCTCAGGTTGATTCACTCGCGGCGCCAGTGAAGCGTATCGTGGCTGAGCAGTATGGAGTGTTCGGGGAGCTGCCGGGGTTTGATGGAGGGACATACACGTTTCTCGCCGATTATCTGCCATGGGCAAGTGGCGACGGTATGGAGCATAGAAACTCGACAGTAGTGTCAGGCAATGCGACACTCGCGGGCGAGGCGGGCCGGAGGGGAGTCATCGGCGCGATTTCACACGAGTTCTTTCACGCGTGGAACATGGAGCGTCTCCGGTCGCTGGCGCTCGAACCGTACGACTTCGAGCGTGACAACATGTCGGACGAGCTCTGGCTTGGTGAGGGATTCACAAACTACTACGGTCCGCTGACGATACGGCGCGCGGGATTAACGACTGATGAGCAGTTTCTCGCCGACATGGGCGGGGCAATACTGAATGTGCTGAACTCACCGGCGAGGAATCATGGATCCGCTGTCGAGATGAGCAGGCAGGCTCCGTTCTTCGACGGCGCTTCGTGGCTCGACCCGACTCGGCAGGCAAATACGTTTCTGTCGTACTACACGTGGGGGTCGACGATCGGTATCGGGCTCGACCTCACGTTGCGGGCGCGCTTCGGTAAGACGCTCGACGAGTACATGCGGATGTTGTGGCGTGACTTCGGCAGGCATCAATCGGCTCGATTGACTCCGGAGCGTCCATATACGATGGCCGGCCTGCGATCGACGCTTGCAAAGCTTACCGGCGACTCGGCATTCTCCAACGACTTTTTTCGGCGGTACATCGAAGGCCGGGAGGTCCCCGATTACGCGCCACTTCTCGCTCGAGCCGGATTTATGATGACGAGCCAGAACACTCCGGTGCTGGGTGCATCACTCGCCAATGATACGACTCGCGTCTTCGTCAACTGGAGCTCGGAGGGCGGGTCTGCCTTCGCTGCGGGCGTCGCGAGCGGCGATCTCATATACGCGGTCGACGGCGTGCCGGTAGCGACGCGGGATTCGTTGAATGCGATCATCAGCAGGCGGCAGATTGGCGAGACACTGCAGGTCGACGTGGAGCAGCGGCGGGTAAGGAGAACAATTCCGATGAAGCTGGCTGGGAAACCACGCTATACGATCACGACTTATGAAAAAGCAGGTCGCACTATGACTGAAGAGATGAGGCGGTTCAGGCAGGAGTGGCTGGGGTCGAAAGCCCGACGCTAACGGGGGAATAATGGTGGACGAGGCAATCATAGTTGCGCGGCTCATTCACATTCTGGGCGGGGTATTCTGGGTCGGTGCGATGATTTTCGTTACCGAATTTCTCGTTCCGTCGATTGGCGAAGCGGGGCCTGACGGCGCGAAGGTGATGGCCGGTATCGCCCGGCGAAAGTTCATGCAGATCATGCCGGTCGTTGCAATGCTGACGATCCTGTCCGGCATCTACCTGTACTCGCGCGTGTCGGCGGGGTTCGAGGTCGGCTACATGAAGTCGTGGCCCGGGCATGTGTATGCGATTGCGGGCGGGCTGTCGGTGTTCGCTTTTCTTCTCGGCGTTACGATAACGCGGCCGGCGATGATCAAGGCCATTTCGCTCGCGCAGGCAGCGTCCAGTGCGCCTGCTGGTGAACGCGAGTCGCTGCTCGCCAAGGCGCAGGCGCTGCGTGTTCGCGGATCGAAGGTTGGTCGCGTTGTCGTGCTGCTGCTCGTAATAGCGACAGTTGGAATGGCAATCGGCAGATACCTTTGAGCAAGACCCACGAGTACGCCGCGCACCTGAAGTGGGACGGGAATCTCGGCGACGGAACGAGAACGTACACTGGTTACGGCCGCGACTATGTCGTGACGATTGACGGCAAACAGGAGCTGCGAAACAGCGCGGATCCGATGTTTCGAGGCAGCGCGGACCTGCACAACCCCGAAGACCTCTTCATCGCGTCGATATCAGGCTGCCACATGTTGACCTATCTCGCGCTTTGCGCCAAGCATAAGATCAATGTGGTTGCCTATGTAGACAGCATCACCGGTACCCTCGAGCTGACGCCTGATGGCGGCGGAAAGTTTCTGGAGGTGATGCTCAAGCCGACCGTGACCATCTCCGACTCAACGAAGCGGGACCAGGCATCAAAACTCCATGATGATGCGCACAGGCTCTGTTTCATCGCACAGTCGTGCAGCGCACCGATTCATCACGAGCCAACGATTCTGATTGCTGAGGAATCGGCTGGTTGAACGACGTAGCCATACAATTGGAGAATCGTCCCGGCGCCAGGCAGTGCCTGGGCAGCTGGGTCAGCTTACTCGTCGGATGGCTGAAGCGGGGGTGAATATCGAAGCGTTGTACAGTGATCATGATCATCAACTCGTACTGGTTGTTGATGATGTCGATGCTGGACGGAAGGTTGCATCGGACAGGGGGGAACTTTGAAAGATTGTTTTTTCGCGATTCATGCGATGTCATTCGCCTTGTTCTGTCCGTTCATCACGGAATCACGGAGTGCACGGGGTTCTACGGAGTAACGGCTTTGGGAACTTCGGGAACTGCGGGAACTTCGGGAACTTCGGGAACGCCCTTCCTGTGCAGTTTGCACAGTCTCCTATTTGAGATTAGAGAAATGAATCGTTTAGCGCTTGGTATCGCAGCGGTATTCCTGTCTTCGGGTCTGGAGGCTCAGGCGGCGCGGCAGCCGCTCACGCACGAGGCGATGACGATGATGACCCGCGTCGGGACGCCATATCTCAGTCCCGATGGGAAGCACGTGGTGTTTTCGAAAACGGACCCCAGTTACGATGCCGCGCAGCAGTCGAGCGATTTGTGGATTGTGGCGAGCGATGGCAAGGGTGCGCGGCGTAGGCTGACGGCGACGCGTGGTGGTGAAGCTGACATCACGTGGTCACCCGATAGCCGTCGCATCGCATTCTCTGCAAGGCGCGAGGGGGATGAGGTAAACCAGATCTACGTCATGGATCTCGATGGGGGCGAGGCGCGGCGCGTAACGACTCTTTCGACAGGCGCACGTTCCCCGCAATTCACTCCGGATGGAACGCGGCTCCTCTACACGAGCAGCGTCTACCCGGGCGCGGCAGACGACTCGGCAAACAGGCGAGCCGCGCGCGAAGAGCGGGATCGTAAGCCGAGGGTGCGGGCGTACGACGGGTTTCCGGTGCGACTGTGGGATCGATGGCTCGACGACAAACAGATCCACCTCATCGTACAACCGGTCGATTCGGGCTCGCGCGCGCGGGACATCCTGGCTGGGACGCTGCTGGTGAAAGAACCTGGTTTCGGTGTACCGACGGCAGATGGATCGCGTGAGGACATCGATGCAGCGTGGTCGCCGGATGGCTCCTCCATAGTATTCACAGCAACGACGGCTCGGAGAACTGCCGCGTTCGCCGAAGTGCCGACGCACCTTTACCGAATCGCAGCTTCAGGTGGCGAACCCGTGCGAATCGCGTGGGCGAGCGGTACGTACGGCAACCCGACGTTCAGCCCAGATGGCCGCACTCTTTTCGCGACATGGGAACCGAGCAATGCAAAGGTCTATAACCTCAACAGACTCGTAGCGTTCGACTGGCCCTCGATGGCCAATGAACGCGTTGTCGCCCAGACGGATCGTTCAGTTGGTGGCTACGTGATTTCCAGCGATGGAAGGACCGCGTATTTCACGGCCGAGGATGCGGGTCTTGTAAAGATCTTCTCAGTGGCGACACGCGGTGGTGCCGCGCAGGTTGCTGTCGATTATGGAAGAGGCGCGTACAGCGGACTGCAGGCTTCCAGCTCCGGCATCATGGTGGCGTCGTGGGGATCGTCGATAAATCCGTCCGAAGTCGTCAGGATAGACCTCGCAGCGAAGACGCATCGCAATCTTACGGAGTTTGCAGTCGCTGATGCGCGGAAGATCGATTGGGATCCGCCGCGTCATTTCACGTTTACGTCGAAGCGCGGGCGACCGATTCACAACTTCATCGTGCTTCCGGCAGGATTTGATTCGACGAAGAAGTATCCGCTGTTCGTGCTGATACATGGCGGTGCGCACAACATGTGGACCGACGCGATTTCACTGCGGTGGAATTATCACCTGCTCGCCAAGCCCGGGTACGTCATGCTGATGACGAACTACACGGGCTCGACAGGATTCGGCGAACAGTTTGCGCAGAACATTCAGGGAGATCCGCTGCGCGGTCCGGCTGACGAGCTCATCGAAGGAGCCGACGAGGCGATTCGCCGCTTCCCCTTCATCGACGCCTCGCGACAGGTGGCTGGCGGCGCAAGCTACGGTGGTCATCTCGCGAACGCACTCGAGGCATGGTCGGGTACGCGTTTCAAGGCTCTCATCAGTCATGCCGGTCTTGCGAGTCTCGAATCACAATGGGGTACATCTGACGGGATCTACCATCGCGAGATCCAGTCGCTCGGCCCCGTATGGGAGCAGAACGAAGTATGGCGCACGCACAGCCCCGCGCGATTTGCCGCGCAGTTCAAGACGCCGATGCTGTTGTCAGTCGGCGAGCGTGATTATCGCGTGCCACTCAACAACACTCTGGAGATGTGGGCGCTGCTTCAGCGCATGAAGGTGCCGAGCAGGTTGCTTGTGTGGCCTGATGAGAATCACTGGATTCTGAATGCAGAGAACTCCCGATTGTTTTATCAGGAGGTTGCTGGCTGGCTATCCAAGTGGGTCGAAGCAGGGGGGCGATGATTGAACGACGCAGGCTTCGCCTGCGATTAGCGGTTCGCAACGCTAGCCCTAAGCACGTTAGCTGGTTCTGAGAACAGCCAAAGCTCCCCTCAGCTACAGCCGGACGCTCGTTCTTCGTACCGAAACGAGGCATCGCCGACGACTCTGATCGTTTCGTTGATCGCGCTCTTGGCCGTGACGTCGACGCGAAGGATGACAGGCGTGCCCGATACCACCCGAATCGATCCGGTTGCCGATGTGGCGACGAAGTTGTCGGCGCGAAGCGCGATGCCGGCGGGGTGGTTCTGGCCGAGTGATAGGAGGCCCCATCCTCCGCCATCGAAGGAAAGATTTACTGCTTCGGTGTAGCCGTTTGTAAGTGGTGCCTTGTGAGCCATCGCAATGAAGCCGCCGCTGCCGACGAATGCCGGGACGGTCCACACGACCGAGGTGGCGAGCTCAGGTCCGCCCGTTACGAGAAGCCCCTTCAATTGATTGAACTGCGACTGATTGATGTTTCCCGGCGAAACCGTTCCGGTGAGGACAGTCGTGATGCTCGCCTCTCCCCGCGTGACTGCAACGGGCCAAGTGACAATGATCGATTCCGCGCTACAATCGTCGGTAAGGAAATCGATGGTCGCGCAACTGCTCGCGAGGGCTGCAATCCCTGCGAGCATGATCGTCCGGGTCAGGCGGCGGACTGGTCTCTTCATGCTTGAAATTGTACCTATGGACCAGAGTTCATCAAGTCGGAACTACGGGAACTAAAATGGGGAGTGGGGTGAGGCAGCTCACGTAACTCGGAAGTTCCTCGTCGCAACTCCCCCAATTTTGTTTCCGTATTTGCGCTTCATTGACCCTCGAGCTTTGTAAGCTGCACCGCGGCGAACCGGAGCAACGGATTAATCTGGACTGCCCGCCGATATGCGGCAGCGGCTGCGGCACGATCGACGGTTGCGAGCATTCCGCCGAGCCGGGTGAACATTGCTGGCGTAGTCGGGAACATCTCAGTGCCAGCTTTCAGAATGGCGATGGCATCAGCGGGCCGTTTGTCGGTCCTGTCGAGAGTATTCGCGAGATCCAGCATCACGTAACTCGTGAGATTTTTCCCGGAGCCAGGCGCCCTCAGGTCTTTCGCACGCTCGATCGCCACAGCCGCCCCATCCTTCAATACAATGTCATGCAGCTCGGCAACAATCGCCGGCTCATCCGGTCCGTGGAACTCAATCGGGATGTAGAGCGTCACATCCTTGAGCCGCTCGCCGCTCATGAAGCGATTCATGAGAATCACGAGCTCGGGGGTCTCGCCGTAGATGTCGTGCGCGGCGCCGTCAAGGATTATGTGCGTGGCATTCGAGAATCCCTTTTTCACTTCTCGCGCTGCGCTGACCGAGGTACGCCCGTCGAGAGTCCCGCTAAGGAATAGCGTCGGAACCGACGACTTCACCGGTGACCTGAACGATTCACCAAGGTCACCAGCTCCCCATGCTTTCCTGAAGCCGTCATCGCTGAACGGATAGTTGATGGCATCGCGGAGTATCGTGCCGGGCGCTTCGCGTGCGATTCGATCGAGCTGGTGCTGTGAGACACCAGATGCGAGATGCGTCGTGTACGTCATTGCGGAGCCGATCTGTCGCGCGCGCAGCGCGGCTCTCACGAACGGCACGTACTGCGCGACATCACCCTTGTCGATGTTCGCGACTATGAGCGGAAGCCGCTTCACGAAATCACTCTCGCCACCCTGAAGCACGAACAGAGTCCTGATCTCATCCGCGCCGATCAGCGCGGTCTGATCGTTAGCAGTGACGCGAATTGGAGTCGCCTCGAGCTTTTCGATCGCACGACGGGTCGTGCCGAGGAAGTCCGGCATCTGTGACTGGAGCCGCGCATCCTTTTTGGTGGCCGCGTCGATCGTTTGAAGCCACTGCTGGCCTTCCGAGGGATACCGCCACCGCTGGTCGAGCCCGTTGATTCCGCCGAAGATTGCGCGTGACACGCGCGCCTCGTATCGCTTGATGTACGCGAGTCCGAGGTGGGAGCCATAGCTGTGTCCCCAGAGTGCAATCTTGTCGGCGCCAAGTGCTCTTCTTATAGCCTCGACATCGTTGGCCGCCTCCTCCGTGTTGTATGCGCCGAGGTCGACTCCCCGTGCGCGGACGACGTTGGCGGCGCTGTCGGCGATCTGTGCGAAACGCGCTCGCGAGGCCGGCGAACCGATCGGTTGATCCGATGGAATGTTGAATCGTGCGTCGACGACGAGCGATGGCTCGCTTGCACCGGTGCCGCGCTGGTCGAAGAAGATGACGTCGGCGATCTCGCGAAGGGCCATCGCTCCGGGGAAGTATTGATCGCGGCGCGCGGATGCGGTGCCTGCATTGCCGGGACCTCCGGCGAGGTAGACGATCGGCGGCCCGGGGTTGACGGCTTTGGATTTGAACCGGATCACCGGAAACTTGATCGTTGCGCCCGACGGATTCGCATGTCGCTCTGGTACCGTCATCACGGCGCGCTCGGCATCGGTCACTTCGCCGGCGTCGCTGGTGAACGTGATGGGGGCCCATTCAAGCTGTTGTGCCTGCGTCATTGCGGGTGCGATCGCAATTGCTGCGGGCGCGGCGAGCAGTTTCCAGGAGAGTCGCGACCTTGAGGGAAAGAAAGCATCGATTGAAATCTTCGTCACGGCGGTCAGCGTCGCGAGGCCGGCGAGCAGCACAGGTGTGGTGATTCGCATTGTGTGGTCAGGAAAGAGAAGAGTGTGTGGACGAGGGTGTGCCTGAGTGCAACAGAGGAGAGGCCGGTAGCGGCAGCGTGCGGCGCAGCCCCGAAGAGGATTGCTTCGCGGCCGATCGAAGCGACGAGAAAGATCCCGACTTCACCAGCGCGAACAGGATCCCTGTGCCGGATCTCCTTCTTGAATTGCCCGAACATCGTCGCGGCCTGAGCATGCATACCACTGCGTGACCGCCGCGCCTCGGCACCGATCGCTGCAGGGTTACGGCGTGCGAAGAGGGCGACTTCGCGCATGAGCCACTTGTCGCGCGAGTACATGTCGATGATGAGGTCGACACACATCTCCACCGCTTCGCGGAGGTCTCGCTTGCCGAACTCAGCGGCGTCGATCCTTGCCTTGACTGACGGTCCGACGCGCGCGTCGTAGCGCTCGTAGAGATGTGGCAGGAGGTCATCCTTGCTCTTGAAGCGGGCGTAGAATGAGGCGATCGGGCACTTTGCCTTTCGCACGATCTCGCGGATCGTGATTTCCTCGAGGGATTTGGTGCGCAGCAGCGCTTCCGTCGCCTCGACGATTCGCTCGAGGGTCTGGGCCGATCGTGCCTGGAGGGGTGGGGTGACTCGTGTGGTTTCAGCCATAGTCTCATATTAGAACAACGTTCTAAATATACGAAAGGTTTCAAGTCGTGGTTTGAGGGCCGTGATAGGGCGATATTGGGCCCGGGAGGATGAATGGTCGATCTCACGGGAAAGCGGATACTCGTGGCTGGCGGCACCGGCACGGTCGGTACCTACCTGGTCAAGGCTCAACTCGAGGCGGGGGCCGAAGTTCTGGTGCCGTCGCGGTCCGAGGACAAATTCGAGGAGCTCGCGGGAAGCATGGACGCAGGGCTTCGCGATCGGATCGTGATGCTGGCGGGTGACATCACGGACCCGAGCGACAATCCGCGTCTCGTCGCTGCAGCTGGGCGAATAGACGGCGCGATCGCAAGCATCGGACGATGGGTTTCGGTGCCGAGCGTTCTCGATGCGGACCGGGCAGATCTCGAGCGGGCGATTGCGAACTACCCGCTCGCTCATCATGCAGTGGCGAAGGTGCTGCTTCCTGCTGTAGAGCAGACCGGGGGTGGTTATGTGATGATCAACGGATCGCTGGCGTACGAGACTGATGCAGCGGGCACGGGGCTGGTTGGCATTGCCGGCGCGACTCAGTCGATGCTGGGGCGTGTACTAATGAAGGAGCGGGCGGATCGCGGCGCGCGGATCAACGAGATCGTGATCTATTCGGCGTTCGGTCGCGGCAATGACGATGCGAACGTCGTCAAGGGAGCCGATATCGGCAGATATGCGAGCTATCTGTTATCGGATGTTGGCGCCGCAGTTAAGGGACAGGTGCTTCACCTGCGGACGCGTAATGACCTGGCTATTGCAGGGATTACTTAGTCAACCGATGTGGTGGGTCATTTCGAAGTTCTCGGAGACTCAATTCGAATCACGAACTACGAACTGTGCGGATCCAGGACCAACGACAATCGACGATTGACGACGTATTGAGGGTCGAGGACAAGCCCGCGAAAGACGCGGAAGCCCCAGTGCAGCCAATCAGATTGCACTGTCACTAACCACTGGCGCCACGAGCACCTCGAGGCGGTCGGCGATCGAGTTGAGCTGTGCCAACTCCGCCGAGATGTCCTTGGGAAGATTTGTCGCCTGTGCGATCTGAGCCAGCGCGTTTGCTGCTTCGCGAATCGCGGTGACGTCCTCATGCGTAAAATCGGGCTTGGCGATCATCGATGGTAAGGTTGCAGGGAAAATGGGGGACGGGGAAGCAGCTCAGAGATGTTACACCTGTTCTATACTTGCAGCGGTGAGACGACCGAGATTTCATGGAGCTCTAAAATTACAGTAAGAGCTTGGCAAGTACACTTCAACACCCGCACAACTGATGCGCATCATGAAGCGCGCGCTCGTAGCGGTTGCAGCATCGTGCGCATTGATCGCGATGGTCCTCGCCGCTCTGCTCCAGCTCGCGCGTCCCGACCTCCTACACATGCTCCTCGGCGGACCATTCGGCTCCGCACGCGCGGCCATCGCGTGGCTCTACATAATCGGCATCGGCATTACCGTAATCGTTCTGCGCACACAGGCAAAGCGGTGGATACGGGTCATTGTCGGATCATCAGTGATTGTCGCATGTGTGCTTGCGCTGATGCACGCCGTGGGGTTCGACTGGAACTACACGATTACCGAGGTCGAATACGCGAGCCAGGACGGAACCCCGCTCGAGGCGAGTCTTTATCTGCCGACGCAAGCCGGAAGACATCCCGCGGTAGTGATCGTCCACGGTTCTGCTGCGATGCGGCGCGGCGTGTATGAAGTCCTTGCAGAGCCATTCGTAAGAAACGGGTATGCAGTGCTTCTCGCTGACAAGCGCGGGGTTGGGGGTTCTGGCGGCACCTTCGACACACAGAACAACGTCGGTCCTGCAAATATTACCCGGCTGACAGCAGATGTCGTAGCGGGAGTTCAGTTCCTCGCCGGTCACCCAGCGATTCAAGCCGATAGCATCGGGCTCGTCGGAATCAGCCAGGCCGGATGGGTTGCGCCGCTCGCAGCGACGCAGAACTCACGGGTAAAGTTTCTCGTGATGATCACTGCGCCAACCGTCAGCTCACGAGAAGAGAACGCGTGGAGCGAACTTCGCGGGGATCATTCGGGTGATACGACCATGTCGTTAAGTGCGGCCGAGGCGATCGTGGATACAGTGTCGAGCGGTGGAGTCGATGCGCGCGTTCCGCTCGGCGCTCTCAGGATTCCCGGATTGTTTCTCTTCGGTTCGCGTGACAACAGCGTGCCGAGTCGCAAGAGTATAAGGGTGCTGGATTCGCTCAACGCAGCGGGCGGGCGATACTCGCATCGTTTGTATGAGGGTTACGATCATGCGTTGATCGGCAGGAGCGGGGCAGTGGTTCCTCGAATGGCGCCGGAATTTCGAGACGACCTTGTGAGATGGCTGCGCGGCTCTCACATGAAGCCCGAATTCTGAGGCCCACGCGCTATCTGCTCCAATGACTCAATGTCGCGACGGGCCATCGCGAGGGTGAACTGCGGCTGCCCGTCCCTGCGCAGGGTATCCAGAAAATCATTCAGCATGGTTCGGTAGCCGAAGGGATCGCGGCCAATGTGTAGCCCGACTGATCTTGCAGGGCCTGACGTGCTGTGTGCCAGCCCGTTCGACTCGAAGACCACAGTTCCCGCGGTGCCCACGACCTTCGACACCCGAATGTGTCCAAGCGGTGCAGGGCTCGTCCACGAATGCGTAAGTGTCCCGGTTGCGCCGGTCTCGTAATCGATGGAAACGATGGTGCTTGTGTCGCAACCTGGCCTGCCTCCCGTAACCACACCGCTCACCTGTCGCACCGCGAGACCGATGTTCGACGCGAAGCTGATCCAGTGTACGCCGCCCTCGAACAACGCGCCGCCGCCGCTGAGCGTGGGATCCGCCCGCCATCCGTCGATCTTCTGCCGCTTCCGCGCGTCAATCGTCACATGCGTTATTTCGCCAAGGCTGCCGGTGCCAATGAGTTCTCTCAGGTACTTCGTGATCGGCTTGTAGAAGTAGTTCTCCGCCACCATCACCTTCCGTTTCGCAGCGGTTGCAGTTCGCATAACCAGATCGGCCTCACACGACGACATGAAGGCGGGTTTCTCGATGATGACGTCGAAGCCCGCCGCGATGGCCTGAAGCGCAAGCTCACAATGAAACGCAGTTGGTGTGGCAATGAGGACGCAGTCGACTGAGTCGTCCCTCAACCCGCTCGCGTACGAGGTGAAGGCACGTCGGCCATTAAACATCATGCAGAGCTCCGCGGCCCGCACACCGTCGCGGCTCGCATAAGAAAGGCTGACGCCCCCGATTCGGCGGAGTACTCGACTGTGCATTCGTGCTGCGTTCCCGCATCCGATGATGAGGATGTGAAGTTGCCCGGCAGTCACAGCCACGGCGTTCATGGTCAAACGCTCACAGTCGGGAGGGGGTTGCGAAGCGAGCGGCTATGTCGTGTGCCAAGAGCTTCCAAGGCGGAGGTACCAGCGACATGAGATCCAATCCGAAGCGCGTTCGCCGCGATAGTGAGACTTGGATTGAGCGCGGCCGATCTCGGCAGTGCGCTGCCGTCGACAACGTGCAGGTTATCGATGCCCCTGTATCTGCCGAGTGCATCGAGCGGCGAGGTACGCGGGTTATTTCCCATGCGTACCGTGCCCAGCGCGTGTGAGAACGTGCTGATTGGATGGGCAATACAGAACAGCGCGCCGGCTTCGGCAAGGACGGCACGTGCCTGCGATACGAGTGTCGTTGCCAGCTGCTCGTCGCGCTTGCTGTAGGAGTGGCGGACGCACAGCTCCGGAAGCCCGTACCTGTCTGTCGACTTCCACGAAATCGACACAGTGTTGGCCTCCTGCGGCTGGTCTTCGACCATTGCAAGCAACCCGAGTGAGTGAGATGTGACCAGCATGCCCGCGCGTCGCAGTGTCGGTGGCAGATAGGCTCTCACGAGCTCCGATGCCGTCGTGAGCTGTTGAATGCTTCCCGCGCGTTCGTAGAAATCCAGGAAAGCGATCTGCTTGTCGAATGACACGGTGGGGTTCGGGCGTTTCGCAAACACGCCGAGGATGGCGACGTTCCGGTGTCGCGTGAGGTAGCTGCCGACACAGGCGCCTGCAGGATTCAGTCGTGCAAGGTCTGATGTTAAAAGCAGGTGCGGCGTTGCCAGAGTGCCTGCAGCAAGGAGTACGACGCCGGCCTGAAAAGTTTCGCGTTCCCCTGTGACGCGGTTGACGCAGTGCACTTCGCTGATGCGTCCGCTCTTGACGCAAAGCTGAGTACAGATCGTGTTTGTCTGGAGAGTCATGCCGAGCCGTATCAGGTCGGGAATTACCCCAGTGGCGAGGTCGTTCTTCGACTCCGCCGCGCAGGCGAAGCCGTCACATGTGCCACACATGACGCATTTTCGCCGGCCGCCACCGGTTTTGTATGAGATGGCGAGTGGAATCCGCGATGGGGTGAGCCCAAGGCGGGCCCCCGCGTCTGCGATTCGCGATGCAGAGGGTGAGAGTGGCGCAGGTGGATGCGGAAAGGGAGCGCTTCGCGTCGGTTCTCCCGACGCGTCGCTCACTTCGCCGGCTACTCCAAGCAATCTTTCGCAACGCGAGTAGAACGGTTCGATGTCAGAATAACGAAAGGGCCACTCTGCCCCAGAGTCATGTACCACGTCGGCATTGTGCTCGAAATCGTTCGCGCGAAACCGATAAGAGGCCGCGCCGTAGAACACCGACTGTCCGCCAACGCAGTTCCAGGCGCTGGAGTGGGATGCCAGTCCCTTCGATTCGACGCGAAAGCTCGCATCTCTCGTATAGTGTGGAGTTGCGAGCCCTGCGCCGTACCTTCCCCAGTTGGCGGGGCCGCGTCCAACCCAGCCGCCGCGCTCTATCATGAGAACGCGTTTTCCCGCGTGCACCAGCGGAAGCGCGGACATCGCCCCGCCGAATCCGCTTCCGATGACAATTGCGTCCCATTGGACCTTGTTCGTCATTCCCTTTCCCCTGGTAGGGTTCGGGAGTAACGCGCAGAACTGCCCTGAATCGGCTCAATCAAGAGATTGATTGACACCCCTCCCCGGTGCCGGTAACGTCCCACCTCCGGGACGGCGCTTTTGCCTGCATCTTCTCCGACTTCGCGCATGGATGTGACCGAACTGCTCACTGCGTGGAAAAATGGGGACAGCTCCGCGGGCGATGAGCTTCTTCCCCTCGTGTACGACGAGTTGCATCGCGCTGCCGCTCGCGCGATGCGAGGCGAGTCAGAGGGCCATACGCTCCAGCCAACCGCGCTGGTGAATGAGGTCTATCTGCGGCTGGTGGATCAGAGTCGGGCCGAGTGGCAGAACCGGCTGCAGTTCTTTGGTGTCGCTTCGCAGGTGATGCGACGGGTACTCGTCGACCACGCGCGCGCGCGCCTGTCGGAGAAGCGGGGAGGTGGTCTTCGCGCGATCAGTCTGGACGAGCTGCGGGATGCAGCGAATCCATCGGGCGAAGTGGAGGTGCTGGCGCTGCATGAGGCGCTGGAGAAGCTGGCGCTGTTCGACCCTGAACAGGCACGACTCGTAGAGCTGCGTTATTTCGGCGGCTTTACTATAGAAGAGACTGCTGAGTCGCTTGAGGTGTCGCCGGCGACAGTGAAACGCGAGTGGACGATCGCCCGCGCGTGGCTGCATCGGGAATTGACTTCCTCATGACAGCCGAGCGCTGGCAGGAGATCAAGTCGATCGTTGCGCGTGCGGCCGAGATGCCGGTGGGCGAACGAGCGAATCTTCTCGCCGCCCGCTGCGCGAACGATCCGGATCTGAGGTTCGAGGTGGAATCGCTTCTGGCGGCGGCTGACGCCGCGGACAGTCTGCCAAGAGCGCGCGCCGCGATCGCATCTGCGACGGGTGCGCTCGTGGGTGAGCAGGATGCGCAGCTGCGAAGCCGGCTCGAAAAGGTACTGTCACATCAATACGAGATCATCCGTCCACTGGGCCGCGGCGGAATGGGCACCGTCTATCTCGCGAGAGAGCGGGCACTCGAGCGGTTCGTCGCGATCAAGGTCCTCCGTCCGGACCTCGCTCTAGCGGCCGGACCACGCGAGCGGTTCAAGCGCGAGGCGCGCATCGCGGCCAGCCTGTCGCACCCCGCCATTCTCAGCCTCCACAGCTTCGGCGAGATAGACAGCCTGTGGTACTTCGTGATGAGCTATGTGCGCGGTGAGAACCTTGCCGAAAAAATTCGGCGTGAGGGGCCGCTACAATGGGCAGACGCCCACCGCATATTCTCGGAAATGGCCGATGCGCTGGATTGCGCTCACGGCAAGGGTGTCATTCATCGTGACATCAAGCCGGCGAACATTCTTCTCGACAGCGAAAGCGGGCGCGCGGTGCTTGCCGATTTCGGGATATCGAAGATTCCCGGAGCGGCCGAAAGTTTGACGGGTTCGGGAATGATCGTCGGCACACCCGACTTCATGTCTCCCGAGCAGGTGACAGCCGCTCCCGACATCGATGCCCGGAGCGACATCTATTCTCTCGGAGCCGTAGCGTATGTGATGCTCACGGGGCGTGAGCCGTTCCGTGCTGACACGCCGGGTGCAACGCTCTACAAGCGGCTGCTCGAGGATCCAGTTCCGGTGGCCATACTGGTGCCCTCGGTTCCCGCGGATCTTTCGGCGATCGTGCAGAAATGTATGTCTCGCGACAGGACGCAACGGTGGGCCAGCGCCCGAGAGCTGAAGGATGCGCTGGAAAGCATTCTCGCGATCGATCGACTGCCGGATATCGTCAGGGATTTGCCGAGCTTCGGCGCGTATGCTGTCATGTGGATTGTCGGTTGGAGCGCGGTTGCGCTGGGAGCCCAACGATCTCAGAGCGAACGCGCGCTGCTTCTCCTGGTTGCGCTCGTCGCACCCGTTGGACTTCTACTGCACATGTGGAGCAGCACTGGTAGAACGATGCGATTTGCTGACCTCGCGCGCGTTGCCGCGTGGCCGCCAGAGTGGTGGAGTATGTGGTGGCCGGGTTTCCTCCGGCGTCCCAATGATCTTTGGGATCGTCTACCGTTGGCAGCTCGCGCATCGCGGGCTTCCATCAGTATCGCGAGTGTTTCGCTCGTTCTTCTGATCGTAATGCGCGGCCGGCTCGAGTCACTTACAGGCGGAGCGTCGGAGGCGTGGATCGAATGGGCGGAATGGGGACTCTTCGCAACGGCAGTTGCAGTAGTGGGATTCGCCTTCACGTGGGCGTCAAGGCGCGGAGTGGATCTCCGTCGCGCACCGCGCCTTCTGCTTGGACCAACTCTCGCATCTTCGGGGTGGACCGATCCGGATCTCGCGCGCTTTCTCGCGCCAGTGGCGGGATCCGTTCGAGTACCCGATGGTGATTCGCCGACTGGCTACCTCCGGGCAATCCGCGAACTCGCGCCGAATCTTGCGCAATCCAGGGAAAATCTCGGCCCTCGCGTCGTCATCGCTGCGGAGTGCCTGGTCAAAGCGATTGATCATCGAGATAGAGAGCTGAGCTCGCTACTTCGTGACGCTGGTCCTAGTGAGGCGAATCGTCTCGCATCGCAACTCGATGCGATCGATTCATCGGAGACAGGCTCGACACGCGAGCACGGAGAGCTGAGGGAGCTCATCCGGCATCAGCTGGATATTGTGCAACGAATGCAAAGCAAGCGAGAGCTGGTGCAGCGTGAGCGCGCGCATTTCGTGGATCTGCTGCGGTCGATGTGGACTCTGATGCGATCTGCGAGCGACACGCACCCGGTCGATGCCGACGCAGTGGAGCGACTCGAGCGGGTTTGCGCGGAGGTGGACACCGAGATGGTTCGGTAGCTTTCCTGCTGCGCCCCTGCCTGATTCAGCGCGTTGTCGCGCTGCGCTTCCGGACCTCCTCCGCCCAGTTGAGCACATACACCATTTCGGGGATCGCGCCCTGGTGCACCATGACGAAGCGGGTGCCGTCGGGGGACACGTCGTAATTGGAGTGCGGCTGCGATGGTTCGAATTCCGAAACGTCGAAGAGAAACGTGCGTGAGTCCACACTGAACTCCGATGCAGTCGAGAAAGAAGCAGAAACGAGATATGGAGTGCCGTCCTTCTGTCCGATGTAGAAGAGCTCACGGCCTGTTCTATTCCACATCGGCTCCGACCCGCCTCCCCGCGATACGACGACCTTGGCACCGCCGTCGGGGAATGCTCTGACATAAACTTCGTCGCTGCCGGTTTCCGAGGAGGTGTATGCCATCCATTTGCCGTCGGGAGAAAGGCTCGCTCCCTGCTCGTTGAATGGTGTCTCGAGAAGCGGACGCTGCTCGCGCGTTCCGTCCAGCGTGAGAAGTCCGAGATCGAATCCACCATTCGTCCCGGTTGGCGCGGTTACAACCATCTTTCCGTCAGGCGTCACAGCGAGAGCAGACGTAAATCGTCCTGTAACGTAGACCGACTCCGCCGGTGTTCCACCGTCGGCTCGCCTGCGATAGACGCCGGTCCGGCTCACGTACAACATCGAGTTGCCGTCAGGCATCCACACCGGATCGTGGCCGTCGTTCTCGAAGCTGACGCGCGCGAACGTCCGGTTCCGGAGGTCCAGAGTCCAGACATCGCGATTTCCTGATTCGATGAAATCCATCGCGATGTAGCGGCCGTTCGGCGAATACCGGGGACTGTGAAACCTCCGCCCCGACTCCAGTATCTCCTGCGCACCAGTCCTCGAGACGACCGCAAGATTGAACGGGAGCTCGGGGATATAAGCGAGCGATCCGTTCGACGACGCAACGACCTGCGCCCACCCGCCGACCTGGAGGCGCACACCTTCGGCGACGGTTACTACTGGTCCGCTCACCTCCAGCTTGTCGATGTCGAACTTCGCGCCAAGGAGTACGCCGCCGGGCGAGGCCCAGAGAATACAACCGTCGGAGTACCACATCCTGTTGGTGATCCCGTCGAGGATCACCTTGCGCTTCCCTGACTTCAGGTCGATGGCCAGGGCGGTGCCGTTCGCGCCCGCATCGATGCTTGCCACCGCGAGAATCGTTCGACCACCTGGAAGGATCGATCCGGCGAAGAGGGCGATCTCGTTTTTCGAGGAGTCAGGCTGAGCGACTACCGAGATTTTCCCGTCGAGGCCGACGCGCACGATTCGGCCTCGCGCATCTGTCGAGATGAATGTGTCGCCATCGATCCAGTGAACGACGCCCGAGGCCTGCGACTCGATGCCTGCAACGAGTGTAGGCGAGCCGCCCTCAACGGAAGTTCGGTAGAATCCACCCGCACCGAAATAACCGACATGTTTGCCGTCCGGTGACATTACGGGGAAGGTCGCCCCGCGCGTCCCGGGGATCGGATTCGCGACCAGTGCATCGATGCGGCGGATGTAGAGCTGCCGGTCGCCGGTACCCGTTCTGCCCGCGTACACGATCGCGCTGCCGTCGCCCGATAGGGCGAGCACGTTGGCAGGAACAGGCGAGATTCCCTCGGGCACTGTAATCCGGAATCGCGCGACAGGCCGACTCATTTCCGGCGCGGGTCGCGATGTCCATCCTGCCGCGCCACCAACGAGGAGAAGGGCAGCGCCTGCGGCAAGAATGCGCCAGTCTCGCCATGGCTGGAGACGTCCACGCTTCGCGGATCCGCGACTCGACGATGTGCGCGTTTGAGTCGCGACAGTGGGTTGCGTCAGTGCTGTCGCGAATGCAGCCGCGGTCTCGAACCGGTCGGCCGGAAGTTTCTCGAGTGCTCTTCTTACCGCGTCCTCAACTTCTTCTGGGATCGTCTTCCGCGCGAGATGCAGCGCACGGGGCTCCTCCGTCATCACTTTCGCTACGATTGCCTGCGCGGTCGGACCCGTGAACGGCGGTTCTCCCGCGAGCATCTCATACGTCACTGCCCCGAGCGCGTAGACGTCGGAGCGGGCTGTGATTTCACGCTCGCCCATCGCCTGCTCGGGGCTCATGTAATGTGGAGTGCCGAGCGACATGCCGGTTTCGGTCATGCGTCCGCCGCCGGCTTTGCTCGCGGCGAGCGCGATTCCGAAGTCCGCGACTAATGCCTGCCCGTCGTGAATCAGGATGTTCTCGGGCTTGATGTCTCGATGTATCACGCCGTGCCGGTGCGCGTAGTCGAGCGCCGACGCGACTTCCTTCGCGATCCGCACGGCTTCGCCGACTGGCAACTGCTTTTCGCGCTGGAGCCGGTCGCGGAGGGATTCACCTTCGACGAACGGCATGACGTAGAAGAGGAACGAGTCTGCGTGCCCCGATTCGAAGAGCGGCAGAATGTGCGGATGCTGGAGGTTGGCGGTGGTGCGGATCTCTGCAAGAAAGCGATCTGCGCCGATGACTGCTGCGAGCTCGGGGCGGAGGACTTTGATCGCGACCATGCGGTCGTGTTTCAGGTCGCGGGCGAGGTAGACAGTCGCCATTCCGCCGGCTCCGAGCTCGCGTGCGATCTCGTAGCGGTCGGAGAGAACTTCTCGAAGGCGATCCGTGGGGTGGGTCACTCGGCTGACAATGTCGCTCGCTGAGATGCAGGCCGCCAGCGAAAACATTAGGGTAACGTTCGGTGGTTACTCCCTGTACGTCTGTGTGTCCCGTGCGTCCCAGTTCTCGCGAGCTGTTGCGATCTGTTCCGCGGTTTCAGCCCACGAGAGTTTGCTCACGGCCGGGCCATGCGGTCGAAGGAGAATTGTGTCGTAGACCGTGATGTCGATTTCCTCGCTCGAGTGCTCGTTGCCTTCTGGCCATGCTTCAGGCACTAAATCCCTGATGCTCCCCGATTTCGTCGGCTCTGGTCGGAGCAGATAGGCGCGCAATGCTTCCGTTACCGTTTCCCCGACCGTCAAGCGCTTCTTTCTTGCATACGATCTCAATGCACGGTAGACAGCTTCATCGAGATTCCGGATCGTTGTGTCCATGTTTGATTGTAACAAAATCATTTGATGTTGCAAAACAATTCTGTTTAGTCACTTCCGTGAATTCCCGAAGACCTGAGCGGCCCTGACCCATTCCGATGCTGGGCGCCGGAAAACGATGTCCTCCATGCTTTACAATCCACTACAATGTCACTAATTATGTATATACATAACTAGTGTTCGCCTGGGATTCTGCCAAGGATGAGCGCAACCGTCTGAAACACGGGGTGTCGTTCGTAGAGGCCAGTTCCTGCTTCGAGGATGCGCAGGCGATCGAGCTGGAAGACCCGAAACACTCGGACCGTGAGCTGCGCTGGATCCGGATTGGAAAATCCGCGAGGGGGCGTGTGCTTGTGGTTGCGTTTACACGCCGGAGGCAATTTGAGAAAGAAGTCATCAGAATCATCAGCGCGCGGCAGGCGAGCTCGAAAGAGCGCTCGGCACTTGCCCGACAGTCAGATTGATTTCAGCGACATCCCTGAGGTGCAGGAGGATGAGCTCGCTGGAGCGCGAAGGATGGGACGCCCGCCGCACGGAGAGTCCGCAAAGCAGTTGATCGCTCTCCGCGTCGACCCGGATCTGCTTCGGCAGCTGAGAGTGGTGGCATCATCGAAAGGGCTCCCATACCAGACCTTCATCCATCGGATTCTCGAACGATCGATGGCCCGGCTCCGTCCTCCAAGCTAGCCCAAGGCCTCCTTCTTGCTTCGGTATTTGTTCGGTATTAGCATTGGCAGTCCGACATGTACACCGAACTCCGAGCCCACACAGCGTTTTCCTTCAGCGATGGCGCTGTCACACCTGAAGCGCTGGTCCAGAAGGCAGCAGAGCTGGGCTACCATACTATAGGTATATCCGACACCGCCGATCTTGGCGGTGTCGTGCGTTTTGTGCTCGAGTGCCGGCGCCAGGGGTTGAAGCCGGTGGTTGGTGTCGAGCTCAATGTCGATGGCCGGCCCGCTGCATTTTATGCGCAGAACGCGGAAGGGATGCGGAACATCGGCGCCCTCGTCACCCGCGCCCGCGTCGGTTCCCTGAAAGGATGGGTAAAGGGGCAAAGTGCCGACAGGCGCGGACGACCGCGTGTGAGCTGGAAGGATGTCGCCGAAAGAAGTGCCGGGATCTTTGCGTTGACGGGGCCGACGTCGGGTCCGCTCGGTGCGAAGATCCAGACCTGTGAATATTCCGCGGCCTCGCGGATTCTGTCCGAGTGGAAGGATGTGTTCGGCGAGCGGCTCGCGGTCGAGGTGCAGCTGCATCACACCGGTGGGTGTGAGTCGGCGCTCGCGTCGGCGCTGATCGATCTCGCGAAAAAGCAGGATGTGCCGTGGGTGGCGCAGCATGATCCGCGGTACATCGACATGGACAGCCGGCTCGTTCACGATGTCCTGACCGCGCTCAGATACGACACTACTATAGAGAAGGCGATGCAGCAGGGGCTGCTGCATCCGAGTGGTGAGTGGCGGCTGCTTTCGCCGAAGGAAATGGGCGAGCGGTGGAAGGGCAGGGAGGAGGGACTTGCCTGCAGTGAAAAAATTGCTGCGTCCTGCGATTTCGAGTTGAGCTGGCTGCGGCCCCCCTTACCTAAGTTCCCGCATCCCGAGGGGACGAGCGACATCAGATTCCTGCGCGAGAAAGTGTATGAGGGCGCGCGGGAGCGTTGGGGCGACGAGCTCTCGCAGCAGCAGGAGAATCAGATCGAGCATGAGCTACGTGTAATAGCAAAGCTCGGGTTCGGCGGATTTTTTCTCGTGATGTGGGATGCGATCCGTTTTGCGCGCTCGCGCAACATCCTCTGCCAGGGCCGCGGCAGCGCGGCAAACTCGGCCGCAGCGTATTGCCTTGGTGTGACTGCTGTCGATCCAGTCGCTAACGGATTGTTGTTCGAGAGGTTCCTGTCAGAGAAGCGGGTCGACGGACAGACAGAAGCGCCAGACATCGACGTCGACATCGAGCACGACCGGCGCGAAGAAGTCCTCGACTACATGTACAACCACTACGACCGCGCACACTCGGCCATCGCGTGTATCGTGCAGACGTATCGGGGACCCAATGCGTTACGGGATTCGATGCGTGCTTTTGGATATCCGATCGAGCAAGTGAATGAGATGTCGAGGCGTGTTCACTATAGTGAACCACGCGAGGGCGCAGAGCGAATCCGAACTGAATTGGGAGCAAGGTTCGGATTCGACACAGAGAATGGGAGGGGGCGGGCCACACTGGCGGCGATGGCGGCGTTCGAGGCACTGCCGCGGCTGAGAGCAACACACGTCGGCGGATTCGTGTTGTCATCGCAACCGCTCGGAGATTACATGCCTATCGAGCATACGACGATGGGCCGGACCATCGTGCAGTTCGACAAGGATGATCTCGATGCTGTAGGTGTTCCGAAGTTCGACTTCCTCGGACTGGGAGCTTTGTCTCTGGTGCGGCGCGCGTTCGACTACATCGAGGTGCGCACAGGTGAGCGGCCGCAGATGTACAAGCTGCCGGTGAACGATCCGAAGACGTATGAGGTGATTTGCCGAGGCGAGACTATCGGGACGTTTCAGATTGAGAGTCGTGCGCAGATAGCGTCGATACTGCATACGCTACCGGACAGGTTGTACGACATCGTCGTGCAGGTTGCGTTGATCAGGCCGGGTCCGATTCAGGCGAAGTTCGTTCATCCGTATACTGCGCGGCGAAGAGGAACGGAGAAGGTGACGTACCCGCATCCTGATCTCGAGCCGATCCTCAAGCGGACGCAGGGGATTCCGATTTTCCAGGAGCAGGCGATGGCGATCGCCATGGTGCTTGGCGGATACACTGCGGGCGAGGCTGATGAGCTGCGTCGGACGATGGGTCATGTGCGGAAGATTCAGCGATTGCTCGATACGCTCGTGCGGTTGCGTGATCGCATGGTTGCGCGGGGAGTTGCGGAGGATGTCGCGACCGGGATCGTTGAAGATCTGAAGTCGTTCGCGAACTACGGATTTCCCGAATCGCATGCGTGGAGCTTTGCGCTGATTGCTTATGCGACTGCGTGGCTCAAGGCGCACTATCCCGCGGAATTTTTTGCGGCGTTGTTGAACTCGTGGCCGATGGGGTTTTATCCGCCGTCGACGTTGATACATGATGCGCGTCGGCATGGTGTAGTCGTGCGGCCGCCGTGTATGCGG
>JANPKW010000035.1:0-26433 GCA_031426255.1 Gemmatimonadaceae bacterium | reverse complement strand
TATGTAGTTGTCCCCGCAACGAATGTCCGCGCCCTATCGGACGCTATATCTATAGAAGTAGCAGCAGCTTTTACCCTGGCCACGCTCACAGCCTGGCGAATGCTCGTTACCAAAGCGAAGGTCGGACCCGGGGACGACGTCCTGATCTGGGGAATCGGCGGCGGCGTAGCGCAGGCTTCTCTCCGAATTGCCAAACAGCAGGGAGCGCGCGTATGGGTCACCTCGGGCAGCGATGAAAAGCTCGAGAAAGCCAAAACGATGGGCGCTGATGAAACCATAAATCACCGGACAACGTCAGTCGGAAAGGAGATACGGGCGCGAACCGGAAAACGGGGCGTGAGCGTCGTTGTCGACAGCGTGGGACACGATACCTGGGAGCAGTCCCTCGTCGCGCTAGCTCGTGCAGGAAGGCTTGTCACATGTGGTGGTACCTCAGGGCCCATGTTGCAGACTGATGTCAGGCGCTTGTTCTGGAATCAATGGACGATCATGGGGTCGACTATGGGTAATGACTCGGAGTTCGACGCCGTGACGAACGAGCTGAACTCCGGACGGCTTCACCCAACTATCGATTCTGTTTTCGACCTCGACAAAGGGCGCGGTGCATTCGAGCTGATGGCAGGAGCACGGCAGTTCGGCAAGATAGTCGTTCGCATACCATGACCGAGCAGGCGCAATACACTCCGGATGAGCTCCGGCAAATAAAAGAGGTGTTCGTGGCGGGAACGATGCCAACATGCCCGCGATGTGAGGTAAGGATGACCGAAAGACCGATCGGTGGCGGATCATTCGGGCTTGGTTACGCTCGCCGGCGCGAGTGGCTGATCTGCCCGAAATGTCACCGGAGCGCGATCTACGACATCAGGCGCGGCACCCGCAATTAAGCGAGCAAAGCCGGTTTCTTCCTGCTATCCTTAGGTGTCGTTTTAAGGCAATTCACCCCGGAAAAAATCAGTGGGCGACACGACTCAGAGCTTCAGCGAGCGACTTCAGGAAAGCTTCGCGCAACTTTACCAGTATGTACCCGCTTTGATCGGTGCACTGGTAATTCTTTTCGCGGGTTATCTGCTCGCGCGGTTGTTCGAAAAAGGCACCGATAAGCTCCTTCGCCGGATAAGGTTCAACCAGCTGCTCGAGCGCGGTGGAGTAATGGACGCGGTCGAGCGCGCAGGATCCCATGTGAACCCCACGCGAATCGCTGCGAACCTGGTGTTCTGGTTCATCATGTTCACGGTGATGCTCGTCGCCGCGAACGCTCTCGGACTTCAGTCGCTCGCGAACGTATTCAGCGAGTTGGTGAGCTACATTCCGAGCGTAATCGCCGCCGTTGTGATCATCATCGTCGGCATTGTCCTGGGTGGATTTGTTGGCGGCTTGATCATGGCGAGCGCGGGTGGGCTGCATGGCGGACCGACGCTGGCTCGAGTTGGCAAAGGCGGGGTCATCGTTCTCGCAGTTTTCATGGCGCTTCAGGAGCTGGGTGTCGCCAGCGAGATAGTCACGACCGCATTTGCACTTCTCTTTGGCGCGATTGCCCTCGCTCTGGCGCTGTCATTCGGCCTTGGCAACCGCGAGCTTGCCGCGCAGGTCACGCGTGAATGGTACGATCGTTACCGCGCGGAAAAGGATGCGATCGAGCGTGACCAGGCTCAACTCGATCTTGAGGATGAGGCCGAGGCTGCGGGTTATCGCACCAGCGCCCGCCGCTCGGACTGATACCCGTTTAACTGAAAACTGGCAGGCAACCTCATAACTGACAGGCAAACTCGCAACTGGTAGGCAAACTCGGGACTCAGGACTAAAACTCGACACCCGCGACCATCCGCGCAGACCAGTTTCGAGTGGCGCGATAGAGTCCTGAGTTTTGAGTTTACCATCCAGTTTCGAGTTTGCCCACCAGTTTTCAGTTAAGCGCCCAGTCCCGGGTTTTACTCACCCTGCCTAGCGTCAGAGATGTAAGAAACTTTTGTGACTAGGACACCCCTCCCACAGTCATAGATTCGCCGCCCCCAAAAAGGGAGGCGCGTGCGAATCACCCCCAGCGAAGGCAACGGATGGGAGTCAATCAGTCTCTGGCCGAAGTGGCGACGCCACCTGCGGCCAGTGGCGATATGCTGCGCCAGAGAATGCTCTTTCTTACGCGAAGCCTGTTTGGCGTCGCGTCGATTGCGCTTTTCTCCATCGCCGCGACCGCGGGGGCGATGTATTTCGTGCATGAGCGGACTTCGAGGAAAGTATCGGAGAGTCGCGAGCTCGCGCGGCTGACCCGGAATGCATACGTCCTGACCATCGAGCGCGAACTGCTTCGGCGCGGGAATTCCCAAGGCGCCAAGCCGGCACCGGCAGATTCACCCACCGCAAGAGAATTAGCGAACCGCTTCGAGTACGTGATGGACTCGCTCGATCGGCTTGCGAGTAACAACGCCGAACGCACGGTAGAGCTTGCGGATATTCGTGAGAAAGAGAAACGGTGGATGTTGGCCGCCCAAGCAGTCGGAGCCTCGGGATTCAGGGAGCTCAAGCGCGGCCTCGAGAGTCTCGTCCGGGCTGAAGACGCGCGCTATACGTTGCGCCTCAACGGCGAGCGCAACATGCGCTTCTTCACGACCATGGCCCTCCTCTCTGAGCTGCTGATCCTTCTCCTGTTGATCAACGCCATTCGCCGCAGGCTGGAGTCGCAGGCTACGGCAGTGCTGCGCCAGAACAATGTGCTGGAGCATCAGGCTGAAAAGCTCGAGCTGTCAAACGATGAACTCGCTGCTGCCATCCTTGAAAAGGAGAATGCGCGAGCCGAAGCCGAAGAGCAGGCCGAAGAGCAGCGCGCATTGCTGACAGCGATTACTGAAGTTTTCTTCATTCTCGATCGCGACGGCCGCTATCACAAAGTCGGGCCCGCCGACGGCGAAGGACCCACCGGCTCCGGCAGGGACGTAGTCGGCAGGACGCTGCATGAAGTGATGCCGTCCGATATTGCATCACTTGGACTCAACGCGATCACGAGAGTCCTCGAATCCCGCCAGCGTGTCGAGATCGAGTACTGTCTCGACCGGCGAGACGGAACAACGACGTGGTTCAACGGGACCGTGACGCCATTGGGCGATGACCGTGTGTTGTGGGTCACGCGAGATGTGAGTGACTCGAAGCGAGCTGCCGAAGCGCTAAAGGAAAGCGAGGCGCGGTTCAGGAATCTCGTAGAGCATTCTCCCCAGGCAGTCGTGCTTCACGCCGAAGGTCGGATCCTATATGTCAATCCAACCTGCAGCATACTTCTCGGATTCGTTGGAGATGAGCGGCTGCTTGGCGAGCCGCTCCTTCAGTTCGTCACGCGCGAAACCTCGCCCCGACTCGTCGACAGTCTCGCATCGCTCGGCCGCGTAACGTCGAAGTCAGTTACGTGCCTGTGCCAGTTCCGCCGGCTCAATCAGGCAAGAATGGTGGATGTGGAAGTGACGTCTGTGCCGGTTGTTTACAACGGCAGAGCGGGAGTCCTCTCGATTCTGCACGACGTCACTGAACGGAAACAGCTGGAAGACCAGCTCGCACATCAGGCCTTTCATGATCCGCTGACAAACCTCGCGAACCGGGTTCTCTTCCGGGATCGTGTGGAGCATGCACTACAGCGAGCGGTGAGAGGGAAGAGCTCTCCGTCGGTGCTGTTCATAGATCTCGACAACTTCAAGGCTGTCAACGATGGCCTTGGTCACTCCGCAGGCGACTGGCTGCTGATCGAAGTTGCAGCGCGTCTCACGAATTGCCTCAGACCCGCTGACACGGTTGCGAGGCTTGGCGGCGATGAGTTCGCGGTGCTGATCGATGACGAAGAGGCACAAGCGGACCAGATCGCTGAGCGAATTCTTCAGGCGTTCAACGTCCCGTTCACTGTGCAGAATACCGAGATCGTCGTGACGATGAGCATCGGCATTGCCGCGCTGCTTCCGCACCAGGGAGCCGACGAAGTTCTCCGAAATGCGGATCTCGCGCTCTATCGCGCAAAAGGTGAAGGCAAGGCATGTGCGGCTTCATTCGAGCCCGAGATGCACGTTGCGGCGCTACGCCGCCTGGAGCTCGAGGGAGAACTTCGGCGGGCGATCGGTGGTGAAACGGGAGCGGGAAGTCTCGTAGTGCACTACCAGCCGATCATCAGAATGTCGACTGAGCGCGTATTCGGATTCGAGGCGCTCGTGCGGTGGCAGCATCCGGAGCGAGGAATTCTCGAGCCGCTCGATTTCATTGCTTTGGCCGAGGAAACGGGTTTGATCGTTCCGCTGGGGCGATGGGTGCTCGACGAAGCTTGCCGTCAAGCCGTTGAATGGCAGGTCCGCTATGCCGAGCTGCTTAAGGGAACGGGCATATCGCTGATCGTTGGGGTAAACGTTTCCGGCCGGCATCTGTCGCAGCCTGAAATCGCGAATCATGTATCGTCATCGCTTCAATCGTCGGGGCTTGCTCCGAGCCATCTCGTGCTCGAAATGACCGAGAGCATGCTCGTTCACGACAATCGCGCAACGCTCGAGAGGCTGCATTCGCTCAAATCGCTGGGTGTGCGTCTGTCGATTGATGATTTCGGTACCGGATATTCGTCGCTCGCTTATCTCGAGCGTTTCCCCGTCGACAGCCTCAAGATGGACCGGTCATTCATTGCGGGGCTTACAGCTGAAAACCCGAAAGCGCCACTTGCTGAAGCGGTGATCGGGCTGGGTCGCATTCTCGGGCTTCGGGTGGTGGCGGAGGGCATCGAAACGAAGGAACAGCTCGAGCAGCTGCGCCTTCTGGGGTGCAGTCTTGGTCAGGGATATCACATCTCTTATCCGCTTCCGGCGGCTGATTTCGAGCGCTACCTGCGGGATGCGGCAGTGAAGTCCACAGGGGCGTTGAACGGTCGTTTCCACGTGGGCCGGAACGGCGGCCGCCGTACGCCCGTAAGTGACTTAGCAGCAATAACTTAGCGCCGTCGATTTCCGTTGCGAAAAAGCCCTCAAATCACTATATTTGAGGGTTGCCTTTCCTCCCTTTCGCAGCCCGAACAAAATCCAAATGACCGCGCCCAACAACCGCGAGCGGATTCTGCCGCGCCTCATCCATGATGAGGTAAAAGAATCGTTCATCAACTACTCGATGAGCGTCATCGTGTCGCGGGCATTGCCCGACGTTCGCGATGGCTTGAAGCCGGTGCACCGCCGCGTCCTTTACGCGATGAACGAGCTCGGCCTGGTTCCCGGGCGGCCATACAAGAAGTCCGCGACCGTCGTTGGAGACGTGCTCGGCAAGTACCACCCGCACGGCGACAGCTCGGTTTATGACGCGCTCGTGCGAATGGTGCAGGATTTCTCGCTGCGTTACCCGCTTGTGGACGGACAGGGCAACTTTGGATCTGTCGATGGTGATCCGGCGGCGGCTTACCGGTATACCGAAGCCAGGCTCACGCGGATCGCGATGGAGATGCTGGCCGATATTGACAAGAACACCGTCGATTACGCGCCGAACTTCGATGACAGGTTGCAGGAGCCCAAGGTTCTCCCTTCAGGAGTTCCGAACCTGCTCGTCAATGGATCGTCAGGCATTGCAGTCGGAATGGCGACAAATATTCCGCCGCACAACCTTGGCGAAGTCGTGGCTGCGACGATTGCGATTATCGACAATCCCGATATCGATGTCGCGGATCTCAGAAAAATCGTAAAGGGGCCGGACTTCCCGACTGGCGGCTACATCTACGGCCGGGCGGGCATCAAGGATTATCAGGAGACGGGTCGCGGCAAGATTGTAATGCGCGCGAGGGCTGTAATCGAAGAGAAGGAGAGCTCGAACAAGTCCCAGATCGTCATCAACGAGCTGCCGTACCAGGTCAACAAGGCAAAGCTGGTCAGCGACATCGCGATGCTCGTGCGTGACAAGAAGCTCGAGGGGATTTCCGACCTGCGAGACGAGTCCGACAAGGATGGAATGCGCGTCGTCATCGAACTAAAGCGTGATGCGATTCCACGTGTGGTTCTGAACGGGCTTTACAAGCATACGACGATGCAGTCGACGTTTGGTGTGATCATGCTCGCGCTCGTGCCGGATCCTTTCACGAGCCAGCTCGTTCCGAAGATCATGCCGCTCAAGGAAGTGCTGGAGCATTACATCGCGCACCGTCACAACGTTGTCGTACGGCGCACGCAGTACGAGCTCGACAAGGCGCTGGAGCGTGAGCACATCCTCGAGGGGCTCAAGATCGCCGTCGACAATATCGACGCGGTGATCAAGCTCATTCGTGCGGCTGAGGATACGCCGACGGCGAGTGGGCAGCTGCAGAAGCGGTTCAAGCTGAGCGAGCGGCAGGCAGAGGCGATCCTCAACATGCGCCTCGCGAAGCTTACCGGGCTGGAGATCGAGAAGCTCGAGGCCGAGCTGAAGGAAGTTCGCGCGTTCGTGAAGGAGCTGCGCGATATCCTCGCATCGCGTCCGCGCAGGATGCAGATCATCCGCGACGAGCTGCTCGACAGCGTGAAGCGCTTCGGAGACGAGCGCAGATCCGAAATCACGAGTGACGAAGGGGAATTCACAATTGAGGATCTGATCGCCGAAGAGGACATGGTGATCACGATTTCCCACTCGGGTTACATCAAGCGGACGTCAGTGTCGACGTATCGCAAGCAGCGCAGGGGAGGGCGGGGGTTGAGTGGTCAGACGCTGAAGGATGAAGATTTCATCGAGAAGCTCTTCATCGGCTCGACCCACGATTACATCCTCTGCTTTACCGATGATGGCCGGTGCTTCTGGTTGAAGGTGCACGAGATTCCGCAGGCGGGCCGCGCGACGAAGGGCAAGCCGATCGTGAACCTGATCAACGTGAACCCTGACACGCAGATCAAGGCGATGGTGCCGGTGCGCGAGTTCACCGAGACCCAGTTCCTGTTGTTCTGCACGAGGAAGGGTACCGTGAAGAAGAGCGCGCTTTCGCAGTACTCGAATGTGCGCACTACCGGTATCAAGGCGATCAAGATCGAGCCGGGTGACGAGCTGATCGATGTTCAGGTTACGAGCGGGACGAATGACATCGTACTGGCTACGAAGCACGGCCTGTCGTGCCGGTTCCACGAGCAGGATGTGCGCGAGATGGGTCGCGACACGACCGGAGTGAAGGGAATCGAGCTACGAAAGGATGATGGTGTGGTCGGAATGGTCGTGATCAAGCGAGAGGCGACGATCCTGGTGGTGACCGAGCGGGGACTTGGGAAGTGCTCGCATATCGATGACTACAGGGTGCAGCGTCGGGGTGGAAAGGGGATCATCACCGTGAACCGGACCGAGCGGACCGGTGACGTAGTCGGGGTGATGGAGGTCCTTCCTGAGGATGAGATCATGCTGATTACCCGGAACGGGGTAATCATCCGTTCCTCGGTGGCGCAGATTCGCGTGACGGGACGTATCGCTCAGGGGGTCCGGCTCGTCAATCTCGATGACGGCGACATCCTTACGGCGGTCGCTCGAGTAATCCCCGAAGATGATGACGGGGATGGCTCGGGGGATGAGTCTGTTGCCGTAGGTGGTGACGAGGGAGAGGACATCGACGCGGAGTAGCATTGGGTTCTGGCGACACGAACGAAGTAGAAGCGCTGAGGGCGGCGCTCCGGAAAACGGAGACCGAGCTTCAGCGCGTTCGTGAAGAAGGGGAGTCGCGCCGGCACCTCGTCGAGATTCTGCATGATGTAATGGGAAATCTCCCGACTGAGGAGATTTTCCATCTGCTGGTACGCCGCCTCGCGCGTGCGCTCAACCTCTCACATGCGTCTGTAATCCTTGCCGCGCCAGGTGCGACCAAGGGCGTCGTAGCAACGGCGTTCGAGCAGCCGCATCTTCATGACCTCGAGATAGAACTCGACAAGTATCCCGAGGTGGTGTCGGCGCTGCACGGCGGAATCCCCGTGCTCATTCCTGATCTCGAATTCTGTCCGCTGTATTCGACGCTTCGCGAGAAGTGGAAGGAAGAAAGTACAAAGGTCACGATTCGCTCGGTAATGGCTCTGCCGTTTCCGCTTGACGACATGAAGACCGGCGTATTCCTGCTGAGGCGCACAATCGATACGGCCAAGTTCGACGCTGGCGACGTCGATTTTGCGTCGACTGTCGTTAAGAGCGGCGTTGCCGCGATCCAGCGTGCGCATGCTATCGAGTCGACGCGCGCGGATAATCATCGTCTCGAGGCACTTGCCCAGACCGATCCGCTGACGCAGCTGATGAATCGCCGCGCGCTTACGGTGCGCCTGGTGACCGAGATGGAGCGCGTGCGGAGGTACAATGCGCCGCTGGCCCTGCTGCTCCTCGACCTCGATCACTTCAAGCTCGTCAACGACACGTACGGGCATCTCGCCGGCGACGACGTGCTGTTTGGTGTGGCGACCCTTCTTCAACGGGCGGCGCGCGCAGTCGATACGGTCGCGCGATACGGTGGCGAGGAGTTCGTGATGGTGCTCCCCGAAACCGGCAAGCAGGGGGCGATGTCGTTCGCGAACCGCGTCAGGGAGAAAATCGCCTCACATCGTTTCTCGATTGCCGGCCGCGAAGAGATTCACATCACCGGAAGCCTTGGTGTGGCGACCTATCCGTCGCGGGGAATCGAGTCGGTGGAAGATCTTTTCAGATCCGCGGATGCTGCGTTGTACCGGGCGAAGGGGAGCGGGCGCAACCTCGTCTGTTACTAGAGGACACAGAGGGGTAAAACGGAGGGCGCAGAGAGAACCACACAGAGGATCGGAGGGCATGGGAATCACCTCGGTTCCCCTTCAGACCGAACTCCTATAGCTTAGCCATTTAGTAACCCGGCGCACATCAGCTTCACAACCGGCCTTTAGATCGTCAACGGCACCGCCGACTTTGTCTGCCCTTTTTGATTACACGATGCCAGTAAAACCGACGAAAGCATTCTTACCAGTTGCGGTCACGCTGTTCTTATCCGCCTGCCAAGCCTGGAAGGTAGATCAGCGCCCGATAGAGGCAATCGTGCAGACTAAGCCGGCTCAGGTCGCGATCACCATGAACGACCTTCGATGGGTAGCTCTCAGCGCTCCGTCGATTCGAGGCGATAGCGTCGTGGGCACCCGGATCGCCGGCAATACATATGGGCAGCGTCGCACCGCACTCGCGCTCTCGGGCGTACGTACAGTGGAAAGGCGGCGGTTCAGTCTCATCAGAACAATCGGCCTCGGGGTTGCCGCCGCGTTCATACCCTCCCTGTATCGCCTCGCGATCGTGGAGGAAGAATGAGAATGTGCGTGCTCAGCTGTGTGACCTCGTCTTTGCCCCTTCGCTCTGTGACCTCTGTTTCCCGGCTCGGCGTCCTCTTGTTCATTAGTGCTGCTGCCTGCGTCGACAAAGCGCCGGCAACCTCGGGCACGGATAGCGCCGCTGTGGCGCGAACTGCTCCGGTAGTGACTTCGGTTCGAGTCAACGAAGGCACATACGGAATGGCATCGCGGATAAAGTGGATGCTCTCGCGCGACAGCTCGGGGATTATCGCGATGGTCGACCCGGTTGGCGTCGAGAATGAAGCCATACCGAACGGGTTTTTCTACGGAAGCGAGTCGCGGAATTTCCAGGCGCGCATGGACAGCGTTTGGGACGTAGCCCCATCGCCCGACTGGGGCACGATCGCGTTCGCGCGAGCATATGTAATGAACCCGCGCGAGCTCGACAGCATTCCACCCGCGATGCTTCAGGAAGTGGCCAGACGCACCGGACTCGACACGGCTACTGTCCGGAATGGATCGTTCGCCTCGAGTGGAATGTCGATGGCGCGCGCAATCGCGCATGCCGGAACCATCACGGTTCCAGCCGATACGCGAGCAGTCGGCGCGTCAGATGGCGCAGCGCCGAAAATGTATCCGGTTGCCCTCGGATGGCGCGTACGTTGGACACAAGACGGGCTCATCGCCCTCGGCAGCAGCCCCGCACGCGTGCAGGACGACGAGCCATCGGTAACATGGGCCTCGCTCGATCCGAAGAGCGGTGCATTTCACGGAACTCTGCCACTCAACGCGCGCGTCATCGAGCAACAGTGGGTGAACGGCCCGGTTCTCGACATATCGGTGCCGGTGGATATGCAGACGGCCGCGGCAATTCCTGTCAGAACTGCGGGCCGAAGCTTCGTGATCGAGAGTGTGCGTGGCGCGATCGTCGCACGCGAAACGACAGCGGGCGCCGATTCCACCTCTCGCACGTTTACGATTGGGTCTGGGAAAGCCCTGGCCGCCACACGCGGCGGACGCTACATCCTCGCACTCGCACCACGTGCGGTTGCAGCGTCGTACGAATCACCGGTCGAAGCGGTCGTCTACGTGTTAGGCTGGTGAAACGAGAGGACGCAGAGCGGTAGCAGAGGGCGCCGAGAAATGAACGCAGAGGCGCAGAGGGAACAACCCGCGGAGGCTTATCGCCTCCAAATCCTTAGCGGCCGATGCGTCGCAGCTCCACCAGCAGGCAGCGATCCTGCACGACATCGATACCGGCTTGTGCAAGCCGCCCAGCAGCTTCGTCATTTCGGATACCCAGCTGGAACCAGACTGACTTCGGCTTCTTTGCGATGATGTCGTCGAGGTGCGCTGGAATGTCCTGAGGCTTCCGGAACACGTTCACCATGTCGATCTCGCCGGGAATCGCCGAAATGGTGCGGTACACCGGCTCGCCGAGCATCTCAGTGGCATCCGGATAAAAAATTGGCACTGGCACGATCTCGAATCCCGCACGTTGCGCGTATTCCGGAACGAAGAAAGCGGGGCGGTGGTCACCCTCCTTGATGCCCAGTACGGCAATTCGTTTTGTCTCCGCGATGATTCTGCGGATTCCATCCCACGAATCAACGAGGTGCTCGCGCCAGTCGGCGACTTCGGCCTGAATATTTGCACTCATTGTACAAGCTGATACTGCAACGAGTGCGCCGAAGGGTCATGTGACGCCCGCGAGCGGGGTGACGTATGCCCGCTGTCGCGGATAGATTTCGGCTCGCGAATAGCACTATATCGGAGAATTATTTAATGCGAATGCTGGTTCTCGGAGCGGGGCTTCAAGGCTCTGCTTGCGCTTATGATCTGCTGCAGAACGAAGAGATAACCGAAGTAAGACTTGCCGACATCGATACGGGGCACCTCGCCCCGTTTCTTGCACCATACTCGGGCAAGCGGCTCATACCGACGCCAATCGACGTGCGGAACGGCGAAGCAGTTCAGGCGCTGATGAAGCAGGCCGATGCCGCGATGAGCGCCATCCCGTATTACTTCAACCTGGATCTCGCGCGGCACGCCGCCGAGGCCGGTGTGCATTTCTGCGACCTCGGCGGAAATACCGATATCGTATTCGAGCAGAAGAAGCTCGAAGAAAAGGCAAGAGAAAAAGGGATCACGATCATCCCGGACTGCGGACTCGCGCCGGGCATGGTGAACATCCTTGCCCAGCACGGCATCGACCAGATGGACACTGTCGACGAAGTGAAAATCTTCGTTGGCGGACTGCCGCAGAATCCGGAACCGCCGCTCAACTACCAGATCGTATACTCGCTCGAGGGCGTGCTCGACTACTACACGACTCTGTCGTGGGTAGTGAGAGACGGAAAGCGTGAGAAGGTCAAGGCGCTCTCGGAAATCGAGCCGGTGAATTTCCCGGAACCCGTTGGAGAGCTTGAAGCTTTTCACACCGCCGGCGGTCTCTCGACGATGGCATTCCGCTACGAAAATCAGATTCCCGTGATGGAGTACAAGACGCTCCGGTATCCTGGCCATGCGAAAATCATGGAAGCGATTCGTGAACTGGGGCTCCTCGAACTCGAGCCGATCGACGTGAAGGGTGTGAAGGTTTCCCCGCGGGATGTTGCTGTTGCGGCAATGGGCCCGCGCCTTACGAAGCCGAAAGGGAAAGATCTCGTAGCTCTTCGTGTGGCCGTGAAAGGCAAGAAGTCAGGCCGGTCGAGTACGGTGCAGTTCGACCTCATCGACAACTTCGATGAATCGCGTGGAATCAGCGCAATGATGCGTACCACCGGCTATTCACTGTCGATCACTGGCCAGATGCAGGCGCGCGGCGAGATTTCGCCCGCTGGCGTACATACTCCTGATGAATGCATCCCGGCCGCGCGCTATATCGAAGAACTTAGGAAGCGAGGCGTTGAGATCAGGATGTCAACTACGTAACTACGACTACTCAACTGCTTTCAACGCGAAGAACGCGAAAGGTTCGCTAAGGAACGCGAAATGTAGGGCCGGAGCAGGGCCGGCAAGGCAAAGTTGGCCTGCGGATGGTTTTCTGGGTTTAAACCAGAAAAACAGGAACCGTGACGTAAAGGGGTGGTGGCTCGCGGCGACGAACTTTCCCATTGTTTCGCGCCTCTTCGCGCCTCTTCGCGCAACCATTCGCGTTCTTCGCGTTAAAGTTGTTTGTAGTTAGTCCGTAATCAACGCGCAAAATTAGCTAGCGTCTGCCCCATCACATCGATCATCGAACGGGCAGACCCGCGATCCCGGCCATTGTAGATAAAGGTGAACGCAATCACCTCGCCGTTCACGGCGGTCACGTACCCGCCGAGAGCGACGACGTCATTGGTCGTACCCGTCTTCGCGTGAAGATTACCCTGCGCCTGGCCACCCCTCATCCGCCGGCGCATCAGCTCTGATTCGCCAGCCACAGGAAGTGATGCGTGAAACCACGGTCCCCACTCAGCTCCATGTGCGTAGCCAAGCATTTGCGTCATTGCGCGGGGAGTGATACGGTCGAGTGTCGATAGCCCACTGCCATCCGCAACCTGCAGGCTGATCGTATCGGCTTTCACCTTCGACGCAAAAACTTGCCGCAGGAGAGCCTGACCGTTCTCAGCGGTACCCTGAACACTGCGATCCCTGCCGCGAGCAGCATTTCGCAGCAGCAGTTCGGCGAAATGGTTGATGCTCTCGCGATTCATAGCTGCAACCATGCGATCGAGCGTCGGCGACTGAAGGCTTGCCAGCTTCGGCGCGTTTGCAGGAGTACGGCCGAGCCTGATGCCGCCGTTGACTGCGATGCCCTTCGATATCAACGCAGAATGAAGCGCGCCCGTTGCAAATGGTGCCGGATCTTCAACCACGTAAACGTATCTGCGTGGCGTCGAGTTCCTTCCAATAGTTCCCGACACCGATATCGTTCCGCCTGAAGACCGGCGAACCGTCAGTCGGGCACCTCCTCCCGCCACCGTCCGCACGTTGCTCGTCAACGGAATCGCGCTGGTGGCCGGCTCGAGCCGGACGCCGTTCCGGTCTACCGTCACCCAGATGAGATTTTCGTTCAGCGACAAACCCGACACGCGTGCGGCATACCCGGATTGGAGATATCGGGTAAGCCAGCCCGCAGGAATTGTCCGGTCGTCAAACGCAGTTGCGTCGCCGATCACCTGCCCTGTGATACGCTTGATGCCCCGCGCAACGAGTTGATCGGCGAGAAAGTTCATGGGCGCCTCCGGCCCGCCGGTCATGTATCGTCCTGACAGGGCTGGGTCACCGTCGCCCCGCAGGTACACGTTCCCGTTCAGCGTTCCGTCAGGGCCAAGTGTCCCGTCGTGCAGGACATCGGTGCTGAACCGATAGTTGTGACCGAGGCGCTCGAACGCGGCGACGCTGGTAAGCATCTTCATCGTAGACGCAGGAAGAAGCGGAATGCCGGCGTTGTGAGCGAAGAGTGTATCTCCGCGCGTGAGTGAAACCGCCATGACCCCGAAATTTCCGCTTCTCACCCTTCCCGTAAACGATGCCATGTCAGCCGCGAGAGCCTGAGCCCCCCTTGGCGATGTAGCATGTATGACCGGGGCGGGCGGAACACGACGCGCCGTTCGCCTTCGCGTCGAACCCTTACGGGCGGATGCTTTTCGTGCTGATGCTTTCCGGGCGGACGCTTTCCGTGCCGCTGCCTTTCTTGCGGCGGCTTTTTTTGCCGATGCGGAACTAGTCTGCCTCTTCTTAGCTGCCTGCGATGTAGTCGGCAGGGGAGCCACAATGATCGTGGCGAGCATTACGAGGGCCAAGGCCCTGAGTTTGCGATACTGCATTTTAACCGGTTAAACGTTCAGCGCTCCGGGGCGCAATCTGTAAATACACCAGGGAACGCGAAATTCACACCACTTTCTCACCGCGAGCCTGCTGTCTAGGCAAAGTTGGGTGGGATCGGTAGTTTCACCTAATGACACAGCACTCATGAGGCAGATCGATGGCTGAGCGCCACAACACATTCCGCGAAGGAACCATCGCCGGCATCATCAGCGCGACGGTCATAGTGCTCTGGTTCGCCATCATCGATATTTCCGCCGCGCATCCGTTCCACACGCCGGACATACTCGGCGCCGGCCTGCTGAGTGTGCTCGGAAAACCGGCGATGATGCCTGATACGCAGGCCACGCGTGTCATTGTCTACACAATCTTCCACTACGCCGCCACCGCGCTGGTGGGTGTAATCGTCGCAAGCATAGTGCATCAATCGGCGCGCACCCCGGCAATTCTTGCCGGGTTCCTCATCGCATTCGTTGCTTTTGAGCTTGGCGCGATTGGTCTCACCAGCCTGCTTGCAGAGTCAAGCCTGGGGGATCTGGCCTGGTATCAGATATTCATCGCGAACCTGCTCGCGGCGGCTGCGATGTTTGTGTTCATGTGGCGGCGCCATCCGAATCTCAGGCGCGATATCGACAGGGCGCTCACGGGAACCGATGACAGCCAGGCTCGAAAGGCCGACGAGCCGATGACGCGCCGTTAGGCAGCTCTCGGCTTCCAGTCCACCTGCGCCGCCGCGGCATTGTCCTCGCCGCGCGCGGCCCATTTGAAGAAAACGACGGTCATGATGATCATGAAGAGGAGGCCGCCCGGCACCCACATGATCAGCCCGCCGAGCAGCTGGTCTTCCATCGGGGACAGCTTCATGATGCGCGGCGCCGAGGAGTAGAAGGGGTACAAGACTGTGTCGGCCATCGTGATGTATACGGCTACGACCGACATCGGGATCATCATGAGGAAGCAGTAGAGCATCTGCCCGGGATACGCGAGCCGGGGAAGCTCCGGCAGCGGACTCGTGAGTGGCCACCACATCAGCACCGCCGCGACCATGAACATGAGATGCTCGCCGATGTGAATGTCGTGACTCTCCATTGCTGCGTTGTACATGGCTGGTATGTGCCAGCCCGCAATTACGACGTTGAAGATGAGGAAGCATGCGATCGGTCGCGTAATGCGCGTGGCGATCGCGCGGATGACGCGGCTGCCGAGCAGTGGGCGCAGCATCCAGCCCGCAATTCCTGCTATGAGGAGCGGTGGCATCAGCATGGTCAGCAGGAGATGCTGTACCATATGGCCGCTGAACAGGTAGTTGTCGCTGAGATCGTGCAGTGGTCCGTTCAGTGACGCAAAGATCACGAACAGGGCGGAGAAAAAGGAGAGTTTTCTCCAGCCGCTCACACGCTGATCGGGGTCTGCGTGACTAGCGCGCCACAGGTAGAGGGCACCGAGCACGCCAAGTCCGATGACCGTGCTCGGGTGAATCGACCACTTCAGCCAGCTGAACTGGGTGAATGGGTGGAGTAATGCAAATACCACCGAAGCCTCAAGATGGCCCGAAGCGCGCCACGAGTTGCCCGAACAGGAACAGCAGTGCTATCCCGGTCAACGCAGCAATCAGGAGCGGACCTGTGAACAGTACGCGGAAGAGCTTGTGGTCGTACTTGAGGTGCATGTAGAACATCACGACCATGATGAACTTGAATGCCGACAGAATCAGCAGCATCGGCACGAAAATCCGTGAAGCTACGAGGGATGGGATGTAGTAGGCCCATACCTCCCAGATCGTGATCACTGTAAGAAGCGCGCCGATCTTCACATAGGTCATCGGCGTTGGGTGGTGATGCTGCTCACCACTCACATGTCCTTCCTGCGCCGGTTCTTCCGGGTGAGCTGGGTCGTGTGCCATGATGATCTACTGAATGAGGTAAACGACGGTGAAGATCACGATCCACACTACGTCGACGAAGTGCCAGTAAAGTGCCGCGATGTCCACATTGAGCGCATCGTTGGGCCCAAGGCCGCGGCGATAATCAATCGCGAGCAGTGTGAGGAGCCAGATCACGCCGGCCGTCACGTGCGCACCGTGGAATCCGGTGAGCGTAAAGAACGAAGAACCGAAAAGATTCGTGCGGATCGTCAGGCCCTCGTGCACGAACGACGTGAACTCATACGCCTGAAACCCGAGAAACACCGTGCCAAGAATCGCCGTCATCCAGAGCCACAGCTTGGATGATCCGATGATTCTCTCGCCCGTCGTACGTTTGGGAACGTTCTTGTTCTGAACCGCGGCGAGGGCAAGTACCATCGCGAGCGATGACATGAGGAGCACGAACGTCGATGCGGACGTTACGGGGATGTCGAGGATTGGCTCGAAGTGACGGCCCTCAGGACTCGTCCACTCCTCGTGCGGATACGGCCCGACAATACTGCGTCCCTTGTAGATCAGGTACGTCGAGATCAACGATATGAACAACATGCATTCCGAGCCTATGAAGGCCCAGATCGCGATCTTCCTGTTATCGAGACCGGTCGTCGTGTAGTGGTGCGCGGCTGGTGCTGACATGGATTAGTGGTGCTCCGGCTCGAGCGGGCTCAGGAGCCAGCTGTATAGTGACACGACCATGATGGCCGCGCCAAGGAACGTGAGAGCCATCGTCGTGATGAGACCGCAGAACATGACAACCATTGAAAGCGCGACGATCATCGGCTTGATGGTACTGTACGGCAGTATGATGCCAAGCTCTTCGGCCGTCTTACCTTCCTGCGAGTTGATGCGTGCGCTCTCCGCATCCTTCTCAGATCCTTCCCAGAGAGGATAACGCGATGTGACAGTCGGCAGCACCGCGAAGTTGTACTCCGGCACCGGCGACGGAATCGTCCACTCGAGCGTGCCCGCGCCCCACGGATTTGCGCCAGCGATTTCGCCGCGCTTGCGGCTCGCGAAGAAGTTATAGACGAAGATCAGAGTCGCAGCGACGAGCATGTAAGCGCCGATGCTCGAGATCAGGTTGAACGTGTCCCAGCCCTGGCCGGAGTCGTATGTGTAGACGCGACGGGGCATGCCGAGCATTCCTGAGTAGTGCATCGGGAAGAACGTGAGGTTCATCGCGATGAAGTTCAGCCAGAAGTGCCAGTTGCCGAGCCGCTCATTCATCAGGCGGCCGGTCATCTTCGGGAAGTAATAGTAGATGCCCGCCATGATTCCCATGATCGAGCCGCCGAACAGCACGTAATGGAAATGCGCAACGATGAAGTAGCTGTCAGTCTGCTGGAGGTCAGCCGGCGGCGAAGAGTGCATGACGCCGGAGATTCCGCCGATTGTGAACAGCGCGACGAGGCCGATGGCGAACTTCATGGCAGTCGTGAACCGGAGCTGACCCTGCGCCATCGTCCCGATCCAGTTGAAGATCTTCACGCCTGTCGGGATCGCGATGAGCATCGTGCTGACCGCGAACACGCTGTCGGCGATCGCGCCCATGCCCACTGCGAACATATGGTGAGCCCAAACTCCGAAGCCGAGCACACCGATCAGGATTCCCGAATAAACCATTACGGGGTATCCGAACAGCGGCTTCTTCGAGAACGTCGGCAGCACCTCCGATACGAGGCCAAACGCGGGCAGGATCAGGATGTAGACTTCGGGGTGGCCGAAGATCCAGAAGAGGTGCTGCCACAAGAGTGGGTCCGCTCCTGCCGCGGTTGTGTAGAACATGGTTCCGAAGAACCTGTCGAAAAGCAGGAAAACAAGGGCGATTGTGATCACCGGGAACGCCAGGATCACGAGGAACTGAACTACGAACGACATCCACGTGAACATCGGCATCCGCATCAGCGTCATGCCCGGTGCGCGAAGGTTGATGATCGTGGTGATGAAGTTGAAAGCAGCGGCGAGCGAGGAAACACCAAGGATCTGGAGGCCAATCACCCAGAAGTCGATGTTGATGCCGGGCGAATAAGCCTTCGTCGTCAGCGGCGTGTACCCGAACCAGCCGCCGTTCGGTGCGACAAGAAAGAAAATCGGCACCGTTATGAAAATTCCGCCGAACAGGTACACCCAGTAGCTGAAGGCGTTGAGGCGCGGGAACGCGACGTCGCGCGCGCCGATCTGAAGCGGAATGAGGAAGTTGAAGAACGCAGCGGAGAGCGGCATGATGGCGAGGAACACCATCGTTGTGCCGTGCATCGTGAAGAGCTGGTTGTAAGTCTCGGGCGATACGAGCGTTCCATTCGGGCCCTGAAGCTGAGCGCGGATGATGACCGCCTCTAGGCCGCCGATGATGAAGAACGCCAGCGCGGTATACAGGTATAGAATGCCGATTCGCTTGTGATCGACTGTCGTCAGCCATCCCCAGACCCCGGAGTTTGAATCCGGCTTGAGAGTGGCGTGCGGTGAGAGCGTCGTCGGCACTGCTGTCGTGGCCATTTCGTTCATTCCTCTACTTCAGCGACATCAGGTAGGCGACGATATCAGCGATCTGCTGATCGTCGAGCCCACCAGTCGTTACGGTTGTCTTGAGCTGTGGGTCGTACTCGTTCTTGCCAAGCGTCGGCATGATCGATCCGGGCTTCATTGCGCGCGTATTCTTCAACCAGAGCGCGAGGTAAGCCGGCGTGTTCGGGAAACTGCCCGCGCCGATCGTCGAGCGGGAACCGAAGTGTGTGAGATTCGGCCCGACTATGCCTTGCGACATTGGGTTTCCCGTAATGACGTGGCAGCCAATGCAAGCTGAGCTGCTATAAGCCTGCTGACCGCGGGCGGCGTTTCCGGTGAGCCCCTTAGTGAACTTGAGATTCGCAGGGATCGTCGAGTTCGGTCGAGCATATGCGAACTCGGGTTGATGGTCGGGGAAGGTATACCCGGAAGCCAGTCGCGCCGTCGATGCGCCAGTCATCGGCGCCGCAGCAGGGAAGCTGTCCGAGCCCGGTATCACACTACCAGCCGGCCTCGGCACAGCACGCGCCGCGCCGCCCTCAGGTCCGACACCAGACTGCGGCGGCGTCGGCGTGCCTGTCGCCGCTGGCGCAGCGGAAGCGACGGCGCCAAACGCAGCCGGCTTCTGCTGTCCCGCAACCCAGCTTTCGAATTGTTCAGGACGCACTGTAAATACGCGGAACCGCATTTTCGCGTGCTGTGTACCGCAGTATTCGGTGCAGAACCCATTGTAGACAGCCGGACCAAGTGACGAGTCTGGTGTGAACCAGATGTAATTAGTGCGGTTCGCGATCATATCGCGCTTGCCCGCGAGCTGCGGAATCCAGAATGAGTGGATGACGTCATCTGAATTGAGCTTGAAGTTCACCGTGCGGCCAGCGGGAATGTAGATCTCGTTCGCCGTCACGATGTTGTACTGCGGATACTTGAATTCCCACCACCACTGGTGACCAATGACCTCTATCTCCAGTGCGCCGGCCGCAACCTTCGCCTGCGTCTGAAAGATGGTCTTCACAGTGGGAATCGCGATGAATATCAGGATGACCGCAGGGATGATTGTCCAGAGGATCTCGAGCGTAGCGTTACCGTGCGTCTGCGGCGGAGTTGATGTGTCACTCGGCCGACGGCGATAACGGAAGATGACGAAGATGAGAGCCGCCTCGACGAGCACGAAGACGATGGTGCCCAGGAGAAGCAGGCGATCCCAAAGGAAGTCGATCGATCGCGCGAATTCCGACTTCGGCTGAAATGTCGTGTTGGGATACTCTGCCGCACATGCACCGAGCGCCAGAACGGCTAATGCAACCAGACCAAATGTCGCGAGCTGTCGCAGGCGGGAATTGCCTTTCATTCCGAATCCTTTAATGCCGTTGTTTCGAGAGCGCCTGCCGATTGTAGAAGCGGGTGCTCTACGCTGTGGGAAAACCGCTGAAAAGCTAACGCCTGCAGGTGTCGAGAGCGAGTCGGGAAGGCCCCCAAAATTACATCATCTCGGCGACGTCATCGTATCCGGATTCAGTGCCTGATCGAGCTCCGCACGAGTCATGAGTCCGCGATCGCACACAAGGTCGAAAACTCCGCGTCCCGAATCCAGCGCCTCTTTTGCGATTTCCGTCGCCTTCTCGTAACCAAGTATCGGGACGAGAGCGGTGACGATGCCGATCGAGTGCTCCACGAAATAGCGCATCCTGTCGACATTTGCCGTGATCCCCTCGACACAGCGGGTCTGCAGCACCTCGCATGCCCGTGAGAGGATAATCATCCCCCTGAGGAGCCTGTACGCAATAATTGGCTCGAACACATTGAGCTGGAGCTGGCCCCCCTCGGCAGCCATGGTCACCGTTACATCGCCGCCGATGATATCGAAGCAGACCTGATTCACTACCTCGGGTATCACCGGGTTCACCTTTCCCGGCATGATCGACGAGCCTGGCTGCATCGCCGGAAGGTTGATTTCCCCGAAACCGGCGCGCGGGCCTGAGCTCAACAGCCGCAAGTCGTTGCAGATCTTTGAGAGCTTCACTGCACAGCGCTTCAGAACGCCGGAAAGCTGCACGAATACGCCGGTGTCGGACGTTGCTTCCACGAGATCCGGTGCGGTGATGAGCTCGAGCCCGCTAACCCGGGACAGGTGGCTCCTCACCGACTCGGTGTATCCGCGTGTGGCAGTAATCCCGGTTCCGATTGCAGTCGCGCCCATGTTGATCTCGCGGATCAGCGCCTGCGCCTCCGTCAGTCTTTCGACATCCTCGAGCATGGTGTGCGCAAAAGCCGTGAACTCCTGGCCGAGCGTCATCGGCACTGCGTCCTGAAGCTGAGTCCTTCCCATCTTGATGTGAGGTGAGAACTCTTCCCCCTTCAATAGAAAGGCGCCCGCCAGCGATCCCATCGCCTCCTTGAGGTCATCGATGCTCGAGTGCATTGCGAGCTTCACTGCCGTGGGATAAACGTCGTTTGTGGACTGACTGAGGTTGACGTGGCTGTTGGGGTGGATGAAATCGTACTCGCCCCTGTTTCGTCCAGACAGTTCGAGCGCCCTGTTTGCGATAACCTCATTCGCATTCATGTTCGTCGATGTTCCGGCGCCGCCCTGGATCATGTCGACGCGAAAATGCTCGTGATGCTGACCGTCGCGGATTTCCCGGCATGCAGCTACGATGGCGTCTGCAATTGCCGGCTCGAGTAGTCCCAGATCCCGATTCGACTCGGCTGCCGCTTCCTTTACAGCGGCAATGGCCGAGATGAGCGTCGGGAATTCCTGAAGCTCGACCCCGCTGATGGCAAAGTTCTCCATCGCGCGCAGGGTCTGGATGCCATAGAGCGCGGATTGCGGCACATCGCGCTCGCCTAGAAGGTCGTGCTCACGCCGGGTCGTCATGTATGGCGTGAAACTACAACCTCGACGTAGCTTCTTGAAGCCAATCCCCCACCTTCTTCACAGCATCTGGATGACCGACAAAAAAATCAGCCGCCGGAATTTTCTCGTAACCGGCGCAGCAACTGGAGCTGCGCTTTCGTTTCCGGAGGTTGCTTCCGCGAACCCGATCGCGATGGGAACGCCGAATGTAATCGCCAAACGCGCCGTATCGCCTGTTGTTATCGCATCAGGAAACGGCGGCCGATATAAGAACGGCGGCACCCAGACTGCTGTCGAGAAAGCGTTCGAGATGATGACCGGCGGGGCAGACGTACTCGACTCGCTCATTGCCGGGGTGAACATCGTCGAGCTCGATCCGCTCGATACGAGTGTGGGGTACGGTGGGCTTCCGAACGCTGACGGCATCGTGCAGCTCGATTCGTGCCTGATGCACGGGCCGAAGAAAAGAGCGGGGGGTGTGGCCTGCCTCGAGGGCGTGAGAACCCCGTCGAAGGTCGCGCGTGAGGTGATGGAGCAGACAGATCACCACCTCCTTGTCGGCAAGGGAGCGCAGGATTTCGCGCGCGACCTCGGCTTCACGATCGAGGATGACCTGAATACCGAAGAGTCGCGCAAGCAGTGGCACGAGTGGCGTCGGCGAACCGATCCGCTTCACTATCTCGACCCGAAGACACGCGCGGATGCCGAGTATCGCGTGCGCCTGGACATGGTTGCCGAGGGGCTCGTCGATCGAGAGCACATGTATGGCACGATCAACTGCAATGGTATCAACGCGAAGGGTGAGATCTGCGGTGTTACTACAACGAGTGGTCTTGCGTGGAAAATCCCTGGCCGGGTTGGTGATTCACCAATTCTTGGCGCTGGTCTCTACGTCGATGGGGATGTCGGCGCGGCGGGTTCGACGGGTAGAGGTGAAGCGAATCTCTACAATCTTTCGTCCTTCATGATCGTCGAGAACATGAGGCGGGGGATGCACCCGAAGGACGCAATGATGGACGCCTGCAAGCGGATCCAGAAGAACACTGTCGAGAAGCGGCTGTTGAATTCGCGGGGGTTGCCAAACTTCGGAATCAGTTTCTACGCGCTCGATAAGCAGGGGCGGTACGCCGGAGTATCTATGTATTCCGGAGGGTCGTATGCTGTTTGTACGGTGAATGGGATGCAGGTTCTAGCAACCGAGCCGCTGTTGGAAGGGAAGGCGACAGGCTGACCGGGCTTCCCTCAGGACGGTTTGTTCTTGTGGGTACGAATGTGCTGGTTATAACGCCCCGTCTTGCGTTCCCCGTCTTGCGTTCCCCGTTTCGCGTAACGCGTTTTGCGTCACCGTTGGGACGGGTAAATTCCAGACCGAAAGCCGGCTAAATGACGGCTGATTTTGAAAGCTTGTTGTTGCAGCGGACTTTACCTGTCCAAACGGCAACGGTTTACTGATGACGCGAAACGGGTGACGCAAGACGCGGCGCTATAACTCACATGCAAGTAGTCCCGGCGAGCCCGTATACGTCGAGTGGGTCGCTGTTACGCAGCTCAACTTGCCCGTGCAGCCTCTCTGGCTTCAGCGCGGTCCCATGGACTGCCGTCGCCCAGCCTGAAGCTCCCGGCCATCTGAACGAGTTTTCGCGCAACCCCTCCGAGCTGTGCTGCAGCGGCTGCGATCTGGTCGATGTTGCCGCTCTGTTCGTCGCTCGCCGCCGCAACCTGATGCACTGCGCTCGCAAAGCCTTGTGTACCGAGAGCGAGATTGTCCAGGCGCTTTGTCATGTCGACGACGAGACGGCCCGATTCCTCGACCGCCGTATCGATCGCGGCACTCCACTTCTCTGCGTCGATCACACCTTGCTCGACTTGCAGGAATGACTGGCGACCATGATGTGTTGCATCGTTGACAGTCTGAAGCGTCGACAACGTTCGCGCGGCTGACTCTTTCGACCTGCCAACACGCTCCGCCATCGCTCTGGCAAGCAGATCCGTACGCTCGGCCGCCTCGGCTGAATCGGCGGCAAGGCGGCGCACTTCATCGGCAACGACGGCGAAACCTTCACCCTGTTCTCCGGCGCGTGCTGCTTCCATCGCAGCGTTGAGAGCAAGCAGCTTCGACTGCCGCGAGATTTTTTGAACGAGAGTCAGGAATGCCCGGATTTCATCGACCGCGGTGGCGAGCGCGTCAATCGATTCCGCGCTGGCACTGGCATCATAGGTCAACATCTCGAGAGCGCGTGAACTTTCATCGAGCCGCGCTCGGTTTTCCTGAGCAAGGCTCCTGAGGCGTCGCTCGCGGCGCAGCCCCTCTTGAGCACGCCCGCGAAGCGAGCCAGAGATCTCTACCAGCTGCGCGGCATCGCCAGCGATCTCATGGATTGTTTGCGCCATCTCTTTTGATTCCCGGCTTAGTGCGCTTGAAGTGGCGGCTGTCTGTTGCGCTGCTGCCGCCATATTCTCTGACGACGCTGTGATCGTCTGGGAAAGTTCCGCGGTCTCGCGGGACGAAGTCCGCATCGTTGTCGCCAGCCGTCTGAGTCCCGAAATGATCGCAGCTGTCGACCGGCCAAGCCGGCCCAGCTCAGATTGCGAAGCGGAGGGAACGAATGCCATGGCCAGATCGCCGCTTGCTACGGATTCCGACACTTCCGCGAGTGCTGCAATCGGCGAGGTAACGTGCGCTCGAACGAGTCGCATGACGAACATCGAGGTGAGCAGCACCAGGCCAACCACCCACACCAGGCCGATCAGGATTGTCCAGCGAACGTCGGCTGAGGCGATGAATGCACTCTGCACGTCGGGCGAGAGGAGATGGAAGAGGCGGTATGCCATCCAGCCCACTCCCACGTGTGCCACCGAAATCGAGAAGATCACGCCGAGTGCGGCGTTTCGCTGAAGGAGCGTAACTGCTGAGTTGACTACGCCGGCGGGTTTCAGATCGATGGCGGGTGTCCCGTCCCACGAGGGCGTGAACACTCGCGAAGCCGGCTCCGCCTGATAGGCGTCCGGTCGGTATGTCGAGCCCATCGGCGATAGCTGCTGTGGCATGCCAGTATGAAAGTGGGAAACTGTGACGCTACTTTGTAACCATGGAGAATGCAGTGAACCCCGAGCCGCCTTCCTACGATCCGATTGCGGTTGAGACCAGGTGGCAGGAGTACTGGCGTAAGCGTGAGACCAATGTCACGGATGTCGCCAATGCCCCGGACCCCTTTTATGCCCTGATGATGTTCCCTTACCCCTCCGCGGAGGGGCTGCATGTGGGCAACCTCTTCGCGTTCGTTGGGAACGACATATATGGACGATTCCAGAGGCTTCAGGGGCACAACGTCTTCGAGCCGCTGGGATATGATGCGTTCGGCATTCACTCCGAGAACTACGCGCTCAAGGTAGGGAAGCATCCGAAGGACCTGATTCCGCAGAACATCGCGAACTTCAGGCGGCAGCTGGAGCGTGCGGGGCTGATGGTCGACTGGAGCCGCTCGCTCTCCACTACTGACGTTGACTACTACAAGTGGACGCAGTGGGTATTTCTGCAGCTGTTGAAGCAGGGTCTCGCTTACAAGAAGCAGGCGGCGGTCAACTGGTGCCCGAGCTGCAAGACCGTGCTCGCGAACGAGCAGGTCATTGGCGGCGCGTGCGAGCGTTGCGATACGCCGGTCGAGCAGCGGTTCCTGAGCCAGTGGTTCTTCCGGATCAGCGACTACGCCCAGCGGCTGCTGTCGAATCTCGATACGCTCGACTGGTCGGAGACCACAAAAACTGCGCAGCGGAACTGGATAGGCAGATCCGAGGGCGCAGAGATCGCCTTTGTCGTAAAACGTGACGGTGATCAGCAGGCAATTCGTGTTTTCACAACCAGGCCGGACACGGTTTTCGGCGCGACTTACCTCGTGCTGGCGCCAGAGCATCCGATGGTCGCATCGCTCACGAGCGGTGTTCACCGAAGTGCCGTGGACCAGTACATAGCGCGGAGTGCGAAGCAGGATCTCGTCACACGGAAGTCGAGCACGGAAAAAACCGGAGTCTTCACGGGCGCGTATGCGGTCAATCCGGCAACTGGCAAGGACATCCCGATCTGGATCTCCGACTATGTGCTGATGGAATACGGCACCGGTGCGATCATGGCCGTACCTGGTCACGACGAGCGCGACTTCGAGTTTGCCGGAGTGTTTGGACTTCCGGTGGTGCGGGTCGTATGCGGCGAAGGTGAGGAGCCCTCGACGCCGCTCGAGGAAGCGTTCACTGAAAACGAGCGTGGAATCATCGTCAATTCCGGCCGGTTCGACGGAATGACTGTCGCGACAGCAAAGCGTGAGATAATCGCCATGCTGGGCGAAAAGGGTGCGGGCAAGCCTGTCGTCAACTACCGGCTGCATGACTGGTGTATCTCGCGTCAGAGGTATTGGGGCCCGCCTATTCCCATCATCTATTGCGATGATTGTGGAGCGGTTCCCGTTCCGGAGAAGGATCTCCCGGTCGTGCTCCCGTACGTCGAGGACTTCAAGCCCGATGACTCGGGCGTTTCTCCCCTCGCTCGTCACGAGGACTGGTATCTGGCACCATGTCCGAAGTGCGGAAAAACCGCGCGACGTGAGACCGACGTCTCGGACACCTTCCTCGACAGTGCATGGTATTTCCTCCGTTATCCGAGCGTAGGGATCGACGAGGTCGCGTTCGACGCAAGCATTACTCAGAAGTGGCTGCCGGTGGACAGTTACATCGGCGGCAACGAGCATGCTGTGCTGCATCTGCTTTATTCGCGCTTCATCACGATGGTCCTGCACGACATGGGCTTTCTCCAGTTCGACGAGCCCTTCAAGCGGTTCCGCGCACATGGCCTGATCATCAGAAATGGCGCGAAGATGTCGAAGAGCAAGGGCAACGTGGTAATCCCCGACCAGTACATCGAGAAATGGGGCGCTGATGCATTCCGTTCCTATCTCATGTTCCTCGGCCCATTCGAGGAAGGTGGGGATTTCCGCGATGCGAGCATCTCGGGCGTCAAGCGTTTCCTCGATCGCCTCTGGGCGTCAGTGACGGTTGCATGCGAGTCGGCCGCCAAGCCAGCGCCGGATCAGGACGTCATGCGCAAGCTGCATCAGACTATA
>JANPKW010000034.1:0-21397 GCA_031426255.1 Gemmatimonadaceae bacterium | reverse complement strand
GGCTCACCGCTCTTTCCCGCAATGCCGGCGAGGGTCGTAGCATGCTCCGCAGATTCCTTGGCAAGCGTGAGAGCTTCTCCGCCACCAGGTGCACCGACAGGTGTGGCGCGGTGCATGTCGAGATATGCCTTGACCTCGCGTCCTTCCTCGCGGAGGAGCATCGGCAAGAGAAATCCCGGCCCAAAAATGTTTCCGAGCCGCGCAAGAAGACGAGCACGCCCGCTTGGCTTGAAAGCCTTCGGCGGGTGACCGTGTTTCGCCATCAGGTCACCCCATACGACTACGTGCCGGTCCTCCACATCTGCGAGCCGGGCATAGATGTCCTTCTTGTGGGCATCGGGCTCCGCATTGGACAGAATTCGATAGAGGAACGCCGCATCAGCTTCATCCTGCCAGTGATGCTCGAACGTGTGAACGTCGGGCTCATGTCGCGCGCCCACATTCCGGTCTGCCGTCGTTGCCATAAGTCAAATATGCCCGTGACCGGCTGCTTCCGGCACCGGCAACCCTTCGCGCAAAAATGCTGTCATACGCACAAGAACCTCTGCCAATCAGGGAGAACAACATGAACGTAAGACTTTCGATTCTCGCATCCGCTGTGCTGCTGGCGACAGTGCCCGCGGCCGGTGCGCAGGAGAAAAAGAAAGAGTCAGAGCCAAAGGAACGACGCGGACTTCGCGTCTTCTCACCCGGACAGTGCACAATCGACGGAAAGGACGTCCAGTGCACGAGCCTCATGGGTGCCAGATTCGATTCAGTGCTAACAAAACGCGCAGCACTTGGAATTCAGCTGAGCTCCACAGGCAGCCTTCGTGACACGATCGGCGTGTTCGTTGCGCGCGTAACCCCGAAAGGGCCTGCCGAGACCGCAGGAATCATCGAAGGGGAACGAATCGTCGCAATCAACGGCGTCGATCTCAGGCTCAACTCTGCCGATGCCGGTGACAGCTATGCGAGTGGGCTCGCCTCACGCAGGCTGACCAGGGAGCTTCAGAAACTGACGCCGGGAACGCGAGTCAACCTGCGTGTATGGTCAGGCGGTCGTGTACGCGATGTTCAGGTAACCGCAGGCAGCGCGCGCGACCTTCAGGAAAGCAACCGGTTTGGATACATCTTCGATGGTGTACCAGGCGGGTTCAACAGGGGAGACATGCCCCGCATCCGCATCCAGACCGCCCCGCGCCTGCCAAACGGTGGCGAGTTCCGGTTCGAGGACATTCCAGACTTCGACTTCGAGAACCTCAAGCAGCTCAAGGAGACGTTCCCGAAAGTTGAGATCAAGCCTCTGCGCGACCGACTTCAGTTGCTTTAACTGTGTCGAGCTCCCGCACCAAACTGCGGGAGCTCTCCACTCGTGACGCGTTGGAGGCTCGGCAACATTCTGGACGGTTGCCATGTCGCGCCGAAGCACCTTCGAAGCCTTCCATCGCGACGATCGGAACCATGGCCAACGCAGCCAAGGGATCTGCCCACCACCAGCCGGCCAGCGCATTCAGCCCGACTCCCGCAAGTGCTATTACCGACAGGTATGCGCAAAGCGACGCTTGCTTCGCGTCTGACTCGAGCGCGCGGCTCTCGAGTGCGCGGGCCACATTTCTTTTCGCACGGGCAAGTGCTGGCATCACGATGATAGAAAGCAAAAGGATTACAACGCCTAGGGTGCTCCTGTCAGGTGCTTCTTTCTGGATGAGCGCATACAGGCTTTCGAAGGTGATGTAGGCTGCGAGGATCAAAAAGCTCCACCCGATGATCCGGTGCGTGACCAACTCGACATGTTCACGTTTTCCCACATGCAGGTCGCGCCGAAGTCGCCATTGTGACGCACCGCTCGAGGTAACTTCTATCGCGCTATCGATTCCGAATCCGACCAATGCGACACTGCCGGAAACAACTCCGGCGGTCAGCGCAACCATTGCCTCTATCGTGTTGTACGCGATAGTGAAATAGCTGAGCTTGAGGCCGCGGGAAACCAGATGGGCTCTGGTAACTCCGTCAGCAGTTGAAGTCACGCTTCTCGACCAAGGCGCCTGGAAGCTTCCGATTCCCTGACGTGCCTCAGGCCTTCGCCCAACAGCGTCGAAATGTGGTCGTCATCGAGAGTGTAGTAGGCGATCTTGCCCGCTTTGCGGTATCGAACAAGGCGCAACTGCCGCAACGCGCGGAGAGAGTGTGAAACCGCAGATTGGCTCGCGCCAAGAACGGCCGCTATGTCGCAGACACACAGCTCCTGCCCCGCCAGTGCCGCTACAATCCTGAGTCTCGTTGGATCCCCAAGAGTCTTGAATGTCTCCGCGAGTGTCGCGATGTCCTGATCGGCCGGGAGTTTGCCTCGGGCACTTTCGACAACCTCCGGGTGCACGCAATCAACCTCGCAAATCGATGTTGACGTTGGGCTCGGCCGCGATGAACTCCTGAGCGAACTCGGACTCGTAGCAGTTGAACGTATGGCCATGTTTCGCGAAAGCCTTGCGGGCGTGAAACGAAGGGATAAGTTACCGGCTCATATGAGCACATGTTCATATAATAGCAGTGACGGAGAAGGCGCAAGAGCAGGTTGCGAAGCCACTTTGCGATCTGAGGCGTCGCTCGGCACAAACTACTCGAGCGGCCAAGACCGCGGCGATCCGCGTAGAGGGATGACCAATGTCTGAAATGCACTCACATACCCATGCGGCTCGCGATGGGCAAAACCATGGCGCCGGGGCGAGCACCAAACGACTGGCAGTAGTCCTCGGCCTCGTTTTGTTCTACATGATCGCGGAAGTCATTGGCGGCCTGCTCACCAATTCCCTCGCGCTGCTGGCGGACGCCGGCCACATGCTTTCCGACGCGGGAGCGCTCGCACTCTCACTCTTTGCAGTCTGGATATCGCAACGTCCCCCAACATCACGTCGTACATACGGGTATCACCGAACCGAGATTCTCGCGGCGCTGGCGAATGGCGCAACGCTGGTCGCGATCTCGCTGGTGATTTTTGTTCAGGCATACCACAGGTTCACTGAGCCACCAGAAGTTCAGGGAGCACTGATGATGGGAATTGCAACGGGCGGATTCGTCGTGAACATGGCGGGGCTCTGGATACTCAATGCAGGTCGCCACGAAAACCTGAACGTGCGCGGGGCATGGCTTCACGTCCTCAGCGATGCGCTTGGAAGCGTAGGGGCAATAGTGGGCGGGTTTCTCATCTGGTCCTTCAAGTGGTATTGGGCCGACCCCGCGGTGTCCATTGTCATCGGAATTCTCGTGATCTATTCCTCCTGGGCCCTTCTCAGGGAAACAGTGGCAGTCCTCATGGAAGAGGCCCCGCGGAATATCGACGTAGACGAAGTTCGAAAGGTGATGACAAATGTCGAGGGAGTGACCGACGTGCACGATCTTCACGTCTGGTCGATAACGAGCGGAATGGTGGCGCTGTCGGCTCACATGAAAGCTGACAATGCCGAGCCCGCAACCTTACTCGCAACATTGCGAACCAGGTTGCGCGATCGCTTCGGGATCGAGCACACGACAATTCAGATCGACCCCGCAGGACATGAAGACTCGGACCGGTACGCCTGCCAGCAGTAGTCCCTAGAGAGGGGTGGTGACGCGCAGCGTCACGACGCGCCCCGGCGCCAGCGCGTACTCCTTGTAACGACTCATGAACGACCGGTAATGCGTGTTCATCACGTTCTTCACCGATAGGTCGACGGTGAGCACTCCTCGTGACATCATCCGTCCAGCGCCCGCGCCAAGCGAACCGACCGAGTAGCCAGCAGGGGCAAAATCGCGTGGATCGAGACGTGTCTGTTTCCAGTTCGTTTCGATGCTCGCGGTGAGATACGGATTCACGACGCCGCGACTTTCCGCCCTGTGAACCTTCGCGCCATAGATCAACCGGAGAGGCGGAATGAACGTCAGCGGAACGTCGGCCGATGTGTTGTGGCCGCGGACGAAATCGCCGGACATCTGGAGCGTCAGCAGCTCGATCGGTTTCCACGCGAGGCGACCCTCGACCCCAGCAAGGCGCGCATCGCCCTGTACGACTTGCAGCGAGTCGAATGCATTGCCACTGGTGCCGAACGGACGCAGATAGATGTAGTCATTCACGCGATTTACGAATACGGTCGCTTCACCCGTGAGGTCATGGGCCGACACGCGAACGCCGGCGTCTATGTTCAGCGATGTCTCGACGGCGAGGTTAGGATCGCCTCGCTCGAAAGCCCGCGTTCCTTCGTGGAATCCGTTGGCAAAAAGATCAGGGGCCGACGGTGCGCGAAATCCTCGCGCAACGTTGACGACGAGCGATAGAGGCTCGGTGAGCTTGTATAAAACACCGGCGCTTCCGGTGATTGCGTTGAAGCTGCGCGTCTGTTCCGGGACGCCAATCGACGCGTTCCCGCCAGTGCTCAAGCTGCGAGTGTCGACGCGGGCGCCGAACATCGCTTTCCATCTGCCGATGTCGGCCTGCTCGAACATGTAAATGGCTGCAGTGCGGGTCTCGCTGTCTGGAATCAGCGTCTTCGATCCACGATTCTCGAAAGCGCTCGTCATTCCCGACAAGCCGATTGTCCCGCTGAACGGGCCGACGGGTGCATGGTTGAAATGCGCAAACCCCGTCCAGTTACTGACAAACAGTCCAAGGTCGGCACGCGTCGAGTCGACTCCGGCAAACTCCCGCCTGAAGTTTTGCTCATAGCCAAGGTTGGCCTGAATCAGCGCGGCGCCGAGCGGCGCGGTTGCATCGAACGAAGCACGATGTGACTTGATGAGCTGATAACCGGTGTATCCGGGGTTCGTCGCAGGATTGTCGTAGATCTCGATTCGCTCGTCGCGTGATGTATACCGGACCGAGACGTTGCCTCGGCCACCGCGGTATCCCAGTGCGACCTCCGGCGAGAACGCGCGGTTATTGGTGTTCTCGAGCCGGCCGACCGGCGTGCGCATGTCGCCGCTCGATCGTGAGGTCAGTCCCAGTCGCGCGCCGATCCCGCCGACTGCCGCTTCCGCGCTCAACGTTCCATCGGCACCGCGGATGTTGTGGTTGTAGGAACCCGTCACGCGACCCCGCGCGAACGCGGGCAAGTCAATCGCATCAGGAAGTGGGGGTGCAATGACATTGATCACTCCTCCCAGTGCGTCGGATCCATAGAGGACGCTCGATGGCCCCTTGATCACTTCGATTCTGTCTGCGTTTGCGGTTTCGACGTTCGGCGAGTGGTCGTGCCCCCATGCCTGCGTCTCTGTGCGCTGGCCGTTATCGAGTGTAACCACGCGATAGTGTGTCATTCCGCGAATGACGGGCTTGCCGATGCCTGTCGTCATGCTGAGCGTGCGGACGCCGGGTATCTGCTCCAGGACATCGCCCAGCGCGGTTGCCTGCGACATGCGGAGCTCGGGCCCTTCCATGACCGAAGTAGGTTGCGGCGAATCCTGCGCGCGGGTGGCACCGGTGGAAGCAGTTACCTGAACGGGTGCCAGGTCTATACCTGCGGGCTGCATGCTAATCTCGACCGTCGTCCCGTTCGGTGTTACGTGGACTCTCCGCGTAACGGGCATGAGGCCAAGGCGGGAAAAGCTCAAAGTGAAGGTCCCGGTCGGGAGCGACCCGATCCTGTATTTGCCGAGGGAATCGGTAGCGGCCCGGCGCCCAAGTTCTACAATGAGGACGCGGACCCCCGCCATGGGTGAGGCGGATCTATCGGTCACCGTCCCATCGAGGACGGCCTGCTGGGCAGTGGCGGGCACCGCAAAGGCAAGTGTGACGAATAGCGTTGCGAAGAAGGCGGTGCGGGTGGCGATCGTCATTTCTGGCTCATTTAGTGGGTCAGTATCGGGAAGTTAGGATAGCCTAATTCGTATTGATAGGCAACCCTAAAAATCCGTTTCCGCCGCGTTTCGATTCGAGACCCGCTAAGGCTTATTATTTTGACTCATGGAAGGCCGCGTCAGGATCGACAAATGGCTCTGGGCTGCCCGGTTCTACAAGACCCGGGGCCTCTCAGCGGAAGCACTCGATTCAGGAAAAGTCGAGGTCAACGAAGAGAAAGCCAAGCGATCGCGCCTGGTTCAGGCAGGGGACAAGGTCCGGATCAGGATAGGGCCTTACGAGCACGTCGTAAGGGTCATCGACGTATCTGAAAAGCGGGGCTCAGCGCCAATTGCGCAGGCGTTGTACGAGGAAGAGCCCGAGAGCAGGAAGGCACGCGAAGCGATGGCAGCGCACGTCCGGGCGATGAACGCCGGTACCGGCTATGAAACCGGCCGACCCACCAAGAAAGACCGCCGCGACCTCGGCCGACTGCGAGGGCGCGACTAGAACTGCAGCTGCGCGCCGAGCTCGACTACTCTGTTCGGCGGAATCTGAAAAAACTCAGTCGCGGTTCTTGAATTGGCGGACATGAAGATGAAGAGTTGCTTTCTCCATCGTGCGAGCCTGGCCTTTGAGTTGTCGTCGGGTATCAGGCGCTCGCGGCCGAGATAGTAGGTAGTCTCCAGCGGCTTCGCGGTAATACCAGCTTCGCTGCATCGCGAGAGAATTTCAGGGACGTTTGGCGTTTCCATGAAGCCATAGCGTGCCTTAACGCGCCAGAATCCTTCGCGAAGCGGAGTCACCTGAATTCGCTCAGAGTCGGAGATCTCCGGCACGGTTGTCGGCAGCACGGAGAGCAGAATCACCTGTTGGTGCAGCACCTTGTTGTGCTTCAGGTGATGCAGTAGGACGAGCGGGGCGCCTTCGGAATCCGAAGTCATGAACACCGCTGTGCCCGGGACACGTACCGGCCCCTTCTCAGCTACCGAGTTCAGGAACAGGTCAATGGGGAACGAGGCTTTCTTGAGGAGCTTCTGCACGATCTTCCGGCCCGTGTACCACGTCGTCATCAGCAGGAAGATCGACAAGGCGATCGCAATCGGCGCCCAGCCGCCTTCGAACAACTTGAGCATGTTCGCACCTAGAAATCCGAAGTCGATTATCAGAAAAAACAGTGCAAGCGATCCGGCTTTCTGGAAGCTCCAGTTCCATTGTGACCGAGCCAGCTCGTAGAAGAGGATTGTGGTGATCGTCATCGTGAGGGTAATCGCGATCCCGTATGCGGCGCCCAGCGCGGAAACCGAACCGAAGCCAAGTACGAGCAATACGCAGCCGATCATCAGGGCGCGATTCACTTCAGGAATGTAGATCTGCCCCGTCTCGGTCTTCGATGTGTGAATGATGTTCATGCGCGGCGAATACCCGAGCTGCACAGCCTGCTGTGTCAGTGAGAATGCCCCTGAGATCAGTGCCTGGGATGCTGTGATTGCAGCGAGCGTCGCCAGGAAAACCAGTGGATACAGCAACGCACGTGGAGCAAGCATGAAGAATGGATTCTCAGCGCCGGCCGGATCGCTGAGGATCAGTGCGCCCTGGCCGAAATAGTTGAGCAGCAGAGCGGGGAGAACTATCGCGAACCACGCAACGCGGATGGGGCGCGCGCCAAAGTGACCCATGTCCGCGTAGAGTGCTTCGCCTCCGGTTACCACAAGCACGATAGCGCCGAGGATCACGAAACCAGCGTAGCCATGATCAGTGAAGAAGGTGACCGCATACCATGGATTGACGGCGGCGAGGATCCTCGGCGCGGCGGCAATCTCAACGGTGCCAAGAACAGCTATCGTCACGAACCAGACTGCCATCACCGGCCCAAAGACCTTTCCAACTTTCGTGGTTCCGTGCTTCTGAACGAGGAAGAGCGAAATCAGGACCACTAACGTCAGCGGAACGACTGCAAATTTGAGCTTCGGGGTGATGACCTCGAGGCCTTCCATTGCGCCGAGTACGGAGATGGCGGGGGTGATTACGCCGTCGCCGTAGAGCAGGGCAGACCCGAAGAGGCCAATCACGATGAGAGTCTGTCGTCTGCCCTTGTCACCCTCTCTCCGGTTCTGCTGGAGGATCAGGGCGAGGAGGGCGAGTATTCCGCCTTCGCCGCGATTGTCAGCGCGAAGGACAAAAATCACGTACTTGACGGTGACGACGAGAATCAGTGACCAGACTATCAGGGAGAGTATGCCGTAGACGTTGTCCGGCGTCGGAGCCATGCCATACTTGCCATGGAATGCCTCACGCATCGCGTAGAGGGGGCTGGTCCCGATGTCACCATAAACGACACCGAGCGCGACGAGGGTCAGTTGTCTGAGGCGCTTCCCGACAGGATGCGTCTCCGGATATGTGCTGATCTTGCGGTCCGGGTTGAGGAACGACGTGAATCTACGGGACGCTGATTGGTTTTGCTCAGTTCCAAAGACAGAACGGCAACTGCCTTTTTTCGGATTTGGCGGATCGGCGGATTCAGCGGATACTGCGCTTAGTGCGCTTAGTGCGCGATCGTTTGCGAGAAGACAAGCAGCTTGCCGGTGGCTGGCTTTGCTGTTCTGGGGTTACCCCACAAAACACCAAATCCTGAAGCGAGCAGCCCATCTTCCCAATGAACCCAGCGCTGTCCTGTTCCTAGATCCGCTAAATCCGCTCGATCCGCCAAATCCGAAGAAAGGCAGTTGCTGTCCGCTGTTCCCGCCGTCCTACATCTCCAGCTGCGCGCCGAGCTCGATCACGCGATTTGGGGGAATGGAGAAATATTCAGTAGCTGTGCGAGAGTTTCGCGACATGAAGATGTATATCTTCTTCCGCCACCTTTGCATCTTCGCCTTCCCGGTCGGCAGGAGCCGCTCCCTGCCAAGGAAGTAAGTCGTATCCCGCTTATCGGCGGGGACCCCCATATCGCGAGCCCGCGCCAGGACCTTGGGCACGTTCGCGCTCTCCATGAATCCGAATCGCGCGGTCACCCGCCAGAATCCGACCCCAAGGTCTGTCACAGTCATTCGTTCCTCTTCGGGAACGGCAGGCACGTTCTCGGGCAGGATCGACAACAGAACTACGTTCTCGAGAAGTGTCTTGTTGTGCCTCAGGTGATGCAGCAGCACGAGCGGGGCGCCTTCGGGATCGCGGGCCATGAACACCGCGGTACCCGGTGCGCGGAAGGGTCTTCGTTTCTCGACATCCCCAAGAAAGAGGTCGATCGGAAGTGATCCACGCTCGAGCAGTTCCTGAACGATCTTCCGCCCGGCGCTCCATGTAGTCATCAGCGTGAAAATCGACAGCGCTATGAAAATCGGAACCCAGCCGCCGTCGAGGATCTTGAGGGCGTTGGCGCCGAAGAACGAGAGATCGATGATCAGGAAGCCGATTGCGAACGTGAGAACTCTCTGCAGGCTCCAGTTCCATCGCGTTCGGGCGAGGGTCGCAAAGAGAATCGTGCTGATTGCCATCGACCCGGTCACCGCAATCCCATACGCGGCGCCGAGTGCTGTCGTTGACCGAAAGCCGAGTACGATTGCCAGGCAGCCGACCATCAGCGCACGGTTCACTTCCGGGATGTAGATCTGCCCGTGTTCGGTTTCTGACGTATGCACTATCGTCATGCGCGGCGAATAGCCCAGCTGTATGCACTGCTGCGTCAGTGAGAACGCACCGGATATCAACGCCTGCGATGCGATGACAGCGGCCATCGTCGCAAGCGCGACCATCGGGTAGAGCAACGGACGTGGTGCGAGCAGGAAGAACGGGTTTGCCGCAGCCGCCTGCTCGCGCAGGATGAGAGCGCCCTGCCCCATATAGTTGAGAACGAGCGCGGGAAGCACGAGACTGAACCATGCGACACGAATGGGCTTCTTGCCGAAGTGGCCCATATCCGCGTACAACGCCTCCGCACCTGTGATCGCAAGCACGACCGCGCCAAGTATCACGAACCCTGCGAATCCGTTGCGGATGAAAAAGTCCACACCGTGCCACGGGTTCAGCGAGAGCATGATGCCTGGTGATTTCGCGATCTCGCGGATGCCGAGGATTGCGAGAGTGAAGAACCAGAGGACCATGACGGGTCCGAATACGCGACCGACTTTGTGGGTCCCTTTCTTCTGCACCATGAACAGCGTGAAGAGAATCAGAATCGTCGCGGGAACCACCAGGATGCCAAACTGCGGGGCGATCACCTTCAGTCCTTCGGTCGCTCCGAGCACAGACATCGCGGGAGTGATGATCCCGTCACCGTAGAGCAGCGCCGCACCGGTGAGCCCGAGGGCGATGATGACGAGTCGCTTGGTTCTGTCAGCAGCCCGCTGCTGACGCTGCAGCAATAGCGCGAGCAGGGCGAGTTCTCCGCCTTCGCCGCGGTTGTCAGCGCGCAGAATGAATGCGAGATACTTGACGCTTACGACGAGAATGATCGCCCAGACAATGAGCGACAGGACGCCGAGCACGTTGGCCTCTGTTGGAAGCAGACCGTGCTCTTCCTTGAAGACTTCCTTGATTGCGTAGAGCGGGCTTGTTCCGATGTCGCCGTAGACTACGCCAATTGCCAGCAGCGAGAGTTGAGCTAGCCGCCTGCCGGAAGGAGGCGTGTCAGTATGCGTACTGATGTCTATCGGCCTCTAGGAAGGGGGCAAACGGGCGGCAACCGGTCAAAGACCATGCCTGCCGTAGTTGAAATGTAACAATACTCAAGAATCAACAGGCACGGCGGTTGCATTTACAGTCCTGCCGCAAAGCGCGGCCGATATATCACTGCAAGTCAGGGAGGAAGTATGGATAAGGATCTGGAACAGCGCGGTCTCGAGAATCAGGTAAAGGGAACGGCCAAGGAAGTAAAGGGCCAGGTTCGCGGTGACATCGGTGACGCCACTGACGATACCAGCGAGCATATCAAGGGCCGCGTCGAAGAAGTGAAGGGCAAGATCCAGAAGAACTTCGGCAAGGCCGAAAAGAACATCGACGACGCAGTCTGATCACCTGCTGGATGTGAAAAGAAAACCGGGGCTCGAGATTCGAGCCCCGGTTTTTTTGTCATTCGCTATCACGATGCTTTTCAGTCAATTATCAGATGAGAGGCTTGGGGGCGTTAAGGCGATGTCGTACTGAGGGCACTGTCGGTTCAACACGGAGCCACGGGGGTCACGGAAGAAAACGGAATAGAATCATAAATCAGGGTCTTTCTTCACCATCCGGCCTCCTCGCAGCACGTGCGTCGTTGCGCTCTCGTACAAAAACACACAGCGCATCCAGCTACCCGGTCAGAAGATGTCGGGTGTCCCATGCTTGAGCGTAGAGTCTTCCGTGGCACTCCGTGGCACCTCCGTGTCCCCCGTGGCTCCGTGATGAAACGGACAGTACCGGCTCGGAGCCACTAGCCCGCCCCAACTCTAGCTAGCTGCTATTCGTAACGCAGAGCGATGATTGGATCCAAAGCAGCAGCCCGTCGCGCCGGCCACACTCCGAAGAGCACTCCAACAGTGGCCGAGAAGGCAAAGGCCAGAATCACCGAGGATACGTCGACTGTCGTGTTGAACCCCGCAAGACTGCTCAGCGCGAACGCGCCACCAGCCCCCAGCACCACTCCTATCAGTCCACCAAGAAGGCAAAGTACGATTGCCTCGATCAGGAACTGAAAAAGGATCGCAACCTTGGTCGCTCCAAGTGCTTTCCTTACCCCGATCTCGCGTGTCCGCTCGGTTACAGAAACGAGCATGATGTTCATGATCCCGATGCCACCGACCAGCAGACTCACCGCCGCAATACCGGCAAGCAGGAACGTGAACGTCTTCGTCGTCTCGGCGAATGTGTTGAGAAACTCCGCCTGGTTTCTGATGTCGAAATCGTCACGCTTGTCTGCCGTTAGACGATGCTCGCGGCGCAGTATCGACTGGATCTCAGCCTGCGCAAGCGGAATCTCCGACTCACTGCTCGCCAGAACCGAAATATTGTTGAGGTCCGACGTTCCCATGAGCCGATAACGTCCGGTCGAAAGAGGGATTACCACAACTTCATCGGGGTTGTTGCCGAAGCCGCCTGACTGCCCCTTCGATGCAAGCACTCCGACGACCTCGAACTGGAGGCCTCCGATGCGAACGTTCTCGCCGACAATCGCTTCTGGAGTCTGGAGTCCAAGATTGTCGAGCACCGCCGATCCGATTACAGCAACGCGGCGAATTCCACCCTCCTCAGCCTCGTTAAAGAAACGACCGCCAGCGAGGTTGAACTTCCTGATCTCGAGCCAGTTCGGCTTCGCAGCAGTTACCTGCGTCTGTGCATTCAATGAACCGTACTGAAGCAGCAGGCGCTTGTTCATCTCCGGACCAACTGCAGAGATGTAAGTGCCGCGGCTCTCGAGTGCTTCCGCATCCTCGATCGTCAGTTTCTCGTTGTTTTCAGTAGCGACGCCAAATCCGCGGCGCGCGCCTGGGCGCACGGTGAGAAGCGTCGTGCCAAGTCCGGCGATGCGTTCGCTGATCGAATTTTGAGCGCCCTTTCCGATCGCCACCATTGCAATGACAGCTGCAACGCCGATGACTATCCCGAGCATCGTGAGGAACGACCGCATCTTGTTGGCCCGCAGCGCACCAAGGGCAACGAGCACGATCTCCTTTGCGAGTGTGATACCCGCTCCGCGCTTGTCGACTGGCCTGTCGTTGATCGATCGCGCGGGTGATCCGGTGCCGCGCAGCTTTACGCCACGCTCATCGACTTTCTGGACTGGTGCTGTCATGAATTCCGTCCGTGCAGTGTTGACGTTATCGCGTTCTTGCTACTGACGAGGAGCACCGCCGCCCTGCCGTTGGCCACCGCCTCCCTGTCCCTGCTGACCCTGCGGCTGCTGACGCTGCATTCCGGGCATGCCGCCGCGTGAACGGATCCGGTCCAGCTCTTCCTGCTGCTTCGCCTGCATCGCAGCAACATTCAGGATTGCAACCGAGTCACCCTCGGCCAGCCCCGAAACAACTTCCGAGACGTCGTAATTGCTGACCCCGAGGCGAACCATCTTCGGTGTGTACTTGCCAGCGTTGACGAGGAACACCATTCCGCGCCGTCCCCCGCCATTTCTCTGTGCACTCTGCCCGCTGCTCGGTGCACTCGCTGTTTGTCCACCCTGTGGTCTCTGTGTCCTCCCACATGCGCGGGCGATTCCAGCATCGACACCCGCTGCCGCGTAGAGCTTCTGCGACTCAGCCTGCATTGCTTCTCTCTCGATCTCGCCCGCCATCATCTTCGAGCGCAGGTCAGCAAGCTGTTTTTGCACCTCAGGTTTCTTCGCCAGTGCTGCTGTTACCTGCGCACACTGCTCGGGAGTTGTCGCCGGAAGATTTCCGGCCTGGCGTCCGCCGCTCTGACTCGCCGGCGATGCCCTTGCACCACCCTGCTGACCACCCTGAGCGCCTCCTGCATTCTGACCTTCGCGTCCGCCCCGCATTGCTGCACGAACAGAATCCGGATTCAACCCGAGCATCGTCGCAACAGACACAACCTCGTTCGGGCTGCGCACGGCATCGTTGGAAATCGAAAGTGCATTGTCCCGCCGCTCGACTTCGATCGACACTTCGCCGTTCATTCCAGGCATCAGCAGCCCCGCCATGTTGTCGATGCTCACGAGCACCGGGAACATCGTCACAGCCTGCTGAATCGTCGCCTGCGGCTCGATCTTCTCGACAACTCCAATGAACGGACGATCAGGAAAGGCATCCACAGTAACCGTCGCCGGCAGTCCCGCGCGAACCTTGCCGATATCCGTCTCATTCACCAGCGTACGCACCCTCACCTTGGTGAGATCGGCCATCTTGAGAATCGTAGTTCCACCGCCGAACGTGCCGGTGCCTGACGCTATCACCTGACCGATCGATACCGGCTTCTCTATCACCGTGCCAGACACCGGCGCGCGAACCGTCGCTTCTTCCAGAGACTGCGCGCGCAGATCGAGTGCAGCACGATTACGCAGCACAGTCGCCTGTGCATTCGCATACTCCACTTCCGACGCCTCATTCTCTGCAGACGTGATGATCCGCTCCTTGAACAACTGCGACGACCGCTCGCGAGCTGTCCTCGACACACGCGCCCGGATCAGAGCGGCATCGAGATCAGCTTTTGCCTGGGCGTACGAGTTACGAGTGTCGCGGGTATCGAGCTGAATCAGCAGGTCGCCAGCTTTCACGTAGGTGCCTGTCTCGACAGGCATCGCGATGATCTGCCCGGAGGACTTTGCTTTCACCTCGATCACGTTGATCGGCTCGACGACACCAGTTGCCTGCGCGTCGACGACAATCGTCTGCCGCTCGATTGCCGCAACTGGAATAGTCAGCTGACGTTCTTTTTCCTTCGAGCATGCCAGCGTCGATAATGCGACGAGCACGAAGGCGGCCTTTCTGGTCAATGTCATCTCCTAAAGGTCACGGCCGATGAGCGCTTCAAGCTGCGCCTTGGCCACACGGTAGTCATATCGGGCCCTGATCAATCCTGTCCGGGCATTGTCGAGCTGTGTCTGGGAAGTGAGCAAGTCGAGGAGCGTCGTGGCCCCGAGTTCATACCGGCGCTGCTGAACCCGTAAATCCTCTTCAGCCGCCCGCACGGACTGGATCTGAATGTCCACCTGCTCTCTCGCGATAGTCATCTGGCCGAGTGATTGAACGAGCGTCTGTCGCGCCAGGTATCGCGCGTCACGCACCGACGCCTCCGCAACATCCTCCGCCACCAGAGCACGGGCGACAGTTACTTCGCGGTTCAGATTGTTGAACAGCGGAAAGTTGAGACTGAAGTTCAGGCTCTGGCTGTACGCGTACCTCTTGTCACCGATTCCAAACCGTGGATCGAGTCCGCTTCCACCTCGGCTGAAGCTCATGTTGACCGTCGGGAGAAATGAAGTCTTGGCGGCACGAACACTCGCATTCGCCGCGGTCAGCTGCGCATCAGCCTCCTCGACAGCGGGGGCGTTCCGTATCCACGGCTCGAGCTCGGCGATGGTCGGAATGGCCGGTCGCTGGTCGATGGTGTCGGACGCTAGCGCCGTAACCGTCGTGGGCGATGCAACGAGCCGCGTCAACGTCGCGTTTGCGAGCTGCAGGTTGTTGCGTGCGGTCAGTCGCGCGAGCCGCGCATTCCCGAGGAGGACAACAGACCGCAGCGAGTCAGAAACCGTCGCTGCACCGGCGCGAAGCCGAAGCGATGCCGATCGGAGCTGCTGCTCCGTCTGCTGGATCTGCGCGTCAGCCGCGCTCTGAGATTCGCGCGCCGCAAGAATGTTGTAGTACTGCTGCTTCACTTGAAGCGCGATCTGAAAACGCGAAGAAGTTTCACCCGCCTCGGCCACATCGACCTCGGCCTTCGACCGCTTCAGGTCGAAGTAGCGCCTTCCCCCATCGAAGATCTGCAGGTTGCTCGACAGGCCCGTCGAGTAACTCGTCGGCTGTCCCGTGAACGGTACGAGGTTTCCCTGAGTGTCGAACCTTTCCCCGTTCTGATTGTTCCTGCCCGCCGAGAGCGAGAGGCTCGGTAGAAACGCGGCGTATGACTGCTTGACCGCTGCCTCAGACGTGCTGATCGCCCCGCGCGCTTGAACCGCGGACGGAGCGTTCTGCTGCGCGAGACGAATCGCCTCGTCAAGCGAAACAGGCGCGGCCAAGGTGTCGGCAATCTGCGCCGACGCGGCTATCGGAATCAGAAAGAGTGTTGCTATTGCTGCTTTCAGTTTCATCTACGGATTCGGTTTCTGTTGATTTCTACTGCTGTCATTGCGTCGGCGAGCCTCAGCACGTTTGCGTCCGCGCTCGCGCATCTCGTCGAGCTTGCGGGCCTGATCGGGCGTGAGGATCCGCTTGAGCTGTTCGTGCGTGCTGTCGCCGAGCGTTCTTCCGATTTTCTGGACTGAGTCCATCTGCGGCCGAAGGGGACGCCACAACTCGCGCATCTTCGTTCGGCCTTCACTCGCAATCGAATCGAACTGCGTGCGTTGCGCGGGTGTCAGATTCAGTTCTTTGGCCATGCGGTCAAAACTTGGCCTGCCACCCCGTGAGGGCTTATCGCGCGTCAGCACGCGGTCAGCGGTAATGCCGAGTGCACCTCCTGCTATGAATGCACCGAGCAGAAAGAGCAGAGCGAAACTTTTGGAGCGTTCCATTCAGTCTCTCGTTCTAGTTGGAGAGGTAGTAGCTGAGGGCAGCAGCGTCTGTTTCGCCGGGGACGTATTGTCCGGCGATCGGCTCATCTGATGTACTCGTGAATTCGGGTTGGACCACCGCTTCGTATGCGACCTGGTCGTCGGGCTCTTTCAGCTGCTGGTTGACGATGCCGGCGACCGCAAAAATTGCCGTTGCAGCGACGAGTCCAATGCGAGCCCATGGAACGAGCTCCGCCCACCAGCCTTTCTCAACGGTCTCCGAAACGCGAGCCATGATTCGGCGCTCGAGCCCGGACCAATAAACATCGGGCCAGGCTGCTGCATCGGGTGGTGTGTAAGCCTCACGGATGAGCGAAGCCAGCGGCTCGCCAAGCGAGTCGCGGTGTTCGTCAGATGTGGGGAATTTCAGTTCGTCAGTCATTCGTCATCTCTCATATCCTTCAGCAATCCGCGCAGCTTGAACCGCGCGTGGTGGAGATCCGACCTTGCCGTGCCGCCCGGGATTCCGAGCACCTCTCCAATCTCCGCATGCGTGAACCCTTCGACATCGTGCATCACGATCACCGCACGTGCCCTCTCGGGCAGCTCGGCTAGCGCCGATGCAAGTCGTTCCTTCAGCTCCGCATGTTCTGCGGGATTCCTGAAGGGGGACTTCAGCGCATCGGTGAGCTCTTCCGTAGTTCGTACCTTGCGGCGCCTTGCGATATCCAGCGCCGCGTTCGCAACGATGCGGTTGAGCCACGGACCGAACCCCTGTGACGTATCGAACCTTCCTATTGCCTGGTACGCCTTGACGAATCCTTCCTGAACCGCGTCCTCCGCGTCTTCATGGACAGTCACGATCGCCCTGGCAACGAGGTACGCGCGCCGCTGGTGCAAGCGCACCAGACCCGCGAAGGCGTTTTGATCGCCTGCGCGGGCCGCTTTGGCCAGCGCGTGTTCCTCGTCTGGAATACGCACTGGCGTGAAAATGTGTTGGAGAGGGCCGGCTAGTGGCCGGTCGGAGCGGCTGCGGCGGGAGCGGCTCCGGGGGCCGATGCTGGGGCTGTTGCGGGAGCTGTTGCGGGAGCTGTTGCGGCTGGGGGAGCGCCGTGGGCGCCTGAAGCCTTGAGATCCGCGAAATGTGAGTTCGTGAGCCACACGATCGTGAGAATCACAAGGAAAATCACTGAACCTCCAAGCACCAGGCCTGCCATCGCGGCACCGAAGTCAGTGCTGGCTGGTTTTGCAGCGGCCATGATGGGCTGCTCCTTTACGAGTTGGGGGGAGTGTCGGAAACTCGAACCTGCGTCATGTGATCGTTGGGCTCGATCGTTTTAATGACGTCAACGCCACCGGTGACCTTCCCGAATACCGTATGGACACCATTGAGGTGACGGGTGTTGCCTTCGCTCAGCACTATGAAGAACTGGCTGCCGCCAGTGTTTTTTCCCGCATGAGCCATCGAAAGTGCGCCCAGCTCGTGCTTGTGTGGGTTGCCCGCCGTCTCGCAGTTGATCTTGTAGCCGGGGCCGCCAGTGCCGATGCGCGGGTTGCCTTCCGGAAGATCGCGCGACAGCGGGTCGCCACCCTGCACGACGAAATCGGAAATCACGCGATGGAACTTCACCCCATCGTAAAACTTGTCGTTCGCGAGTTTTTCGAAGTTCGCAACAGTGATCGGCGCTTCGGCGTCGTAAAGCTCCGCAGTCATGGTGCCGCGGTTCGTTTCGATAGTGGCGTATTTCGTCATCTGATATGGGAGGGTAGGACGGGAAAAATAACGTCAGACGCGGGCTGACGGGCAGATATCGTTGAGCACGCAAGACCCGCACTTGGGCGATCTCGCTGCACAGATCCGTCTGCCGTGAAAGATCAGCAGGTGCGAGAGCAGTGCCCAGTCATCTCGCGGAAAAAGCTTCATCAAAACCTGCTCCACCTTCACCGGATCTGTTTCGCTCGTAACGCCGAGCCGTATGGCGAGTCGTCCAACATGAGTATCTACGACGACGCCCTCGTTGATGTTGAAGGCGTTGCCGAGTACGACGTTCGCGGTTTTACGTCCGACGCCTGGAAGCTTCACGAGCTCATCCATTGTTGCGGGCACGGCGCCATCGGGGCGTTCGGTCACTGCGGCTGACATTCCAAGCAGGCTTTTCGTCTTGTTGCGAAAAAAGCCAGTGCTCCTGATGAGGTCCTCGAGCTTTTCGGGATCAGCACCGGCGAGTGACCGGGCGTCAGGGAAGGCCCGAAAAAGATCGGGAGTGACCATGTTGACGCGCTTATCGGTGCATTGCGCGCTGAGGATTGTCGCAATGAGGAGTTGCAGGGGAGTCTCGTAATCGAGCTCGCAATGTGCGTCAGGGTACTCACCCTTGAGTCTGGCGAGGATTTCGAGCGCATGCGCCTCGAGCTCTTTACCACGCTTCTTTTTGCGCTGCGAGGTGTGCTTAACCGCGGGATTCGGGTGCTTACTGGTCATTCCGAGGAATCAATTCGTACGAAGCCTCGAGAGAAAGGGCAACCGAAGTTCGGTATGATTATCACGCAGGTAGCCGCACTATGTACGGTGGCGTATATAACATGGACCCGTGAAGCAATTAATTCGGCGATCCATCGATCGTAGACTGGCGGAAAGTGACGCCGGGTTGAGCGACTCCGCGGCGGCGGCGCTCGCCGGGGAAGAGATGTATGTGTCCCTTGCCCGGTGGATAGGGACGGACGGCTGCCACGCGCTCTTCGGTCGGGCTCGTGCAGAAGCTGAGGGTAGCAATGGTGCGCTGGCCGCGCTCACGCTGCGCCCACGCGCGACGCCGTACATCGATGGCGTCGCAGAAATCGTTGTGAAGTATGGCGAGGCCGAAACCGCTAAGGCGATCGAATCAATGCTCATCGCGGTCACCGAGGTTCTGGGGCGACTGATCGGAGCAGACATGGCAGCTAATCTTATCCAGCAAAGTCTGCCTGAACCATCGCAGAAGGACGACTCCGAACAAATAAGGGGGGCACACGGGTGAGTTTGCCAGATGAATCATTGATTCGAGGCCTCTCGACAGGAGTGCCTGGGCTCGACAGGGTGCTCGGCGGTGGACTGCCCGAGTACTCCTTTAACCTTATCGCCGGTGGACCGGGATCAGGTAAGACCACTCTCGCGCACCAGATAATTTTTGCGAATTCAACGCCCGAGCGACCGACACTGTACTTCACGGTACTTGGCGAGCCCACGATCAAGATGCTCCGGTATCAGCGGCAGTTCTCGTTTTTTGATCCGGCACTGGCTGGTTCGGCTGTTCAATTCGTGAACCTGAGTGAGGAAGTCCTTACCGGGAACCTCAGCGGCGTTCTCGAGCGCATAGTCGGCGAAGTTGAGCGAACGAAACCGGGAATTGTCGTTGTCGATTCATTCCGCACAATCGGTGGCCGCGCAGGCAGTTCAGAACAGCTCGGTGATCACAGCATCGAGCAGTTTGTGCAGCGGCTCGCGCTCAATCTCACGAGTTGGGAAGTGACTTCATTCCTGCTTGGAGAATACGGCGAGGACGAGCAGCGAAATCCGGTATTCACGGTCGCCGATGGAGTTCTCTGGTTGTCACAGGCGACCGACCGGAATTCCGTTGTCCGAAAGCTCCAGGTAGTCAAGTCGCGCGGGCGTGCCCCGATGCCGGGCTTGCACACGTTTCGCATCACTGACGATGGGCTGCAGATATTCCCGCGAATCCCTGAACAAACGCGCGCCCGGCAGCAACAGAAGCGTGCCCGGCTTTCGACCGGGATAGTTGGTCTCGACGAAATGACGGGTGGCGGAATTGTCGCGGGCGATGCAGTGATGCTGACGGGACCTGCCGGAAGCGGAAAATCCACAATTGCGACTCAGTTCATGGTTGCCGGACTCAGGGCGGGAGAGCCCGGTGTAATCGCGGTATTCGAGGAGTATCCGGAGGAGTACCTCGAGCGCGCCGAGGCTCGTGATCCGCAATTGAGGAAAATGATCACCGATGGAAAGCTCGAGCTCATTTATTTGCGCCCGCTCGATCTCTCTGTCGACGAGGCGTTGCACGAGATACTCGCAGCAGTAGAACGTCTCGATGCAAAGCGCGTGGTTATCGACTCGTTGTCGGGCTTCGAAGTAGCGCTTGCCCCGACATTCCGGGAGGACTTCCGGGAATCGCTTTACCGGCTTGTCGGAGCCCTCACCGCGACTGGTGTCACAGTCTTCATGACTGCAGAGGTCGTCGAAGGGTTTACGGACGTGAGGTTCACTGCCGAGAAAGTCTCGTTCATTACCGACGAGATAATCATCCAGCGTTATGTCGAGATCGAAGGTGAGCTGAAGCGTGTAATGGCGGTGATCAAGATGCGGGGCAGCGAGCACAGTCATGAGCTTCGAACTTATGAGCTCACCAGGAAGGGAGTGACAGTGGGTGAAGGGCTGAAGGAATATGACGGTATCATCACCGGGATTCCGCGGCTCCGCAGGCCGCTTGCCGGTGGGCCTGCCGACCCCTTGGTCGCCCTGAAGCAGTAGAAGTGGCTATTTCGGGGGGGGGGCGGCGTGACAGCGGCTGATCGCGGCGTCAGCGAAGCTGTCAGAGCCGCGCTTCAACGTTATATAGGCCACGCTCCACTTCCGTTCGCCATCACGCTTGGTCCCCAACACTTTCTTGCATACGCGAACGGCGCTTTCTGCGAGCTGGCTGGGCTCAAGGACAACAGCGCGCTGGGTGTGCCTATAGTCACCGTGTTCGAAGGGTCGGGGGGCGCGGAGCTGACAAATCTTCTCGATCAGGCATACGCTGAGGCGGCGGATCGACTGGATGTACGCGTGAGTCTATCCGACGCGAACGGCGAGCAGCATCGGTGTACCGTTTGGCCCGTGGTCGCTGACGACCAGCAAGCCGATGGCCTTGGTATCGAATTCAGGTTTGAAGCCGAGTCGGAGAACGCTCTCGATCTTCAACGTACGATCGCCGAGCAGCTGCTGCTCGGTGCACTTCGAGAGCGCGGTCTGGCGGAGGACGCAGAAGCGGCACGCCGGCGCGCTGCGTTTCTTGCCGAAGCGGGCCGCCTGCTGGCTCAATCGGTAGACCGTGCCGGAACTTTGATTGCGCTCACGAAGCTCGCACTTCCCGTTTTGGGTGCCTGGTCCATTGTCGAGCTCATCGGCTTGAACAACACGCTTCAGCGTCTTGGCATCTTTCACCCCGACCCCCTCAAGCAGGCGATGGCAACGAGGCTCGAGGCCACATGGTGGCCTCAGGCAGGTGACGCGTTCGGGGCTGCTGCGATGCTGAACGAAGCCCGGACGCTCGCCGTTACCGCTGACATAGAATCGGTTCTGAATGCAGTCGCTCGCGGCGAGGGGAACCTTCACATTCTTCGCGAGCTTGGGGTTGGTGCTCTCCTCACCGTCCCACTTGTCGCGAGGAGCATCCTTCTAGGTGCCATCACGTTTGTCAGTGCCGAAC
>JANPKW010000033.1:0-2641 GCA_031426255.1 Gemmatimonadaceae bacterium | reverse complement strand
TACTCGAGTATCGTTGCAGACCACCAGCCGGAGTACGATGCGCTACGAGCCGAAATCAGATAACGTCGCCGCTACCGTGATCGATGGCGAGGCGATCATCGTCAACCTCACGACGGGCGTATACTATAGTATGGACAAGGTCGGAGCCGAGGTGTGGGAGCTGATGTCGCAGGGCCTCTCGACTGAGCAGATTGCGGCGGCCCTGGAAGCACGACACCACGTGGAGCGTGCAACTGCGCTCAATGACACCGAACAGCTGATCCAGAAGCTGCTTGCCGAGGATCTCGTTTGCCCCGGGTCCGGGGAGTCGCCTGTTGTAGAGGAGCCCGTGTCTGCGATGGATCGCACGGCGTATGTCACACCGGCCGTCGAGATCTATCGTGACATGGGCGATCTTCTCGCGCTCGATCCACCGATGCCCGGATTGCGCGACTTTCCGCCACAGAGTACCCCTCCCCAACGTCAGGATTGAGCAACCCTCTCGTCAGTTGCATCGTACCCGCATTCAACAGCGGTCGCTACATCGGGGAGGCGCTCGACAGCATAGTCGCCCAGACCTGGCGACACACCGAGATGATCGTAGTCGATGACGGATCGTCAGATGATACCGTCGAGGTCGTGGCAGGCTACGGGAGCAGAGTAAGCTGCATCAGGCAGGACAATGCGGGCCCTGCCGCAACGCGGAATGCAGGAGTTGCGGCAGCGTCAGGTGACCTCGTCGCTTTTCTCGACGCAGACGATCTCTGGCACGAGGAGAAGCTCGAGCGGCAGATCAGTTGCTTCGATGCGAAACCTGGGATAGAAGCGTGTGTGACTTATGCGAAGATGTTCTGGGTTCCGCAGCTCGAGTATGAAGCCGAGGGGTACAGGGAAAATCCTCGTAGTGATGGGATCCCGGGCTATGCCACTACCACTCTGCTGGCGAAGCGGGGTCTGTTCGACAAGATCGGATTCTTTCGCGAGGATTTGTGGTTCTCCGATGCCACCGAGTGGTTCATGCGTGCGCGCGAGCAGAATGTGGCGCTGGAGATCATCCCTGACGTTCTCACGTATCATCGCATGCACGAGCTGAACCTCACACGTCGGAGGTCAGGTGCGAGCAAGGCCGAGTTCGCGCGGATTGTCGGTGAATCATTGATCCGCAGGCGCGCTGCAGCGCAGTCAATCCCATTGTGAGCGGGCGGGATGAGTGGGCGGCGCGGATGCTGGCGACAGCACTGCCTTCGCCTCTTCAGACAGTGGCTCTCGATGTATGCATCAATGCTGACGAATATGCGTTCGACCGATGGCGCCGGCACATCGGTACCGGAGCGGATGCGCGGCTGCTGCTCGGGCGAGGCGACGAGAGACTGCGCAGGCTCGTGTCCCTGCTCTACCTGAGGTTTCGCGAGAGCGGCGTCGCGCTCGACAGGAGTCTGCTGACGTACCTTCGAACTGGGCGGGCGCGGGAGCAGTTCCGCAATGAGTCCGTGCGCGAGATCTGCGGCACCGCGCTTTCATGTTTGGCTGGGGCGGGGGTCAATCCCATAGTGGTCAACGGTGTCGCGGCGGCGAACACCATTTATTCAGAGGCGTCGGCAAGGCATTGTCACGATCTCGATCTTGTTGTGCGACCTGACGAGGTGGGTATCGTAGAGCGGGCTCTCGTCGCGTCCGAGTTCCGCCGCGCGACACCACGTCCGCGGGCATCGGCAAGCACTGTGTGGCTGAGTCATTCGTCAGGCTTCGGTATTGCCCTTCACCGGGTGCCGTACCGGGTCCATGAATGGAACTGCGATGCAGGCGCCGTAGCTGAGAGGTTGGTTACGGTATCGATTACAGGAAGCACTGTTCGCGTGCATGGGCATGAGGATGCGCTCGTGCGAATCATATGCAACGGTCTCAGTGCGGGTAGCAGGCACTCGCCGTGCTGGGCCGCCGATGCAGCACTCCTGGTTCAAACGCGCACCAGTGAGCTCGACTGGGATCAGGTCGCGAGTGTCGGGCGATCGTGCGGGCGTCGTGACGCCGTTCTCATCGGGCTCGAATATCTGAAGCGCGCGCTGCGCATCGATGTGCCTGATCAAGCCCTCCACGCACTGCGAGCGGAGAGCCCAAGGGACGCAGGCGATGCATCCACTGCTGATGCTGCACTTCTCAGTGCATACAGCAGCAGGCTCGGGTTGATTCGTCGATCGAGGCAGGCGGATATTTTTCGCACCGCGGTCTGGGCGCTTCGCGCCAGAGTTCAGCCAACTTGAACGCACGTGAGATTCTTTTTCGGCTGGTTGTTGGTGATGAGGATGTCGCTCGAGCCAGCGCAGCTATCGCGACTGAGGCGAAACGCTGGGAAGAAATCGTGGGGCACGCGTTCCGCTGGAAGGTGCTGCCGGAGCTGAATCGGAGTTTCTCGGCCCTCGGCATAGTCATGACCGATCCGGCACGGAGTGAGCTTCGGAAGCTGAGCCGGGAATCGTTTCTGCGATCGTCGATGGTTGCAGCGCGCGGGTGTGATGCGCTGAGAGTGCTGGACGAAGAAGGCATCTCCGTTCTGGCATTCAAGGGGCTTGCTGTTGTCGCCAGCGCTGGGACCGAGCGTGGTGACAGGACGCTTCAGGATGTCGACCTGGTGGTGGAACGAGAGAATCTCGCGGCTGCGATC
>JANPKW010000032.1:0-87438 GCA_031426255.1 Gemmatimonadaceae bacterium | reverse complement strand
TCGAAGCGGGCGGGAGCCATCTGCGATGCAATAAATCGCTGCCATATCAATTGGTAGAGCTTGAGCTGATCGGGCTTCAGATACTTTGCAATGTGCTCCGGCCGACGCGTCGGATCTGTTGGACGGATTGCTTCGTGAGCTTCTTGCGCGTTTTTGGACTTGCCATCTCCATACAGCTGTACCGTCGACGACTGATACTCTTCGCCGTACATGAGTTTCACGTAGTCCCGCGCCTGCACCGCGCTCAGCTCGGAGACGCGAGTGGAGTCGGTACGCATGTAGGTGATGAGGCCAACGGCTCCCTCCGGCCCGATCTCGACGCCTTCATATAGATCCTGCGCGAGGCGCATCGTGCGTTTCGACCCGAAGCTCAGCTTTTTAGCCGCTTCCTGCTGGAGGGTGCTCGTCGTGAACGGCGGTGCTGAATTCTTACGACGCTCGCGCCGCTTGACATCGGTAATCCCGAAAGTGCGAACGCCTGACAGGTCAGAAAGAATCCTCGCGGCTGCCGCTTCATCCGAAATCGACGCTTTCTTGTTGTCGATGTGATGCAGCTTGGCCGTGAATTCCTGCCCCGTTTTCTCCAGCAGCGCTTCGACTGTCCAGTATTCGACGGGATTGAACGCCTTGATCTCACGCTCGCGCTCGACGAGCAGGCGCAGCGCTACGGTCTGCACACGTCCGGCTGAGATCCCCTTCTTGACAGTCTTCCACAGAACGGGACTCGCCTTGTATCCCACGAGCCTGTCGAGAACCCGGCGTGCCTGCTGGGCATCGACCTTTCGCTCGTCGATCTCACCCGCTTTTGCAATCGCAGCGTGAACTGCATCGCGCGTTATCTCGTGAAAGAGCACGCGCTTGATTGGCGCCCCGTTCTTGCGGCGGACCTGACTGGCGACGTGCCACGCAATCGCCTCGCCCTCGCGATCAGGATCGGTTGCGAGCAGGATTTCCTTCGAGTCTCTCGCCGCGTGTTTCAGATCGGCGAGAGTCTTCTCCTTGCCCGGAATCGTTACGTACTCGGGCTCGAAACCGTTTTCGATGTCGATGCCGATCTTCTTTTCGGGAAGGTCCCGCACGTGACCGATGGTGGCTCTCACGCGGTAGCCGCGGCCCAGGTATTTCCCGATGGTCTTCGCCTTTGCGGGCGACTCTACAATTACGAGGGAGGTAGTCCCCGGTTCAGGTGCCGGCCCTTCATCGATCGGATCGGCCTTCTTAACACGTGGCTTAGCGGCCTTTTTGGCGGCCGTCTTCCGGACGGCCGTCTTCTTCGCAGTTGATTTTTTTGTGGTGGCCATCAGTTAATGCACGGTCTGGTTGTCGCCAGCGCCGCCAGTATCTTCGAGACCCGAGCCCTCCAGCATTCCGCGGAGGTCTTCGAGCGCGATACGACCGTCGATCTGCATCAGGGCCCGCTCGATGATGTGTTCGAGCTCCACGGGATTGATCGCTCCCGATCCACTCAACGATAGAAGATGGCCCCATGCCTCTGGGGCGAATCGGCCCCTTTCGTGGGGCCCCATGACCCGGAAGGTCATCGGAAGGGGCAAACGGTCATCCATGGGCGTAACCTAGTTCATGGTCAAAGAGGGGGGCAAGCTTGACTATGACGGTGTCAAAGTGACGCCGCATACTGCCGCACCGACTCGATAAGTTCTTTTCTGTCAACGACTTCAGTATCAATAGTGTGATCGGCTTCCTCGTAGAGAGACCTACGCTCGGCCTCTATTCGCTCCAGCGTCCCCAGCGGATCAGGCACCTGAAGCAGGGGCCGAGGCACTCGGGCTACCGCCAGGCGCTGAATTAAATGGCTGGGGGTCGCTCTAAGGTATACGATTCGACCCGTCTGACGCAAAAGTGCCATGGACTCGGTGTTGGTAACCCACCCTCCGCCGGCGGACATAATCGTTCCACTGCACGTTACGAGCTCCCGCGTCAACTCCTGCTCGAGCGAGCGGAAACGTGCCTCGCCGTGGCGAGAGAAAATCTCCTGCACGCTGGCATGCACGCGTCGTTCGATCTCGGTATCGAAGTCGATGAATGGCCACCCGAGAAGCTTTGCCGCTGCGCGTCCAATGGTTGTCTTCCCGCACCCGGGCAGGCCGACGAGGATGACGTTCGGCTTCATCGACCGAGAACACTACAGATTGAAACGCGAAGAACGCGAAAATGCGCGAAGGTGCGCGAAAGGCTGATTCCGCCCATACCGGCATTCCCCGCGGGGATTTTCTCTTTTGTGTTGTTGACAACAGAAAAAGAACGCGTCTCAGTCACCATGGCGTCGATTGAATTGCGAGCGGCGGACTGCGCATCAGCATTGTTGTTCTTCGCGTCTCTTCGCCGAGCTTCGCGTTCTTCGCGTTTCAAATCCGCTCTTAGCTTGTTCAACCAGAAAACTCGGCTGCATTAGCGGGAAATCTGCGTCAGATACCCGTCGAAATTCCTTTTCATTTCACCGACGGAATCGCCGCCGAACTTTTCGATCATTGCCTGCGCAATAACAAATGCCAGCATCGCCTCGGCAATCACGCCCATTGCTGGAACCGCGGTAACATCGCTTCGCTCGGCCACCGCTGAAGCTGCTTCGCCCGTTTTCATCTCGACGGTGGCAAGCGGTCGCATGAGAGTGCTTATCGGTTTCATCGCGACGCGCACGGTCAGCGGTTCTCCATTGGTGATACCACCCTCGAGCCCTCCCGCGCGATTCGTAGTGCGCATCAGCTTGGCGCTCGTCCGACTATCGCCGCCGCCGTGAATCTCGTCGTGCACTTGCGAGCCGCGCCTCTGCGCTGCATCGAATCCAAGCCCGATCCCAACACCTTTGACCGCGTGAATCGACATCATCGCTGCCGCAATTCGGCCGTCGAGCTTGCGATCCCAGGAAACGTGAGAGCCCAAGCCGATCGGCAACCCGCGACACACTACCTCGCACACACCACCAAGCGTATCACCTTCGCGCTTCACACTGTCGATCAGAGCGATCATCTCCAACTCTGCTGAGTTGTCGAGCGTTCGGAGCGGCGACTGATCGGCAGTCGCGTTGATGTCAGCGGGAAGCTCGTTCGGGATGTCTGCGACGATACCGCCGAGCTCCACGAGGTGGCTGCCTATGGATATGCCGAAGTCCGCCAGCAGCTTCCGACATATCGCGCCAGCCGCAACGCGTGCAGTTGTCTCACGAGCCGAAGCGCGCTCGAGGATGTCGCGCGCGTCATCGCGGTCGTACTTCAGCATGCCGGCCAGGTCCGCGTGTCCGGGCCGTGGGCGCGTGACCGCGCGCCTGCGGAGATCGGAGCCCGGAGCATCCGCATCCGGATCCATGATGTCGCGCCAGTTATCCCAGTCACGATTCCGGATCAACATGGCAACCGGCGAACCGATCGTAACCCCTGCCCTGACACCTGAAAGCAGCTCGACCGAATCACGCTCGATCTGCATGCGGCGTCCGCGACCGTGCCCTTGCTGCCGTCTCGCCAACTGCGAGTCGACGTCGTCGCGTGAAAGGGACAAACCGGCCGGCACACCCTCGAGTATCGAAACGAGAGCGGGCCCATGCGATTCGCCGGCAGTCGTAAATCGGAGCATTAGACTCTCCAAAAAAGCGAGCCCGGCAGTAAGCCGGGCTCGCGTAGAACTTTTTGTCCCACCGCGATGCCGCTAGAAGCAGCCCGTGGTAAACGTATCTGGCAGTGTGACGATCACAACCCCACTTCGCGTTGAGCCAACCAGAACTATCTGCCCTGTGCCTGGCCGAAGTGCGGCTTTGATGGGACCGATGATCGGATCGCGAATCGGAACCGTCCCTACTCTCTGGTAGCAGTAGCTGTCGAAGATCTCGATCTGCGGTTCAGCGGATGCAGCGAACACGAGGCGAGTTGCGAGCGGGAATGAATTCGGTCCGCTGTTGAGCGGATGGAAATCGAGCCCGCCGTTTGCCTGTGTCGTGCCCAATATGCCCTGGAGCCTCAGCTGGATATTGAGCAGATAAGTCGAGTCTGCGCGAATACCCGACAGTGACCCGTCAAAGTTCATCGCGACACCCTGCACCTTGGCAAACGCGTTGGCCACGAAGTCGCCAACGTCGGCCGACGGCGATACACCGCGATCGACAACCGGGAACTGGAGCGTCGCGATCGAGTTGTCCGGCATCTGTGACGTCGTTGCGAAGCCGCGATTGACATCGAACGTCATGGCCCGAGTTCCCTGCACCGGACCGCCTTCACCATAAACCGCGCGGGTGAAGTTGCCGGCGTTTCGCACGAACGTTGTATCCCTGAACGCTAGCTTCGATGGGTCGACAACGACCGAGTAGTTCCAGTCCGGCCGTGTGACCGATGATGCAACCTGCTGGAACGGAACCAGAGTTTGTGCATCGCCTGTCAGGCCATCATATCGGATGATCTCGAGTGTATCCGACGACTGAGCAGCGCCACCCATCGCCTGCTCGAAGAAGAAGTGGGACAGCCCGCGCGTGAGGTTCTCCCAACGCAGGGTTCCGTTATTCGTTGTAAAGGGCTCGGACTGCCCCGGGGTCGGCGTAGTCGAGTAGGTCAACACGACATCTCCGCACTCGAAGCCGGTGCCCTTGCACGTAGTTCCGATGAATTGGGGACGATCCGAGAAGTCGTAGCGAGTCCGCTCCTGGACCAAGAAGCCCGACGAGCTGCGCTTTGACGTCACAGTGAAGACCACGATGTTCGGCAGCTGGTAGCGATAGACTTCACGGCCGCTGCCCGCACCATTGAGGTTCACGTAGCTGATATCAGTGCCGCCGGAGTTGGCCACGAGCAGCGTGTCGCCCATCGTGCCACCATGATTTCTCGGCCATGCAGCGATACCCCACGGCCGCGATCCGACGATGATCGGCGTCTTGAAGGTCGAATCGGTAAGACTGAAGACCTCGAGCTGATTACGCTGGATATTGGTGAGGTAAAGCCTGTCGGTCCGCGGATGATAGAGTGCATCGGCGACAGTTCCACCAGCCGGTAGCGGCTTGGTCGATCCTGCCACGACAACGACTGTATCAATCCGGTCCGCACCGCTCGCGAGCTTTGCATACGCGCGAACACCGTTGGAATTGCGCGCAAACGCCTGCACATAGACGGTAGTCGGGAAGCTTGTGTACGGAAGCTTCATGTTGAACGTCTTGATCTGCGACGTGATGTTTCCGTTCGAGGTTGCTGAATCGCGCGCTTCGATCGGGCCGCCAGGTGCACGGCGTACTTCGTAGCCAAAGGCCGTGATACCCGTCTGGTCGGTCGCCTCGATATGAATCGTGTCGTTGACCTCGATCCTCGGCGAATGTGTGAACGTCACCACAGGCGTCGAGTTGATTGCCGTCGCCGGCTGAATGTTCAGCAAGGTGATTGGACCGATCGTGCGCTGTCCAAGCGAGTCGAGAACAAAAGGCGCAATCTGAAGCGGACCGGTCGGCGCATTCGCCGGGATTGCAAGCGTATCGAGAATTGAGACCGAGTCCGGTAGCGGGCTCGAGTAAGTCGCTGAATCGGCAATCACGAAGCTGCCGGTGGTGCGGAATCCGAGCGACCTGACCTTCACTGCAGAACGCCCGCTCAAGGACAGAACTATGGACTTGCCGACCACGGCAATCGTTGCGTTTGCGGGGCTGTTCACCTTCACCTCGGCAGGCGGAACGTCACCAACTGTAAGGTTGAGAGTGTCCGTCAGAGATTTGTTCGAAGCTCCATCGAGTGCGAATGACGTCACCACGACCGGAGTTCCTTTCGGGATGCTGCGTGGAACCGAAACGCTGAAAGGCACGACAGCATTCGTGCTTGCAGTTGTGAAAGTCGTGTCATAGTCGAGCGTCAGCCCACCACGCACGTTCACCTTGATCGACTTGATGCCGAGATTGTCCTTCACCTCGACCTGGAATGCGACCAGGGTGTCGAGAGTCGTACCGCCCTTCGCGAGCGAGACCGTTGGCGGAGTCTTGTCCATCAGATCTCCGCCGGGGCCTGTCGTCGCGTCCGTGCACGCCGCGGCAAGAAGCGCCGCGGCTGTCACAAGACCCTTGATAGTGAGCTTTCGCATCGGTGCCTCTACCTTCTGTTTGCGGGGGGAGCCGTCGGCATCACGCGGGCGGTCAACGTGCGCTCGCCCTCGTCGATGATGTGCGGCGTAACGAGAATGAGCAGGTCGCGCTTTACCTCAGCGGTGCGTGTAACTCCGAAGAGGCGGCCGATGAACGGCAGGTCAACCAGGAACGGAATGCCCGACTTCGAACTCGTTACCTGGGTGACAGTCAGACCGCCGATCACTGCTGTTTCACCATCGGCGACAAGCAACTGATTGTCAGCGCGCTGCTTTCCGAAGATGAAACCCACGTCAGACGATGCCAGCTGCGCATCCGAGTTCTCAGCGTGGAGATCCATCAGGATCATGCGATTGTTGGTTATGTGCGGCGTGACGCTCAGAATGATTCCAACTTCCTTGAGCTGGACCGTCGCGCGGGGAACGTTCACCCCTGCCGCTCCACCACCCGCTCCACCCTGCTGTCCACCGACGTCCAGCACACGGATCGGGATTTCCTGACCAACCAGGATTTCCGCGCGGCGATTGTCGAGAGTCACGATACTCGGCTCAGCCTGGAGGTCGGCAAGGCGAACTTCCTGTAGTGCATCGAGGAAGCTCGTCAGCTGGAATTTTCCGAGAGCGGCCGAGAAGACGAGCTTGAGTGCGGGGTTGACTACGCGTGCATTTGCGTTGGCGATCGCCGAGAGTGCATTGCCGCCCAGCAGCACGCGGTCGCCCGGGACCGCCGTACCGCCACCGAACGAATCAGGAACTCCGTCGCCATTTGAATCAACCGGCTTGAGAGTCGTGGGATCGATACGCTGGACCAGCTGACTGAAAAACTGGTCGTTGCCGGTTCCGAGATCGTAGGAAATACCGAGCTCCTCGATGTCGGTACGGTTAACGAATATGATCTTAGCCTTGATTGCGACCTGCGGCGTGCGCACATCGAGGTTCCGGACGTACGACACCATCTCCGGCATACGGGACGGCGTTTCGGTGATGATGAGCGTATTCGTCGAAGTGTCTGCAGCGACAGCGCCCCGAACGACGCAGCTCGTCTGAGCGTTCTGCTGAGACTGTTGCGCGGATGATCCGGCCGTGCAATCACGCGTCAGCAGCGACTGAAGCGTGGATGCGAGTGCGCCCGCCTTTGCGTAGTTGATGGCGATCATCTGCGTCACCAGCGGTTCCGATGCCTGCTTCGATGCGATGTTGCCGTAGCTGTCGACCGTGATGATGCCGGAGATTGGATCTTCGGCGGCGGCTAGTCCCTGACCCTGGAGAATCGCGCGAAGCGCAACGTCCCAGGGCTGATTCTTGATTTCGGCTGTGATTGTTCCGCTCACGTCCTTGCCGACAACGATCGTGCGGCCGGAGAATGAAGCGAATGCTGCGATGACGTCGCGAATGTCAGCGTCCTGATACGTGACGGTGATTCGCGGCTGATCGGACGCGACGGATGCTCTTGTCAGCTTGTAGGCAGGCTCGCCGGACGGCGCATCAGCGTGTGATACTGACTTCGACGTGATGTTTGCGTCTGGCTTCAGCGACGGGTAGTCCGCGGCCTGAAGCTCTGCTTCCCTGGGCGCCGGAGCCTGCACCGCGGGAACGTCAGCGCTCTTATCGGCGACAGCGTATCGCGATGCCAGCTCAGGCGAGGAGTGCCATGCGCTGAAGTTCGCGGCGCCACCTGCGACGGTCACGCGAACTTCCCCATCCTTGCGCACTACCTGATATGAATGCGCAGCGTCGAGCTCGATTACGACCCGGACTGTCGTCGGACTGAACTGAGCCGCGCGAACATTCATCACGCCGCCGCGCGCCTGCCTGTCATAGCGCGGTGCCATGCTGAGCACCGCACCCTTCAAGTCGACTACGACGCGGTGAGGCGCCTCGAGCGCAAAGTCGTCGACATCAACAGATGCATCGACCCCGATCACGATCTCGGCGCGACCGGCCGCCGGTAGAACGCTGACCGACTTTACGGACGGCGCGTTAAACGTTTCATGGCCGGCCACCGGGCTCACTACGAGCACGAGGGCGGCGCATGCCGCCAGAAACTGCCTCATTGCGTCCTCACTTTGGTTGAATCCGACATAGCCAGCGTTTCCTGTCTGCTGAACCCGAACTCTTCAATTCCAAAGACCACCTTCTTCTCGTGAATCGAAGCGACTCTCATACGACCGATTTCCTGGCCGACCTTCACTCTGTACTGCTCCTTGTTCGACATGTCGCGAAGAACCGCGACCGAGTTACGACCTGCCGGGTCGAAGCCGATAGCAACCAGCTTCAGATCCGTCAGCAGTGGCCGAAGCTCTTCAGTGTTCATCAGCGAGACGAACGGGTCCCGTCGGCCTGAACCGGGATACGAATAGGTCTCGCGGGAAATCAGGACTTCCGCACCGGCTGCCTTCGGGGCATCCGAGGACTCGGCAACAGGCGTTGCAACCTGAGCGTTCGGTCCCGCGGCACGACGCGAATCCACGGGTGCCGGCGTCGTATTGGCAGACACCTGGACCACCTTTGCCTTCGCGGGAGCCTGCGCATCCACCGCAGGCGTCGATGCCGCACCAGCCAGGAATGTCGCCGCGCTCATGATGAGCTTCATGCTCGTTCTCATAGTCCTGTCTCCTCCGTCACAGCAGCGGCCGCACCGGCGGGACGCGCGATGTATGTCTGTATCTGGAAATCGGTGTCGAGCGCCGACTCGCCGCTCTTCGGTTTGGCCTTTTTCTTGTCGATCATTTTTACGTCGACAGCTATCGGCGCCACGATTCTGTTCAGCGATCCGACGTTCGCGAGGAAGCCTGCGAGCGCGTGGTAGCCGCCCTTTACCGACACCTTGTAGCGATATGTGTCGAACATGTCGCCCTCGATCACCGGCATCGGTTCCACTGACGCCAGGTCCAGCCCGACTCGGCGCGCTGCTGTCGAGACATTCTCGAGCAGAGCCGGCACTTCGTTTGTGGTCGGGACCAGCTCCTGCAGAATGGCCAGACTCGCTCTGTACTCCGCGGCCTGCTGAACCAGCCGCGCTACGTTGCCATTCGCCAACTCCTTACGCGCCGCTTCGTTCTTTGCGTCGAGCGCAAGTACATGCTCCTCGACGGTGGCGAGCTGGGCGCGCTTCGGTATGTAGAAGAAGTATCCGTAGGCGCCACCGAGCGCGAAGGCCATCACGCTGACAGCGACGAGGATCTGGTCGCGCTTGGTAAGATTCGCTCCGATTGCCATGTTACTTGTCCCCCAATGCCAACGAGACCGTCCTGACGAGAAACGGAGGTGGCTGTTGCGATTCTGCCTCGAGTTGGAACTCCGTTACTTCCTTGGTGTCGACTAGTACGAGGTCAGAGCGGGTGAGCTGTACGTTCTGGATATAAGGCGACGCTTCGAGGGTTTTCATGAAGAGTGTCAGCGCCTGGATGTCGACGGTGTGCCCGACGACCCTGAACTGCGTCGCGCGTGAAGCTTCAGCGAGCACGGCTTCAGCGCGCGCCTTCCTGGCTTCCGCTTCCGAGATTTTCTTGGTCGAGTCAACCGGCGCGTTCTTCGCCTTCTTGACGGTGTCCTGGAACGCCGCGCTTGGTGCCGCGCTGGTCTGTGTCACCAGCGTCAACCACGTGTACTGCGGAAGAGCGTTGCTGATCTCCTCCAGCAGGTGCGGCCATAGGTAACGGCTGTCATCGATCGACTTGATGATCGCGACCTGATGGTACAGGGAGTCGCGAGTTGATTCCGCCTTTTCTTTCGCCGCAAGAACAACCTTGTAGCGGGCAGAGTCCTGCATCGCCTTCTCCTCGCGCTCGGTGAGAGTGCGCTCGAGATTGGACTGGCTCATGAAGAGAAGTCCAACGGCAACCACCGCCGTTCCGACCGACGCTACGGCGCCCAGCATGAACTTGTCCCTGACGCCCGAGGTGGCATTTGCAATCATGCCACCAAGGTTGAAGTCGCGGCCTCGCGACTTGTTGGCATTGCCTGGGAGAAGATTTACCTGAATCATTTGCGTTATCCGGTAGCGGCTAGTTACGCAGCGCGAGGCCGATGGGAAGCATCAGCAGCGGGGCGACTTCGTCGGTCGTGAGTGATTCGAGCGCGCCGTCGCGGATGTTCAGGCGAGCGAGTGGATTCGCGTGTTCGACCGTAATACGGAGGCGCTCAGCGAGAATCTCGGCGAGGCCGGGGGTGCGTGATCCGCCACCGCAGACATAAACGGCGCGAAGCTGTGTATTGCTGCGTGACGCAGCGATGAATCCTGCAGCGCGTTCGACTCCAACGGCGATCTCCTCGACACGTGCGTTGAGCACCCCGTCCAGCTGCGGCGACCGGTCGTAGCCACGAATGAGGACTTCCGCATCGCGCGCGGCCATTCCGTGCTGGCGCTGCAGATCTTCGTTGAAGCGGCGAGTGCCGATTGGAAGATCGCGCGTCAGGATCGGAACACCGTTGTCCATGATGTTCACGTTGGTCACTTCGTTTCCGATATTGACCAGCCCTACGAAACCCTTCATTGCTTCCGGGTAGTTCACTTCAAATGCGTTGTGAAGCGCGAATGCGTCTACATCGACGATGGTCGGGGTTACGCCGGCATCCGCGAGAATTCTCAGCTTCGCATCTACCAGGTCGCGCTTTGCCGCGACGAGGAGGACGTTCATCTCTTCCGACTGGCGGTCGCGATCGAGAATCTGAAAGTCGAGCTCGACTGATTCGACATCAGGGACGTGCTGCTCGGCTTCCCAGCGCATCAGCTCGCGAGCCTGGCGGTCTTTGACACGCTCGGTCTGAATCTTCTTTATGATCACGTCGCGGCCGCCAACGGCGGTCACGATGTTCTTTGATTTCGTTCCAACGGAATCGAGCGCAGCGCGAATTGCGTCTGACACGATGCCCGGATCCATCACTTCGCCTTCGACGATTGCGTCGGGCTGAAGCTTGGTAATGGCCACCCTGACGAGCTCGGGTGCTCCCTTTCCATGATCGACGACGGCGATCTTGATGAGGCCCGATCCGATGTCGAGACCAATTGTCGTTTTCTTTCGGCCGAAGAGCGCCATGTTAGCCCTGGGTAGGAGACAGTCAGGTGGTTGCACGCTGCAAACGATTCACATGGCGGCGAGGTAACAGCACCCGCGTTACATCGTGTAAATCGGTGTCCACGACTGGGGAAAAAGCGGCACGGCGTGAACGTGCCCGAGACTGTCGCGTGACGTGCGAACAGTGATCGCGATGCGTCGCGCGAGCCTTGTTGCACCCGGGGCGACTACTCGACCTTCGGCGACGACGAGATAAATCGCACTGTCGAGCTTTGTCGTGTAGACTATGCTCTCGAGCGGATTGTCGTCTGCGTTGCTTTCGATAATGACTCCCCCAACAGGCAAAGAGTCACAGTCCGGACAGTTCCAGTTTGCGATTGTCAGCCGCGCGCTTCGTTCGGCGTAGTCTGTGGCCTGCTGGTCGAGAATTGCCGCTCTGGTTGCCGACGCCTCCTGCCCGCTGGCGAAGAGGGCGGCGGTAGCGACAACGGCGATAAGGATCACGCACGCCAGAGCCGCGGGAAGCGCAAAGCCGGAACGCGACCCGGCATTCATCGCCTTCGGTTCCGCGGAGACACGGACACGACCGCCGAATCCTTGTAAGTCGAGCGGGTGTCGCCGGCGAGGTTAGCGGAGCGCGCGCTTTTGCCCCGCAGTACGATATCGACGCGAGCAACAAGGTTCGAGTTGACGGCATTGCCGAGCTCGCTTCCGCCGACGTCAAAATATCTGAACGCAAGCCCGGATACCCCGCTTGAAGAATACTGCTGGTAAGGGCCGCTGACCGGCTGAACCGCTGCACACCCCGATGCTCCCGCTACTCCACAGCGGCGATATCCGAGATACCACTTATTGTCGGACGAACGATAGAGACTGTACCGCGCACGTCTCACGAAATGAACTGGGGCACCCGGACTGAAAGGAGTGACTGGCGACTGAGCAAGACTGACAGCGAAGCCAGCCGTGCCCTGGGCCTCGTCTCCGGAGGTGGTGAACCCAGTCGACGACGGGCAGGACGAAGCAACCGGGCGCGACTGGAATGACGCTACCTGCAGCGACTCCCAGCTTCCGGAATCGGGCTTTCCTGGCGCGTATGTGAATACGATTGCGAGGTCGCCTGTGTCCGGGTGAGCGAGCATCGAGGTAAGTGTCGTACCGGACTCCAGGCGGCGGGGCGGAAGTCCGATCGTCGATGCTGATTGAACTGTGCACGCGATCGAGGCTGCGATGGTCGAATACATCTCGATAGCTGAATCGTGCATAGCGGGCAGTCCCAGTAGTCCTGTTGCCGCGCCGCGGATATCGGTCGTCAGTACATCGGCCGCGTCGCGAAGCTGTGCCCGCGTGTCGAGAATCGCGGCGGCTGAAGTGTAGAAACGTTGCTGTCGTACAAGCGTGCCGATCATGAACGACGCTGCGATACCCGCCAATGCCAGCGCGATAATAACTTCGACGAGCGTGAATCCGTTACGTCTCACTCGCACTGCACCGCCGTGAGGAAGGTGTCGTTGTGCGTGCCGCGGTGATCAGTTCGCTCAACTCGCAGGCTGAGTGTTATGGCCCGCGAGCCGTTGAGCGTCCATACTGAACGAATCCCTCTGGATCTTGCCTCTCCATTGGAGAGGTCATCACAGTTGAACGCGTTGGCTGTTTCTGATGTCGAGCGCGCCATGAAACCAGCTTTCGCGCGAAGCGTGGTCTCGGACATCTGTTTGAGGATTGTCGCCGAACTTGCAGCGAGCCCGAGCCCACCGACGGCGAATACAAGGATTGCTACGACGACCTCGATCAGCGTGAGACCACGACGCATCTGCATGAGCGCACTCTAAGGTCCCGGCCGCAGCCTCACGTCATCGCTTGCGCAGATGAACAATACAAACACCGCCGAACCATTCAGAAAAAACCCCCGGCTTCGCAGCCGGGGGTTGTTGTCAAACGCCTTTCCTCATGGCACTAACGAGTCAGGTTTCTCCGTGCCATCAGCAGCTCGGATGGCAAGAAAGAGTTACGGCTGGACAGCGATGCTGAGGAGCGCACCTTTCGTCTGCGCAAGCAGACCGATCTTAGTCGCTGCGCCGGTGTCGAGATTGATCGAGTACAGGGTTGACTTGCCCGAGCTGCTGGTGCTCAGCGCAGCGTAGGCTATGCTGCTCGTGACGCTGATGTCGATTCCCGCGGAAGAGCCGGCATTCACACCCAGCGAACCGACTGTCAGAAGCTGTCCGGAGTTCGGACCGGTGGTCGCGGTTGGGGCTCCAAACTCGACGAGCACGTCCTGGGTGACGTCAATTGCGTACAGCTCGGTTCCAGTTGCCGCGGTAGTGTCGTTATTCGTGTACGCGGTAGCAGTCACGGCTGGGTTGTCGCCTGCATTCGGATCTCCGGCCGTATACATGAGGGCGCCATCACGAATGGTCACGCCCGACTCGACGTTGACGCGAAGGTTCTGATCGGAATCGCTATGAATCCGAAGCCGGTCCACCACCGGATTGAAGCCGACCCCAAACGAGGTTCCCGTCAGGAGCACAGGAGCCCCCACGCCATCAACAAGAGCGACACACATGCTGGCGACACCGGTCGTCGGGTTGATCGTGCAAACGCGGCTGTCGTCAGTCAGCCCATAGAGTTTCCCGATATCGGCACCGCCCGTCAGATCACTCGGGCGAAAATCGATTCCGACAACATTCTCACCTGACATCAGCCCGGTGATCTGCACTTCCCTCGAGGTCTGGTTTGGCTTGCTGGAACTGAACGTGATCAGGGAGTTGTTGGCCGTAAGACCGACAATCGTCTCGCTCGCGGCGGCCTTGGCGCTCGAGATGGCTGCGGCGGACGCGGCGGACTGAGACTCCTGGAGTGCCAAGTCAGGCGAAGTTGTCGATTCCGCACAGGCGACGAGGGCCGCGGCAATCAAAAACAGTGGCGATTTGTTGGTCATTGGAACGCTCTGGATGATGGCGATGAAGGGCTGAGTGGCTTCGGTTGTATACAATGCGAGATTAATGCCGTTGTCCGAATAATTGGCCAAATCCCCAAGGGCCTCCGACCGCCGAATCAACCATTCATGCCGGGCACAAAAAAGAAAGGCGGCCCGAAGGTCGCCTCTCTCTTTTTGCAGCACCCGGGGAAAGGGCAGCGGCGAACCGCCACCCTCCCCCCGAAACTCATCAGGTGCAGCTGATGACGCCGTCAGCCGAAGACGCGCAGGTGGTGCCCGTCGAGCTGTGTGCAGCAACCGCGCTCCAGCTCGCTGCGCCCGTCGTGGTCGTTCCAAGCGTCGCCGTGACTGTCACGTTCTGCGAAGGACGGAAACCCTGCGCCAGACCGTTTCCTGCGAAGTAGACACCAGCTGAATCTGCCGCATAGCTCTCCTCGTACGTGGCGAGGTTACGGAGATCCGACTTCATCGCTGCGACATATGCCTTTTCCTTCGTGTTCGAGAACTTCGGAATCGCGATCGCGGCCAAGATGCCGATGATGACGACGACGATCAGAAGTTCGATCAGCGTGAAGCCCTTCTTGTTGCGTACCATTGTAAAAGCTCCTGAGAGAGTTGTTTGCGTTGCTTCGGGGGGAAGACGACGCACCACAGGGAAAGGCAACGTGGGGGCCACACCTTTTTCTAATCGCTAAGTGACTACCCTGTAACGTCTTAGCTAAAAGGGCCCGCTCCCTGAGGCCGCCGAACGGGGGCGCATTCTGCAAGCTGAGTTGCAAAATGCAACTACTCTCCGGGCTTGAGGGCCGCCACGCTGTCGATAACGTGGACCAGGCGAGCGAATCGTGCGTCCTCCGGATTTCGCTTCATACCTTCGGCTGCCAGCCGGCGTGCCTGGACGTTTTCCTCCAGAGCGGCATGTGCCATCGCGGCTCCGAACCGGACCTTCGCGTCCGACGGCTTCAGTGCAAGGGCTTCCATATAGTAGCCAAGGGCCACGCGAAGCTTTCCCGCAGCGTGAAAGCGGTCAGCCGCAAACCACCTCACGAAATAGTCCTGCTTCCGGCTCAGATTGACAGCCATAGCCAGCTCCGCCAATCCCTCCTCAGTCTTTCCTTCGTTCGTGAGCAGCTCACCGAAACTCAGATGTGCGCGATAGCTCGTGGGGGCGTCCAGCACGGTTTGGCGAAACAGTGTCCCGTTGTCCCGCCACACCGTGCTCCGCGTTGCGCTTCTGAGAAGCCCCGCCGCAACCAGCAGACAGGCAACCGCGGTAACCAGGCGACGCCACGGCACCGGTCGAACGGAATGAAGGGTTCGATCGATGAGGTAACCCGCAGCGAGCGCCAGGCCCACAGTCGCAAGGAACAACGCTCGCTCAGCCAGCACAAACCCCGTAGTGATGACAAGGTTGCTCGGGATCAGCAGGGCAATGCCCGCGAATGCGAGTACGAACGTGAACGCAGGCCGCTCTCTCCGAGTGCGAATTGCAATAACGACCATGCCCACGATTCCGAGAATCGCCGGCACCATCGACATCCGGAATGCTGTCACTGTCTCGATTCTCGGCGGCGAATAATCAGCCGACAGTTGAGCCGGCCATACGAAGAGGCGCAGCCACTCAGGCATCACGGCAAGCATCGTGAAGAGGCGGGCGGAGTAGTCCTGCCCCGCGAACACAGTAGCGGTCGAGCCTCCGGCGAATGCGCCAAGCACGCTTGTGCGAACAACAAGGAACAAGCCGGCGGCCAGGGCCATCGCGGCCAACAGAGGAGCAAGTCTGAAAACTCTTTCTCGGGCAGACAAGGTCGATGGAAGAATCAGCTCGGCCGCCATGACTATTGCCGGAAACACTATCGAGTGCTCCTTGAATCCGAGCGCAGCGAGATAAAGCGCAACAATACCGGCTACCCGCGAAGAAGAGAGGCGATCGTTCCGACTGGATGCGAGAAAAGAGGAGAGCCCGACGAGTAGGAACAGCGCCGCCCAGAGCTCCGCCTGACCAACAACGTTGGCTACGGCCTCAACGTGCAGCGGGTGCACAGCAAAGATCGCTGCGGCTGCAAACGCGCCCCGTGGCTCGAGAAGCTGCCGCCCAACCTTCAACACGTAGAGCGAGACGGCTACGTAGAGCAGAATGTTCACCAGGTGAAACGGCAGAGGGGATCCGCCGCCTACCGCCCACTGCATTGCAAACACCGCGCTGGTAAGCGGGCGATATAGAGCGTGTCCAAAGTCCGGCGGCCAATAACTGCTGCTAACGAGATGCCACACATTCGAGAGGGAATGCATCGACTCGTTGATCGCGATGATAGGAACATCATCGAGCGCGAAGCCATTTTTCAATGACATGACCGAGGAACCTACCGCGAGTGCAGCTACGACAACCTGGGCCTCACGACCGCGATCACTCGCCGCCATCATTCCCTGTCAGGTCGGAGTGAAATGAGCCCGCATCCGATAGAAGGGCTCGCGCCTGGGCACGGCCGCCCGTGCGAAGGAGACACACTGCCGCGTTTACCCGCACCTGTGGTTGCTCAGGCCAGAGCGTCAGAGATCTGGCATACAACCTCGAAGCAATCCGGCATTTGTCATTCATCTGATATACGTCGCCGGCAAAGGCAAAAAGCTGCGGATCCCACTTGGGACCAAGCGTCAAGGCCAGCCCGGATTCGGTCAGGGCCTCGGCCGGTTTTCCTCGCTCGAGATTGAGTTGGGCCAGCATCATGTGTGCGCGCGCGCTAGTCGGGGCGTCCTGCACAGTTTGAGTAATCAGAGTCTCGTTGTTCCGCCACACCGGGTTCCGGGTCGAGCTCCGGGTTACTCCAAGCGCGAGAATCAGCGCAACACCGACGGTCACAAGTGAGGAAACCCCGTGGTTGCCCTCGGCGATCGACAAGCGAGCAACGGCGACGATGGCATATGCGCAGGCTAGCACTACCCCCGCACTCGCGAGGAACAAAGTGCGCTCGGCGAGGACAAACCCGGTTACCACCACGAGATTGCTCGGGATGAGCAGGGCCACGCTCGCCCAGGCAATCGCAAAGGCTGCAATCGGGGCTGTACGACGTACAGCGATGCCGAGGATTGTCAAACCCACCAGGACGACAACTGCGGGAATCATGTCGGCAGCAAACCGTTCTGCAATCAAGATCCTCGATGGCGAATAATCGGCAGAGAGCACCGCGGGCCAGAAAAACAGTCGGATCCATTCGAGCATCACGCGGAACATTGTGAAAAGGCGCGTGCCGAAGGAGTCGTCGGCGAAAATGGGAGAAGTGCCACCGCCATGCACGTTTCCAATGACACCAGTCCGCAGAACCACGAATGAGAGAGCGACGATGACTATCCAACTCGCGAGGCGAGGACCAGACGGGAACGACTTTGCGGCCGCCGATCGGGCCCGCACGACAATGAGCTCGAGAGCAAGCAGTATGGCAGGAAGAACAATCACGTGCTCCTTGAACATCAACCCTGCGGCGAACAGTCCCGCTATTCCAGCTATTCGTGGGCCCGGCATCGACTCGGTTAAGCGACCCCGCAGGTATGAAGACATCGCGAGAATCGCGCAAAGTGCGCTCAACAGCTCTGCCTGGCCGACGACATTCGCCACCGCTTCAACGTGCACTGGATGAACTGCAAAGAGAGCCGCTGCGAGCCATGCTACTCGCACGTCTCCGACTGCCTCGGCAAACCGCAGAAACGCGACGCTCACGGTTGCGTAAAGCGCGATACTGACAACGTGAAATGGCAGTGGCGAGCCGTTTCCTATTGCCCACTGAATCGCGAAGCCGAGCGAAGTGAGGGGACGGTAGAGGCTGCCTCCAGATTCGGGCGGCCAATACGCCTGCAGAAATACTCGCCACGAGCCGGTCAGCGAATGTATCCGATCGTTCTGCGCGATAATCTGAATGTCGTCGAGCGCGAATCCATTCGCCAACCCGCTGATCGACGCTGCGACGGCGAGTAACGCGACTGTCAGAGCCGCGAACCAGCGAGAGCGATGCACGCTGATTCTGTTGCCGGCCGGCATCATGCCGGAATCTCAAACCTCGAAAGCTTTCTATGCAGCGTGGATGTGTCGATGCCGAGAACGTCAGCTGCGCGCGATTTGTTACCGCCTTCTGCACCAAGCACCCACATGATGTACGCGCGCTCGATCGCCTCCAGCGAGGGATTCGACGCCGCGCGCTCAGAGATCAGCGGCTCAGACTTGCGCTGCCTGACCTTGTCGGGAAGCGCGCCTGGAAGGATCACTCCGTTGCTTGCGAGGATGACCGCGCGCTCGATTGCGTTTTCCAGCTCGCGCACGTTTCCCGGCCACGAGTATTCCTGTAACTGCACCGCGGCTTCCGGACTCAGCTTTTTCTGGGGCTCGCCGCGCTTCGTTGCAATCTCGGCAAGGAATGCTTCGGCAAGAACAGGTATGTCATCGCGGCGCTGACGGAGCGGCGGGATCTCGATCGCGATGACGTTGAGACGATAGAAGAGGTCGCTCCGGAAATTACCCCGCGCGATCTCTTCATCGAGATTGCGATTTGTCGCCGCGATCAAACGTGTGTCGATCGGAATCGGCTCAGTCGCGCCCACAGGAATCACCTCGCGATGCTGAAGGACGCGCAGAAGCTTCACCTGTGTGGACGCAGTCGTCTCACCGATCTCATCGAGAAAGAAGGTTCCCTGCTCGGCAGACGAGAACATGCCGGCTTTGTCCTTCACTGCCCCGGTGAACGAGCCTTTTACATGCCCGAACAACTCGCTCTCCAACAATCCTTCGGGAAGGGCACCGCAGTTAATCGATACGAACGGACCGCTCGACCGGTTGGACAGCTCGTGAATGTACCGCGCAACCACACCCTTTCCTGTTCCCGACTCACCCTGCAGCAACACCGTTGAATCACTGCTCGCCACTGTCTCGGCGATATTGAGCACATCGAGCCACGACTTGTTGCCGCCGATCGGCTTGCCTACTGTATCGCGCCGCTTGATCTCGCGCTTGAGCGCGCGATTTTCGGTTTTCAGCTGCCGCGTCTCAGCCGCCCGCTTCACGATCGCGATCAACGCGTCATTCTGAAACGGCTTCTGCACGTAGTGAAACGCACCATCGTTGACCGCAGTTATGGCCGTTTGAAGGGAGGCCTGCGCCGTCATCAGGATCACAGGCATGTCCGGATCCTGAGCTCGGGCTGCCGCGAGGATATCGAGTCCCCCGAATCCCGGCATCCTGATGTCCGAGATGATGATGTCAGGACGAATGGCTGCTATCTGATCGAGACCCTGCTTACCGCCAAAGGCTACGTGCGCAGCAAACCCCTCATTCTTGAGGAGAATTCTGAGAGTGTCGACTATCGCGGATTCGTCATCTATGATGAGGACGGTCGGACGCGATTCGTGGGATAACATTCGCTGGTGCCTGCCTGGCTTTCGGGAGTACGACTGTGAACCTCGTCTCTTCGCCGGGAGGACTTACGGTGATCAGGCCGCCGTGCGCCTGTACCGCGCGCTGGACAATCGAAAGGCCGAGACCACTTCCCCCCGTCCTCGTTGTGACGAAGGGATCGAACAATCGGTCACGAATCTGCGGTGCGATTCCGACCCCCTGATCGATGACGACAATCCCATAAGCGCCCTCATCGAACTGGTCGTGGCCTGACGGGAGCTGATCGCGCTGAAGGGTCCCCCCCTCGATTCGGACCTCCCGGTTCGGGGGCGAAGCCTGCACCGCATTCAGCAGAAGATTGAAGAAGGTCCGGTGGATGAGGTCCTCATCACCTTCGATAATCATGGGGGCGGGCGGGAAATTGTCGACGATGCGAACCCCGTCCGCGATACCCGGCTGGGAGCCAACCAGACGGGCAGCATTGCGGGCAATCTCAACGAGATCCAACTGCTGAACTCGCGCCTTCCCCTGTCTTGCAAAATCGAGGAACTCCGTGAGAACCCGCGCTATCCGATCCGACTCGCGCTGCACCAGACTGCCGAGGATTTTTTCGTCCTCCGTAGCCCGGGGAATTCGGGAGAGTTGCTCTACCGCGCTCCTTATCGAGGCCAGCGGATTCTTGATCTCGTGAGCAAGCGACGCGCTCATCTCAGCGACACCCTCCAGCCGCTCGGCCCTCACAATCAAGGCGCGGACTTCACTCTCCTTCAGCCTGAACGCTGCAAGCTCGGCAGCCATCTGTTCGCTGGCGTTACTCGCAGCCCGGAGCCGGGCGGATATTACCGCGCTCGTCAGCGCAACGATCGAGAATACCACGAGCTGAAGCAGCAACGCTGTATCGGGATCGCCAGCGTGCCCGAGCATCGCGTCAGCGAAGTAGAGCACCATCCCGAAACTCGCGACGAGCGGCACTCCCGACGCAGGAAGGAGAAGCGCACTGATCGCGATAACCAGAATGTAGAGCGGAGACAGCTGCGACTGGCCGTCGACCCACGTTACGTGGACAGCAGCTGTCACAAACAGCATGTCGAAGGCGGCCTGAATGTAGAGAAAGGCCTGACCCGGAGGGTGCTGCCTCAGGTCGGTCCACATCCAGGATGCAGCAGTAAACGCAATCGCTGCAACAAGCCCCAGCGACAGGACCATCGTAGCTGATGTCTCGATCCCGCCGCGCGAGACGACCGCAGCCAGATAGAGCACGCCTGCCACTACGATGCGGCCGACGTAGAGCCACCTGAGCACCCTGCTGGTGTCAAAACGGACGTTTGTCAGGCGGGGGCTCTTTGGGATCGGGGACCTCTCATACGGGGCGGTGCAAATTGGCGGTGCGTGGCGAATCAGTCAATTCCGGTCCCCTACTATATAGATTTCAGTGGATATGAACATTCTGGCCCTCCAGCACGCTGTCGTCGAAGAGATCACCGGCGGCGCGATTGCGACGCGACTTGGAATCGTTCTTCTCCTCGTTGGCCTCAACGCATTCTTTGTTGCGTCCGAATTCGCCCTGGTCGCAGTGCGCCGCAGCCGCATCGATGAAATGGCTGCCAATGGCGACCGCGCCGCACGAAGTGTTCAGGGCGCTCTCGAGCACCTCGACCGGTACATTGCGGGAACCCAACTCGGAATCACCATTGCCTCGCTCGCGCTTGGCTGGGTCGGCGAACCTGCTCTGGCCGTATTGATCGACAGATTTCTCGGGATGTTTGGCATACCGATCGGCCCGGTGGGTGCGCACAGTGCGGCTTCCGTCGGCATCGCGTTCTTCATCATAACGTTCCTGCACATCGTGCTCGGCGAGCTTGCGCCGAAAACGCTGGCGCTCGTAAGCCCGGAGAAGGTGAGCAAGGTGGTTGTGACGCCGCTCAAGATCTTCTCGAAGGTGATGTCCCCGATGATCTGGTTCTTCAATGGAACCGCTAACAAGTTCCTTCGGCTCCTGGGTGTTGCGCCAGCGTCCGAGGTTCAGGTTCACTCGGCGGACGAGCTGCGCCTTCTCGTGATGCAGGCCCGCGCTCACGGGACCCTCGATGAATCCGACAGCGCCATGCTTGCCGGCGTGTTCGACTTTCACGAGAAGAAAGCACGGGACGTGATGCGCCCGCGTACCGACGTCGTAGCGTTGAGTATCGATGCAACCGAGCAGGAAGTCTGGGCCGTGGTGCGCGAAGAGCGCTACTCACGTTACCCGGTGTACCGCGAATCGCTTGATGATGTCGCTGGGGTATTTCTCGCCAAGGACCTGTGGCTCAGGGAACCGGGCGCGCCGTTTTCGCTTCCGGAGCTGGTTCGTGAGCCCCTCTACGTTCCGGACAGCAGACCTGCGGAGCGTGTGTTGGATGACCTGCGACGGACGCGCGCTCACCTGGCTGTTGTTCTCGACGAGTACGGCGGAACCGCCGGCATCATCACGATGGAAGATCTCATCGAGGAGGTTATTGGCGACATCTCTGACGAATACGATCTGGCGGCTCGCACCGCGATCGAGTCGAATGGAATGCTCGAGCTCGACGGGACAATGTCACTGATCGACGTCAGATCAGATCATCGAGTGCAGATTCCCGAAGGTGATTGGACTACGCTTGGGGGCTATGCATTCGCGCGGCTCGGACGCCTCCCACGCATGGGAGATCGAGTATCGGTTCCAGGAGGCGAGCTCGAGGTCATCGCTATGGATGGGCGTAGAATTGCGGCGCTTCGCGTTCATCGGACGGCGAAGAATCCAGACCAGAACGCCCCCGCCAAACAGCCAACGCCTTAGTCGCCCGCCAGTTTCTGCAAGGTTCCGCGATCCATGCGGTGGCCACCATCGAAGGTGTCCAGCATGTGGTCGATTTTGTTCTCACGCAGAAATCTTTCGTAACCGGCGATGGCAGCGGCATCCGCGTATTTATCGCGTTTGCCATAGACAATCGTGAGCTGAAGTTGGCTGAAGGTGTTCGATGCCTGCGCCAGATCGAGGTCGTTCGGCAGGAGACTTCCCCACATCACTAGTCTGTCCGCGACCGCACGCCCTCGAGTCAGCCACCGCGCCGCAGTTGCACCACCCTGGGAAAAGCCGACCACAGTAACACGAGTCGATTCCCTGGAAATAGCGGTGAAGATGGAATCATAGAGATCGTCCAGGTAGCTGACATAGTCAGCAATCTCGGCATCACGATCCTCACGTGTCATCCACGTCGCACCGATTTTGGAGTCCGGTCCATGAAAGCCGCCCGGCTCCGCAAGGTAGAAGCGTGAAAGCGCTTCGGGTACGACGACAAGACGATGAGGTGCGTCTATACACTCGAACTCATTGACGAATTCGGACGCAAGCTGGCCGTAACCGTGGCATGCGAACCAGACATCTGTTACATGGCTCCCGGGGTTACCCCGCAGGAAATAGCGCGCGGTCCTGCGGACGGTAAGATGCTTTTCGACCATCATGGCCCTCTAGGGGTAAGGAACACGAATTGCCAATATACGACCGCATGAGACCTACATTGCTAATGCTGGCATTGCTCCTCACCGCATGCGAAGTGTCCCAGGAGGAAGAGCTTGCTGTGGGCGCGGAAACCGCGCGGCAGGTACAGGCTGAATTGCCAATAGTTCAGGACCCATTCATCCACGCGTACGTGAATGAGCTTGGTGATTCCATTGCGAGCCGCACGACCCGGGCGGACATCGACTGGCATTTTCACGTTGTGAATTCCCACCAGATCAACGCGTTTGCTCTTCCCGGCGGATACATCTATGTAAACCGCGGTCTCATCGACGCGACGACGCGGGTCGACGAGCTTGCCGGAGTTCTTGGCCACGAGATCGGACATGTGATTCAGCGGCACTCCGTTCAGCAGATGAAGGACAGGCAGAAGATCGGCGTGGTGGCGCAACTTGCCTGCACCCTTACAAACATTTGCGAAAGCGGGCTGGGTCAGGCCGCCATCAACATTGGCGGCACCGCGATCATCTCGCGTTACAGCCGTGGCGACGAATTCGCCGCCGACTCCGAAGCTGTCGAAAATGTGCTGCGTGTAGGAATTGATCCCGAAGGTATCCCCTCGCTGTTCGAGACGTTGATGAAGGCACGCCAGACTACACCTGGCACTGTCGAGAGCTGGTTCGCGACACACCCTCTCGAAGAGGCGCGGATAGACAACGCGCGCCGGCTCATCGAGCAGGCAGGAGCCGCTGGGGCAGGCGGGCTCTTACAACAACTGCCAAGTTACGGGGAGTTCAAGCGGAGGGTCACGCTGCTGCCGGAGCCCGTGCAGGCATCGCAATGATCGATCGCAAGCGGTGCGTCTTCCTTGAACACGCGATCAGCCAAAGGCGAAGATCAGAAAGAGTACGGCCATCGTGACGGCCAGCAAGGCAACGAGGTACGGAACCGCGAGGCCGGCAAACTTTGCTGCGGTCCTGCCGCGTGGCTCCGCGTAAACCCTTCTCATCGCCAGGAACAGGTAGGCGATAATCCAGAATGGAGCAACGAACTCGAGAGCGTCAGGCAGAAAGAGTGAAACGATCATCGCGGCAAAAGCGAACGAATGGACGTGCAGGGTGAAAATGAGATGTTCCGCGTAGAACCGCCCACTCGAGCGGTACAGCCAATAAAGCAGGAGGCTGAAAAACGGAAGAAGAAGAAAAATTGCGTTCGGCATGTACCTGGCAAACGCACTCTGGAAGTAACTCACCCTCTCGACGTCGCTCATGGCGTTGAATCGGCGGACGCGTTTCTCGAGAAGGGCTTCGACACCGCCAGGCAGCGAGTCACTGGCAACGATCGCTGCCCCGATGACCGTGTCGCGGGGCAAACCTGCTGAATCCATCTGCGCGCGGTCGCTATCCGTATAGTTCAACTGACTCTTCAATCCCGGTTTCCTCGCAAGGGCCCAGAACGTCCTCGCAACTTTCGAGTCGAGCCCCACGTGCTCTGCGAAGAAATCCGCGGCAAGCTGGCGCACTGAGACGCGAACAGCCTGGTCCGCCTGGCCACAGAGCGAGCAATATGGGCCTGACAGGCTTGCGTCGCAGTTGAGGCATCGTCGAGCTACCGATGCCTCAGTCATTCGAACCTACCACTCGCTACCGAAGGGGTCACCCGGCGGCGCGCGCAGCGCTGATGTCGGCGAAGGGAGTTCCTGCCGTTCGAGCCAGCGCGTAAAATCGCCGGCGACAGAGGCCCAGTGGGCACGGTCGAGCTCCGCACCGGAGCCCGAGAGTGACCGTGCGCGATTCCGTAGCGCTGTCATCTTCAATTCAACGACCGACCTGACTTCAGGTGATGCTTCCTTGTCGGCAGCAAGAAGCATGAGCCTGTCGGCCACTGATCGCTGTGTCACGCGACGAAGCGCAGCGTTCTTTCTTGATTCGCTTGACGAAGCAGCCGACCATGTTGCCGATAGCCGATCGATCAGCTCGGTCAGTGTGAGCGGATTCTCACCCCGGCTGGCGAACTGGATCAGTCGCGCTGCCCGCTCGCGTTGCAGTACGACATCGACAACCATCTGTGCGAGTGTGCGCGCGGCACCAAGCTCGTCGAAAATCGGACGGGTGCGGCTGCCAAACAGCTCAACCGAACCTCCGAAGGAAAACGGTCGAGGCGCGAGCAGCGAGATGATCGTGTCCGGAATCGCCAGCTCGACTGGCGTGATCGCTCCTAGGAGCGCATCGAGCGCGCGGCGCTGCTCGGCCGCGGGAATGAAACGTGTTGCCTGCTGACCGTCACCACGCATCGCGTTGTGGTATTCCATTCCGCCGATTGTTTTCGCAATCGAGTTGATGGCGAAGCGATGCATCAGGTAGACAGGGACAAACCTTTCCTGGAGCAATGCAACCGGCTCGCCTACCCTGATGTTGCGTAGCCCGAATCTTTCCATAGCGACACGGCGAACCGCCATTTGATGCTGGAGAAACTCCATCGGATTCGCAGCATCATCCCAGAGGTTGGTGCGCGGGTCCGATGCAAACTCCGGTCGGGCGTCCGCATCTGAGAGAAACAGAAGCCCCTTCCGCAGGCCTTCGGCAACAATGGCACGGAGCGAATCGTCCTCCGACCCCGGCGGGTAGATGCCGTAGCCCCAACGCAGTGCGAGGATATCGTACTCGCCAGGCCCGACATCGTATGCAGCAGAGATATCGATCTGCCCATTGGGGCCGAGTCGGACGCGCGGCGGCGGGTAATCCATAACCGAGCCGCGTTCATACGTCGACGCTATGTAGTTGTGCGCGATACCGATTGTGTGCCCGATCTCGTGCGCAGTAACCTGCCGCACGCGTGCGAGGACGAACGCAGTATCTGCAGCGGCGGCGTCAGCGCCCATCAATCCCGCGTAAAGGTTATAGTCGGTGCGTGCCCGATGGCTGTCCATCCGCGCCATTGCCTTGATGATCTCGCCAGTGCGTGGATCACCCAGCGACCCTCCGATTGACCATCCGCGCTCGTGACGGTTTTCCCACTGCACGACGTTATAGCGCGCATCCATGGGATCGGCGCCCTCGGGTAGATCCTCGACCCGGAACGCCCCCCTCAATCCGGCCGCATCAAATGCTGCGGTCCACCACTCTGCGCCTTCACGCGTTGCACGGCGGACCGGCTCAGGAATTCCGCGATCGATGTAGAAGACCAGCGGATTCTTGATCGGGCTGCCGGGGTCTGCAGGATTCACGCGCTCGAGGCGGTGCCGCGCTATCCAGCGTACTTCGAGCGGACTCTGAATCGGCTGCGCGTAATCGTTGAAGCGGATGCCGAAAAATCCCATCCTTGGGTCGAGCACACGCGGTCGATAACCGTCGTCAGGAACCTTGAGAAACGAGATATGCTGCCGCAACGTGAATGACTTGCCGTCAGGAACAATCATACCTACGGTCTGGCCCGACCTTCCCTGAGTTGCAAAAGTGAGCGCGACATCGATCTCGGTGTTCTCGGGAAATGCGCGGGTGTATTCGCGATAGATACTCGACCTGTCCCGAGCGACGCTGTAAGTGCCCTCGTTGTTCTGGGCGAGGGTTCCTGAGACGTCGTTCCAGTCGCGCATTACGAAATCAGTTGCGTCGACGAGGATTCGGCCCCCTTCCTGTGCTACGACCGGCAGAGAACCCGACGTGCTCGGTGGAAACGACTCCGCGATCGTGCGACTGTGCGCGAGATTGTCGGTCGCCGAGGTGCGGTAGTTCCAGTTTTCGAATACGACGAGGACGCGTTCGCCGTTCTTCTCGAAGCGGGTGATGAAGTTGTCCCCGTTCGCGCCGCGGTCGAGTCCGATAGGGTTGGACCCCAAGCCAGTGGCGAGCGAGAAGAACATCAGCGCCCGCATTGAATCGCGCGGGAGCTCCAGGAGCAGCTTACCCGTCTTATCATCGATGTAGACAGGAATGAAGCCATTGCGCTTCGCCATCCCTGCTGTTTTGGCCGCGATGCCGGTCGGTGCCGGCGCCGCAGTCGGAGCAGTGCTGGTGGCGGGCCGGGTGGAGGCGCATGCAGAAAGGGACGCAGCAAGTAATGCCGCGCAAAGGGCTGGGATTCGTCGCATTTGAGTCAGGATTGGGGACGCGCGATTATCCCACGCGAGCCGGCTGCACGCAAGGCCCTGCAGCAGGCGCTTGCGTGTATCGGCCCTCCTTCATATGGTCAGCGTCCTGATGTCCAACACTGCAGAGGAGACTGACGAGCGGGCAGCCGCGCCCGCGCCACAGCGTGGAGTAAGCCGGCGCACCCAGCTCATCTTCTTTACTATTGGAGCAGTCGCGCTCGGCATTTTGATTGCCCGCTCCGACCCTGCCCAGCTTCTCTCCGATGTCAGGCAGGCTGGCTGGGCAGTTCCGGCTGTCGTATCGGTATATGGCGTTGTCTACATTCTCAACGCGATTGCGTGGCGGCTCACGATGATCGAAGAGCCGCGCCTGACCTTCCAGCAGTCGTATACGATCAGCGTAGCCGCGTTCTCGATCAACTACCTAACGCCGTTCGCCAGTATCGGTGGGGAACCGTACAAGATCGTCGCCGCGTCGCAATGGATGGGCGCGCGAAACGCGACAGCATCGGCGCTGAATTTCCGTCTCGTTCACATGCAGGCTCACGTGCTCATCTTTCTGACGGGAGTTCTGCTGGCGTTTGTGTGGTTGCCGCGCAGTGCCATCGGACAGCCGGTGCTGATCGCGATGACAGCAATTCTTCTCGGGCTCAACTTGCTCCTGTTCGCACTGCACCGCGAGGGCATGCTCGAGCGGATTTTCGACTTCATGGGGCGGACGCCGCTGCTGAAGAAGCTCGCCGTGAAACTCGAGCCGCGACGCCCTGCACTCGTCGATATCGACCGGCAGCTTATCGCCTTTCACAGCCAGCACAGGGGGCGCTACTATGGCGCGCTTGCCGCCGAGTACGGGGCCCGCGTGTTCTCGATGCTCGAGTTTTTTATCATTGCGAAAGCGATGGGCACACCGGTGTCGTTCGGAACAGCTTTCCTGATCGGCGGATTTTCCTCGCTCGTGGTCAATCTCTTTTTCTTCATGCCGTTCAATGTCGGCTCGAAGGAAGGCGGGCTCTTCATGATCTTCGCCGCGCTCGGACTGCCCCCTCGGCTCGGTGTCGCCGCCGCTGTACTGTCGCGGCTGCGTGAGATCACATGGATTGCTATCGGGCTGCTGGCATCACTCGCCACGAGGCGGAAATAGTGCACCGTCCGAAGTCCGCAATCAGTACGAAGTACGGAGTGCTCCTCAGATCCACCCTGCCTTTCGATACCAATCGGCAGTGAGGCGCATTCCGTCAGGAAGCGAGATGTTTGACTCGTAGTCGATATCGAGGCGGGCCCGCGTATCGTCGCATGTCCAGTCCATCTGCGACAACTCGAGCGCGCGATCCGGAGTGAGAAGAGGCTTCGTGCCGGTAACGCTTCCCCGCATCCGTTCAGCTCGCGACACGACATTTGCCAGTGCTGGAGGAACCCCGATCGTGCGAGGGCGCTTTCCTACCGCGCGCGCAACCTGTTCCGTGATGCTTTCCCACGTATGGATCATTCCGTCGGTCATATAGTACACTCCGCGCCCCTCGGCCTCGGCCGCGCGCACTAGACCGCGAGCCAGATCTTCAGCGTACACCATCGACAGCCGCTGACCTGGAGGTGCAACGCGAAGCGCGAGGCCGCGCTTTGCGAGCCTGAAGGCAGCGAGGATATCGACATCACGGGGACCATAAACCGCAGGCGGGCGAATGATCAGCGATTCGAGACCTGAATCTGTAACGATCTGCTCTGCAGCGAGCTTTGACTTCCCGTAGGCGGTAATTGGCTCAGGGTCATCAGTTTCGTTAAGGGGGCGACCATTCGGGGCGGGTCCGGCGGCAGAAAGACTCGAGCAGAAAACCAGCAAGGCTTCGGGCGCGACCCGACGCATCGCATCGACGATGTTGCGCGTACCGTCGACATTAACGTGCGTGTACGATTGATCGTCAGCGGCCGACGTGAGACCCGCGAGATGAAACACAACGCTCACGTTGCTTACCGCGCGATCCAGCTCTTCCCCCGGCCGTTCGATCTCGCCGTTGATGAGTGTTACGTCATCCGTAGGAATCCACTTGAGACGGCTCGTCGGGCGAACAAGGCAACGGACACGCCAGTCTCTCGGAACCAGCGCCTCCACGAGATGGCTTCCAACAAATCCCGATGCTCCAGTAACCAGTGCAACACGCCGACGAGCCGGCATCTATACGTTGTTGCCGAGCGGAAGGTCGTACATGCGGTACGTGCGATACACCTTGGCGCCCATCTTCTCCAGGGGCGTTCGCATCATCATGTTGTCCTCGAGAATCCATGAGAACTCAGCGTTCACAATTCCGTGTGCAGGCCCGTTCTTCAGCATTTCGAGCTCCATCAGCTCGGCCACACCGGAGCGCCGGTACTTATCAAGGACTCCGAGAATGACGATTCGGGCTGTCCTGATCTTCCGCGCATGCCATAACGCTTTTGCCCAGCCAATCGGGAACAGTCTCCCATTCATCTGCTTCAGCGGCACATTCAGGTCGGGTAGTGCGAGACCAAAGCCCGCTAACTCTCCGTCCACTTCGCCGAATACAACGAGCGTCGGGTCAACGATGGGCTTGAGCTGTTTTGCCATGTAGGTGAGCTCATCCTCCGTCATCGGGATGTGACCCCAGTTCTGCATCCACGCTTCGTTGTAAACTCGACGTACGAGCGCGACCTCGTCCCAGTAGCGTCCTTTGTCCAGCGTTCGGATCGTAACCTTGTAGCGCTCTCGAAGACGCTCGGACATGCGAAGCATCTGCTCGGTTGGCATCGCATTGGGAAGGTAGTACGCGAGCAGATCTTTTGATTTCGTGAAGCCCTCGCCGAGTATGAGTTCCTCGTACCACGGCGGGTTGTAGGTCATCATGACTACCGGCGGGCCATCGAATCCTTCAACGAGCAAGCCGGCTTCTTCATTAAGGGAAAAGCTCGCCGGCCCGCGCATTGTTTCACTTCCTCGCGCACGAAGCCAGCCCGCGGCTCCACCGAACAGCGCATTCGAGATGCGCGAGTCATGCTCGCATTCGAAAAGGCCGAAGAAACCAGTGCGCTCGCCGTGATACTGCAGGTGCAGCTCGTTGTCGATCGCGGCTATTCGCCCGACTACTCGATTCCCATCACGCGCGAGGAAGAGCTCGACAGTCGCATGCTTGTGAAAGGGATGCCGCGTCGGATCGATGAGCTCGTAGACATCGCGGCGCAGCGGCGGCACCCAGTGGGGGTCGTCGCCGTAGAGCCTGAATGGAAGTTCTACGAACTCGCGCCGATCGCGCTTCGAGCGCACCGGCTCGACGCGAATCACGCGTGCGCCGGCGTTCAGATCAGATCCATCTCGCGGCCAACGCGCTTGAACGCCTCCAGCACCTGATCCAGCTGCGCGTCAGTGTGCGTCGCCATGTAAGAGGTCCTGATGCGGCCGGAAGTCGCAGGCACCGCTGGCGCGATTACTGGATTCGTGAAAACGCCTGCATCCAGCAGGCGCTTCCAGAACTCGAAAGTCCGCAAAGTCCCCCCCACAATGACAGGCACGATCGGCGACTCGCTTCCGAAAGTGTCAAATCCAAGACCTGACAGCTCACGCTGCATGCGGCGCGCATTTTCCCATAGACGCTGGCGCCTTTCAGGCTCCTGGCCCATGATCTCGATCGCGGCGAGCACGGTCGCGCAAGCCGACGCGGGAATCGATGCGCTGAAAATCAGGCTGCGCGCAGTGTGCCGCAGGTACGAGATGACCGCCTCGTCGCCCACGACGAAACCGCCGATCGAAGCGAAAGACTTGCTGAACGTGCCAACAATGAGATCGACGCGTGACGTCACGCCGAAATGCTCTGAAACGCCAGCGCCGGTCTCGCCGAATACCCCGACGCCGTGAGCATCGTCAACGATGAGTCGCGCTGAGTGCGTGTCGCAAAGGTCGGCGATCCGCGGAACGTCAGCGAGGTCTCCCTCCATGCTGAAGACACCGTCCACAATCACCATCTTCGGCCTGCCTGCGGCCCGCGTGAGTCGCGCCTCGAGATGTGCCAGGTCGCCATGCCTGAAACGGACGACCTCCGCCCCGGACAGAGTCGCACCGTCGACCATGCTCGCATGATTGAGTTTGTCGATGAGCAATACATCGCCGGGCCCCGCCAACGCGGAGATGACTCCAAGATTTGCCTGGTATCCAGTCGGGAAAACGAGGGCTGCGTCCTTGCCCATCAGCTTCGCAAGCTCAACCTCGAGCCGCTCGTGGAGATCTGTGTTTCCGTTGAGGAAACGGCTCCCGGTGCACGCGCTACCATATTTCTTGAGCGCGTTCGCCGCAGCCTCCAGCACACGCGGGTCATTGGTAAAGCCGAGGTAGTTGTTCGAGCCTACCATAATGCGGCGCTTGCCTTCGACCATCACCTCAGTCGCGTCCGATTGTTCGACGGGAATGAAATACGGGTACAGGCCGAGTGCCCTGACCTCCTGTGGACGCGAGTAAGCATATGCTTTCGCGAGCATGTCGGTGGTCGTGGGAATACTGGCCGCGGGGGAGCCTTCGGGGCTCGAGGCGTCAGTAAAGCGCAATCTGCGCTGAGGTCTCGGATTCAAAAGCTTTTAGCCTCCGCCAGGCGGGCTAGGTATCGGAATGGTGTCCGCAGTATGATAACGGCAGCCTAATTATATGAGAATTCTGAATTTACGCATCGCGCTTTTTTCCGGCGCCTACAACCATATAGCAGATGGGGTATCACTTACACTCAATCGGCTTGTGGACTTTCTAGGCAGAAAAGGCGCGGAAGTGCGGGTTTATGCCCCCACGACCCCCGAACCCGCGCTTGCGCATGCGGGTACGCTCGTTCCGGTCCGGTCCATCCAGGCGCCGGGCCGACCCGATTATAGGGTTTCCCTTGGTCTTTCAAGGGAGGCCCGTATAGACCTTACTCGCTTCCGTCCCGATCTGTTTCATATCGCGACCCCCGATTTTCTCGGGGTTGCAGCCCTGCGAACCGCCATAGCGTCGCAAACCCGGGTGGTCGCCTCGTACCATACCCATTTTGCGTCCTACCTGGACTACTATCGGCTCGGCGCGCTGGAGGGGGTCACGTGGAAATACCTTCGCTGGTTCTACGATCAGTGCCTGCACGTCTACGTTCCGACGCCCTCGATGCTCCAGGTGCTGAAAGATCAGGGGGTGTCGAGCGATCTCCGCATCTGGCCACGCGGGGTCGAGTCTGATCTATTCAATCCAGCAAGGCGTTCACTCGATTGGCGGCGCTCACGGGGAATCGCCGACGACGAGGTCGTCGTGACATTCGTGAGCAGGCTGGTCGCCGAAAAGGGGCTCAACGTCGTCGCCGATGTCGCTGCCGGTCTGAGGGAGAAGGGCCTGAAGCACAGGATCCTGATTGTCGGGGACGGGCCTGAACGCGCTTCGCTGACTGCGTCGACACCTCAGGCGATATTCGAGGGTCACCAGAAAGGCGAGGCACTCGCGACAGCTTACGCCTCATCTGATGTGTTTCTCTTTCCGAGCGAAACGGAAACGTTCGGCAATGTCACACTCGAGGCGATGTCATCGGGTCTCCCCGCGGTGGTCGCGAACGCGACCGGCAGCAATGCGCTCGTAACCGATGGCGTCACGGGATTTCTTGCGACCCCGCGCGACTCGCAGGAGTTCCTCGCGCGAGTGAGCGCACTCATCGCCGATGCGACAATTCGCCAACAACTTGGCTCGGCAGCAAGGGTTGCGGCAGAAGGCTACGAATGGAGTCGCGTGCTTGGTTTGATCGCATCCTATTACGAGGAGCTGCAGTAGATGCGGCTGCTGTTCGTGTCGCATTCGCTGCCGCCGGCAGACAGGCCGCTCGATAACATCGGAGGAATGCAGCGGGTCGCGATAGACCTGCACGACTCGCTGGTTGCCCATCGTGGCGCGGAAGTACGTACACTCGTCCTCCGCAGCCCGTGGAGCCAGCGGCATTGGCGAACGCCGCTCTTCATGATGTCATCGCTGCGAGAGATACGGCAGCTCGCAGCGAATCGCGAGATCGACGCCGTTCTCTTCTCGTCTATGGTGATGGCGGCGCTGGCGGTGCCGCTCAGACGCCATCTCACTAAACACGGCGTAGTCTCTGCCGCGATTGCGAACGGCCTCGACGCTACGACGCCGACCTGGCCGTACCCGCACTTCGTCCGAAGGGTGTTCCGCTCGCTCGACATTGTACTTCCAATCAGTAATGCTACTGCCGACGCATGCAGGGCGCGGGGACTCCCTGATGAGAAATGCGCGGTGATTCTGCTGGGTATCAAGCTCGACAGGTTCGCCCCGCCGGAATCGCGGCCACTTTCTCGCGCGAAGCTCGTAAGCCGTGTCGACGCCGGCAGAGATCCTCGCTTGATTCTATGCAGCGTCGGGCGCCTCGTTCCCCGGAAGGGGGTTGCGTGGTTCATTGCGAACGTCCTTCCGTCGCTCCCCGATGACGTCGTTTTCTATGCGGCCGGTGAAGGTCCGGATCGCCCGGGAATCGAAGCGGCGATCGCCGCCAACAAGCTGAGCCATCGCGTAAAGCTGCTTGGCGCGGTGAGTGAGCTGGAGCTTCACGAGCTCTACCATGGCAGCGACTTGTTCGTGATGCCCAACGTTCCCGTACCGGGGGACATGGAGGGGTTCGGGCTGGTGATGCTCGAAGCGGGGCTGTGCGGTTTGCCGGTGATCGCATCACGACTGGAAGGCATCGCGGATGTGGTAACCGAGGGAGAAAATGGAAATCTCGTCCGGACTGGCAGTGTCGCGGAATTTCGCGAGGCAGTTGTCCGCTACTACGACGATCCGGAAACTCTTGCGATGGCGTCCGCCCGCGCGGTCACGCACGTTACCGCCAGGTTCGGCTGGTCGGGCGTTACGGACCGCTACATCGAGGTCCTGTCGAAAGCAGCTCGACAGTCTGAGTCCGCCTGAGCAAAACGACCCACTGTTGCTATCATCCTGCACAAAACGCCAATTTCTTCTCCCCACACAACACGGAAACAATGAAGACGATCAGAGCCGCTCTCTTTGCTGTTATGGCTGCGCTTGCAGGGTTGCCCTCCACGGTCGAGGCGCAGGCCCGTCCCATGAACTGGGACGCATTCGCGAAGGAGGCTCAGGAAATTCTTGCCGGCTATCTGCGCATCGACACATCGAATCCACCTGGTAACGAGCTTCCTGCTGCACGTTACCTGAAAGCAATTCTCGATAAGGAAGGAATCGAAGCGCGCATCCTCGACTCGGCCGCGTTCGACGGCAAACACGCGAATCTCTATGCCCGGCTCAAGGGCAACGGCTCGAAGAAAGCGATCGCACTCGTTCATCATATGGACGTAGTGCCAGCGACGGCGTCGGAGTGGAGCGTGAATCCCTTCTCTGGCGAAGTGAAGGACGGCTACATATGGGGCCGCGGAGCAATCGATATGAAGGGCGAAGCGATCGCGCACCTGATGGCAATGATTGCACTGAAGCGATCAGGGGCGACGCTCAATCGCGATATCGTCTTCGTTGCGAATGCCGACGAGGAGTTCACTTCCACCGGCGCGCTGATGTTCGTAAAGAACAACGCGGACCTGTTGAAGGACGTCGAGTACATCATCACTGAAGCAACCGAAAACTCCGTGGTCGATGGAAAGGTGCGCTACTTCTCTGTCGGCGTAGCGGAAAAGCGCACGTTCTGGCAGAAGCTGAGCGTCAAGGGAGTGCCGTCGCACGGATCACGACCGACCAGGGAGAATCCGGTTCCGCGTCTCGTGGCGGCGCTCGACAAGATTGCGAAGTACGAAACGCCGATTCACGTGACGCCCGGCGTCGACAAGTTTTTTCGTGACATTGCACGCCTGTATCCGGAGCCCAGACGCACATGGCTGTCGAACGTTGCGAAGGCCGTAGAAATTCCCGAGGCGCGTGCTTGGATTCTGGGGGATGTCTACTGGAATGCGTACCTCCGAAACACGATCTCGCTCACGGGGATGACCGGCTCCAACAAGACCAACGTGATTCCCCCCGAAGCAACGGCGGAGATCGATATCAGGCTGCTGCCGGATACCGACCCGGTGAATATGCTCGCGACTCTCAAGGGGATTGTGAACGACACCGCGGTTCACTGGAGCACGATTCTCGAGCCGAAGACGCCGTTGGAGAGTCCAATCGATACAGATCTATTCAGGGCGATAGAACGGGCAGCGAAAGATCGTGCGCCTGGTGCGTTCGTGACCACGCCAATGCAGACCGGCGCGACAGACAGGCCAACCTACAGGAAGCTTGGCATCGTCACGTACGCCATCGATCCTTTCCTTACCGAGCAGGCGGAGCGGCAGAAGGGCGTGCATGGGAACAACGAGCGGCTGTCGGTCGCAAATGTCGGATTCGGCGTGAAGTACGTTTACGACATCCTTCGCTACGCGCAGTAACCCGTGCCTGAAGCGTGGCTGAATGGGCCCGTCGGGGGGATCTCCCCCCTGCTCCAGCCTGCCGCACACGGCCTGCTCAACGCCAGGCAACAAATTGAGAAAGCGCTCCAGGGATTATCATCAGCGCAGCTGACCGCACGACCGGGTGGCGCTGCATCGATTGCATACCACGTCACGCATGCGATAGGCAGCCTCGACCGTCTCTTCACTTACGCGAGAGGTGAAGGGTTGTCTCCGGCGCAGCAGTCAGCGCTTGCAGCTGAAAGCGTGCCGCTTAGCGACGTCGTGAGCCCGGATAGCCTCGTGGCTGGTTTTGACGCAGCGATTGCAAAAGCTTTCGAACAACTCAGTAACACGGGTGATGCTTCGCTAACCGAGCATCGCGCAGTTGGCCGGGCCGGCCTCCCCTCGACAGTGATCGGTCTGCTGTTCCACGGGGCGGAGCATACAGCGAGACACGCGGGGCAGGTTGTAACTACCGCCCTTGTCGTTCGCCAAGCCTTACCTGCAGGCTGAGTTGCGGATCAGCTCTTGTGGCGGAAAGTGATTCGGCCGCGCGTCAGGTCGTAGGGGGAAACTTCGAGCGTCACGCGGTCGCCCGCGAGCACGCGGATGCGAAAACGCCGCATCTTTCCTGCGATCGTAGCATGCACATCGTGCCCATTCGAAACGAGCACCTTGAACGTCGCGTCAGGCAGCACTTCGGTCACTGTCCCTTCGAGCTCGATTGCCTCTTCCTTGGCCATATATCTCCGTAATGATGGTGTGTAACAATGAAAAGAAGGGGCCACCCTGGTCAACCAGAGTGGCCCCTCCCCTATCCTGCTCTACCTGCGAGTGGGATCAACGAACCTTCGTCACGTTCTCCGCGGCGGGACCCTTCTGGCCCTGCACAACGTCGAACTCGACCTTCTCGCCTTCGGCGAGCGACTTGAAGCCGCTACCGTTGATGGCGGAGTGGTGAACGAAACAATCCTTCTGTCCGTTCTCCGGGGTGATGAATCCAAAACCCTTTGCATCGTTGAACCACTTCACAGTTCCTGTGGTACGCATTCTGGTACTTCCTCGTGTTTGTGTTCGTCGGAAGTCCGGTATTGCCGTACCCGCCGACCTTGTTCTGACTCGCCAAACTGAAAAGAGACCCGGTATTATCCAGGTCCCCTTGTATGTTCGCTGGCTCGTCGTGCGCACGCTTGTGTGCGACAGACTTATAAGATACCGCTCCCTGGCCGGGAAGTCAACCAAGGGGGACTGAGTACTACGGACTTTTCCTCAATCCGCAGTCCTGAAGAACTGCCGTCTTATTGCTCCTAAGCCTATTCTTTGCGCTATGCCCCTACCGATAAACCCACCGTTCCCCCCTATGGAGGCCAAGACTGTCGAGACCATCCCTGAGGGCGACCAGTGGCAGTATGAGCCCAAATGGGACGGTTTCCGGTGTCTCGCCTTTCGCGACGGCGCAACCGTCAAGCTCCAGTCCAAGTCCGGCCAACCGCTCGAGCGTTACTTCCCGGAGCTGGTCGCGGCCATCCTCGCGCTGGAGCCGGAACAGTTTGTCCTCGACGGTGAAATTATCGTCCCGATCGACGGCGCACTCTCTTTCGACGACCTGCTTCAGCGAATCCACCCCGCCGCAAGCCGCATCCTGAAACTGTCAGTCGACACCGCTGCCCAGCTCGTCGTTTTCGACCTGCTCGTCGATGATGAGGGTGCGGACCTGACCTCCATGTCCCTTGGCGAGCGACGCCCGCTCGCGGAACGGTTCGCGAAGAAATTCCTGAAACGAAACCCTATCATAAGACTGTCTCCCGCAGCAACTGATATCGCGGTCGTACGCGGATGGTTTGATTCCGTCGGCAGCGGCCTCGATGGTGTAATCGCCAAGCGAATCGATATGCCCTACACGTCAGGCGAGCGAACGGGGATGGTGAAGATCAAGAACAAGCGTACTGCTGACTGCGTCGTGGGCGGATACCGGTATGCGGAAAAAGCGCCGGTTATCGGCTCGATGCTGCTCGGCCTCTATGATGATGCGGGGTTGCTGCATCACGTTGGATTCACGTCGAGCTTTACGGCAAAATTTCGCGAGGACCTCGTTCCAATTTTAGAGAAGGTGCGTGAGGCCCCGGGCTTCACTGGACAAGCCCCCGGTGGCCCAAGCCGCTGGAGCACGAAACGTTCGGCAGAGTGGGAACCGCTCGCGCCGAAAATCGTGGTCGAGATCGAGTACGACCACTTCACCAACGGAAGGTTCCGTCACGGTACGAAATTCCTGAGATGGCGCTTGGATAAGGCGCCAGCACAATGCACGCTCGATCAGGTCGGGCCCGAAATGAAATCGCCGCTCAGCCTGCTCGACACCTTAACTACGCCCCGACAGAAATGAGCTACAGATACCATACGGCGGATGTCTTCACCGACAAGGCATTCGGCGGCAATCAGCTTGCGGTACTCCCCGATGCCCGGGGCCTGTCGTCAGATCAGATGGCAACGATCGCACGGGAGTTCAACTTCTCGGAGACGGTTTTCGTCCTTCCTCCCGACAACGACGCGAATACTCGCAGACTTAGAATCTTTACTCCCGGGGCCGAGCTTGCATTTGCGGGACACCCCACGGTCGGTGCTGCTTTCGTGCTGGCGGCGACCGGTGAGATCGCGCTCCGAGGCGATGAAACGCGAATTGTATTCGAGGAGAAAGTTGGGCCCGTCCCGGTGCTCATTCGTTCGGTCGAGGGCCGTCCTGTCTTCACGCAACTGACAGCAGCGAAGCCGCCTGAGCGAGGCGAGGCGGGTTACGATGCTTCGACCATCGCGGAGGTCATCTCGCTTGGCGTGGAAGATCTTGCCGTAGACGGAGACTACGCAATCGAGGGCGTGTCAGTAGGAGAGCCGTTCCTGATAATTCCAGTCAGGAGCATCGAAGCACTCGGCCGCGCACGGATTAATCTCCAGAAGTGGGAAACGACTCTTCGCGGCAGCTGGGCAAGCGAAGTATTCCTGTTTTCTGCTGACGATTCCGCTGGGGTAATGCGCGCGCGAATGTTCGCACCAACAATGGGAATTCCCGAAGATCCCGCGACGGGCGCCGCCTGCGCCGGGTTTGGCGGATATCTCGCATGGCGCTCAGCAGTGCGCGATGGGACCCTCCGGTACACGGTCCATCAGGGTGTCGAGATGGGGCGGCCAAGTGTCATCGAAGTCGAGACCGACCTGAAAGATGGAGAGGTCAGCGCGATTCGTGTCGGCGGCGCATCGGTGCTCATCAGCTCCGGAACGCTGCACGTTTTCTGACACTGCGTGAGCGGCACATAAAAGGTATTCATTGCTTTGGCTGAAACGGGGTTCAATATTGGCGGCGCAGCTCCTCGCGAATTCCACGAGGATAACTGACGCGGACGAACCCGAACGAGAGGCCCCCATGCCCCAGCGCCCCGTTTTACTGTCAAGTCATTCAGCAGCCTCCCCTCCTGCAACACTCACTCGACTGATTTGCCACTGCGCGATAGTACTCGCGTTGTGTGCGACTTCGGTCGGGGGTCAGACCTCCACCGTCACCGGCCGAGTGAGAGATGCGGCGAATCAGGGCGGCATAGCGGGCGCCCGTATCGCTGTGGTTGGAACCCTGCAGACTGCGACAACCAGGGACGACGGTAGCTACGCGATCAGTCTCGCCGCGGGGCAGCACATTCTGAGAGCCAGCAAGATTGGCTACGTGCCACTCGTTGACACCATCGCCGTCTCCGCCGGCGCCACAAATACACTGGACTTCGCGCTCGCCAGTGCGCCGCTGGGCCTCGATCAAGTCGTAGTCACAGGCACCCGCGCAACTGACCGCACAGTGCTCGAAGCGCCGGTGCCAATCGATGTTCTGTCAGCCGCGGAAATTCGCGAGACCGGGCATACGGAGACGAGCCAGGTTATCCAGATGCTCGCACCCTCCATCAATTTTCCACGTCCTTCTGTGAATGACGGAACGGATCACATTCGACCAGCAACACTCCGGGGACTCGGTCCTGACCAGACGCTGATCCTGGTCAACGGCAAGCGACGTCACACGACATCGCTCGTTCACGTCAACCAGTCGGTTGGGAGAGGGTCGACCAGCGTCGACCTGAATGCGATCCCGGTCAGCTCAATAGAGCGCATCGAGATTCTGCGGGATGGCGCCGCCGCTCAGTACGGTTCGGATGCAATCGCAGGAGTGATCAACATCATTCTCAAATCCGATGTGCGCACGTCAGTTTCTGCGAGTGTCGGGCGCACGTTCTCGAACTTTGAGGCGCTCACAGGCGAGGCGTCATACGACGACGGACGCCTGTTTCAGATTGACGGAAATCTGGGCCGCGCCCTGGGGCGTGGCGGTTTCGTTCACCTGAGCGGCGAGTTCAGGGACCGTGGCCGGACGAACAGAACCCGCGTCGACGTGAGTACGCAATGCATCGCGGGTGACTCACGCTGCACGAACGTTCCCGCAACGGCGGATCGCTTCGATGAAAATCTCCGGCAGAGCTGGTCGGGTGATTCTGAGTCGCGCGATTTCGGGTTCTTCCTGAACAGCGAGCTCCCGCTCGAGTCGGGAATCAGGCTTTATGGCTTCGGCGGATTTGGAGTACGTGACGGCCTCGCAGCTGGCTTCTTCCGCAGATCGCTCGATGATCGAACTGTCAGAAGCATCTACCCGAATGGATTCCTGCCACTGATCGGAAGCGATATCCGGGATGCATCCGCGGCAATCGGAGCGCGCGGCACGATGCGCGAATGGAACTGGGACCTGAGCGGCGTTTACGGCGGAAACTCATTTGCATTCGACATTCAGCAGACGGCAAACACCTCGCTCGGCGCGAGTAGTCCAACTCAATTCGACGCCGGCAAGCTGGGCCTGAGCCAGATCGTTGGCAATCTCGACGTTTCGAGACTTTTCCCTGCGTCGCCAGTCGGCGCCTTGAACGTAGCAGTCGGGGCGGAAGCGCGACGCGATGGTTACTCGATCGAGCGCGGTGATGAGGGCTCCTTCGCCGTCGGCACAGCGACGATTCTCGACGGCCCGAATGCGGGCAGGCCCGCACCTCCGTTCTCGCAGGTTTTCCCCGGCTTCAGGCCGGTCGATGAGACTGACGCATCGCGCACGAACGTCGGTGCGTATGTCGATCTGGAGGCCACTCCTTCATCGCAGCTGCTGCTGGCTGCGGCTGGCAGAGTTGAGAATTACAGCGATTTCGGTTCAACAGCAGATGGAAAGTTTGCCGCAAGGATCAACCTGGTGAAGGGCTTCGCTGTGCGCGGCGCCGTTCAGACAGGCTTCCGCGCGCCATCGCTCGGACAGTCAAATTTCTCGTCAGTCGCGACGAACTTCGTTAACGTCGGTGGAGTCAACACGCCGTTCGAGATCCGAACCTTCGCTGTCGGCAGCGATGGCGCGACTCTACTCGGCGCGAAAGAACTCAAGCCCGAGCAATCGGTAAACCTGAGTGCCGGCGTCACTGCGCGCATCAGTAACAGCCTTTCGCTTTCCGCGGACTACTACGACGTCAAGATCGACGATCGCATCGTGCTGTCGGGCAATTTCATTGACGTATCGGTGCGGCAGCTCCTCGCCAACAACGGAATTCCGGGAGTGAGTGGCGCAAGATATTTCACCAACGCAATCGACACGCACACGAAAGGATTCGACGTTGTGCTCAACTATGGCCTCCAGCTTGGCGATGCTGGCTTGCTTCGCTTCACTGGCGGATACAACCAGAATGAGACTGAGGTGACGCGAGTGTCGGCCACGCCACCACAACTGGCCGCGGTAAGTACTGCACTCTTCGACCGGGTACAGCGCGCGTTGTTCGAGAAGGGCCAGCCGAAGAACAGCATTCGCCTCACACTCAACCACGTATTCAGGAATCTGACTACAAACATCCACGCGAGCAGATTCGGCAAGTTTACAGTGTTCCAGGCCGCCACTACCGGGGCTCAGGATCAGACGTTCGGCGAGCAGTGGGTCGCAGACGTAGCAGTCGGCTACAAGTTAGCCGGAGTGAATTTCACAGTCGGAGCGAACAACGTCCTCGACTCTTATCCCGATACATTGATCGCCGCAAACCAGACGCGCGGCATCTACCTCTTCTCGGGCCAGTCACCCGCGGGGTTCAATGGCCGATACGGTTATGTGCGGGCGGCCGTTGATTTCGCAGCATTGCCGGGAATGCGCCGCCGCACCGTCGTCGCGAGTTCCTCGAAGGCGACCGGACTATCGGAGCGCGCCGAACCTGCCGTTGCACCAGAAGCCGTCAGAAAGCTTTCGCAATCGGCATCGAGCGCAGAACACGCAATACCGCCGCTACGAGAATGATTTTGAGGTGGCACCGAGTAAGTGTTTAATACAAAACGCCTGGCTGAATTCAGCCAGGCGTTCTTGCTGCTGGCTTTTGACGCGTGCCTCTCGACTGCGACAGGCACGAGCCAAAGGCGGTTAGAGCTAAAGGCTAATCGGTTTCCATTTCCACGGCCCGACTACTACTGAATGAAGTTGTACAGTCCGTAGAGTCCTACCGCCGCGCCTGCCACAGCGATGAGCACACCAGCAGTTCCGCCGATGACCGCGCCAATGATCAGCGCTGCACCACCAACAACCATCAGGGCGACGTTGCGACCTGCGCCGAGTCTGGCTTCAGCTGCGGGAGCGACGGCGTTGGCTGTCGGCGCGCGACGGATCCCAACTGCGCTGCTGCTCACTGTCGGACCAGCTGCGGTGTTCGAATATGACGGCGCCGGTGCAGGCTTCGGTGCCTGCGCAACTACCGTCACGGGAACTGATGCCAAGCCAAGCGCCGCGATTGCGGCGAATGCAACGATTTTGCGATTCAAAGTGGATCTCCTGTGCGTCGGGTTCTGTTGCCTGAAGAGTAATGGGGTTTCCCTGCTACCGTCCACCCCACGCCTGCATTACCCGCGCCGCTTCCTCTCGGGAATGCGGACCGCCCCCTTTACCGTGTCATAGCGAATCGAACCGCCGCCATCGCTCCTTACCACAAAATCGCCCGCAACGCGCCCGACGTCGATGCTGCCTGACCCGTCATCGTCTATCGTCAGGGTACCGCCGACACCGACAACGTTGATGTCTCCGGAGCCATCTTCCTCGACAATAAAGTCGCCGGTGACATCGCTTGCATCGATTTCGCCGGATCCGTCGTTGATGCGAACGCTTCCATCAACACCCCGGAGCAGAATCTCCCCGGAACCATCGTTGATGCTCACGTCACCTCGCGCGCCACGCACCTCGATCTCACCGGACCCGTCCTCGAGCTCCAGCTTTCCGGTGTTTATGAAGTGGGCTTCGCCGCTGCCATCGGCAACATCGAGAGAGAGGTTCATCGGGACTTCGATCACCAGATCGAGCGCCATGAAGAAGTTGCCAAATGATATCCAGCTTCGATTCTCGTTGGGGATGTCCACCTTGATGAAAACTTCGCCGCCACGACGTTCCGCCGTGAGTTTGATATCGTCGAGTCTGTCGCGATGCGAGCTTCGCGCGGTTCCCCTAACGCGTACTTGCGTCAGACCCTGGCGTCCTTCGATTCTGAGCGATCCCGCGCCTGCCTCTATCCGCGCTGTTCTCGCGCCCGCAACATCGACATCGGCGTTCCGCGGGTCCCGGTACCCGACCTGCGCCTCCGCACGAACCGGAATGAGGGAGGCCGTTACAACAAAGAATCCGGCGAACGCAAGGAGGCGAGCGGATGGAGCAGGCATGAGAGATCTCCGTTGGGCGTGCGAGGGTGGTGATATGGCTTTGACGCCCTTTCCGCCCCTACGGTTTGAGCCGGCCCCGGTTTCAGTTGCGAAGTGCCTTCAGTATCGCCGGCTCGAGGTCCTGCTTGCCGCCGACCCCGGTGTATACGACGGTGCCTTTTCTGTCCACCACTACAACATATGAAGTCGCGGGGACATCGTAGGCCTCCGCCGCCTTGCCATTCGTGTCGAAGAATGTCTCGTGACGGTATTTGTACTTCGCGGCATATGCCTTTACGCGCGCCGGCGACTGGCTGACCGAAACCGCGACACCGATGAACTTTGCGCGGCTGCCGTATTTCTTCTCGAGGGCGAGAAAAGCGGGCTCGAGCTGCTTGCAGCTTGGGCACCAGGTCGCCCAGAACTCAATGACCATGGGGATCTTCCCGACGTAGGATCCCATGTCGACAGCCTTTCCCGCCAACGTCGTGACCATCGCCGAAGGTGCGCGCGTCCCGACAGGAATGCCTGATTCCTGTGATCGGGCATCGAATGGGAGAAGTGCCATGAAACACGCCGTAGTGGGAACAAGCAGGTAGCGGTAATTCAAGTTCGAAAACCTTTTAGAGGAGAAGCTTGCCCATCTGGACGAGGTAGTACTCGGCGACGCCGAGCATGACGAGTGCAAAGCCGCGCTTTACCCAGACCATCCATACCCCCGCGCGCGGCAAACGGGTCACAGTTCCGCTGAAGAGCCCGACGACAACGAGCAGGGCGCACATCCCGAGGGAGAAACTCAACAGGTAGACGAATCCCATTGCCGCGCGCTGGGTGGTCGTTACCCAAGTCAGGACGGCTGCCATTACCGGGGCTGAGCAAGGAGCGGCAACGAGCCCCGATGCTGCTCCCATAATGAATGCGCCTGACACTCTGCCGGCGGTTCCCGCAGTCGAGGCCCGGGCGACGACGCTGGCCGGAAGTCGCACCGGAACCACGTCGAGCATCGCAAGAGCCGCGATCACGAGCAGGTTCGCCATGAAGAAGTAGAGCCATGGATTCGTGCTGACCGTCCCGAACATGGTGCCAGTCATGCCTGCAAGTACGCCCAGGATCGCGTAGACAATCGCGAGCCCGGCGACGTAAGTCAGCGTCAGGATTATTGTCCGGCTGCGTGGGGCTCTTGTTTCACCAACCGATTGACCACCGACTATTGCGGCGGTGATCGGAATCATGGGATAGATGCAAGGGGTCAGGCTGGTAAGCACGCCGGCCAGGAACAGGAGCGGGACGGCGATGAAAGGGCTCGAGCTCAGCTGGGACTGAATCCCGGAAAAATCCATGCACAAAACTACGCTTTCGCGCGGTTTTTCGAGTTGAGATGAAAAACTGATCAGTTGGGAGATGCCGGAACTACACTGGGAAAGGAGTTATTGAAGTGCCAGGAGTTATTGAAGGGGATGCTGGCACCGGCAGGCTACGTCGCCGGATTCAGAAGTCGCGATTTTTTGGGAACTGCGGGACTACGCCAAACCATGATGAATCGAAGGCAGGCAAGTCTGCCGGTGAACCGATCGTAAACCCAGAAAAAGAGAGCGTGCAATCCCGATCCATCGCGTGACAACTCCAGCATCCCCTTCAATAACTCCTGGCACTTCAAAAACTCCTTTCCCCGTGTAGTTCAAAACCTAGCCCGCGTTGTAGATTTGTTGGCTTGCCCAGACCTGAAGCAGGGACCTCTTTCCACAGGCGATGACAGCAGTCAACACGAGATCCACCTCCAGGACACCGGCCTCGCCGAAAGTGTCAGCGGATTCTCATTCCGCATACGAGCCATCATACAAAGCCGCAGGGCTCGCGGCCCTCGCCGTATTCGCTCTCTACTACCTGACTATCTCGCCATCCACATGGATGTGGGACACCGGCGAATACATGGCGGCAACCAAGGTTCTTGGGCTGCCGCATCCCCCGGGCAATCCATTCTTCATGCTCATCGGGCATGTTTTCGGTGAGTTGCCTCTGCCCGGCAGCTATGCTCAGCGGATCAATACGATGGCCGCGCTTGCTAGCGCGCTTTCAGCTGGCTTCTGGTTCTTGATTACTGAAAGGATTTTATCCGGCTGGCTCCCAAGGAGCTGGCAGCGGTACGTCGGGGCGGCGATTGCAACACTGATTGGTGCGACTGCCTACACGGTCTGGAACCAGAGCGTAGTAAACGAAAAAGTCTACACGATCTCGCTCTTCTTCTTCACTGCAGTTTCATGGCTCATGATTTCATGGGCTGACGATCCTGACGGGCCAAAGGCCGATCGTCGCCTTGTCCTCGTCGCGTTTCTCCTCGGGCTCGGCTACTCCAATCACCCTGCCGGGTTCCTGCCGTTTCCCGCCGTGGGCGTTGCGATTCTGCTTCGGCGGTGGCAGACCCTGCTGAACTGGCGTCTCATCGTGAAGTGCCTGCTGGTGATTGGAATCGGGCTCACGCCGTTCATCTACGAGCCGATACGCGCCGCGTATTTCCCGCCGATCAACGAAGGCGAGCCAACTGCATGCCTCGAGAAATTCGAGTGGGATTGCACGCTGAGTGACCTTACGCAGAAGCGATTGATGGACAACATCAATCGCGAACAGTACGGTGATAAAGTCGACCGTGGAGCACCGTTCACGGGGCAGGTCGGAATGTGGTGGCTCTACTTCAAGTGGCAGTGGCTGCGCGATGCGTACAACGACAGTCCCGCACTTCAGGCGATGCTCGCCGTGCTCTTCCTTTCACTGGGTCTCATAGGAGGGTACGTCCACTGGGCAAACGAGCGACGAACCTTCTGGTATTTCGGGCCGCTCATGTTCACTCTGACCTTGGCGCTCATCTATTACATGAATTTCAAGTACGGGTGGTCGCAGGCTCCCGAGCTTGGCGACAGTGTCCAACGTGAGGTTCGTGATCGAGACTACTTCTATATCTGGAGTTTCTCTGCCTGGGGCGTGTGGGCAGCCGTTGGGCTCGTCTACATCTGGCAATCGATCGCGCAGATCCTCGACAGGTCTGAGGACGCTGAACTCGACAAAGCGGGTCTCGCTACGCGCAGATCATGGCTGCTTGCGACACCGATTCTGTTGATTGCGTGCGCGCCTCTGGTCGGAAACTGGAACGCCGCGTCGCATCGCGGTGATTCATTCGCGGCGGAGTGGGGCAAGGACATGCTCAACTCGGTGGAACCGTACGGAATCCTGATCACGAACGGCGACAACGACACCTTCCCTCTCTGGTATGCACAGGAAGTCGAAGGTGTGAGGCAGGATGTGCTGGTTCTCGTAACGTCATACCTCAATACGGACTGGTTCGTGCGCCAGATTATTCGCCGTCCAGTGCGTGAGTACGATGCTGCGAAAGGCCCGGCGATATATCGCGGAAAGCAGTGGGCAAAACCAAAGGGATCTCCGCTTGCGATGACGTTCGCCGACGCGGACGCTCAGCCTGACTACATCGAGATTCGCGAGACGCAGCTGTTCAGGCAGCGGAATATCGTTGCGACAATTGACCCGCAGCGCCTGTCACCACCCGGCGTGCTAACGCGGGACCAGATCATAACGCTTCGCCTGATCAAGGATGCGTATCCGGAACGAGGGGTTTTCTTCTCGACAGGCGGCTACGGACGATCGCTCGGCCTCGCGAACTACACCGTGAGGCAGGGGCTGGTCGAAAAGCTCGTCGAGTATCCTGTCATTCCGAACAAGGACACGGTTCAAGTCGGCGACGGATTTCTGGACATTCCCAGAAGTCAGGCGCTCTGGACGCAGGTATATAAAGGTCCCGCGGAACTGATCGATATCGGTGATTGGATCGATCGTCCCTCGTTTGGTATCCCGTATACCTATACGGTGACTGGATTCGTACTCGCCGAGGCGTTGAAGGGCCAGGGCAACCTGGCTGAGTCACAGAAGGTGATGAAGACCGTGCAGGACATGGCCGTGGCCGCGAGGATCACAGACGTACTTGGCGGAATGGGAGACCGATAACATTGCGGACTGCGGACTAAGAAAAGCGAAACCACAGCCGCGGGCTGCCGGAAGCCCGCGGCTGTGGTTTCGCTTTTGTCCTATTCTCTCGCGCGCAGAATCTCTTCAAAGACCGGAATAACTCTCGGATCATCTTTCTGACCGAGCCAGAATAGCGCCGTACGCCGGACTTCCGGGTCGCGATTTTTGCGAGCGACCTCGATGAGCCCGGGCACTGACTCCGAGTTGCGCCACTGCGACAAGGCAAATACCGCCTGCTTCCTTATGTCCGTCGCTTCATCGGTATCTTCGCGCCCCGAGCCGGCAACTTTTTCACCCGCTTCGGCTGACAGCCAGAACAACGCCTGCTTCCGCGAACCGCTCGTACGATTCTGGTCGCGCGCAATCCGCGTAAGCGCGGGCCAGATCGTGACGCTGTCTGCGAGTGTCGCAGGCATTATCGCGTCACGGGCGACTGGTCCGTCTGCTGTTGACGCCAGGCCAAGCAGATAGTCCGTGGCAACCCTCGTGGACATCATGCCGAGGTCTGTCGCAGCAGGCTCGCTCCGCCAGCGTCCTCCAACATAGGTTCGGAGCCGCGTCACCTTGCTGTCCCTGACGTCAAGAACGACACGAACCGGTGAATGACTGCACTCGCTATCGTACTCAACGTCTTCCGTTTTCTCAGGGCGCCAGTTCGTGCGGTAGCTGCCTCCGCGGTTGATCGAAGATCCCCATCCGCACACGTCAGGCTTCGCAGCGAAGGTAAACCTTACTTTTCCATCACCCGTCGAGCGAACGCGGTCGGCGATTGACTGCCCCCTCGCCCGTTGCGGCGCGACGCACGCAACGATCACCAGCGTCGCGGCCCAAGCAAGGGTCATGATCCGATTGTTATTCATCGATCCCCCTTACTTGTTGATCATGTCGGACAACATCGACGCGACACGCGGATCCTTCGATTGGCCAAGCCAGAACATTGCCTTTCGGCGCGCCTGCCGGTCGGGATCATTCTTCGCGATATCCATCAGCTTCTCGAACGCGGCTGCATCGCGGTGCTGGGAGAAAACAAAGATCATCTGATCCTTCATCTCCCTGTCGGTCGTCTTCGAGTAGAGTGACGACAGCCTTTTCATTGATGCCCCACCCTGACCCGCCCAGAACAGAGCCTTCTTTCGCATTTCCACCGGTTCTCTCTCGTTCGCAACGAGATCGAGCAGCCAGTTTTCGCTATCTACGCCCCGCTGCTGCGAGACTGAAAAGATGACCTTGTCCTTGAGCTCTTCGCTGCGGACGCGCGAGTAGAGACTTCTCAGATACTCCGGACCTTCGCCGCGACTGCTCTGACCGAGCCAGAACACCGCCTGCCCGCGCAGCTTATCAGACTCGTTCTCATTCTCGGCAAATTCCTTCAGGATCGCCTGCGAGCGATCACTGCGGTGCTGTGAGAGAGAAAAGATGGCCTTGTCCTGCATCTTCTCCTCACGGGAATCGCGTAAGATCCGTTCGAGGTAGCCAACTACACGATCGTCGTCCATCTGGCCCATCCAGAAGATCGCCTGCTCGCGAGCCTCACGCGGATTGGACGAGCTCGTCGCGAACGCGTAGAGCGGTTGCGCCATCTGTACGCTGTCCGCAAGCGTCACCGCAAAAATCGCTGATGATGCAACCTTCCCGGACTGGGAGCGTGCGACATCGAGGAGCCAATCTGTCGCCTCCTTAACGCCGACTGCGCCGATGTCCCTGACGTTCGATGCAGGACGCCAGCGCCCGCCGACATACGCCTTGAGGTTGACCGCGTGCCCGCCCTCCATCTGCACGACAATTCGCGCCGGTCCCTCGCTGCAATCGACATCGTACTCGACGTCGTCAGATCTTTTCGAATCAGACCAGTTGTTGCGGGTATTACTCCTCGTCGAGATCCCGTTCCCGTAGCCGCAGATATCGTCACGCGTTGCGAAAGTCATTCTTACTTTCCCGTCGCGAACCGCAGCGATGCGGCTCGCAAGGGACTGGGCGCCTGCTGCCTGGCTCGTCACGATCACGAGCGAGACAGCGGCCAAAATTCCGGGGATTTTCATCTTTGTTTTCCGTTATTTGTTGATGATGTCCAGGAGGAACTGCTGGACACGCGGGTCGCGGGACTGGCCCAGCCAGAAGATTGCCTTCTTGCGGAGCTCGGGATCCTTGTCGGTTTTCGCGATGCTCAGAAGCTTGTCGACTGCTGGTCCGCTTCTGCGCTGCGCCAGAACGAAGATCATCTGCTCCTTCATTTCACGATCGGCGAGCCTCTCGTAGAACGGGAGGAGCTCCTCGATATCAGTACCGCCCTGCCCCGCCCAGAAGAGCGCCTTCTTGCGCATCTCGATGCTCTCCCGCGGATTGGTGACGATATCCATCATCCACTTCTCGTTGCCCATGCCCCTGCGCTGCGAAAGCGAGAAGATGACTTTGTCCTTCAGCTCGTCACTCTTGAGCCGCGTGTAGAGCGTTCGCAGGAACGTGTTCGTTTCCGCATTCGCTCTCTGTCCGAGCCAGAAGATCGCCTGCCCGCGCAGCTCCTCGGACGTGCCGTCTCTTTCTGCGAACTCGCGCAGGATCGCGGCTCCGCGTCCACTCCGGTGCTGTGACAGGGCGAACAGCGCCTTATTCTGAAGTCCTTCATCTCGCGACGTGCGGAGGATGTCCTCGAGCATCGTGACTGCGCGTTCATCGGCAACCTGCGACAGCCAGAAGACTGCCTGTTCGCGCACTTCACTGTCCGGATCATTACGCGCAATCTTGAGAAGCAGGTCTGCTGTTTCCGGAGTGCGCTTCTGTGACACGAGGAATACCGCCTTCTTGCGCAGTCCGGCCGAGCATGCGTCGCGTCGCTCGAGCACTTTCGTGAGAACCGGCATTGCGCGCTCTGCATCCATCTGCAGGAGTGCGTTGAGAGCAGCAATGCGCTCGTCATTCTCGTCATCTTCGGCTGGGCATCGCTCGCCGGCGCTGGCGCTCGTGCGGGTGTTCGTATTGGTCTGCGTGCGGGATACCGTGGAGCTTCGCTCCGTTTCGCGAACTTTTGTGTTCAGCTCGGCAGCACACGCTTCGTCGCCGCGTCGCGCCAGTTCGCCACAGATACGTGTGCGTAGTGCGGCCGGCTCTCCTTTCGCCAGTCCAGGGTATCTCGACCGCAGGCTCGTCAACACATCGCGTGCGGACTTGAGCTTATCGTCTCCACCGAGGCGGTAAAGCGAAAACGCCTGGTAGTAAGCGGCGCTTTCCGCAATCTTCGATGAGGGGTACCGCCTGAGGACATCAGCGTAGATCTCGGCCGCGCGGATGTAGTCGCCCTTGGTCATCGCTTCACCGGCGGTCCGGTAAAGCGCTTCCGACGGATCCTGCGTGTTCGTCGCGCTGCGCTCGAACGTCACCGTCGATGCAGCGGCTTCCACCTTGTGTACGGGGGCGTCTTTTGCGGGTCCCGCGCCAAGGGCGACGGTAACCACGACCAGTGCAATCGCTTTCATTGTCTCTCCGTTATCTCTCTCGGCTGATCCGCGGGAATCGCGGAGCGAAGCCGTGTCATTACCATTCCGTTCTGAATACTTCCCTGAACCAGCTCGCGGTCGGACGCAGGAGCATCCGGTGAGAGCTGTACTATCTGCGCGAGCACCAGCTCCAGGTCCTGCAGAAGCTTCGCGCGCCGCGGATCGTCACCCGCGGGTGAGTCGAGCAGAAGGCGAGTGTTGGACAGAAGTCCTTTCGCCCATCCTGCGAACTGCGTGTTCATTCTTTCGTCCCGCGACTCGAGCGAGAACGACGTCAGCAGCGTTTCGGCGTCCTGAAGGTGCTGCTGCGTGGCGACCTGATATGAAACCATCTCGACGCCGCCCGTGTTGTTCGGCGGTGTCGGTCTCGTGTCACTCGCGACCAGATTCAGGCCACCTGTGCGCCTTACGATCGGGTTCCGAAGAATTTCTTCCCTGCTGCGTGCTGCCGGCGCACGTGAAGCGGGGGCCTGGGCAGAAACTCCCTCGTTCCCCGAAGGGGCGCTCGGCTGAGGATTCACGGGCGTCTCGCGATTTTCCGGAGCGACGATACCGTCGCCGGTAACAACCGGCGCGCTGAGTGACGGAGCGTCCGCCACGCGTCGTTCGGCAGTCGTGGGGTTGGCGTTCGTCCATCTGCCGATACCTACGCCTGTCGCGACAAGAAGAACTGCGGCTGCTGCAAGCCCGAACCACGCATACCGCGGGGTCGAGCGATGTGAATTCGAATATCCGCTGAGCGGTGCGGCTTTTGCGGCTCCGCCAGCTACTACGTGGAACTGCGGCCCGGCTGCTGCGGATTCTCGCGCTGCCTGGATCGCTGTCCACATCTCATCGCGCGGAGTCGCTGGCGGGCGATTATATTCGCTCGCTGCGGTCCTGATGATTTCGTCGATGCCGTCGTCGTTGTTCATGAAATCCACTCCCCTCTGAAGTCAGCGAGTGCCTCGCGGAGCTTCGCCCTTCCCTGAAAGAGCCTCGTCTTCGAAGTACCCGGCGGTATGCCGAGCGCGGCTCCTATCTCTTCGTGTGTAAACCCTTCGACATCATGCATGAGGAAAACCGTTCGGTATTTCTCACTTAAGGCGTCCACTGCAGCGCTGAGCCTGACCTTGAGATCCGGCTCGGCCTCGCGTTCGGTGAAGCCGATCGATGCGGCTGCCTCGATCGGTGCCTCGCGGTTGCGGGCGGTCTTGACCTTCCTGAGTCCGTTCAACGCGATCGATACGCCGATTGTGTGAAGCCAGGTCGACAGTGACGACTCGAACCTGAAATCGCCGATTTTCTCGAATGCCCTGATGAACGTGAGCTGGGTGAAGTCGCGCGCCAGCTCGTCTTCTCCGGCCAGCCTGTAGGCGAGACGATACACGCGATCTACGTTGGATTCGTAGAGCTCGCGCTGGGCTTTGGGGTCGCCATTGACGATCCTTTCAACCAGCTGTCGTTCGCTCACCCGTCCTCGGGGCTCAGGTACCGTGAGTGCCATCATCGGAACCTCTGACACACGCAGTCAGAAAATGGTTCTGTCTGAGGATCGGGGGGTAGGGCTGGCGGGCGTCCGCTGGCGAAAGGGTGCTGGTTTAATCTGGCGCTGTCTGTTCAACACGGAGCCACGGGGATCACGGAAGGAAATGCAAATGCAGCCTCGTTAGCTGAGGCCGCCGCAGCTCAAGCGTCCTTCTGTTGTTGTACAACAACGGGAAGCGGATCTAGCGGCCCGGATTAATGCTAGTCCCCGCTGACCCATGTACTCAGCCTCCGGGTTCACCGTGGCTCCGTGTTGAACAGACAGCGCCGGCTTAAGCCACCCACTTTCTGCCCGTCTACGACGCCGGTACTTCCTTGGGACGCATTGCCCGCATTACGAAATAAATGACAGTCAGAATCCCGAGCATCGCACCGAGTGCGATGAATTCCTGCCGGGTTGATGCGCTCATCAGCCACAGCACGATTGCCACTGCCAGAATGGGCACAACAGGTCCGCCGGGTACATTGAACGGCAGCGCGTCCTCAGTCCGGATATTCAAACGCCGTAATTGAATCGTCGCGAGACAACAGACCAGGTAGACGATCAATGTCGCCAGCGTCGCGACTACCATAAGACCTGAAAAGCTGCCAGTCAGCGCGAAAACAAGAGACAACCCTGCGTGGATTGCGATGGCAACGTGGGGCGTCAGGAAACGTGGATGAATTGCAGCGATTGATTTTGGCAACATCCGGTCACGAGCAACTGCATATAACCCCCGCGGAGCAGCCAGCACGTCGCCCGCCACATACCCGAACGTCGAGATCGCCATGCCGACGAGGACGAGCATCTGTCCACCGTCACCGAGTATTACCCGCGCGGTCGCAGCCAATGGTGCTGTCGTGTTCGTTGCCAGCTCGGCGCCGAGCACTCCTTGAGCGACGAACTGGAGTGACATGTAGATGATAGTGACAATCAACAATGTCGACAGAATTGCGCGCGGAACCGTCCGCGCGGGATCACGCACCTCGCCGCTTGGTGTGAGCGCTGATTCGATACCGAGGAATGCGAAGAGCAGCACCACTGACGTGCGAGCAGTCGTGTCCGCCGAGGGCATTCCCGGCCATGTGAGATTCTCCATGTTCACCGCGAAGAAGCCTACGGCGATCAGTATGAGCAGCGGCGTGAGCTTCGCGAGCGTGACCGACTGAACTGCGCGACTTCCGATCTTGACGCCGCGAATGTTGATGATCGCGAACAACGCATATATGAAGACGAGGATTCCGGCGCGGACAGTTCTATTGCCAAGCGCCGGGGATATTGTCGCGAGCGTGTCGACGAACACGTTTGCCACCGCTGCGCTTGCAAGCACTGACGATCCGAACCACAGCGACATCGCGACTATGAAGCCGATGTACGGACCGAAGGCGATTTCCGCGTATGCATAGGTGCCGCCCGATAATGAAACACGGCTACCGGCATCGGCGAAGCAGGCAACGATCAGCGCCATCGCCACGGCGCAGATGATGTAAATGACAGGAGCCGCGCCGCCGACTGCAGCAGCGACGGTTGCAGGAAGCACGAAGATTCCCGCGCCGATCATGTAATTGATCATTCCCGCAGTCAGGCCGCGAACGCCCACCGCCCGAACCAGTCCTTCGTCTTTGTTCATTTTTTTGGTGTGTTTACAGTGAGGCGTGCGTTGGCGTCTGCCTGGGCGCGAAGCCGGATTGCCGTGCGACGAGCATGAACCGAAAGCCCCTGCACCTGCTTGACCTCGGCCGACAATCTTACGCCATTCGCGAGATCGCGGTTGAGACCCTTTTCCAGCTGGTCCTTCCCCGTCTTCATTACGTCACCGATTGACCAGCGAGCGTTTTTCCTGAAGAAGTCGCGGATCTCATCGTGTTTCACCCATTCGACGCCACTCACGAGCTTGTTCTTCGACCCGACATCATAGTCCAGATCGGGCACGAAAAGCTCATTGGTGCCCGCATCGTACCGTGGCGTCCCCACAAAGAAGAGGTGGCCAGTGACATCCCCGCCGAAAGTGAGCTCGAGAGCGAGCTTGCCTCCACCGATTCCGAACAGCCTCACGTCCCTCACCTGGAGCGTCTGCCCTGCCCGCTCCACCTTGCGGCCCTTGAGATGCCGCCGCAGCAGATCGGTCGCGACATCATACGAGATCACGCCTTCCAGTAGAATGTGCAAGCCGTCGCCGACCGCCGCTGTCGCGAGCGGCGGCAGCATGCTAGGAGGAACGACAGGCCGCGCGCCAGTGATCACCACCGGTGATGCCGAAAACCCCAGCGCTGTAACCAGCGTGCGCTTGACTCCTACGCTCTGCCCCATGCGAACGGCTGATGGCCTGATCAAGAGCCATACGCTGTCGGTTAGCTGAATCGGCTGGCCGAGCAGCTGCCACCAATTCGCAAAACGCGATCTGACGTCCAGCGCTGCTATCCTTCGATCAATTGTTGGACGCTGTTTCTCGAGTGCTCCGCGCGTCGCATTGATCACTCTTTCCGTAACGTCAATCTTGAAAGCCGTGACCCGGCACTGATCGCGACGTTCCTCACTGTATGGCGCCACGTTGGCAACACGAGTGCTCCCTCGGAGCCTCCACTCAGGTGTGATTCTGAGATCGGTCGCGATGCTGATGCGCGCGCGCGGCATCGCGTCGCTTATTCCGCACGAGCTCGAGATGTTCGGGCCGACGCGTGGATTGTAGAATCCCCTTCCCTTGTACTGCACCACGGCGGTGATACGGGCTGTCTGTCCGTCGAGAGAGACGCTGAACGGGCCGCGCGTAGCCTCGTAGGCGATCTCCATCCGCGGATTGCTCGTCTTCTTGCGCTCATCGATGTCGCCGAACTTCCTCGGCACCGCTCCTTCGAGCGCTCGAACGATCGGCGTGAGGTCGTAGGTAAGCGGGATGTCGAGCGTCGATGTCGGTAGGGTCGGCAGCGTGTCGACGTCCGCCATCATTGCTGGCGCCGGGGCGTCAACGTCCAGCTTGGCGTCGCAAGCCAGGACGGTTGAGGCGAAGACAAACGGCGCCAGTGGCGCAATTCGAAACGAACGGGGCACGCGTCTCGTAATATCTCCAGGATAGCAGAATTTCAATAGCGGGGCGCGATGCGCTCGCTATCTTAAGCACGAAGGGCCCGCCGGGTCCGTGCAGCACCATGGCAATCCTGCTCCGGGAGGAGTTCGATGTTCACGATTGTGCTTCTGGTTCTGATCGTTGGATTTGTTTTCTTCGCGATCAGCGCGTACAACCGTCTCATCTCGCTCAAGAATCAGGTAACGAACGCGTGGAAGCAGATCGACGTGCAGCTCAAGCGCCGTCACGATCTGATCCCGAATCTCATAGAGACGGTAAAAGGCGCGATGAACTTCGAGCGTGAAACCCTCGAGGCGGTGGTTGCGGCGCGCAACACGGCCATTGCGGCGAGCACGAGTGGCAGCGTCGCTACAACTGCTCATGCTGAGACTCAGCTTACGGGAGCGCTCTCGCGTCTCCTGGCCGTAGTCGAAGCCTATCCCGACCTCAAGGCGACGGGTAACGTGGCGCAGCTGCAGGAAGAACTTACGGCAACCGAGAACAAGATCAGCTTCTCGCGCCAGCTTTACAACGACACGGCTACTCAGTACAACACCGCTCAGCAGACCTTCCCAACAATGCTGTTTGCGGGCATGGCCGGGGCGTCGCCTGCAACACTGTGGGAGATCACTGACGACGCCGAGCGTGCAGTGCCGAAGGTCGATCTCTCGTTCGGCGCTCCGAAGGGATGAACGCGGGCGGCAACCTGTTCGCCCAGCAGGAGGCGAACAGGAAAGCCAGCCGCCGGTTAGTTGCCGGCTTCATCATCTTCATCGCCTGGCTTGGTTTCGGTGGAGACCTCATCTGGTATCTCTCGACCCGTGATGCGGTCACCGCATACGGATCCAGCGCTACGCACGTATTCCCCGGCGTCGGCATCCTGCTCACTGCAATTGCCGGCGCAATGGCCTGGGGCGGTTACCGGTTTGGCCCGACTGTTCTACTGAAGGCAACCGGTGCGCGCGAGATAGAGACACCTTCCAACGAGGCAGAGCAGCGTCTCGTCAATGTCGTTGAAGAAATGGCGATTGCATCCGGTGCGCGAAAGCCCAGCATCTGGATCGTTCCCGACGATCATCCGAACGCCTTCGCGACCGGCATCCGCAGCGATGAATCCCACGTTGCGGTCACTGAGGGCCTCCTCGGCGAGCTCAGTCGCGAAGAGTTACAAGCAGTAGTTGGTCATGAGATGGGACACATCGTGAACCTCGACGTGCGGCTGATGACCCTTCTGACAGCACTGGTCGGGGCCGTCGCGATCCTCCACGACGGTGGCTTCCGAATGATGAGGTTCGGCGGCGGTGGCCGGCGGTCGCGCTCGAGCAGTGACAAGGGCGGTGGCGGCATCCTCGTCGCCGTACTGCTCGTGTTGTGGATCGTGAGCTGGCTCATTGCGCCGCTTGTTACGCGGTACATGGTGATGAAAGTCGGTCGCTCACGCGAATTTCTCGCGGATGCCATGAGCGCGCAGTTCACCCGCAATCCGGGCGCGCTCGCGTCGGCTTTAGCTAAACTGGCAGAATCGCAAGTTCCACCGACGGCGATCCCGAAAAGCTCGGCTCAGCTTTGCATCTCGGATCCATATCATTCCAAGTGGGATGAGCGCGAGGGACGAATGGCAAACCTGATGGCGACCCATCCACCACTGCGCGAGCGAGTGCGCCGGCTTCGAGAGATGGCCTACCTCAGCGCGCCGGGGGTGCCTGAAGCGCCTCCAATGCAGACGGCACTTCAGGGGTGAAGTCCTCGCCGGGATTGATGAACCGGTCGCGCTCGACTCCGTACTGCTTGTCGTAAAGGTGCCGGTACCGCTGGTTGAGTGCGATCAGCTCGGCGTGCGTCCCGCGCTCGACGATTTCGCCTGCCTCGAGCACCAGGATCTGGTCAGCGCTTTCGATAGTTGAGAGCCGGTGAGCAATCACGAATGTCGTCCTCCCGCGGCGAAGCGCGCGAAGACCATCACGTATCATCGCCTCGCTTTCGCTGTCGAGACTGGACGTCGCCTCATCCAGTATCATGATGCGCGGATCGGCAAGTATCGCTCGTGCAATAGCGACTCGCTGGCGCTGCCCCCCCGAGAGCTTCACGCCGCGCTCACCCACTATGGTATCGTAGCCAAGCTCGAACCCATTGATGAATTCATCACAGTGCGCAATACGGCTCACCCCCCGGATCTCATCATCAGTCGCGTCGGGACGGGCAAACGCGATGTTCTCCTTGATCGAGCCGTCGAAAAGAAAATTGTCCTGCAGAACTACGCCGAGCTGAGCGCGGTAATCCCGCAGGCGTAGCGTCTCGAGATCCTTGCCGTCGACAAGAATTTGTCCGCTGTCCGGCCGGTTGAATGCCATCACGAGGCCGATCAGCGTGCTCTTTCCCGAACCGCTCGAGCCAACCAGCGCAGTGGTAGATCCAGCTTCAGCGACAAACGACACACCTTGCAGAACCGGAGTGTCCTTGATGTATGAGAAACGCACATCGCGGAACTCCACGCTTCCTTCGAGCTCACCCAGGGGCTGCAGCGTTTCGTCCTGCTGATCTTCCGTCGTCATGTCGCGTATCTCGCGAATGCGATCAAGACCGGCGAACGCTTCGCTGATCTGTGTCCCCACCGATGCGATCTGGACTAGTGGCGCGGCGACCAGACCAACGAAGAAGATGTACATGACGAGGCCGCCAAGCGTCATTGTTCCGTTCAGGATCGCTCTACCGCCGACAACTATCATCAGCACGCCGATCGTCCCGATTATCAAGGTGGCGCCGGTGCCTACAATGGACGTCCCGGTGATGGAGCGGCGCACGTTGTTGAAGAGCCGGTAGACCCCCTCGCCGAAGAGTCGCTCCTCGCGACCTTCCGCCACATAAACCTTGAGGATCCGGATTCCGCCCAGCGACTCGGCAAGCCTGCCAGTGACCTCCGCATTGATGACGCTGCGCTCGCGAAAGAGGGGTCGCAGGCGTGCAAACGCCACGGCCATCAGGGCGCCGAAGGAGAGAAGCACTACCAGCATGATCGCGGTCAGCTGCCAGTTCAGCGCGAACAAAACGACAATGCCGATGATCGCCGTGAGTATTCCCCCCGTGAGCTGAATGAGACCTGTACCGACCAGATTCCGCACGCCCTCAGCGTCAGTCATCACGCGCGAAATCAGCACACCGGTTTTGGTCGAGTCGAAGTACGAAACCGGCAGGTGCAGCACGTGTTTCTGTACGCTCATTCGCATGTCCGCAATTGCACGCTGCGCCGCGATACTGACGACCTGCGAAAGGGAGTAAGTGGTAATGGCCTGGACGATCACGGCCGCTGCTGCAGCCCCGGCCATGGGGAGCAAGAGGTCGTGGCGGCCCTTGGCGAGGATATCATCGATGAGATACTTGGAGCTCGCAGGCAGGACCAAGCCTGACAATCGGTTGACGAGCATCAGGGCGAGCCCTGCCGCGAGCGACCGGCGGTGACGCCAGATGAGCTCGCGCGCTTCAGACCAGGCGCGCGCGTAGTCGATCTTTTTCTTCTTGGTTTCGCTCACGCCTTACGATAACACTCCTTCCATCATTGCCCGCACATGGGCGATCTCGTCGTCGTTAACGAGGTGGCCCATGCCGGGATACAACTTCGCCACCGCCCTGGCTCCCATCCTGTTCAGCAGATCGGCCGATTCCATGACGCGGGTCGCGGGAATATGTCCGTCGATGTCGCTGCAACCGAGAAATGCGGGTGTGCCGTCGTAGCTTCCATCGTAATTGCGTGGTGTGCCTTCCGGTCCGATCAATCCGCCGCTCAGGCAGGCTATCCCGCCGAAGCGCCGCGCGTTACGAGCAGTGTATTCGAGCGAGAGACACGCCCCCTGCGAGAAGCCGAGGATCATCGTGCGTGTCGCGGGAATGCCTGCTGATTCAATCACCGCAATGACATCAGCGATTGCCTGAAGCCCCGATGTTATGCCCGGCTCGTTGCTCGGAATCGGCGCGAGGAAAGAGTTGGGGTACCATGTGTTGCCACGCGCCTGCGGCGCGAGAAATACAAAACCCTCGACAGCAAGTGCGGAAGCGAGAGTCAGGATGCTTTCGGCGGTCGCGCCCCGGCCATGGACCATCACCATTGCAGCGCGCGCCTCAGCAAGCGGGTCGCCGGCTGTCACTACGGGTTGATCCTGATGCGGATGAGTTGAATGGTCAGGCAACTGGGACCCTGTATTTATGCCGTGAATCGGCGCGTGACTGAGCAGCGATTCCTAATATTACTCGGTAGCCGATGGGTCAGTGAACGAGGGAGATCGAACGGCGGATACATTGACGTCGATGGGAAGCTCTACGCCGTTGTGGGTCTGCACGACATCGAGCAGCCCCTGCCACACTTTCGCGAAATCGTGACCGACCTCGTGTGGCTCCTTATCCTCACTGAACCCGCGACCGCTTGCGATCCAGAAGGGTGGACTGTCGAGCTTTCCGGCGTCGATGAAAATACCAGCCACATCATTATAGATGAGCTTGGCGTTGTGAGTATGGACGTAGTAGCCCGGCTTATAAGTACCGTTTTCAAGCATGCGCCTGGTCCACGCCTTGTAGTAGTCACGCATGGCACGCGGGGTTTTTTCCATCCGTTCGATGTCGAGGAAAACTACGGCGCCTGCAGGGAAGCCTTCGCGCTCCGCCCGCTCGATGGCATCGTTTGCGTCCTGTCTGCCGCGTGCGCCGCTGACGAGGTGGGTCGAGCATGACTGGCCCGGCGCTGCGCGCGCGTAAGTGACAGTCTTGACGGGGACCCTCTTGCGAACGTTGCGAGTGACGCGTCTGCCTTTCACGCGGCGAGTCTGCTTGACTGTCCTGGTTACCCACTTGGTCTTGACTATGCGCTGGCGCGGTGCGCCGCTCCACACCTGCTGTCCTACATAGATGACCGCCATCCCCCAGCCCATGTCGGCAAGCCTCTGGCGCTTTCCTGACCATGACTCGCCCTTGTGACATGGAGCAGAGGGCAGGTAGTAACCAACCCATTCGAACGGCACGTCATCATGCCGCCACGCAAGCATCGCCTGATCACCTGGATACGCGTAGGTATCGAAGCCGAGGTGTCTGCCCGTTCTCAGATTGTCAGTGATGTTGTCTGAGGCTTGCATGACTGCGTCGCTGATCGCCGCCACGGGATTGGGGACGTGATGAGTGCGATCGTATTGGATGACCAGGGGAAGCATCAGTGCGAGCATCACGAGCGTTTTGACTTTGGGCAAAAGCAGCCACCTCGCAGGCATCAGTCATGTTCCCCGCCGCGTTGCGGGGCATATTCTTACTACGCTTTTTCCCTCTTAATGTTCACGTTTTTCTGTAGCGAATTTCGTTGTGAAGGGTCCACTTCTTGCGCTCGCTCCAGTGCAAAATTGACAAATAATTTAACGCACATTCAGCATGACTTTTGTCCGTCCTCTTTTCACCATGGCAGCGATAGTCGCACTGGCATCGACATCAGCGTGCGCGCCAAAGAACTCTACCGCGAACGGGGTTCCGGCAAATGTTGCCGGTGCCAACGCAGCGAACTGCTCCACTGACAATGCGGGTCTCACTCTTCCCGCAGGTTTCTGCGCGTCGATCTTTGCAGACTCAGTTGGGCGAATCAGGTATCTTGCGGTGGCGCCGAATGGTGATGTGTACGCAGCCATCGATGGAACACGCCCAACTCCGCAGGGACAAGCGGCGACGCCCCCACGTGGAGCATTTGCCGCGCTGCGCGACACTGATCGGAATGGGCGCGCTGACAGAATCGAGTATGGCGGAGCGAGCGGCAACACAGGCATCGCGATTCACGATGGCTACATCTACGTAGACGAGGGCGCGCGAATCGTTCGCTATCGTCGCGCGGGCGATGCGCTTCTTCCGGCAGGGCCGTCCGAAGTTATCGTGCAGGGAATCCCGCTCAACCCGGGCCACCGCTCGCGAAACTTTGCCTTCGCGCCTGACGGATCCATGTACGTGAACGTTGGCTCGGCCACGAATAGTTGCCAGGTGCGCGACCGGGGTGTGGGATCTCCCGGGATCGATCCGTGCGTGGAGCTCGAGACGCGTGCGGGAATCTGGAAGTTCGATGCGAACACGGTTGGCCAGCAGTTCACCACCGCCAGGCGATTTGCAACGGGAGTACGCAACGGAACCGGAATGGCTGTGCTTGGGACTCAGCTATACGCGATGACACACGGCCGTGATCAGCTCAAGGAGAGCTGGTCCACCGTTTTCGCCGATAGCCTCTACGGTACGAACAATCCCGCGGAGAAACTGCTGCGTGTCGATGAGGGAGACGATTTCGGATGGCCATACTGCTACCACGCAGTGGACAGAAACATTCTCGTGACTGCACCGGAATACGGAGGCGATGGGACAAGGATGGACCGTTGTGCCGGTAAGGAAGCAGCGGCGGCTGTATTCCCTGCTCACTGGGCGCCGCTGGACTTGCATTTCTACCGGGGTGCATCATTTCCGGGCAAATATCGAAACGGAGCGTTCATCACGTTTCATGGATCGTGGAATCGGGCACCCGGCCAACAGGCAGGCGGAAAACTTGTCTTCCAGCCGTTCTCAGGCGGCTCACCCAGTGGACGCTATGAAATATTCGCTGACGGTTTCGCGGGAGTTCCGCCCGCGGAGATTCAGCCAAATCGGGCAAAGCACAGACCCGTCGGCATCGCAACCGGTCCCGATGGTGCTCTCTACGTTTCAGACGACGCGGGTGGCCGCATATACAGAATTGTCTATCGCGGTACCTGACCGGGCTTATCGATAATTGCGAGCGTGCATCTCGACGCACATACGAGCCTTCCCTTTTCATCCTCGATTCGAATGTCCCAGACATGAGTTCTGCGGCCGCGATGTAATGGAGTCGCGGTCGCAGTAACGACGCCCTCAGTCTTCGCCCGGAGGTGGTTTGCGTTGAGCTCGAGCCCGACAGCGGCTTGAGTATCCGCGTCGATATTGAGAAATGCGCCGATGGATGCTACGGTCTCGGCGAGGGCAGCTGACGCGCCGCCGTGAAGAATGCCAAAGGGCTGTCGCGTCCTGTCATCGACGGGCATCGTGGCAACGACCCTCTCAGCCGTAAGCAGAGTGAGATCGATTCCAATCGCTTCGGCCATTCCATTCTGCAAAACCGCCCGTCCGTTTGTTGACGCTTCGTCAGTCATCAGTCGCCCTGCGCCTGCGACAAAACGGAAATCTTGAGGATCTGAGCGAAGATCTTCTTCACCGGTTTCTTGGGGAGGCCGAAGTCCTCCGCTCTCTCCCGCGCGTTCTGAATAATCTCAGCCGCACGTTCTTCGTCGACAAAGGGCACGCCGGCGAGCCGCTTGCTGTGCGCAGCCTGAAGAACAACGCCGACGCGTGCAGCCAGCAGGCGCACGATCTCGGCGTCGATTCTGTCAATCTCGTTCCTCGCCTCAGCTAATCCTGGAGGGAGCTTTGTGGGTTGGGGCATGACTTGAAAGAAAGGTCATCATGCCCCGGATGCAATATGGTCCGCCAAGAGCGTCACTTCAGCTTGATGCTGAGCACAGCCGGCGGTGTCAATCCATGCTCCTTGCGCAACGCACCATCGGCGCCAAAACCGTCCCAACCCGAGTTTGCTATGAAGTGAAAACTGTCGCCGACCACCAGCCCGTGAGTCGGTTCCCTGATGCTGGAAGTATCCTGCGCGAGGACCCTGGCCGCCGTGACTGCCCCGCGCGCGGCATCTATCGTGAGCGCCATTACCCGGTTCGGCATTACTCCATTCTGCACGGCGATCAACTGTCCCGACGCACTGAAGGTGAGTCCATCGATTCCATTGAGCGCAACGTTCCGGTCATGCTTCAGCCAGCGGATCGCGCGGGTTTTCAGATTTACTTCAGCGATGCCTCGGCTATAGTCAGCGATGTACAGGGTAAGACCATCGCTGCTCAGCGCCGGCTGCTGGGGCGACATGAATGTTCCTTCTGGGACTAGTATCTCGAGCGAATCGACGGCTGAGCGGATCATGTAGACCAGCCCACTGCGGCTGTCGGATACGAATATGTCGCCCGTCGATGACATTGTAGCGTCACCCGGCGAATTGCCGCGTTCGGTCCGTCGAAGATCGTAGCGCTTCTCGAGCGTGCCGGTACGCAGGTTGTAGCGGAGCACGGCTCCACTTCCCGAGTCCGTGGGTTGGAAACCTTCGGTGAAGGGGGATGCGGCCGTCGTGGCCCAGAGCTTTCCGCGCGCGCTGCCGACGACGAGGGCCATCATTCCCCAGGTTCGGGCGGACTTGTCAATGAAAGTCCGAGACGTGCCATCCGCTGCAACCGAAACGATGATGCCCTTGCGAACGCTCGACACCAGATAGCGCTTCCCCGCCCCGTCCCAGACTATGTCTTCCGCAAGAAAGTCCAGGCCCGGCATAGCGAAGAGAGTACGCGAGGAGCCAACGGGCTTGAGGTTCGATTCATTTGCGGCGACTAGCGACGCCCAGTCCTTCGATGAGTGAAGCGGAGCAAGATCCTTGTCTCCGCTCAGATTACGCACGATGCCCATCGATACAACCGCCTTCAGCGTCTCGATTGCTCCGGCAGTGTCGCCAAGCTGGGCTGCAGCTCTCGCAATAACCATCATTGGCGCGACGTTCCCGTTCAACAACGTGTCAATCGCGGATGCGTGCCTGCGAACCGCCGCCCAATCCCCGGCGGCGCGGGCGGTGGCAGCCGCGCTGTTGTGAAGATTATAGGCGTCGCGCACACGTGAGTTCGTCCCGTTGGTTTCCTGTGCGTGCAGGTTTCCTGGCGACAACACGGCGAGGGCGACCATCAACCCGGCGGCGAGCACGCGTGTGGCAATGAGTGTCTTTGTCATGCTCGCGAGATTATCGGGTGACTTCATCGATGACAACGAAACAGGGGTGAACAGAACCCATCATGTGATGAGCGGATACACCACGATGTCGAGCAGTGACAACTCTGATCGAGACTGAACTCGCGCCCCGCTCGGGGCTGTGGCACTGCGACCCGGACACTGTAAGATTGTCCGGATGAAGCTCACCGCCGCGCCCCGAACGGCGCGATTCTTCACCGCTGCTCTGGTCGTCTGGATAACGCTCGCCGCGGTCCAGACCGCCATAACAGTGGGGCTTGGCAACGGGTCAACGCCGTGGTGGAAAATTGCGATTATCAATGGCGCGCATGCGTTCGCCTGGGCTCTGATCACGGTTGGCGTCAGGGACCTTACTCGTCTTCTCCGTAGCCAGCCCGCAGTGGCCAAGCTGGCAGGCCACGTTGTTGCCATCATCGTCATTGCCGTACTCGATGCTCTCACACGGCGCGGGGTGACGATGCTCCTGGTCGATACTCAGATGGTGTCGTTCTTCCGTACGACGCTCTACTACATAGACATCACGGCCCTGAGTTACATCTTCGCTGTCTGGTTCGGAAAAGTGATAGCAGCGCGGGAAGCGCTCCTTGCACACGCGCGTCACGAGTTAGCGCTGCGGGCGCAGTTGTCACGAGCGCGGCTGACATATCTCCAAGCGCAGCTCCAGCCGCATTTTCTTTTCAATGCCCTGAGCACCGTGTCCGAGCAGATCTTCGAAAGCCCTTCTGCAGCCATCAATACCTTTCGGCAGCTGTCACAGGTGTTGCGGGCAGCAGCATCCCGGGACGAGGCCGAGATCAAGCTCAGCGATGAGGTGGCAGGGTTGCTACCCTACCTCGAAGTTCAGCGTACCCGTTTCAGTGATTGGCTCGAGATCAAACTTGACATCGATGCCGCCGCCGGCGACCTCCTCGTTCCCCCGTTGCTGCTTCAGCCGCTAGTCGAGAATTCCATCAGGCACGGACTCAGAGGGCGCTCGCGCAGGGGCCAGGTTTCCATCGTGGCCGCAATGGCTGAGGGCAAACTCGTTCTATCAGTTCGTGACAATGGTGTAGGGCTTAGTGCTACAGAGACTTTGCGTCGTACCGGCGTCGGTCTTTCGAACACACATGAGCGCCTCAATACACTTTACGGTAACGACGCAAAGCTGACGCTGTTCAACGATTCACAGGGTGGAGCAGTGGCCGAAGTTTCGATGCCGGCGCGCGTTGCGACCGGCAGTGTCGTGATCGAATCTGGAGCGCCTCTTCCTGAGCTCGAGCCGGGCAGTGGTTTCGTGAGGCGTCACCCCATCCTCACTCTCGCTGCCGGATGCATCGTGGCCAGCGGTCTCTGGACGCAGCAGAGTTATTCGTACATGCTGGTCAGCGGGCGAGCGGGTGGCAGGTCAATTCTGGAGCTCGCGCGCGACGACTTCGTAATGGTAGCAATGTGGGCGGCAATGGTGCCGATCGCCATCTGGTTCTCACGCCGGGCTCCTGTTACGGGTCCACGCTGGCCCATTGCCGCGCTGATGCATACCACTGCCATTGCTCTTCTTGGACTTGCTCACGCGGGTCTGGCTGTGGCCTATCGAAGCGAAGGCATTGTTCTTCAGACATTTCGAGGCACGCTACCCATCACACTTTTCGTTTACGTCGGTGCACTGGCCTGGTCTCAGCGGCGGGTTTTCGAAGGATGGCTTGCTGAGCGGCAGGTGGCGGCGATGAAGATCAACGCTGGAATCACTGAGGCGCGGATCGCTGCCGCATCGATGACCGTCGCACCGGAGTCTCTCGACTTCACGCTTCACGAGCTCGAGAAGTACGCTGCTGATGATCCACTGAAGGCCGAGCAGGCAATAGCGCGGCTCGGCAGTGAGCTGCGAGCTACGCTCGAGGGAGGATTTGTCGAAGCGCAGCCTGACGCAATATCAGCTCGCGGGCGAACGCTCGGCGGAGAAAATCGAATAGAACGCCTCGCGATGGGTGCGTGACAGGCGAAGCTTGCTGCCGCTCTGCATTATCACGATCGCGTCGCCGCTGAACCAGGGCTGAACTTCGTGCACCTTGTCGATGTTCACGATATAGCGACGATGAATCCTGATGAAATGACGTGGATCCAGTTTCGATTCCAGCTCCGCAGCGGTTTTCCTCAACATGTACCGTGATCCGCCCGCGTTGAGCCTCAGATAGTTTCCGTCGGTTTCAAAGGATTCTATATCGCTTGTGCGAACTACTCTGATTCCCCCGCCGACGGGAACAGCGATGCGCTCGAGATGGGGCCCGGTCTTGTGTGTGCCGCCCAGAAGCAGGTCGCCGCTGGCGGGAGTTGCGGAAGTCTGCCCGATTCGAGAGCGCGCACGCTCCATTGCTTTCTGAAATCTGGCTGTGTCGTACGGCTTGAGCAGGTAATCGGTGGCGTTGACGTCGAACGCTCTGATCGCGAACTCGTCAAATGCGGTAACAAAGACAATGTAGGGAAGCCGATCCAGCGCCACCTTCTCGAGAACGCCGAATCCGTCGAGGTCGGGCATCTGGACGTCGATAAAGGCAAGGTCGACGCGGCTCGAATTGAGGGCATGCACGGCCGCCTGCCCGCCGACGCATTGCGCGACGATCTCGACATCGGCCTCCTGTTGCAGGAGCCGGACAAGACGGCGACGGGCCATCGGTTCATCGTCCGCGATGACCACGCGAATCACTGGTGCCATCAGACAATGGTGCGGGTGGGGTCAGCGTCTGGCAAGGAGGCCGGGATGAAGCGTTGTCTTCATGGGGTGAAGCGTTACTGCGCGAAGGTGAAAGTTTGCTTTCTGCCAATAACCGGAAGCAGCCAGCGCGTTCGCGCCCTGGGAGCTGGCTGCACTGCCTGACAGGTCGCACGGAGGTTTTCTATATTCGCTGCATGAATTCTCCCCACATCGACGCCCGCGCGCGAGAAAGCCTCGCACCCATCGACATGTCGGGCGACACCTTCCGTGCGCTCGGCCATCGGCTTGTCGATGAGATCGCGACGGAGCTGGACCGTATTCGTGAGCTCCCCGTCTCACCAGGATCGAAGCCTTCGGATGTCAGGTCCTTGCTTGGAGATCCGCACATTCCTGAGAGCGGGGCCGATCCCGGACAGATACTCTCCGACGCCACGGCCCTGCTTTTTCAGAACTCTACATTCAACGGTCACCCAAGATTTTTTGGCTACATCACAGCATCTGCTGCCCCGATCGGCATACTTGGCGACCTCCTCGCATCTGCAATCAATCCGAATGCGGGCGCGTGGATCCTGTCGCCCGCCGCAACCGAGATCGAGCTCCAGACCATACGGTGGATGGCGGAGCTTACCGGATTTCCGTCTGACACCGGCGGCATCTTTGTAAGCGGCGGCAACATGGCAAACATGGTGTGCTTTCTCGCGGCCCGGGCGAAAGTTCCCGTGGGCGGGGACCTCCGCTGCTACGCGTCAGCGGAAACACACACCTGGATCGAGAAGGCTGTCGACATTGCAGGGCTCGGTGCCGATGCCATTTGCCGTTTGGCAATCGACGACGACGAACGAGTCAGCGCGAATGAGCTTCGAGACCAGATTGCAGCCGACAAAGCGGCGGGAAAAACGCCGTTTCTCGTGGTGGCGACCGCGGGGACAACGAACACCGGAGCCGTCGATCCGATTGCCGGGATTGCTGACGTATGCAGGGACCACAACGTGTGGCTGCACATCGATGGCGCATACGGTGCCCCAGTCGCTGCGTTGCCCGGCGCGTCACCCGATCTTCGCGCTATCGGGAGAGCCGACTCGCTGGCAATTGATCCGCACAAGTGGCTCTATGCTCCGCTGGAAGCCGGGTGTGCGCTGGTGCGCGACAGAGCCGACTTGAAGCGCGCTTACTCACATCATCCACACTACTATCACTTTGACGAGATAGACGGCGAAGCGGGCACGAATTTTCACGAACTAGGTCCGCAGAACTCGCGCGGATTTCGCGCGTTGAAGGTCTGGCTCGCGATGAAGCAAGTGGGCCGCGCCGGATACATCGAGATGATCGAGCAGGACATCGCACTGACCAGAGCGCTATTCGATGCAGTGCGCCGCGAGCCTGAACTGGAGGCTCATACGTGCGAGTTGAGCATCGCGACATTCAGGTACGTACCGTCGGACATCCGTTCCCGCGCCGAAGAGTTTTCGGACTATCTGAACCAGCTGAATGAAGCGCTGGTGACGGCGCTCCAGGTTGAAGGCGAGGTGTTCGTCTCGAACGCAGTGATTCGCGGCCGGTTTCTGATGCGCGCGTGTATCGTCAACTTCCGAACTACAATCGACGACGTGAACGCAGTTCCGCAGATCGTGACGCGGGTGGGCAAGCGAATCGACGCCAGGATGCGACCGTGAGTGGCGCCGCTATTGCTGCGGAAAACGTACGATGGTTTGGTGAGCGATCTTTTGCAGGCGGCGAACTGTTTCTTCATTAACGGTCATGGTCACGCCTGCAACGACAGCCCTTGGCGGCAGCAGCTGTGAGTCCTTCCCGGTTATCCGTTCGTAAATGACGAGGGCTGCGAGGTAAGTACCGATGGGGCCCGGGTGATACCCGTCCCCACTGTAGATCTGGATGTCCGGATACGTTTCCCGCACGGTGCGCCACGCCTCCCCGACTGGCAGGAATACGCCGCCAGTAACTGACTGCGAAGCGATGAGTGCGGATTGCCGCACAGCGTTGAACAGGTGAGGCTCGTCGATGTGCGGCCAGGGCATCAGAATCGCCGTGCGGCCACCGGCAGCTTTCACGTACGGATCCACAGCCTTCGTGGCGATGACGAGCGTGTCGCGATTGACGAGCGTGGTAGTTGGTCCCTGTTGGAGGACCACATAATTCCACGACTGCGACTGTATCACTCCGACGGCATTGCTCATTCCGAGCACGTGATCGATCACTGCAAAATTGGGCAGTGCAACTTCAAGCACCCGGATCGTGTCCCCCGTCGCCTGACCCAGGCCGGCAACAGTCTGTGGAAGATCGTTGGTGTACGTGAGACTGTTGCCGATAAATAGAACGTGCACGCCGCCGGGCGGTAGTTTGGTGATCTCCGGCGTAGTGATGTCCATCTTCAGGCAGGCAGTCAGCGAGGCGATCAGAGCGGTCGCGATCGCTGCGGCTGCAAGCAGTCTTGTGAGTGGCTTCATGAGCGTACAGTGCCCGGGAGCTCGGTATGGCGCAAAGTTTCTGGGGTGACTTGTTTGCTCTTCGTGACGAATGGAAGCATCCCACTCATCCGGCACCCGGGTACTCGACTGCCAATACCTTTCGGACTATGCTGACCCTCCGCCCACAGCGCATATTGGTAGCGTCGGACAGGAGGTTCATCTACATGCGTTGGCTCGTCGCAGTAATAGCGGCAATGATGCTCGTGCGTCCAGCACTCGGCGCGCAGACAGTCGCCTCCATCGCAATTCGCGTTGAGATCGGCGCCGGCGACCGACTCGCTGGCGCGCTCGTCGCCCTTGTGGATGCGAACGATCGCATTGTTAGCGAAATGCTCAGCAATGCACGAGGGCAGGTGACCCTTCGCGCCAACGCCGCCCGATACCGTGTTCGTGTGCGCCGTATCGGGTACCGCCCGTTCTACAGTTCAACAGTAGATGTGCCACAGAGCGCCGAGGTTGTCATCAGAGTCGAGTCGCCACGCGTCGTACTCGCCTCGATGGTTGTCAGCGCCCGCGCTCATTGCGGCCGGATTGATGCCGATGCCGAGGTGTTGTCGCAGGCCTGGGAGGAGATCTCCAAGGCGCTTCGCGCGAGCCAGCTGACTTCGACTGACCTTTCCGCGATTGGGCAGGCGATGGTGTTTCGTCACGACATCCGCTCCAATGGGACGATCATCACGGCAGATACGACGATCCGGCCCGCCGCGCGCGGACGGCCTTTCGCTGCGCTTGACCCGAGCGCACTGGTTCGCGATGGGTACGTGCGTGGCAATCCACGTGAGGGCTGGGACTACTTCGGGCCCGATGAGGCCGTGCTCCTCTCGCGCGGCTTTGCTGAAACTCACTGCTTTCGAATCGTCCGTGACCGCAAGCGAGCGGGAGACCTCGGCGTTGCGTTCACGCCGGCAGCGAATCGAAAGAAATCTGACATTGCCGGCGTGGTCTGGCTCGACGAGCAAACGTCTGAGCTCGAGGAAATCACTTTTCGTTTTGTGAATATCGACCCGATCGACAGGGTGGAAAACGGTGGCTACACCCGGTTTCGGCGGATGCCCTCGGGCGCATGGATTGTCGACGATTGGCTGCTTCGAATCCCCAAGCTGGAGTCGCGCAGTGGTCGACTCAGCGATGTCTTCAGTATCGGGTTTATCGAAAATGGCGGAAAGGTTATCGACCGCTAGAACGCCCGTGCAGCGACATACGCGCCCGGCGTAACGCCGAAGATTCGCTTGAACGTTCGCGTCAGATGACTTTGGTCGCTAAAGCCGCACGTATACGCGACAGATGACAGCGCCTCGCCGGCCAACAGCAGGTCACGCGCGCGATTCGCCCGCACCTGGGTGAGGTAGGCATGCGGGGGCATGCCAAAAGAGTCTCTGAAGCTGCGGATCATGTGAAACGGACTGATCCCGCACACGGCCGATAACTCGGCAAGCTTAACGGCCTTCGAAAAGTTGTCATCGAGGTAACAGCGAGCGCGTGCGACTGCGGCCGACGAAACCTCCGGCGATGTCCTGTTACGCTCGCTGCCGTGCCTGTCGACGAGGGTCCTGATGAGCTCGAGCAGTCGTTCCTCTATCGCGAGGGATGGAGCGGCGCTTTCCAGGGCAGAGTGCAGGTCGAACAAGCCCCTCGCGAGCGAGGGATTGTGAATAACGGGGCGCTCAAACACAGGTGACACAGCGTGTCCGGTGGATTCGAGAGCAAGCTCCACGATTCGCGTGGAGGGATAAAGCGTACGGTACGACCACCCACAATGCCGTGCTGGATCAGCCGAATGCGCCTCGTCAGGCGGAACCGCCAGGATCGCACCCTCGGCAGCCGCGAAGGTCCCTCGCCTGAACCTTATTTTTCCGTTGCGAGGTCCGAACACTCCGACAGTGAAGCGTTCATGAGAGTGCCGAGGGAATGCGTGGTCATACTCCGAGAAGCGAAAGAGGTCAAGCGATCCGATGGACAGCTCCACTCTCGTGACCTGAACTCCGGGCGCGCGTTGGGCAGGCATTTACCAAACCTGCTCGGGCGCACACTTAGCGTCCAGTAAGCAAACTGTATGGTTTCGCTTCAGTCCTGCCACTCGCCGTCGAGGCGATATCCGAACTTTTTTGCAATGACTATGTAACGTGGACGCGTGGGATCGGGCTCCAGTTTGCTGCGCAGCTCGCTGATTGCCTGATCGATAGCCCGCGAGTCTTTCGCGATCGTGCTTTTCCAGACGGTGCGCCGCAAGGTTTCGCGCGATACCGCGGCGCCGGCGTTTTCCGCCAGGGCATGCAGCAGCTCGAATTCGCGCGGCGCGAGATGAACAGCGCGACCCTCGCGAATAACAAGCCGGCGGCTGGTGTCGAGCGTAACGTTGCCGAACCTGAACGTTCGCCGTTGTGGTAAGCTCACTTCTCCCTCGGTGTCATCACGAAGCGTTTCAATCAGCTCGGCTACGAGTGAAAGCGCATATCGCTCGCGTGGTGTGAGTGGCTCGGCCACGGTTCCCCGATGCGTTGGAGAGGTGGAGACTGGTCGCGCCAGCAGGCTGTCTACAGCCTTCATCAGCTTTCCTGCATCGACACCCGCAAATTTCAGGTGGGTATAGCCTGCTGAATCAGTCATTGTTTGCTCTTGTTGTTGATGGCCGGATGCCACATACCGCACGCTGCCGGAAGCATTCAGCTTCACGGCAGCGACAGTATCTGGCTCAGGTTTCAGGGAAGATTGGGTTGGGTGCATTACCACCGAACGTGTATACCGGCAGCCCAAGTGTCTCGAGCTCCTTCGCAGGAACTGGCAAACTCCTTGGTGTTCCCTTCTGGAGGTTGGAGCCACCGCGAAAGCCCCACGTGTTGCCGATCGGTACCCCGTTGTAGGTGAGGTTCGTGTCGATTCGGCGACGATCAAACCAGGCCAATGCTGCGCCGGTGTCGAAGAGCTCGACCTCACGCTCGTAGAAAATTGCCGCGAGCAAATCGTTGTTGCTGGCACCACCGCTGAGTGCTGCCAGCCCGCCGCGTCCTACACGCGTCTTGTTGATGAGCGTCGCTGCGCGCGCCTTGTCGCCACCCGTGCGAACCAGCGCCTCGGCGATGAGCAGGTCATTCTCCGCGGCGAGCACGTATGGAACCTTTGTCGTGAATGGCGCTTCCGCATCCCAGCTGTGCTCCTCGTATCTGGCCGGAGCCCACTGGCTGAAGAAATACGGTCCACGAGCCGGATCGTATGGGATCGACTTGTAGAAATGGAAATCGGCGCCCGGTTCGAGGATGTCGCCGTTCGCATCGGGCGTTCCGTGCGCAAACCGTTTGTCCGGAATGTTCGGGAATGGTGGCGGAGTCGTGCTTTCGTAAACGACAGGCTGCGAAGGGTCAGCGAGTTGAATGACGCGCTGATCGACTCGCACCCACGACCCAAACCGCTGCGTGTAGCCTTTCGTCATGTCGTACCAGACGTTGCCACCATCTCCCTGAATCTCGAGGGTGAAAGGCGCCGCACCCGTTGAAATACCTTTGTCCGCGTAGCTGAGAACTCGCGCCCAGTTCACTGCCGCATTCTCGGTGGAATTGCGGGGGGTGTAGGCAAGCTGGCGGGCGGCCATTGTGTTGGCCACACGACCAAGCTTGTCGGCCGTCAATGCAACCCCGCCTGTGAATTCTCCAGGAATCGTCCAGGTCTTTCCCTGCGCTGCTGCAATTGCCTTGTCGAAGCTTGCAAGCGCAGCGGCACTGACCTGTGCGTACGGGACCAGAGCAGCTGTCCCCTGCTCCGTATCCTCGGTTATGATGAAGCCCTTGTCGAACACGAGTCCCACGAAGCCCATCGTCAAGCCTTGAACCATCCATGCGAACGCCTGAAACTGCGGCGTCTCGTCGGTCGCAGTGGCGTTCACGGCTACTTTCACCCCGCGCTTGATCGCATTCAATCCATCGTTTGTCGCTCCCAGAGCGCTGTACATAACGTCATAAGGCTGCGATGCTACCAGTCCGTCGCCCGCGGCCGAGCTGTTGTTGTAAGCGAGACGTGGTTCCTGTCCGTTGAAACGTGCACCGTAGTTGCCGTACGCCATGGTCATATTGTCGGCCATGACGCCGGTGGCTATTCCAGGATTTGGCTCGCAAGGAGCAACGGCGCATCCCTGCATGCCGAGGTACCATGTGTTATACGAGCTGCCGATCAGCTGCCTCACGTCACCGGGGGTTGCAATCGCGCGCGCCACGTCGGGCGCGTTTGGATTGGTGACGTTCAAGTCGGGATCGCAGGCGGTCGCCGCGAGGGCGAAGAGCGCCACGCTTAGAGTTTTTCCCGCACGAAATTTGTCAATCATCTAACGTTTGCTCCGTATGTTGATGATGACGGAGGGCACAGCGCCCTCCGCCACCTTTCATGTTGGTTTAGAAACCGATTTCGATCTGGCCGGTGAACTGGCGGAAGCTCGGGTAACGGAAGCCGTCAATCCTGAAATTGAAGTCTCCATTTGAGCTGGCTTCAGGGTCGAAGCCACTGTAGTCAGTCCATGTTTTCAGGTTGCGGCCGATGAGCGCGAGTTTCACAGTCTTGCCCTGACCGAGGAAGCGCATCGAGTTCAGCAGGCTCTGGCTGACGCTGTAGCTGACCGACATCTCGCGGAGCTTTACGAAGCTTCCATCCTCGATGAAGTGGCTGTTCGGCTCGAGCGCGTTGTAGAAGCCAACGCTGTAGTACTGAAGAGCCTTCTTGTTTTCCGGAGCCTTGCCGGTCTGGTCGATCGCGGCGTGCCGGCGATCCTGGAACATCCACTGCTTCGTGAAGTTGTAGATGTCACCACCACGGGTCCCATCGAGCAATCCGTAGAGGGAGAAACCACCGACGCGGATCGTGTTGGCGAGCCCGAACGAATAGTCGGGATTGACGTCGCCGATCTTGACGTAGTTGCTTCCGCTCGCGTCAACATATGGAAGAGCACGTTCAGTGGTCTTCCCCCGAGTGCCCTTCGCGACCACGTATCCGTCATCGTTGATCTCGTAGAGCGCGTTGAGGTCCTTGCCCGCATTCAGCGGATTGTCCGCCATTTCCTCAATTGTCCTCGCCCAGCGCTGGCCGTAAATCACGCCCAGTGCTTCACCACCACGGTAGTAAAAGATGTTCTGGTTCTGCGAGACTGAACCGACCCGGAACGGCGCGCGGTTAAGGTTGTCAATCTTCTGACGTGACCGCTCCCCTGTGAGTGTCGCATGCCAGCTCAGGTTGGGGCGTTCAACGATTCTCGCATTCAATGCAGTCTCGAAGGTTCTGCCTCCCACGCGCGCTGCATTCTGCCACTGCGAGGTGAACCCGCCGGACTGTGCAAGCGAAAGCGGGACGAGGAGGAACGCGCCGTCTGTATGACGGTCGGACTTCACAAACTCGAAGTCGAACCGGTCGAGAAAGCTTGCGTTGATTCCGAACTCGTTCTCCGTCTGCACAGCAGGCTGCAGATCCTTGTTGCCGATCTGATTCTTCGACAGCGTACCGGCGAAGACCGCATATGTCTCGTACTGATACTCGAAGCCCGGCCGCAGACCGGCGGTTCCTCTCGCAGCCCGGACCTTGAGTTCCTGGAAGCCAGGGATGGTGAACAGTTCGCCAAGCCTGATTGCACCGGACACGCCGTAGAAGTTCTTCCAGCGGTTTGCGGCGCCGAAGAGCGAGGATCCGTCACGACGTCCAAGCAGCTGAACCATGAACTTGTCGTCGTAGTTGAAATTCTGAGTGACGAATCCATTGATCGTCCTGATGTTCTCGATTGTGGAGTTCGAGTTCAGGGTTGCGGGATCAGCCGCCTGCAGGTCAGGGACAGACGCGACGAGCAGCTTCGCGCTCGAGGTAAAGAACGTATTGTTCCGCTCGTCCTCGTAGAGATAGGTAAGCCGCGTTGTCGAGTGAAGCCCGCCAATGGAGAAGTTGGTTGTGGCGTTGAACTGCGTATTTGACGCCTGATTGTTGTCCTGATCGAGACGCAGCGAACCTGGCGATTCGTTTTCCACGGTAGTGTTGTTTCCAACGAGGCCACGATCGAGGAAATCCGTGCGGCGGTCATTCAACCTGTCGGTACCGTAGCTTCCGTCCAGTGTAATCCACGAGAAAGGGCGGTATCGCGCCGAGAACGCTCCGATGATGCGCTCGCGCCGGGCGTTGTAGCTCCGTTGATGCATGTCGAGCAGCGGATTACCGCGCGCGGTTCCACCAGCAGCGGCAGGCGGAAGTACCGGAGAATATTTCGTTCCGCAGTCAGCCTTCGTGGGATTGGCCCGATCGCAGGTGGGTGTGGCATTCGGATACTCGAGATCGATGTCGGGCGGTGCCTGCAACAATGCGAAGAACGTCGAACCCGAACCGCTCGTCACCGTAGCCGGGCGCTGGTCGTTGAACGAGAGTCCATACGTGAGCGCGGCGGAGACATCTGCCTTGTCGCCCAGTCCCTGATCGAGATTGAGGCGAAGGTTCTGGCGGCGAAAGCCCTCGAGGAGCGGCAGAATTCCGCGATCCGTATCCCGGCTGAACGACGTCGAGAAGTTCGTGTTCTCGCGACGCAATCCGATCTGGGCGTAATTCATCACGGTCCGTCCGTCCTGCAGGTGGCTCCGGAGCTGGTCACGGTAGGTTCCCGCGGGGAATGCAGCGTCGATGTAGGCATCGGCCTTGATGATACGCGTGCCACTGGCGCTCAGCTTGAACGACCCGTCGGAGTTCAACTCGAACGGATGAGCCTCGAGAAGCGGAACGTAGTTCTCGACTGAGCTGGTTCCGAACTCGTTACGGGTGAGGAACGTGACCTTGCCCTCTGGCGAGTTCTTTCCACGCTTCGTCGTAACCGCTATGACACCGGATGCAGCGTCAGATCCGAAAGTGTTCGCCGAGGCAGCACCCTTCAGGACTTCGATTGATTCGATATCGTTGCCGTTGATGTCCTCGAGGCCGTTCTTCGAGATGACGCCGTCAATCAGCACCAGTGGATTCTGTCCGCCAACGGTGAGGTTAGTGGAGGTACGAACGCGAATCGCAGGCGAAGATCCAGGCTGACCCTGGGTGAACGACACCCTTACACCGGCAACTTTGCCTGCAAGCGCTGTAGCTGGAGAAATAGCCGGAACATCCCTCAGTTGAGCTTCGCCGACCTTGCCGACAGAAATTGTGAGGTTTTTCGTCGACGTAGCTTCGGCAACACCGGTGACGACAACGTCATCGATTCGTGTTGCGTCAAGCGTCAGCTGAAAATTCTGAGTCTGTGTCCCGCTCGTGACCGTGATTGTCCGGCTCACTGGCGCGAACCCGATGCGGCGCGCGGTAATCACGACGCTCCTGCCTACGGATTGCTGCGACAGGGTGACTGTAAATGTCCCGTCTACTCTGGTGTTCGCACCAACTCCGAGCCCGAGCTCGGGAATCACGACGTTGGCGCCGGGAACTCCGTTCCCCGCGGCGTCTGTGACACGTCCGGTAATTGTGGTTTGCGCCTGCGCCCCTAACGGGAGCGCAAATGCAGCCGCGAAGGCCAGACTCGTCGACAGCAGTCGACCGAATCTCTTCATGTTGAACATTCCTACCTCAGGTTCATGGGGTTCGTCCGGTGCCGATGGGCATCCGGTGCACTCGTCGAGTTGCGGCTTGCCGTTGCGGCGCGATGTATCGTGCGCTCGCCTAAGGCCGCTCCTAACTGGTTATTGAATCGGAAGGCCTCCTTGAGTGGGGTTGGGTGAACCGTCCGGTGCAGCTCCGCGCTTCCAGTGGGGGTTGGCAAGCAGAGCGTACACGTGCTACGGTGGATTTCTCAGACTCGCCGCGGGGCAACAGGCCCGCAACGACGATGGGGCAGATAGCCAATGCGTGCGGCGACCGGCCGTTTTGCTGGGGCAGACGACTCATCCGCGAAGAATCATTGCGCGCAGATTCTCCTTGAAGCGCCTGCCGGACACGAGGGTAGTTCCGTCGATCAGGACAACCCGGTACTCGGTGCCTGAATAGGACTCGATTGTATCGACCCTGTCGATGTTTACGATTGCGGACCGACGGATTCGAATGAACCGATGAGGCTCGAGCTTCGCCTCCATGTTCGACATCGTTTCGCGGACGAGGTACTTGCGCGTCCCAGTATGCAGCACGACATAATTGTCGGCAGCCTCGATCCAGTCGATCGCCTCCGCGGCAACAAAGCAGTACTTGCCTTTGTCGAATACAAGGAACCGTGTCGGTCGCCTCTCCCGCTCTCGTAGCTCTTCGAGCAATGCGATGACAGTTTCGACGATCGCCCTCTCGGTCCCGGCGATGACCGGCACATCACGGGCCTGAGCGCGCAAACGCGAAGGCGGTGTTTGCTCATGGCTGTCGAGTTGAAGCTCGCGCGCTTGTCTCACGGTGCATATCTGGCAGGCATGACCTGCAGACTACATGGCGTGCACGGGAACGCCTACAAGAGTGGAACAACTCCGGAAGTTGCTGGCGCGGCAGCGTAATTACGCGGTATGAGTTTACACTGCCCTATAAACGCGCTTACAGTTTCAAGGCGTCCTCAACAGCTGTTGAACGCGCGTGCGGAAACCCTGAGTCGACAAGACACGGGCGCCGGAATGGAGAACGATCATCCATTCGCCGCGTCCCCACGGCTCAAAGACCTTGATCTGCTCGACGTTCACAATGGCTGAGCGGCTCACACGGATGAAACGTTCCGGATCGAGGGCGCGCTCAACCGATTGCATCGTCATACGCATGACGTGTTCGCCGTGTGCGGTATGAACCTTGACGTGTTTGCCCGACGCTTCGAAAAAACTGATCTGTGAAATCGGTACGAGTGTAATCTGTTCCCCGATCCTCACGGGCAGGTATTTCATCAGCTCACGCGAGGGACCCGGCTCGCGCTCGGGAACAGAGGCGGCCCCCGTGCCCGATCGTATGCGGGCGCGTGTAATCGCGCGCTCGAGCATCTGTCGGGACACCGGTTTCAACAGATAGTCGACGGCGTCCACATCGAAGGCGCGCAATGCGTACTCCTCGAACGCGGTGACGAGCACAACCGGCGGCGCATCCGCACCAAGCTCACGCAGGACGTCAAAACCGCTCTTGCCCCGCATCTGGATGTCGAGGAACACGAGATCAGGCACTTCGCGCCGGATTGCCGCGATGGCTCGACCCGATTGGCCGTACGAACCGATGACGTCTACGTCGTCGATCCCCTGAAGCAGCTCGACAAGAAGGTCTCGGGCGACCTGCTCGTCATCTACAACAATGCTACGCAGCCGTGCCATGACGGTCGGATTGCGCCTCGGCATGGTCGACACTGCGTATCCGCAATGGCACGCGCACCGCAACGGCGAAACCGCCCGTCGAAGGGCGGGTGATTCTAATCGATGACTTCTCCCCGTAGAGTTGCTCGAGTCGGCGGCGTGTGTTCCCGAGTCCGATCCCCTCTTCCAGTTTGCGATCGCCCGGCACGCCTGAGCCGTTGTCCTCGACGGCGAGGAGCAGATGAGGCCCATCGCGACGCGCCCGTAGAACCAGAGTCAGCGGCTCGTCGGACTCAGTCATTCCGTGAAGGATGGAGTTTTCAACCAGAGGCTGGAATAACATCCTTGGTACGAGCGCCTGTCTGGTATCAGGCTCCACCAGCGTGAAGATCCTCAAGTGGTCGCCGAACCGCGCATCGACGATAGACAGATATGCTTCGAGTCCCTGTAACTCCTCGGAGAGCGTCGTTTCATGCTCACCCGTACTTCGCAGCGACGCCCGAAGCAGCTCCGCCAGATTCGTCAGCACTTGCCGGGCGAGGTTGACATCCTTCGACATCAGTCCCGAGATCGTGTTGAGAGTATTGAAGAGAAAGTGGGGCTGAATCTGCGTGCGCAGCCTTTCCAGCTCAGATCTTGAAAGCGAAGCCTCGAGCTCGCTTTCCCGCAGGGTCTTGACGTGCGCAAGCCGATGGAAGTGAACGAGGTGACCAACTCCTACAATAGAGAAGTAGACAAGAACCGGAAACGAGAAATAGAGTCTCCACATGAACACGAGCTCTTCGAAGAACGTCCCCATCGAGAGGTACTCGAGCACCCGCGGATCCGACACAACTCCCGTTGGCACTAAAAGCTGGTACATCAGCCGCCGCACGAGGTTTACAGTCGCAACCATGAATGGGGCGACGACAATCGCAGCGACCATGTGCGGAAGGAAATGCCGATGCCAGTTCCTGCCGGTGAGCGGAAATCTCCCCGCGATGCGAAAAATCACCGGGCTGATGAGTACCCACCAGAGCCAGACGGGGAGCTCATAGGCAAACAGCAGCCATGCCGGCACGTGTGGCACTCGCAGGATTACCTGCAGTGTCTGGATTGCCGAGAACAGGACAGCTGCGGCGATCGCCAGCAGCCAGGCGCGGGAGGTGGGGCCCGTTAACATTTCAGGTTATTGTTTTTGTGCTTCAGGCCACACCCGGGAGGGTGGGCATTTCTGTGACCTGTAAGCTAAACCCCGCGCGCGGCCCCTGCGAAACGGGCGGCATCAACCCTGCATTTTGTGGCCTGATACCGTTCGGGCATGGTGCCGATCAATTTCAATCAATGACCCAGCGCCCTGTCGATCTCCAGTACGAATGGGGTTGCAGCCCGGAACATTTCGGCCACTGTTTTCGCGAAGGCCGAATCGGTCACGGCGCTCGCCGGTACGCTCACCGTGACGAACCGCGTTTCCGGGGTTTCGCCGATGAAGGAACTGTTCGGGAGTCGGCATAGACGCCGATTTCATCGCCGCGTTCTAACGTCTTCCGGTTTCGGCGCAGCAAGTGCCGCGCGGCCGACTTCAACAGATTCCCGGCGAATACCAACTGTCGCGGATCCTTGCCCAGATGCGACAATGGGAATGCCAGAAAAAAGCGTCGCGATAATGAGCAGCCTAACCATAGGCCTGCCGCTCTAGAACTCGAGGCGCGCAATCCGACGCGCTGACAGAGCAATAAGCCCAAATGCAAACGCCAGGCTTACGACAAGGGTTGCTACAGGATAGGACGAACCCATGAAAAATGTTTGACGAACGAGGTGGAGCTTGCCGTCCATGGCATCGAACACGCTGAGACTCTCGAGCCGTGGAAGTTTGGTGAGAACATAGTAAGTCGCAATCAAGCCGAGGCCGACGCCCGGCGCGGTGTATTCGCCGGGCAGCAGGTGCGAAAGGAAAAAACCAAGGCTGTAGAACACCAGGCCACCGGTAACCAGCAGCGCACCGAAGATCAGCGACTGGCCCAAGGGGTACGAGAGCCCGGCAAATGGAGAGAGCACGACAACCAACAGGCCTGGTATGAACCCGAGCACAGTTGCTTCAACTGCACCTACGATTGCCCGAGCCGTCACAAGGCGTGATCGGGAAACAGGGAGTGACAGCGTAAAATTGCTCGCTCCGGCGGCCCTTTCTCGAAGAAGGCCGCCGAGTCCGAGAAGGACGGCGGCAACAACCCATAGAAACTGGAGAAAGCCGTGTGAGAGGGAAAGCCAGATATAAAGCGGATAGGACATTCGCTCCCCCGTGTGAACTGACTCCCAACCAGCTATCGTGGCAGGAGCTCGCAGCACGGTGGAAATTCCCAGAGTCGTCAGCACAATTGCTGCAGCCACAAATCGCCCTCGTGTCTCAAGCCAGGCTTTCCACATCAACTGCCGCGACATCTGAAAATCAGTAGTCATGACGTCTGGTGCGACGGATAGCGAGAAGCATGAAAATTGACGCCGCCGTCAGACTCGCTGTCATTCCTAGCCAGTCGATTTCGGCAATTGAAAAATCCGGACTACCAGCCATCAGCTTTGGTACGGAGAACGGAATTGCAAACCCGGATACGGGTAGCCCATCCACGTATGGTTGCATCACGAAGTAAAGCAGCCCCACCCCGCCGAGTCCGATAAGCGCTGGGGTGTGCTCGCCTTCGACAAACTCACTTACGCATAGAGACGCTGCGAGGAACACAATGCCTCCAAAGAACAGCAAGGCGCTATGGGCGATGCCATGAGCTAGCGGGTACGTTAGACCCATAACGTTTGACAAGCATACGATCAACGCGAGCGCCAACACGTTCATCGTGAAGAGTTGAACCGCCGCGACGGTTGCCCGGACACCGATCAGGTCCAGACGGCCCACCGGTAAAGACAGGGTGAATCCCGCAGTGCCGTGTGAGGCCTCCCGCATCAACCCGCCGATGCCGAGCAGCACGGCAAAAACCACCCAGAGCTTCTGGAACATTTCGGCGTAAACGAAGTGATGAAGGTAAAACGGGTAGTCGTTCATCGCCCTCAGGAACCAGTCCGGATTATTCCAGTCCGGATGCTCGATCAGGTCTTTACGCCACTGGTCGTTTATCCAGGTATGGCCGAGAGTCCAGAACGCACATACTCCCGTTGTCGCGAGCAGGCCCGTAACGAATCGCGATTTTGACTCGAGCCAGCACTTGTAGTAGAGCATCTTCCTGATTTCAGTCACGCTTCAGGCTCTCGAGCACAACTTCCTTCAGCGTCATCGGAAAAGTCTCAACCCTGTGGCCATATGCGAACTTTCCCATTTGTCCGGCAATTTCATGTGCATTATGAGATGCCAGAACCGACACCACGCGCCCCTCAACCGCGACGCGCTTCACGCCATCGAGTTTGAGAGCAGATAACGGAGGGGGCTCATCGTACACGCATCGGATTCGGCGGTAGTCCTGTGAAATCGCCTCGATGGGCGAATCGAGCACGAGTTGGCCTTTGTCGATCAACAGGACCCGGTCGGCAACCTGCTCGACCTCCGCTATTTGATGAGACGAAAAGAAAACTGTTGCTCCATCCGCAGCTGCGCCGACGACAAGCTGCAGAACTTTCTCAGTGACGACGGGATCGAGCCCTTCCGTAGGCTCATCGAGAATCAGGAACTCGGCACCGCGGGCAAGTGCAAGGAGCAACGCAGTTTGGGTCCGCATTCCCTTGGAAAGCTTTTTTGTCGCCCGATCCAGTGGCAGGCGGAAATCGTCTAGAAGCCGCTTCTCGATATCCGTTCTCCAGTTCGGGTAGAACGACTTCGTAAAACCAATAATCTGGCGGACCGTCATGTAATCGTAGAGCCGCTTGTCCTCGGCCACATACGCAACACGCTTCCGCATCTCAATGCTTTCTTTCTCGTTTATCGCATTAAAATCGAGGACGCGGGCCTGGCCGCGAGTGGGGCGGATCATGCCCAGCAACATCTTGATAGTCGTACTCTTGCCCGCGCCGTTCTGGCCGAGAAAGCCGGTGATGGATCCCTTCGCAACACGCATGGTTAAATCACACACGGCCTCGAACGATCCATAGTGTTTCGTGAGCCCATCGGTCTCGATGGCATATGCGGTTTGTAGTGCCAGGTGTTGCCTCATGTAGACAGTTCTGGAAATCAGGCTACGCCGAACTGCGCCGGGACTTACGGCTTGTGTCGGACGCCAGTTCGGCCTCAACCAGTCGACGTATTTCGTCGGCATCAAAACCGCGCTCCTGCAACTGAGCGACTAGGTCGCTCACGGTTTTTTGGGCCGCTTTCATCTGTCCGGCTTTTGCCGCGGTCCAACGTGTGACCGTTCCGCTGGAGGCAACGAACGCTCCAACGCCGTGCCTTAAATCGAGAACACCTTCCTGCTCGAGCTCGCGGTACACCCGCGCTACCGTGTTGGGGTTAATGACGAGCAACTCGGCGAGATTTCGGATTCCAGGGAGGCTATCGCCCTGACGCAGCGCGCCGGTTTCGCAGGCATGCCTTATCTGCTCCTTGAGCTGGAGATAGATCGGGACGCCGAGAGCGGGGTTCGGTTTGAGGAAGAGTGTCACTGTGCTAGTAGTCTGGTATACTAACACTCTAGCCGGTTGTCAGGTTAGTGTCAACTTCCGAATTCCAACGAGGAACAACGGCTCGGTCGCAGGAAACCCAGAACTGCTACCATGCTTTTGCCTCTGACGATGGCAACGACTGGCTCTACTGCACCGCGTTGATCATGTCGAAGATCGGCAGGTACATGGACACCACCATGCCACCGACGACAATACCGAGGAACACGATCATGATCGGCTCGAGCAGTGACAGCAGGTTGCTCACGGCCGCATCGACTTCTTCATCATAGAAGTCGGCGATCTTCGAAAGCATCTCGTCCAGACCACCTGTCTGCTCACCGACTGATATCATCGAAATCACCATCGGCGGGAACACTCCTGACTTCTTGAGCGGCTGCGCAATCGTGTCGCCGCCCGCAATCGACGCGCGCGACTCCATGATTGCGTCGTGCACTACGCGGTTTCCAGCGGTCTTAGCGGTAATCTCGAGTCCGTCGAGGATGCTTACTCCGGAGCTGACGAGTGTACCAAGCGTACGGGTAAACCGCGACACAGCGGACTTCCGCAATACGTCGCCGAGAACCGGCACCTTCAGCAGCAGGCGATCTATCTGCAGGCGTCCGTTCGAAGTCGCGTGATAGCGCTTGAGCATGAAGACCGTTCCGCCGATGACGCCGAGCACCATCCACCAGTACGACTTCAGGAATCGCGACATTCCCATCACGATACGGGTCGGAAGCGGAAGCGCGAGGCCGGCGGAGAGAAAGAGATTCTCGAAAACGGGAATGACGAATATCAACAGCACGGTAATCGCGATCGCAGCCACCGACATGATCACGCCCGGGTAAATCATCGCGCCTTTCACCTTCCTGATCAGCGCGTCGTTCTTTTCCATGAACGTGGCGAGCCGCATCAGGATCGTGTCGAGAATACCACCAGCCTCACCCGCGGCCACCATGTTCACATAGAGGCCCGAGAACGCCTTCGGGTGCTTCGATAATGCGTCAGCTACGGTGTTTCCCGACTCGACGTCGAAGACCACCTTACGCATGATCCCGCCCAGCGTCTTGTTCTCGCTCTGTTCGGACAGAATCGTCATCGCCTGGACCAGCGGAAGTCCGGCATTGATCATCGTCGAAAACTGACGAGTCAGAATGACGATGTCGCGCATCTTGATGTGACCTACGCGTGGCTTCTTCGGCGTAGCCTCGTCGATCTTGACGACGTTGAGCCGCTGGCGCCGGAGCTGCGCTATCACGTCATCGCGTGACTGCGCCTCGAGCGTCGCGGTTCGCATTTCGCCCGCGAACGAGCGGGCCGTGTATGTAAACGTCGCCATCCTGAATCTCCGTTACGTAAGTCGAGAATTCTGTCCACCGCCCCGGCGCCCCCTCTCGGCCGCCGGAACGGAGGACAGATCCAGCTATCTCTTAGCGAGTCCGCCGGTCAGCGGTCTCGATCCGGGTGCAGCCTTCTGCTCTGCCTCGGGGTCCTTACCGATCATGCGGTTGAACTCATCCTGCGAGTTCGTGACGCGCAATGCCTCTTCCAGCGATATCTCGCGCCCCATGTAGAGTGCATACAGCGAATCGTTCAGCGTCTGCATTCCGAACTTCTTCCCGGACTGCATCGACGAGTAGATCTGGTGAACCTTGTCGTCGCGGATGAGCGCCCTGATTGCTGGCGTCACCACGAGAACTTCTGCTGCCATCGCACGACCGCGGCCCGATGCTTTCGGTACGAGACACTGCGTGACGATTCCCTCGAGCACAAATGCCAGCTGCGCGCGTACCTGCGACTGCTGGTGCGAGGGAAATACGTCGATGATGCGGTTGATGGCCTCTGCTGCTGAGTTCGTGTGCAGCGTTGCGAAGGCGAGGTGACCTGTTTCGGCGATTGTCAGCGCAGCCTGAATCGTCTCCAGGTCGCGCATTTCGCCGACGAGAATCACATCGGGATCCTCACGAAGCGCGTACTTGAGCGCGCTCGCGAACGACTTGGTGTCCGTGCCAACTTCACGCTGGTTGATGAGACATCCCTGATGCTTGTGGATGAACTCGATCGGGTCCTCGACGGTAATGATGTGCCCTTTTCGCTCGCGATTGATCTTGTCGATGAGCGCTGCCAGGGTTGTCGATTTGCCGGAGCCAGTTGGACCCGTGACCAGCACGAGACCGCGCGGCTTTTCTGCCATTTTCGCGATTGCAGCTGGCAGCCCAAGGTCCTGGAACGTCTTGATCGAAAACGGGATCTGCCGAATTACCATAGAAACGCAGCCGCGCTGCCTGAAGCAGTTGCCGCGGAAGCGGGCGAGGCTTGCGATTCCGAAGGAAAAGTCGAGCTCGTCTTCCATCTCGAACCGTTTCTTCTGGTTCTCGGTCAGAACCGAGTAGGCAAGCTGAAGAGTGTCCTTGGGAGTGAGCATTCCACCCGTTCGGGCGCTCGTCATCTCGCCATCAATACGAAGCTTGGGGCACTCTCCTGCTACTATATGAAGGTCGGATGCGCCAAGCGTGACCATCTCCTCGAGGAGGGTGCGGAGGTTCAATCCCATCGCCGGCGGCGCGCGTCCAACGATTGGATGCGGCGGAGGCGGCTCCGGTATTGCCTGCTTTGTCGCTTCAGGCGCGACTGGTGCTGACATTGGTACTGCCATTGGTGCGCTCATGCGATTCTGCCCGATTTATGAGTCATCGCTGTTCAGACGAACGAGGGTGGGCATTAGATACTGGTCTCCCGGACCACGGCATCCAGTGAGGCGATGCCCTTGATCACCTTCAGCCACCCGTCCATTCGCAGCGTCAGCATTCCTTCAGCGATTGCCGCGGTTGCGATGTCGGCGGCTCCGACCTGCTTCATGATCAGTTTTCTGAGTGACTGGGTCATGTTCATCGTCTCATAGAGACCCTGCCGACCCTTGAGACCCGTGCCCTGGCACGATTCGCAGCCTTTGCCCTTGAAGAACGGCAGCTCACCAATTGCCGTGTCGAGGGTGACCTTCGTGAGGAATGGGGCGGCGTGTTTCGTGGCGCGCGGCTTCGCATCAGCCAGCGCGACGTCGCTGAACTTGAGGTCACGCAGCGTCATCTTGCTGTCCACCTTTGCGACGGCCAGCTCCGCATCTTCAGGCACGTACTTCGTAGCGCAGAAAACGCAAACCTTTGGCACAAGCCGCTGTGCGACGATGAGGTTGATTGCCGACGCCACGTTGAAGCTTTCGATGCCCATGTCCAGAAGACGGGTCACCGTCTCAGGCGCTGAGTTGGTGTGAAGCGTCGACAGAACCAGGTGACCGGTAAGTGCGGCCTTCGTAGCGATACTGGCCGTCTCGAGATCGCGAATTTCGCCGACCATGATGATGTTCGGATCCTGACGCAGAAATGCACGCAGGGCCGCGGCAAAGGTCATCCCGATCTCGGACCTGACGAGCACCTGATTGATACCGAACAGGTTGTACTCGACCGGGTCTTCCGCCGTCATGATGTTGACGTTGATGTGGTTGACCTTCGAGAGGGCTGAGTAGAGCGTTGTCGTCTTACCTGATCCAGTCGGGCCGGTTACGAGCACCATGCCGTATGGATTTGCAATGGCATCGAAGATCTCGCGCTGGGCACGTGGCTCGATGCCGAAGGTGCCGAGGTCGAGGGTAAGGTTGCCTTTGTCGAGGATTCGGAGTACGACCTTTTCGCCGAAGAGAGTCGGCAGGGTCGACACACGGTAGTCGATCACGCGATTCAGGATCTTCAGCTTGATTCGGCCATCCTGCGGCACCCGGCGTTCTGAGATGTTCAGGTTCGCCATGATCTTGAAACGCGAGATGAGCGCCGACCTGAGCTTGAGAGGCGGCTTCATAATCTCCTGCAGCACGCCGTCGATGCGGTAGCGTACGCGCAGCTCGTGCTCAAAACACTCGAAGTGGATGTCCGACGCGCCGCGGGCAACGGCGTCAGTGAGAATCGCGTTGATGAGCTTGACGACCGGCGCGTCCTGCACGGCGATCGAAAGCGCCGCTGCCGTCATGTCCTCTTCTATCTGCTCGACGATCTCGACGTCGGTGTCGCCAAACCTGGAGATGTCCTTGAGCAGCGTTTCCATCTGCGCTTCGTTCGACTCGTAGTACCGCTCGATCGCGTTGCGAAGCGTGTACTCACCGGCGATGACGGGGAAGATGTCGCAGCGGGTGATGAACTTCAGGTCTTCGATGACCGCGGTTCCGGTCGGATCGACCATTGCGACAGTGAGGGTACGGCCGTCGCGTTTCAGGGGGAGGACGAGGTACTTGGTCGCCAGCTCGTTGGGGATCAGGCGAACGATCTTGGGGTCGACCTCGAAGTTAGCGAGGTCGACTGCCGGCATGCGGTACTGACGCGCGAGCATCCGCGTCATCTCGGTTTCCTTCACGTACCCGAGCTTGACGAGGTTGTAGCC
>JANPKW010000031.1:0-27030 GCA_031426255.1 Gemmatimonadaceae bacterium | reverse complement strand
GCTCGACATGTCGTAGACTGCGATCCCTCTTACGGCCTGGCCTTCGCTGCGGACGCGTTCGGACGGCTCGGGCTCGGTGAGAAGTGGTCATACTTCGATGCGCACACGGGGAAATGGATGGGTCCTGACTCCCGCGGTGCTGAAGGTTTCTGCCGCTCGGCCGATGTCGTTCTCAATCTTTCGGGAGTGAATCCGATTCGCGATTGGAGCGCGACTCCACCGGTGAGGGCTCTTGTCGATACGGATCCGGTTTTCACTCAGGTTCGCAATGCGAAGGATCCAGTCGCGCGCGCACGGGCAGCGCAGCATAACATGTTTTTCACTTTCGGTGAGAACATCAACGAGAAATCCAGCGGCATACCGCGCGACGGGTTTGACTGGATCCCAACTCGTCAGCCCATTGTTCTGTCCCGCTGGCCTGTCGCTCCGGCCCGCGCCGGCGCGTCGTATACGACCGTGATGCAGTGGCAGAGTTATCCGTCCGTCGAGATCGATGGAACTTCATACGGCGCGAAGGCCGCTTCGTTCGAGCCATACGCGGGGTTGCCCGAAATGACGGGGATCCCGCTTGAAATTGCGCTTGGCGGGGATAATGCGCCGCTCGAGCTACTCGCCGGGCGGGGCTGGTGCATCCGTAATCCGTTGTCGGTGGCGCTGACTCCCTGGGATTACCAGGGCTATCTACGCGATTCGAGGGGAGAATTCACGGTTGCGAAACACGGCTACGTAGTGGCGCGCAGCGGCTGGTTCAGCGAGCGGAGCGCGGCTTACCTGGCGAGCGGGCGTCCAGTGATCACGCAGCAGACCGGGTTCTCCAGCTGGTTGCCGGTGGGAGAAGGAGTCCTCGCATTCGAGACGCCTGCCGAGGCTGTCGCTATGCTCGAGGCGGTAGAGAGGGACCACGAGCGACATTCGCGGAAGGCTCGCGAGATCGCGGAGGAGTATTTCGATTCGGACCTCGTTCTGGACAGGCTAATTAAAAGTCTCTGAGGTTCGGAACACCATGCCTTTCCGTGACTTGCTTTACGCTTCCCGGCTCGGTATTTTCAAAGGCTAACTCTGAATTCCCTCCCCGCGGGCAACCGAGGGGACTTTGCACGTCCCATAGGAGCATTTGTGAAAGTACGCAGCAGCGTAAAGCCGATCTGTGAGCACTGCAAGGTGATCAAGCGCCAGGGCGTTGTCCGGATCATCTGCTCCAGAAACCCCAAGCACAAGCAGCGGCAGGGCTGATAATCAATGGCACGAATCGCCGGCGTGGATCTTCCACGCGAGAAGAAACTCGAGATCGGACTCACCTACATTTTCGGAATCGGCCGCGCGACCGCGCAGCGAATCCTGAAAGAGTCAGGTGTGAGCTCCGAGCAGCGCGTCCGCGATCTCAACGACGCTGACACGAACCGCCTGCGCCAGGCGATTGAAAAGGACTTCCGCGTCGAAGGTGCCCTGCGCACCGAGATCGCGATGAACATCAAGCGACTCATGGACATCGGCTCCTACCGTGGCAACCGCCACCGCCGTGGCCTTCCGGTCCGTGGCCAGCGTACTCATACGAACGCCCGCACCAAGAAGGGGCCGCGCCGCGCGATCGCGGGTAAGAAGAAGGTTACGAAGTAAATCATGGCTACCGGAAAGAAGACAAAACGAATTATCGAGGCGGAAGGCGTCGCTCACGTCAGCGCAACCTTCAACAACACCACGATCACCATCACCGACCAGCACGGGAACACGATCTCCTGGGGCTCGTCGGGCAAGGCCGGCTTCAAGGGCTCGAAGAAGTCCACCCCGTTCGCAGCCACAGTCGCAGGCGAACAGGCGGGACGCGAAGCAGTCACGCTTGGTGTTCGCAGGGTTCACGTGCGGGTTCAGGGACCGGGTTCAGGACGCGAGTCGGCCATTCAGGCCCTCGTCGCCGCTGGCCTCCAGGTCAAGTCCATCAAGGACGTGACCCCGATTCCGCACAACGGTTGCCGTCCCCCGAAGCGCCGGAGAGTCTGAGCCATGCGCTATACAGGACCAAGCTGCCGCCAGTGCCGCCGAGAAGGAACCAAGCTGTTCCTCAAGGCCACGAAATGTTTCACCGAGAAGTGCCCGGTCGAGCGTCGTCCAACGCCGCCAGGCCAGCACGGTGCAAGCACCGCCCGGCGCCGCAAGCTTTCAGAGTACTCGAAGCAACTCCGTGAGAAGCAGAAGATCAAGCGCATCTACGGCGTGAGCGAGAGCCAGTTCCGCAACACGTTCGAGCGCGTCGCATCGCAGCCTGGAATCACCGGTCACAATCTTCTCGCAGCACTCGAGAGCCGTCTCGACAACGTCGTTTACCGCATGGGCTTCGCCGGCAGCCGCAAGGCAGCTCGCCAGCTCATCCGTCACCGCCACGTCGAGATCAACCAGAAGCCGGTGGACATCCCGAGCTTTCTGGTATCGCCGGGTGAGGAAGTCCGCGTTCGCATGAAGTCACGCGAGCAGGCTTCGGTGATGGTCGCAATGGATCAGTCGAGCCGCGGCGCGCCGCTCTCGTGGATCGCGGTCGACAAGGACACGTTCAGCGGAAGAATGCTGGAACGTCCGACTCGGCCGAACATCCCGATTGCAGCGCAGGAACAGCTCGTCGTCGAGCTCTACTCGAAGTAAGGATTTGTTCTTAAACGCGAATAGCAAATAGCGAATAGCTCCGGCTAATAGCGAGAAGCGAGCGACGAACAGCCGCTTTTCGCTCTTCGCTTTCAGCTACTCGCATTTGCTGTTCGCTATTCGCTGTTAGCATACGAAGGAAACGCCCGGGACCCTTGGCTCCCAATCACGGGCTTACCGCGCGCCAAGGGGCGGGGTAGGACGTGGAGAATTTTCAATAAAAATGGCAAACGCAATCGATCTCAAAGGACTTGTCCGCCCGCAGCTCGTCGAAGCGACAAAGCGCGAAGACAACCCTAATTCAGCAGAATTCCGCCTCCAGCCGCTCGAGCGGGGATTCGGTCACACCCTTGGAAATGCGATGCGTCGCATGCTGCTGTCCTCGCTCAGGGGATCCGCAGTGTGGGGCATCCGTATCGACGGCGTGCTGCACGAGCACCAGACGATCCCGGGTGTCGTCGAAGACGTCCACCAGATCATCGGAAACCTCAAGAACCTCACGCTCGCTCTGGACGAAGGAAAGGAAGAGTCGATCCTTCGCATTACCAAGAGCGAATCAGGCGCAGTGACGTCGGGAGATATCGAGTCCGACGCTGGCGTGACGATCCTTGACCGTAATCATCACCTCTTCACGCTGCAGGACGACCGCGACATCAACGTCGAGCTGTACGTGAACAAGGGACGCGGCTACGTGGAAGCAGACCAGCACGCCGTGGACAAGAGCCTCCCGGTCGACGTTGTCCGCATCGACTCGATCTATAACCCTGTTCGCCGCGCCAACTTCTCGGTTGCCGAGACGCGCGTTGGACAGCGCACCGATTACGATCGCCTGACGCTCAACGTCGAGACCAACGGAACGATCTCGCCGGAAGAAGCAGTCAGCTACGCGGCAGCTCTCGCGCAGACGCACTTCCAGTACTTCGCCGGCTTCGGCTCGCACTCGTCGGCACCATTGACGAACGGCGCCGAAATTCCCGGTGGAGACTCGCAGCGCCTCGCGTCGGATCTCCGCACGCCGATCGATGATTTCGAGCTGTCAGTTCGCTCGGTCAACTCGCTCAAGAACTCGGGCATCCGCACTCTTGGCGATCTCGTCAAGATGACGGAAAGCCAGGTGCTGCAGGTCAAGAACTTCGGCAAGAAATCGCTGAACGAGATCGTCGACCTGCTCGAGAAGCACAAGCTCAACTTCGGGATGAAATTCGAGGATTCACTCGACGGCGTTCGCATCACGGACCCGGGCACACCTCCCAACCGCAACGTTGCGACGGCAGCAGCCGACGACGACGAGGATAATTAAGAGACAATGCGTCACCGTAAAGTCGGCCGCTCGCTCAAGCGCACCGCTGAGCAGAAGCTGGCCCTGATGAGAGGCCTCGCGATGGCGCTGATCGAGCGCGGCGCGATCGAGACAACCGAAGCGAGAGCAAAAGAGCTCCGCCCGTTCGTCGAGAAGCTGATCACAAAGGCACGCTCAGGCACGCTGCATGATCGTCGTCTCGCAGGCCGTCACATCCAGGTCCGCGGGCTGAACGACAAGCTGTTCAACGAAGTCGGCCCGAAGTTCGCTTCGCGCGCCGGCGGTTACACGCGCATCCTCAAGACCGGCCACCGCAAGGGTGACGGTGCAGAAATGGCGCGTATCGAGCTGGTGGACTAACGAAAATGGCACCGATCAACAGAAGCCGCTGCTACGTCTGCGACAAAGGCGTCGCCTTCGGCAACAACGTTTCGCACGCTAACAACAAGACCCGCCGCACCTGGAAGCCAAACCTTCAGGTCGCGCGCATCGTTATCGATGGCAAGATCACGAAGGTGAAGGTCTGCACTCGCTGCCTTCATGCCGGAAAAGTTCAGCGCGCTCCGCGTGGCGTAACATCAGTCGCGTAGATTCACAGCTGTGGGGACGCAGAAGGAGGAGCGCGCAATCATTATTGTGGGCTCCTTTTTTTATGCTAATAGCGCACAGCGAATAGCGAACGGCAAATCGCTACTCGCTGCTCGCATTCGCTATTCGCTGTTCGCATTTGGTACCTGCCACTACAAAACAGATTAAATGCCTCGTAGAAACGATCTCCATCGAATTCTTCTCATTGGCTCAGGCCCGATTGTCATAGGCCAGGGGGCCGAGTTCGATTATTCGGGGACGCAGGCAGCAAAGGCGCTGAAAGAAGAGGGATACGAGGTAATCCTCGTCAACTCGAATCCCGCCACGATCATGACCGATCCCGAGTTCGCGGATCGCACCTACATCGAGCCGGTGACACCCGAGTACGTCGAGCTGGTGATCGAGAAAGAGCGGCCCGACGCACTCCTTCCGACAATGGGGGGACAGACGGCGCTCAACGTCGCGATGAAGCTCTACGAGAATGGCGTCCTCGAGAAATACGGGGTGCAGCTCATCGGCGCTAACGCGCGCGCGATCGCAATGGCTGAAGATCGCGGGCTGTTTGCGCAGGCGATGAAGCGTATCGGCCTCGCTGTTCCTCAGGGTGGTATCGCCACCACGTTCGACGAAGCGCTGGAACTCGCCGGGATGGTCGGGTTCCCGGCAATCATTCGCCCCGCGTTCACCCTTGGAGGTACCGGCGGGGGAATCGCATACAACCGCGAGGAGTTCGAGGAGATATCGCGCCGGGGAATCGAGCTCTCTCCGGTGGGCCAGGTGCTCATCGAGCGGAGTATCATCGGATGGAAGGAGTTCGAGCTCGAGATGATGCGCGATGGCGCTGACAACGTGGTCATCGTCTGCTCGATCGAGAACATCGACGCAATGGGCGTGCACACGGGCGACTCGATAACTGTCGCACCGGCGATGACGCTTACCGATCGCGAATATCAGACGATGCGTGATGCTGCTATCAAGATCATTCGCGAGATCGGAGTCGAGGCAGGCGGATGCAACATCCAGTTTGCAGTCAATCCTGCCGATGGCGAGATGTTCGTCATCGAAATGAATCCGCGCGTGTCCCGATCGTCAGCACTGGCGTCAAAGGCTACGGGATTCCCGATCGCGCGGATCGGCACCAAGCTCGCTGTCGGGTACACGCTGGATGAGATTCCAAACGACATCACGAAGACGACCCCGGCGTCCTTCGAGCCGGTGCTCGACTATGTAGTTGTGAAGTGCCCGCGCTTTGCCTTCGAGAAGTTCACCGCGGCAAATCCCCAGCTGACCACGCAGATGAAATCTGTCGGCGAGTCGATGGCGATTGGCCGCACATTCAAGGAAGCGCTCCAGAAGGGGTTGCGCGCGCTCGAGACAGGACGCCCTGGCTGGGCGATCGGCACGATGTTGTCCGATGACCGGCTTGCTGACGATACTCTGGAAGCCCTTCGTGGTGGGCTGAGACAGCCAACCCCCGAACGGATCTACCAGATCAAGCGGGCATTTGAGGCAGGCATGGAGATCGCGGAAATCAACGATCTCACCCGTGTTGACCCCTGGTTCCTCGCGCAGATGCAGGAGCTTGTAATCGCTGAGCGCGAGTTTGCCGGGCTCGGAGAAGTTGATTCGGCGGAGATGCGCTCGATGAAGCGGATGGGCTTCTCCGATCGCCAGCTCGCGAGCATTCGCGGCGGTACTGAAACCGAGATGCGCGCGCTCCGTTGGAAACTCGGCGTACGGCCGGCATACAAGATGGTGGATACCTGCGCCGGTGAATTCCCGTCGTCGACGCCGTATCTGTACAGCAGCTACGATGAGGAAGACGAGGCGCCGCGCAGCGGAAAAAAATCGGTAGTCATTCTCGGCAGCGGACCGAATCGCATCGGGCAGGGAGTCGAGTTCGATTACTGCTGCGTTCGCGCGGCACTCGCGCTGCGCGAGCAGGGCTACGAGACGATAATGATCAACTCGAACCCCGAGACTGTCTCCACCGATTTCGACATCTCAGACAAGCTCTACTTCGAGCCACTGACCCTCGAGCACGTGCTCGAGATTGTTGAGCGTGAAAAGCCACTCGGCGTGATCGTGCAGCTTGGTGGCCAGACGCCGCTCAAACTGACGCGTGGACTCGAAGCCGCGGGAGTTACAATCCTCGGCACTTCCCCTGACTCCATCGACATTGCCGAAGACCGGCGGAGGTTCGATGAGATTGCGAGGAAGCTGGGAGTGCTGCAGCCGCCGAACGGGACAGCGACCAGCGTCCCGGAAGCAATAGCGATCGCCGACAAGATCGGGTACCCGGTTCTGGTTCGCCCGTCGTACGTCCTTGGTGGAAGAGCGATGGAAATCGTTTACGATGCTCCCTCCCTCGAGGATTACTTCGAGCGCGCAGTTCGAGTATCGGAGGACAGGCCGGTTCTCATCGACAGGTTTCTCGAGGATGCGTACGAGGCCGACGTGGACGCGATCTCCGATGGCGAGCGCGTCGTCATCGGCGGGATCATGCAGCACATCGAGGATGCCGGAATTCACTCCGGCGATTCGGCGTGCGTGCTTCCACCGTATCTCATCGGCGAGAAGGACCTCGCGAAGATGCGCGAGCACACAGTCGCATTTGCGAAGGCGCTCGGTGTCGTCGGTCTGATCAACGTGCAGTATGCCGTGAAGGACGGGCAGGTCTACGTCATCGAGGTAAATCCGCGCGGCAGTCGCACGGTCCCGTTTGTGTCGAAGGCTATCGGCGTCTCGCTCGCCGCGATGGCCGCGCGCGTGATGCTCGGCGAAAAGCTGTCAGACATCGGCTTCACTGAAGAAATTATCCCGCACTACATCTCGGTTAAGGAAGCTGTGTTCCCGTTCACGAAGTTCCGCGAATTCGATCCCATTCTCGGTCCGGAAATGCGCTCGACCGGAGAAGTGATGGGTGTGGCCGAGTCGTTCGGGATGGCGTTTGCGAAGGCGCAGCTTGCGGCTGACAACGGGCTGCCGGATTCAGGTACGATCCTGCTGACGGTCAACGATTTCGATAAGGATGCAGTAACGCCAATTGCGCGGCGCTTTCACGAAATGGGTTTCAGGTTGATCGGGACCGAGGGCACCGCGAGACACCTGAAGGGGCGTGGCATTCCCGTTTCACGGGTCTTCAAGGTGCATGAAGGGCGTCCGCACGGAATCGATCTCATCCTGAACGGTGATGTGCAGATGCTGATCAACACGCCGTTCGGCAAACACGCCCAACAGGATGATTACTCGCTTCGCCAGGCAGCGATTGCGCATGGTGTGGCCTATACGACGACTCTCTCGGCGGCCAATGCCGCATGCGATGCGATTCTATCGATGAAGTCACGCGGGCCTTCGGTGAGGTCGATTCAGGAGTGGCATGCGGAGCTCGAAGCTCCAATAGCATGATCGAATGAAGACGTTCATACACGAATCAGCCTACGTCGACGAAGGTGCGACGATCGGAGCCGGAACCAAGATCTGGCACTTCTCGCACATCAACGCCGGAGCCGTGATTGGCGAGCGATGCTCGCTCGGGCAGAACGTCGTTGTGATGAACGACGTCAGGATCGGCAACAACGTCAAGATCCAGAACAACGTCTCGGTTTACGATGCAGTCGAGATCGAGGATGACGTTTTCTGCGGACCTTCGATGGTGTTCACCAACGTCATCAATCCTCGCAGTCACGTACCGCGGAAGGACGAGTACAAGCGCACGCGCGTGAGAAAGGGCGCGACGATTGGCGCGAATGCAACGATTGTATGCGGCGTCACTCTTGGCGAATACTCATTCATCGGCGCAGGTACCGTGGTCACTGAGGATGTTCCCGCATACGCTCTGGTTGTTGGCGTGCCGGGTCGAAGAATCGGCTGGATGTGCAGCTGCGGCGTGCGGCTCCCGGACTCGGGCAGCGGCTCCTGCGAGACCTGCGGCTCCCGCTACCAGCTCGTGAATGGCCAGGTCGTGCCCGCGGGAAACGAGTGACGGACAAAGTGTTCCGGGTCGCGCTCGTCGGGTGCGGCCGGATAGCAAAGAGCCACGTAGACGCGATCGCGCGCATCGACGGGCTCGAGCTCGCTGCAGCATGCGATCCCGATCCGGAGCGCGCGCGATCGATCGCCGAGCCGATGGGCATCCCGTGGTTTACTGACTACCCGAAAATGCTCGAGGCCGTCGAGTGCGACGTCGTCACGATCGCGACCCCGTCTGGATTGCACCCGGCGCAGGGCGTCATTGCGGCGAGGGCGGGCAGGCACGTCGTGTGTGAAAAGCCGATGGCAATATCGCTCAAGGGAGCCGACGAGCTCGTCACTGCCTGCGATGCGGCTGGAGTTCATCTCTTTGTCATCAAGCAGAACCGCCTCAATGAGCCGGTCAAGCTGCTGAAGCAGGCAGTGGATTCAGGCAGGTTCGGCAGGATTTTCATGGCGAGCTGTACTGTATTCTGGGCGCGGCCACAGGACTACTACGATCAGGCACCCTGGCGGGGGACTTGGGAGTTCGACGGGGGCGCTTTCATGAATCAGGCATCACACTACGTTGACCTCATTCAGTGGCTGATGGGGCCAGTCGAAAGCGTGATGGCGAAAACAGCGACGCTTGCGCGGAAAATCGAGACCGAAGACAGTGGCGTTGCGGTGATGCGGTTTCGTTCGGGGGCGCTTGGCGTCATCGAGGTCACGATGCTGACATTCCCGAGGAACATGGAGGGTTCAATCACCCTGCTCGGGGAGAAGGGCACCGTAAAGATCGGCGGCACTGCCGTCAACAAGGTGGAGCACTGGGAGTTTGCCGATCCGCTGCCCGACGACGCCCGGATTCGGGCAATGGAGAGCAATCCACCCAATGTGTACGGGTACGGTCACGAGGGGTATTTCCGGAACGTCCTCGCAGTGCTCAAAGGGGACGCGAAGCCCGAGACCGACGGGCGGGCTGGTCGCAAGTCGCTGGAACTCATCCTCGGCATCTATGAATCGGCGAAAACCGGGCGCGACGTGCCGCTCCCGCTGAAGGTGTGAACCGGTCATCTTTAGAGGCTAGTCCAATACCTTACTAATGGCCGTTCCCCTACTCGACCTCAAAGCGCAGCACGCCACCATTCGCGATGAAATGATCGCGGCGATTATGCCAATCGTCGACGACCAGACTTTCATTCTCGGATCCCCGGTTGAGCGCCTTGAAACCGCGGTGGCGGAGCTTTCAAACTCCCGGTATGCGATAGGCTGCGCCAATGGCACCGACGCGATCCTGCTTTCGCTCCGAGCGATCGGCGCTGGCCGGGATGATGAAGTCGTAACTACCCCGTTCACCTTTTTCGCTACTGCCGGCGCTATTCACAACGTCGGCGCGCGCCCGGTTTTCGCTGACATCGATCCGGATACCTTCAACGTCTCGCCTCAGGCAGCGGCGTCTGCTGTGACGAGCAGGACGAAGGCAATCATCCCCGTAGACCTCTACGGGCAGCTGGCGCCGATTGATGCAATTGCCGCGGCAGTTCCGGGGATGCCGATCATCGAGGATGCAGCGCAGTCAATCGGCGCGACTCGGAGAATCGGCGGGCGCACAGTCCGCGCCGGGGAAGCGGCTACAATCGGAACGTTCAGTTTTTTTCCGTCGAAGAACCTTGGCGGATACGGCGACGGCGGAATGGTTGTTACGCAGGATGAAGGTCTCGCTACGAGGCTTCGAACGCTGCGGGTCCACGGTGGTCTCAAGACGTACTATCATGACGAGGTAGGCTACAACAGCCGTCTCGACGCTCTCCAGGCCGCGATTCTGCTCGCGAAGCTTCCACATCTCGAGAGATGGAGCTCGGCGCGGCGTCGTAACGCCGCTTATTACAATGCAGCATTCGCAGGGATGTCAGACGTCAGGACTCCGTTTGTCGAGCCGTCGAACGAGTCCATTTACAATCAGTACACGCTGAGGGTATCGCGCAGGGATGCGCTTCAGGAGCACCTGAAGGCAAAAGGTATCGGGCATTCTGTATACTATCCGTTGCCGCTTCACCTCCAGCCGTGCTTCGAATACCTCGGCTACACCAAAGGAGCATTCCCCGAGAGCGAGAAGGCCTCAGCCGAAGTGATCTCCCTCCCGATTTACCCTGAGCTTGCGTCGTCGCAGCTTGACGAAGTGATTGGAGCTGTCAAAGAGTTTTATGGCAATGAGTGAAACCACGATGAAGGATCAGCTGCTTCGAAAGCTCGAGGACCGCACTGCGTGCATCGGTGTCGTTGGACTTGGCTACGTCGGGCTACCGCTGGCCCTCGAGTTCGCGCGGGCCGGTTTCCGCGTGATTGGCTACGACGTGAGCGAGCGGGTGGTGAACGGCCTGATGGCGGGCCAATCGCATATCCAGGACGTTGGCAGCGAGGATCTGAAGCAACTCGTCGATGGCGGGAAGTTCGAGGCTACGTTCGACGAATCGAGGCTGCGGGAGATGGATGCGATCTCCATCGCGGTGCCAACGCCTCTGGCGAAGACTCGCGATCCGGACATGACGTACATCATCGCAGCGGCCGACGCAATTGCGCGGAACGCGCATCCGGGACTGTTGATCGTTCTCGAGAGCACGACCTATCCGGGCACGACACGTGAGCTGATGCAACCCAAGCTCGAGGCGGAGGGACTCATTGTTGGTGAAGATGTCTTCCTTGCGTTCAGTCCGGAGCGGGTCGATCCAGGCAATCCCGTATGGAACACCAGGAACACGCCGAAAGTCGTGGGTGGAATCACACCGGCGTGTACTGAAGTCGCGAGCGCGCTATACCAGTCGTGCCTCGAGCGAATCGTCCCGGTGTCCAGCACCGAGACGGCTGAGCTCGTGAAGCTTCTCGAGAACACGTTCAGGTCAGTCAACATCGGTCTCGTCAACGAGATGCAGATCGTTTGCGACAAGCTTGGCGTCAACGTGTGGGAAGTCATCGACGCAGCGGCAACGAAGCCATTCGGTTTCATGAAGTTCACGCCGGGGCCGGGAATTGGCGGCCACTGCATTCCGCTCGATCCACACTACCTCGCGTGGAAGATGCGGACTCTCAACTACAAGACGCGGTTCATCGACCTCGCCAGTGAGATCAACAGTGAAATGCCGGCACTTGTAGTCGATCGTGTGTCGCATGCTCTCAATACGTCACGCAAGCCGGTGAATGGAAGCCGGGTGCTGGTGCTGGGAGTCGCTTATAAGAAGGACATCGACGACATGCGCGAAAGCCCCGCGCTGGATGTCATTCGCATGCTCGAGGAACAGGGCGCAGTCGTCGCTTATCATGACCCGCATGTGGCGTCCTTTCGCGAAGAGGGACATGAACGCGCGAGCGTCTCATTGACCGATGAAGAGCTCGCTGCCGCCGACGCTGTCGTCATCGTGACTGATCATTCGTCGATTGACTACCAGCGCGTAGTCAACCTCGCCGCCCTCCTCGTCGATACGCGAAACGCGACTGCCGGCCTCGTGCGCGCCGGCCTCGCCATCGCCTGAATCACAAGTAATTCATGAATATCTCAGTTATAGGAACTGGTTACGTCGGGCTCGTCGTTGGTGCATGCCTCGCAGAAACTGGTAGCGATGTGATGTGCGCGGATGTCGTCAAGTCAAAGATCGACGGGCTGAAGAAGAACATTCTGCCGATTTACGAGCCTGGTCTCGAGGATCTCGTAGAGCGCAACCAGCAGGACGGCCGTCTCACTTTTACCACCGACATTCCTGCAGCGATCGCCTCGGCCGACGTGCTCTTCATAGCGGTAGGCACGCCTCCCGATGAAGATGGGTCGGCTGACCTTCAGCATGTGCTCGCTGTTGCGCGTGAAGTCGGCAGGCACATGACACGCGAGATGGTCATCGTCACCAAGTCGACGGTGCCGGTCGGAACCGCAGGTAAGGTGGCTGCTGAAATCGCGAAAGAGGCACGTTTCCCGTTCCACATGTGCAGCAATCCTGAGTTCCTGAAGGAAGGCGCCGCGGTCGACGATTTCATGAAGCCGGATCGCGTCGTGCTTGGTGTCGAGAGCGACTTCGCCCGCGATGCGATGAGCGAGATCTATGCACCCTTCGTTCGCACGGGTAATCCCGTCATCTTCATGGATATCGCTTCCGCAGAGATGACCAAGTATGCGGCGAACGGAATGTTGGCGACGCGTATTTCCTTCATGAACGAAATAGCGAATCTGTGTGAGCGAGTTGGCGCGAACGTCGACATGGTTCGACGTGGCATCGGGAGTGATTCGCGCATCGGTCCTTCATTTCTGTTTCCCGGCCCCGGTTACGGCGGATCGTGCTTTCCGAAGGATGTGAAGGCACTTGTGCGGACCGCCGGGGACATGGGCATGGAGCTGAAAGTCCTCAGTGCTGTCGAGGATGTTAACCAGGGCCAGAAGCTCCGCCTTGCCCAGAAGCTTCGCCAGACACTGGGCGACGATCTGTCGGGGCTTCGCATTGCCGTCTGGGGTCTGGCGTTCAAGCCGCAGACCGATGACATGCGCGATGCGCCGTCGATCACGCTGATCGAGGATTTGCTGGAAGCAGGCGCCACGGTGTGCGCGCACGACCCCGCGGCGATAAAGGAGGCCAGGCACAAGCTTGGCGACCGAATCACTTATGCAGAAACCGGTTATGACGCGCTGAGCGGCGCCGATGCGCTCGTCGTCGTCACCGATTGGAATGAGTACCGGCACCCTGATTTTTCGCGGGTGAAGGCACTGCTGCGCCGTCCTGTGATAGTCGATGGGCGAAACCTTTACGATCCGGAAAAAATGGCTGAGCAGGGGTTTGTCTACCTATCGATCGGCCGAAAGGCCGTTGAACTCCCTGCATCCGAGCGGGTAGGAGAGTACGCATGAGCCTGAAGCGATTTCTTTTAATTGGCATTCTCGCAGCAACTGCCTGCAAGCCGGTATTCAATGCCGGATCGTTCGGCAGTACGGATGCCCTGTATCAGGCCGCGATGACGGAGTTCAACGCGAAGCGCTGGGAAAATGCGGCGCTGGCATTCGATCGCCTTACGACTGAGCTCTCGCCCCGCGACCCACGCATCACGACCGCCTACATGCATCTCGCCCGTGCGCAGGAGAAGCGCGGTGATGACCTGCTTGCCGCGAAGTCGTTCAGCCGGGTGTATGAACTGATGCCGCAGGACTCGCTCGCCGACGATGCACTGCTGGCGTCGGGGCTTGCGTACCAGAGGATGTGGCGCCGCCCCGCGCTCGACGCTGAGTATGGCGAGAACGCGATGACTCAGTTTCAGACGCTCCAGGCACTTTATCCCGAGTCGCCGCTTCTGACCGTCGCTACCGGGCATCTGGCGAAGCTCGATGAATGGTTTGCGACAAAGGATTACGAGAACGGGTATCACTACCTGAAGCGAAAGGCGTACGACTCAGCAATCATCTACTTCAAGGACGTGATAAGGCTGCATCCGCAGGCGAAGATCACGCGCGAGGCTTACCTGCGTCTGCACACTGCGTATCAGGAGATCAGCTACCGTGATGATGCTCGCGACCTTTGCGTGCAGATGCACAAGACCTACCCCAACGATCGCGACGTGGTGAGAGCCTGCGGAGTGGCTCCGGCCGCGACTGCATCCCAGTAGAGCTTGCGTATAGGTGTCCTTGGGGGCTCGTTCAATCCCCCGCATGTCGGGCACCTTATCATCGCTTCGGATGCATTCGAGGCGCTGAGGCTGGATCGACTCTACGTCGTTCCGGCTCACGCCAATCCCCTGAAAGGGCTGGATGACAGCGGACCGTCCCCGGACCAACGGCTCGAGATGGTGCGCCTGGTATTTGGCAGAGACCCCCGGTTCGAGGTGAGCGACGTGGAAATACGTCGCGGCGGGTTATCTTTCACGGTTGATACTTTGGGAATACTGAATGGCCAGAACCCTGGCGCGGAGCTGATTCTGCTCCTCGGCCTCGACTCGGCCAAGTCTCTTCCCAGGTGGAAGGATCCTGAGCGCGTGAGGGAGCTGGCGAGCATTGCAGTCCTGTCGCGCGGGGACGATGCCGAGGGGCTGGATGGTGTTGAGGTTGTGACGACGAGGCGGGTTGACGTGTCGTCCACCGAGGTTCGGGAACGGCTTTATCAAGGGCTTCCCGTGACGGGGTTTGTTGCAGAATCGGTGGAGGCTTACATCTCCGCCGCGAAACTATACAGGCCACGCGCCGGCTGAGCCGCGACGCGGTTCCGGTCAAAGGAAAGGGAAATGCTTAAGGGGATGTTGGCGGGCGTGTTCGGGACGAGGCATGATCGCGAGAAGAAGCGCATTCAGCCGATCGTCGACGCGATAAACGTCGAGTACGGGCGGCTTCAGTCGGTCTCCGATGAGGAGCTGCGCTCGCAGACTGAGCGTTTTCGCGAACGGATCCGCGAAGCGACGGGAGAGCTCGAGGCACGCGTTGTTGAGCTGAAGGAGCAGAAGCGAACAGCCGCTGACCCTGCCGCGCGCGAGGAGATCGATCTCGAGCTGGGCGGTGCTGATGGACAGGGCGGTGTTGAGGGCGAGCTGCGCGACGCAACCGCGGAGATTCTCGATGACATCCTGCCCGAGGCATTCGCGACTGTACGCGAGGCGGCTCGCAGGCTCGTTGGCACGACCGTCAAGGTCACAGGGCAGGACCTCGTGTGGAACATGATTCACTACGATGTCCAGCTCATGGGTGGTGTGCAGCTTCACATGGGCCGTATTGCGGAGATGGCGACCGGTGAGGGAAAGACCCTTGTCGCGACGCTGCCGCTTTACCTGAACGCGTTGCCCGGAAAAGGCGCGCATCTCATCACGGTCAACTCGTACCTCGCCCGTCGTGACTCCGAGTGGATGGGGCATGTATACAGGTTCCTCGGGGTCTCGGTTGGATGCCTCGATGATACCGAGCCGGGGACGCGTGAGCGCCGCGCCGCGTACGAATCGGACATTACGTACGGCACCAACAACGAATTCGGGTTCGATTACCTGCGCGACAACATGGTCGTCTCGAACGACCAGCGCGTGCAGCGCGAGCACGTTTACGCGATCGTCGATGAAGTCGATTCAGTGCTCATCGACGAAGCGAGAACGCCGCTCATTATTTCCGGCCCGGTCGGCAACGAGTCTGACGCCGAGTACGCGATGCACAACGCGAATGTCGCGCGGCTCGTAAAGAAGCAGAGCGATCTTGCGAACGTCCTCGTTGCAGACGGTGAGCGCGCCTTCGAAGCAGGGGACACTGAGTCCGCCGCGCTGAAACTGTACCAGGCGCGACTTGGCTCTCCTACGAATAAGCGGTTGCTCAAGGTTCTTCAGGAAACGGGAGTGAAGCAGCTCGTACAGAAGATGGAGCTGCAGCATCTAGCCGACCGCAAGCTTCCTGCGTCCAAGCAGCAGTTCCGTGAGACCGAGGAAGAGCTGCTCTACGTGCTCGATGAGAAGGGGCACAGCGTTCACCTCACCGATCGCGGCGTCGAGTTCATGTCGCCGAACGATCCTGACGAGTTCGTACTGCCTGACATCTCGCAGGAAGTGCATCGGATCGACAAGGATCCGGACATGACTGCGGAGGAGAAGCTCGCGGCGCGTGGCGAGATCAACCGCGAGTATGCGGCGAAGAGCGAGCGTCTCAACATCGTGCACCAGCTGCTGCGCGCGCACTCGCTGTATGAAAAGGATGTGAACTACGTCGTGCAGGAGGGTCAGGTCCTGATCGTCGACGAATTTACGGGTCGCACGATGCCGGGTCGCCGGTGGTCCGAGGGACTGCACCAGGCGGTTGAAGCGAAGGAAGGCGTGCAGGTGAAGGGTGAGACTCAGACGATGGCGACGATCACCATCCAGAACTACTTCCGCATGTACTCGAAGCTCGCCGGCATGACCGGTACGGCAGAGACAGAGGAATCTGAGTTCCACCAGATCTACAAGATCGGAGTCTCGGTAATTCCGACAAACCGGCCCGTCATTCGTGACGACCGCCAGGATCTCGTCTACAAGACACGGCGCGAGAAATACAACGCGATTCTCGAGGAGACCGAGCGCCTCCACAAGCTTGGATTCCCGGTGCTCGTCGGAACGGTCAGCGTCGACGTGTCCGAGACCCTTTCGCGAATGTTCAAGCGGCAGGGCATCACCCACAACGTTCTCAACGCGAAGTATCACCAGCGTGAGGCGGAAATCGTGGCGAGCGCGGGCCAGCCCGGCGCGGTCACGATCGCAACGAACATGGCCGGCCGCGGAACCGACATCAAACTCGGCGAAGGCGTAACAGTTTCGAAGCCGTCCGTAGTGAAGGATGCCGAGAACAATCCCCAGGAAGTTGTCGAGTGTGGCGGGCTTCACATCATCGGCTCCGAGCGGCACGAGTCACGGCGAATCGACAGGCAGCTGCGCGGTCGAGCGGGCCGCCAGGGTGATCCGGGATCGTCCCAGTTCTTCCTTTCGCTCGAAGACGATCTCATGCGTCTTTTCGGCAGCGACAGGATCGCGAAGCTGATGGATCGAATGGGTGCGGAAGAGGGCGAGATGCTGACGCATCCCCTCATCACGCGGTCGATCGAGCAGGCGCAGAAACGTGTCGAGCTCCAGAACTTTCAGTCGCGAAAGCGGCTGCTCGACTACGACGACGTGATGAATCAGCAGCGTGAGGTGATTTATTCGCTTCGATCGTTTGCGCTCGATGGCGGCGAGGAGCTGAAGGGCGAAGCGATCAAGATGCTGGAAAAGGGCGTCGCCCGGCGCGTCGAGAACACGCTTGCCGTGTTCGACGAGATCGAGGATTGGGATTTCGGAATCCTCAGGCAGGATCTGCTCATGCATTACCTGCTGAGCGTTCCCGAGTTCGAGGAGGAAGCGGAGAAGCCTGTTGCGCTTACGCAGGCGCAGGAGGTTGCGGTTGCTGCTGCGAAGAAGGCGTTCGACGAAAAGATCGAGGGTCTTGCTGAGTACGCAGGTCAGCTGCTCGCGCTCGTGATGCTCAACGTGCTGGACGAGAAGTGGAAGGATCACCTGTACGATCTCGACCAGCTGCGCAACGCGATCCATTACCGGTCGTGGGGGCAGAAGGATCCGCTCATCGAGTACAAGCACGAGGCGTATTCGATGTTCGTAGACCTAATGAACGACATCTATCACACGTTCAGCGAGCGTTTCCTGCGGGCGCAGATTTCGTTCGAGCCGGCGCCCGATTATGGCGACGACGGCGGGCGGCCCGCTGCGCCCACCCGGCGCTACAACGCGCTTGGTGTGCTGGAGGACATCGTCTCCGAGGAGTCAGTAAACGGGAACGGCGAGCGTGATGATGTTGTGGAAATCGGACCAGGCGAGCCGTTGTCGAAAAAGCCCGTCGCACGCGCGGAGCCGATTGTGACCGGGGCCGGGCGTGTTCGCACGTTGTCGGCAGCGGCAAACGCAGCTCCGGCAAACTGGGAGAACGTTGGGCGTAACGATCCGTGCCCGTGTGGGTCAGGCAAGAAGTTCAAAAAGTGTCACGGCGTGGCGACCTGATCGCCCGCCGTTCTGCGGATTCCTGATTGCCGGCGTCGCGAGACGATGTGAATTAGCAGACCCCAATCTGCTAGAACTCTCGTTCGAACTGGAACGGAGATCTTAATTTTGGCGTCGGTCATAATGGAGTTGCCGAGTGCAGAGCGTCCTCGCGAGCGCTTGAAGTCCCACGGCGCACGTGCGTTGAGCTCTTCCGAGCTGCTCGCAATTCTCCTCGGCAGCGGGTCGGAGAAAAATTCAGCAGTGAGGCTGGGCCACGAAGTTCTTGCGTCGGCGCATGGGTCCCTTCGCAGGTTGTCGTCACAACCGGTGGCGGCGCTGACTGCGATCGATGGTGTGGGAACAGCGCGCGCCGTCGCGATTCATGCAGCGCTCGAACTTGGTCGCCGCATGGCCGCGGAGGAGCGTGAAGACGGTGTGCCGATACGGGGGCCGCGCGATGTGCATCAGATATTCGCCGAGCGGCTGCAGGACTTGCCGGTCGAGGAGTTTCACGTTGCTGTGCTGGACTCGCAGCACCGTCTGGAACGGGACATCACGGTGACGCGGGGCTTGTTGAACTCATCGCTCGTTCATCCTCGTGAGGTGTTTCGTGAAGCAATTGCCGAGAATGCGGCAGCAATCATTCTCGTTCACAATCATCCGAGCGGGGATCCCACGCCGTCGCCTGATGACCGCATAACGACTGAGCAACTCGTTCAGGCCGGGCGCGTGCTCGACATCCCGGTGCAGGATCACATCATTATTGGGAGGGGGCGTTATATCTCGTTCGCCGAGGCCGGTTTGCTCTGAACGGCGGACGACCCAAGGCTCAAACGTCAGGCCTCAGGCCTGTGTCACTAAACCTCACTGAAAAACAACATATGCTTCAGGCCTCAGTCGACGCAGGCCTCGGGCACGGGTCCAGACTGCGACTCGCGCCTGACGACTCCCCAGACTGAGGCCTGAAGCCTATGTCGTTCTTCTTCAAGATTTAATGACTGACGCCTGAGGCCTGAGGTCTGAGGCCTGTGGATGTTTGTCTTTACCGACACCGCTCGCAATATTCCCAGAAGCCATGCGAGTTAACCCCCTGTGACCGCGGTAGCAGCCCACGCGGTAATCCCCGGCTGGAATGACGGTGGCCAGCCGCTACCCGAGCGACTCGACCACGAGTTGCTTGTTCGCGCATACCGGTTCAGCGAGACGGCGCACCTGGGGCAGAAGCGGCTATCCGGGGAAAACTTCGTTTCGCACTGCGTTGAGGTCGCGAAGATTCTTGCGGATCTTCAGCTCGACACGGTAACGGTTGCCAGTGGACTCATCCATGACATCGTCGAGGATACGAACGTATCGGTGGCCGAGATCGAGTCCATCTTCGGTGCCGAGATCGCGCAGATCGTCGATGGCCTGACCAAGATTGGTCATCTGCCGCTCAACTCGTCGCAGGAGCGGCAGGTCGAGAACTACCGCAAGCTGCTGCTGTCGATCGCGAAGGATGCGCGAGTGATCCTGATCAAGCTTGCCGATCGTCTGCACAACATGCGCACGCTGGATTATCTCCCGGCAGAAAAGCGTCGTCGCATTGCGCAGGAGACGCGCGATCTCTACGCGCCGCTCGCGCATCGCTTCGGAATGGCGCGCATCAGGTGGGAGCTCGAGGACCTTGCGTTCAAGCACATCGAGCCCGGCCAGTACAAGTCCCTTGCGAAGCTCGTCGCGAAAAGACGAGCAGAGCGCGAGATGACGATCTCCTCACTCAGCGATCCGTTGCAGGACCTGCTGGTTGGGGCGGGAATTCCGAACGTCGAAGTGACCGGCAGGCCCAAGCACCTCTGGTCGATCTACAAGAAGATGACGAAGTGGGACAAGCCCTACGAGGAGATCTATGATCTCATGGCGATCCGCGTACTCGTGGACACGGTGCCCGATTGTTATCACGCGCTGGGCGTCATTCACGAGAAGTTCACGCCTCTGCAGGAGCGGATCAAAGACTATGTAGGGCAGCCGAAGTCGAACGGCTACCAGTCGCTGCACACGACTATCTTCGGTCCCGGCAAGCAGCTGTTCGAGATTCAGATTCGCACGCGTGAGATGCACCGCACTGCAGAATACGGAATTGCGGCGCACTGGCGCTTCAAGGAAAACGCCAAGAGTGCGGACGAGCTCGATCGCGCGCTGCACTGGTTCCGGCAGGTGCTCGAGCTGCAGCTCGACGCGAAAACACCCGATGAGTTCCTCGAATTTCTGAAGCTCGATCTCTATCAGGACGAGATCTTCGTGTTCACGCCAACTGGCGATGTGATCCAGCTTCCGAAGGGCGCGACGCCAATCGATTTTGCCTTCGCGGTGCACACTGAGGTCGGTCTTCACACTCGCGGCGCGCGCATCAACGGCCGGCAGGCGACGCTCGCGAGGGAGCTCAAGAATTCGGATACTGTCGAGATCATCACGGACCCGAATCAGAAGCCAAGCCGTGACTGGCTTCAGCATGTGCGGACGGGCAGGGCGCGGCACAAGATCCGTCAGCGTCTGCGTATCGAGGAGCAGAACACATCTGGAAAGCTGGGCAGGGAAATACTGCTTCGCGAAGTAAAACGGCGCCGCCTCCTGAAGCCGGATGATGCACAGCTGGAGATTGCCGCTGAGGCAATGAAGCTGAACGACGCAAACCACCTGATTGCATCGATCGGCCAGGGTGACATCGGCGTGATGCAGGTGATGAAGCACCTCTATCCTGAAGAGGAAGCTGCGCCGGCGCCTCCGAAGCCGGGCCCGCTCGACTGGATCGTCGACAAGATGCGCGGAACGCCCAAGGGCGTGCGTATCCAGGGAGTCGACGGTTTGATGGTGCGCTATGCGCAATGCTGTCAGCCTGTCCCGGGCGACCCCGTTGTCGGTTATGTCACTCGCGGCCGCGGGGTGAGCATTCACAGGGCCGATTGTCCGAATCTTCTGATGCTCGATCTAGAGCCCGAGCGCCGGCTCGATATCGACTGGAAGGAATTGGAGGGCGAGCGCTTCATGGTCCGGCTGGTGCTCGACGCGACCGACCGGCGGGGCCTCTACGCCGACCTCGCCGCTGCCGTATCAGGTACCGATACGGATATCCGTTCTTTCGAACTCGCCTCGGCAGACGGCCACGTTACCGGCGCTCTGGCAGTCGAGGTCGAAAACCTTGCCCACCTCCAGAAGGTCCTGAAGGCGGCCCGCCGGGTTAAGGGAGTAACGGAAGTCACCCGCAAGGAGCGCCTGGCCAGCGACGGCTGATTGTACCGAAGAAAGGCCGATAGGGCATTATATTTAGGCGTGACCCCGAAAGCCGAATTCAACCTCCAGGCGCCGTTCCAGCCCGCCGGTGACCAGCCCAGGGCTATAGCCGAGCTGACGCACGGGCTCGAGAGGGGGGATCGGTTCCAGACCCTGCTGGGCGTCACCGGATCCGGGAAGACCATGACGGTTGCGAACGTCATCAGGAATTTCGGCAAGCCGACCCTGGTTCTCTCCCATAACAAAACGCTTGCGGCGCAGCTCTATGGCGAGATCAAGAGTTTCTTCCCGAACAACGCGGTCGAGTACTTCATATCGTATTACGACTACTACCAGCCGGAAGCGTACGTCCCCACGACCGATACCTACATCGAGAAAGACGCGTCGATCAATGAGGACATCGACAGGCTGAGACTGCGCGCGACGTCGAGTCTGATGGAGCGCGAGGATGTCATCATCGTTGCAACGGTGTCAGCGATCTACGGGCTTGGCGACCCGCGCAGCTACCGCGAGCAGATGGTCACCCTCACGCGTGGTCAGCGAATTCCGCGCGATGAGATCCTGCGCTCGCTGGTGAAGATCCAATATTCGCGAAACGACGTAATGTTCGATCGCGCGACGTTTCGGGTGCGAGGCGACACCGTCGAGATCCTTCCGGCTTATGAAGAGCAGGGGGTCCGCGTCGAGATGTGGGGTGACGAGATCGAAAAGATCTCGAAGATCAATCCGCTCACCGGTGAGGTGATTGCGGACCTGCAGAAAGCCGCGATCTATCCGGCAAAACACTTCGTGACATCGCGCCCAACTATTCAGCGCGCAGTTGAGCTCATCAAGGACGAGTTGGGCGGTCGCCTCACGGAATTGCGCGCGACAGGGAAGTTGCTGGAAGCGCAAAGGCTCGAGTCGCGTACCAACTTCGACATCGAGATGATGCTCGAGATCGGCACGTGCGCAGGTATCGAAAACTATTCACGACACCTCGCGCTCCGCGAGCCGGGAGAGCGTCCTGCATGTCTGTTCGACTATTTCCCTGAGGATTTTCTGCTCGTGGTCGACGAGTCGCATGTCACGCTGCCGCAGATCGGCGGAATGTTCAATGGCGACCGCGCCCGCAAGCTCACACTCGTCGACTACGGCTTCCGCCTCCCCAGCGCACTCGACAATCGGCCGCTGATGTTCGACGAGTTTCTCTCGTTGACTCCGCGCGCAATCAACGTTTCGGCGACTCCTGGCGAGATCGAGCTTCGGCTTTCCGAAGGTGTCGTCGTCGAGCAGATCATCAGGCCCACTGGTCTCGTGGATCCGGAAATCGACATTCGACCGGTGCGAGGGCAGGTTGACGATCTCCTCAACGAGATCCGGATTCGCGAGAAGAAGGGTGAGCGCGTGCTCGTCACGACTCTCACCAAGCGGATGTCCGAGGATCTCACGGATTACCTCCAGCAGATGGGCGTGCGCGTGCGGTACATGCACTCGGACATCGACGCAATCGAGCGAATGGAGATAATCCGCGGTCTGCGACTGGGTGAGTTCGACGTGTTGATTGGAATCAACCTGCTTCGCGAAGGTCTCGACCTTCCGGAAGTTTCGCTCGTCGCGATTCTCGATGCTGACCAGGAAGGTTTCCTTCGCAGCGACCGGTCCCTGATCCAGACCGTCGGTCGTGCCGCGAGGCATGTTGAAGGACGCGCAATCTTCTATGCCGACAGGATCACGGGCTCGATGGAGCGCGCGATGGAGGAGACGAAGCGCCGACGCGAGACGCAGCGCGAGTACAATGTCCTGCACGGTATCACGCCGACATCGGTGATCAAGAGCATGGATCAGGTACGCTTCATCACTCGTGTGGCAGATGCGCGCGAAGGCAGTGAGGCGAGACACGAGGAGCAGGCACGCCGGGTTGCCGAGGCTTCGCCGAATTATGGTAAGGATCCGGTGAAGATGATCGAGCAACTCGAGAAGGAAATGAAGGAAGCAGCAACGAATCTCGATTTCGAGACCGCTGCCCGGCTGCGCGACCAGCTGTTCGAGGTTCGCGCGAAGTCGGACAGGAATCGGTCGCGCTCGCGCGGCTCGCTGTCAGCGATCCGGGTGGAGCGTTAGTGCACGCTCACCGGCATGTAGTCCCGCCGCTTGCTGCGAAAGGCGGGCTCACCCTCGATGAAGCTGGACTCAAGCGCTGGGGTTTTGAGTTTGGTGAGGCGAGCCAGCCGCCGCTCATCGTATCGCTGTCCGGCGAGCTGGGCGCGGGCAAAACAACTCTGGCCAAGTCGATCTGCGAGGGTTACGGAGTCACCGAGCCCGTCACGAGCCCGACGTATGCGCTCGTGCATCGTTACGAGGCCGCGAGGTCGCCGGTTTATCACATCGATCTTTATCGGCTCGACAATGCGGCGCAGCTCACCAACATCGGCTGGGATGACATAATGGCCGAGCGGGCGGTGGTCATCGTGGAGTGGCCGGAGCGAGCGGGGGATATGTTGCCAGAGGGCCACGTTCACATCGACATCGAATATCTCGCGGAGGATCCGACGCGCCGGATCCTGCTGGCAGGATGAGCTTAGGCCTCACTCTCGCGCTCGACGGGTCAACGTATGCCGGCAGTGTCGCCGTCATCCGCGACCTTACGGTAATTGCCGAGTCGCAGCTTCCTGATTCGGACATTCCGGGGAGGGGGGGAAGGGATGAGAAGTTCTTCCCGATGGTCGCACACGCGCTCGATGCCGCAGGGGTGAAGCCCTTTCAACTGGACCGCGTCGTCTGCGGCTCCGGCCCGGGAAGCTTCACAAGTCTTCGCGTTGCCGCGTCGATCGCAAAAGGAATCGCTGTCGGGAGCAATCGCCAGCTCTTCCCGGTTTCATCGCTGATGTTGATGGTGGCGGGCGCGGAACCGGGCAGGTACATGGCGACGCTTCCCGCGATGCGTGGAGAGTTGTTCGCAGGAGTGTTCGACATTTCGACGAGCTCCGTAACCGAGCAGGGCACGCCGGCAATTGTTGCAGAGTCCGCTGTTGCCGTGCTCGCAAAGGAAGCGGGTGCAGTGATTGTTTCAGCGTCGGGCAAGCTGCTCGACGCGAGCGTGTTCGCGCGGGCCCCACATGCACGGGCAACGGCGAATGTCCTGGGGTCGATAATCGACGCAGGACCGTGCGACATCGACACGTGGGAGCCAATATATGGCCGCCTCGCCGAGGCGCAGGTGAAGTGGGAAGCGGCTCACGGTAGGCCGCTTTCGACAAGTTGACGTTCAAGCTGAGACGGGCCGTGGAAGCTGATCTCGAGCACATAGTTCGCATCGAGAAAGTTTCGTTCGTGGATCCTTGGTCCGCCGCCGACTTCAGAACTATGGTCGATGTTCCGCAGGCTATCTTTCTTGTCGCCGTAGACGAAGCGTCGGGAATCATTGGCGGCTATGTGTTGACGATGGCTCTGTACGAAGACTCCGAAGTTCTGAACATCGCTGTCGATCCGCCGTTTCGAGGCGCTGCACTTGGCGCCCGGCTCCTCGACGCAACGCTTGACGAAGCAAACAGGCGCGGCGCGACGATGACTGTCCTCGAGGTGCGTGAATCGAACGACGCTGCGCGCAGGCTATACAGATCGCGTGGGTTCGAGGAGATCTCGCGCCGTAAGAATTACTATAGGGACCCGGTCGAGGATGCTCTTGTCCTTCGCCGTAGCGGCAAAATGATGATGTAGGCGAAAGCGCGGCGTGCTTGAATTACGTCACACCGCTTACACTTGATGACAGCGCAACCAATCTCGCCGGGAGGCAACTGTGAGTCGGAGTCTTAACAAGGTCATGCTTATCGGAAACCTCGGCAGCGATCCCGAGATTCGCACGACGAACAACGGCGGCAAGGTCGCGACCTTTTCACTTGCGACCGGGCGACAGTGGAACAGCCCGAGCGGCGAGAAGCAGGAGAAAACGGAATGGCACCGGTGTGTCGTCTGGAACACCAAGTTCTCCACGCTTGCCGATGTCGTCGAGCGGTACTGCAAGAAGGGGGACCGGCTCTATGTTGAAGGCCGCATCGATTACAGCCAGTGGAAGGATAAAGAGGGACAGACGCGCTACACCACGGAGATCAATGTCCGTGAGCTGCTGATGATGGGCGGCGGAGGCGGGAAGGGAGGCGACTTCGATTTGGATTCAGAACCCTCGCGTTCGAAGGCGCCGGCCCGTAGCGGTGGCGGTAGCGGTGGCCGGTCAAGCGAGACGTTTGATGACTTCCCGGCTGCGCTCGAGGATCAGGACGACGATCTGCCGTTCTAACAGCGCCAAGGATCGACATGGCGGTCGAGGCGCACTCGGCCGCCATGGATTGACCGGTGAGGGGCGTTCGTGACCCTCAGGGCCGGTAAGGAGTCAGAGGCTTAGCGAATCACTCGTGCCAATCCGGGTCTCTCCGGGACTGGTAAAATCCGATTATCGCGGAGCAACTGATGCTGGTCCATAGAGCTGCCTCTTCCCGTCGCATTTCCAGGGTTCTCACGGTGCTGACGGGCTCGCTCGTCCTCGGCGCAACTGGGTCGCTCGCAAGTGCGCAGACGCCGGTGCCTGCGCCACCAACGCCGGCACCAACTACTCCCGCGAACCCGACGCCGACTCCGCCGACGAAGAAGCCGTGGCCCACTTTCACGGTCGTGACGGCTGGACCGGACGAGGTAGTTCACGTTGTAAAGCGCGACGATACCCTGTGGGACTTGGCCAAGGCTTACCTCAAGGACCCGTTCCGCTGGCCCGATGTATTCCAGCGGAATACCGACGTCGTCGAGAATCCTCACTGGATCTATCCGGGCGAGAATATCCGTATCCCCGCAAGCGAAGTGAGGCCGGAAGTTCTGGCGCGCGTGAGCACCACGCCGGTCCCCGCCAAGAGCACTGAAACAGTCTTCTCGACAAATCCGTCGATGGTTGGTGATCGCATTCAATCCGATGGCGAAGTAGTAGGCAGGCAGTCGTCGTCTGGCGTTCCCGCCGGCGAAATCGAGTCGGCGCCGTTCAGCACCCGCCGCGGCGGGCCAAGCGGTAGCGGCCGTCTTGCCGCAGCGTATGACAGACCCGGAATTCTCATCTCAGCCGGAAGCAGGCGCTTCCAGATCAAGGACAGGATCTTTGTTGAGCTCCCACGCGTTTCCGTCGGACAACCAGGGGAAGTTCTGCTCGCCTACCGGCTCGGACCTGTTATCGGCGAGGACGTTCAGGTCGTAATCCCGACCGCCATTCTTCGCGTCGAATCGATGAAGCCAGGCGAGCCCGCGCTTGCGAGGGTGGTACGCCAGTTCAGTGAGATTCTGCTCGACCAGCGTGTGATGTCACTGGAGGCTCTCCAGCCGTCAGTCGGCCGTCCAACGGCAGTACAGTCGGGCCCGGCAGAAAAGGTCATCTACGTCGAGAATGATCCCGTGTTGCCGTCGCTGCAGAGCTACATAATCCTGACATCGCGCGCCAACAGCGGCGTGCGAGTAGGGGACCAGTTCACGCTGATGGACAACACGATCGATCCGCGTTATCCCGCGCCTGCCGTACCAGCAGCGGTTGCAGAAGTCGTTCGCGTGACGCCGTATGGAGTGACCGCAATCATCGTCGATCACGAACAGCCGAGAATCTTTGCGGGAATGACCGCCGTACTTAGTGCACGCGCGCCATAGACATTGCGGACTGCGGACGTATTGCGGACTGCGGGGGGCGGACTGAGCTGATTGCGGACTGCGGACGTATTGCGGACTGCGGGGGGCGGACTGAGCTGATTGCGGACTGCGGACGTATTGCGGACTGCGGGGGGCGG
>JANPKW010000030.1:0-70170 GCA_031426255.1 Gemmatimonadaceae bacterium | reverse complement strand
CGGTATCACGGCGGCATGGTCTGCACTTGGAAGGGCGACGCCTGCCGTCGCTGTGTTCGACACCGCTTTTCATCATACAATCCCCGAGCAGGCTCACATTTACGCCATTCCCTATCAGTTTTACCGCAGGTACGGCGTCAGACGGTACGGCTTTCACGGCACGTCCCACCGATATGTTGCGTACAGGTACAGGCAGCTCACGCAACGCAGCAGGCAGGATACACGGATCATCACCCTTCATCTGGGTAACGGCGCATCGGCATGCGCGATTGTCGAGGGAGAATCGATCGATACCTCGATGGGTTTCACTCCGCTCGAGGGGCTGGTAATGGGCACGCGTTCCGGCGACCTCGACCCCGCAGTATGCGATTTCATTGGCACGAAGGAGGGCCTTTCATCGCGCGAGGTAGATTCCCTGCTCAACAAGCAATCCGGGTTGCTTGGGATTTCCGGATTGACGAGCGACATGCGGGAACTTCTCGCCGAGGAGAAGGAACATCAGGATAGGCGCGCCACGCTCGCCATCGACATCTTCTGCCAGCGAGCCAGGAAGTACATAGGGGCTTTCCTGGCCGCGATGAACGGCGCGGACGCAGTAGTCTTCACAGGTGGCATCGGTGAAAACTCCCCGGAGATTCGCGCGCGGATCTGCGCAAACCTGAACCAGTTGGGGCTCGAGCTGAACGAGGCGCGCAACAGCGCAGTTGCAGGCGGTGAGGAAGGTCGCATTGACTCAGGCTCATCCCCCATTGCGGTCTGGGTAATACCGACTGATGAAGAGTTGCTCATCGCGCGTGATACGTTCAGAGTTGTGTCCGGATTACCCAGCCCGGGCTGACGTCCGGCTCCCTTGTTCAAGAACAAAGCACTCAGCCGTCTCAAACCGGAAACGGGCGCCAGCGCACGTTTTATGCGTCATAAAAACTGGCATCACCATGATTGAGGGATAATCGCCAGACCGCACACTATGAAACTAGAAGGGCCACTGACCGCCGAAGACGCGCGACGAATGAATGCGTATTGGCGTGCCGCGAACTATCTCTCCGTTGGGCAGATCTATCTATACGACAATCCCCTGCTGCGCGTGCCGCTGACCGTCGAGCATGTCAAGCGCAGACTTCTCGGCCACTGGGGAACAACGCCGGGCCTCAATTTCATTTACGTCCATCTCAACCGGCTCATCAAAGAGAATGACCTCAGTGTGATCTATGTTTGTGGGCCCGGGCACGGCGGACCCGGCATGGTAGCCAATACTTACCTGGAGGGGACGTACAGCGAGTTCTATCCCCACATCTCGCAGGATGCAGAGGGAATCAGGAAACTGTTCACCCAGTTCTCATTTCCCGGTGGGATTCCCAGTCATGCCTCAGCCGAAACTCCCGGCTCGATTAACGAAGGCGGCGAATTGGGTTACTCGCTGATGCATGCTTACGGCGCGGTGTTCGATAATCCCGCATTATTGGCCGCATGTGTCATCGGCGACGGAGAGGCTGAGACAGGACCCCTCGCTGCCAGCTGGCACTCCAACAAATTTCTCAACGCGGTGCACGACGGCGCAGTTCTTCCCATCCTGCACTTGAACGGCTACAAGATCGCCAACCCTACAGTGTTGGCGCGTTTGCGCAACGATGAACTCTCGAGCCTTCTGGCCGGGTACGGCCACAAACCGCACTTCGTCGAGGGTGACGATCCCGGCGCCATGCATCAACTCATGGCGGGGGCTATGGATTCAGCGCTCGCCGAGATACGATCAATTCAGCGCGAAGCGCGCGAGCATGGTTTCTCCGAGCGACCGCAGTGGCCGATGATCGTTCTGCGTTCGCCCAAAGGCTGGACAGGACCAAAGTTCGTAGACGGGTTGCCCGCCGAAAACTCTTTCCGCTCGCACCAGGTCCCTTTGGCGGCGCTCGCCACCGAGGGCGAACATTTGGAGCAGCTGGAAGACTGGATGCGGAGTTATAAGCCCGAGGAATTGTTCGACGAGAGTGGCCGGCTCCTGCCGGAACTTGCGGAACTCGCCCCAAAGGGGGAGCGCCGAATGGGAGCGAACCCGCATGCCAACGGCGGGCTCCTCCTCCAGGACTTGGACCTGCCGGATTTCCGGGACTACGCCGTCAGCGTTTCCAGGCCGGGCACCGGCGAAAGCGAGGCTACTCGCGTAATGGGATTGTTTCTGCGCGATGTAATGAAGCAGAGCGAGGCCAACAGAAATTTTCGCGTGGTGGGCCCGGACGAAACCGCATCGAATCGTCTGAACGCTCTGTTTGAGGTGACTGACCGGGTGTTCATGGGCCCTACTCTGCCTACGGACGATCATATATCGGCTGACGGCCGCGTGATGGAGGTGTTGAGCGAACACCTGTGCCAAGGCTGGCTCGAGGGATACTTGCTCACTGGCAGACATGGATTCTTCAGCTGCTACGAAGCGTTCATACACATCGTCGATTCGATGTTCAACCAGCACGCCAAGTGGCTGAAGACGACGAGTGAAATACCTTGGCGCCGTCCAATTGCGTCGCTCAATTATCTACTCACCTCGCACGTGTGGAGGCAGGATCATAACGGGTTCAGCCATCAGGATCCTGGATTCATTGACGTTGCCATGAACAAGAAGGCAGAAGTGGTGCGCATTTACCTTCCACCTGATGCCAATACGCTTCTCTCAGTGACAGACCATTGCTTGCGCAGCCGGAACTACGTCAATGTGATCATCGCTGGGAAACAGCCGGCGCTTCAGTACCTGGATATGGATGCGGCAATCGAGCACAGCACTGCCGGCATCGGCATATGGAGTTGGGCGAGCAACGACTCGGGAGGGAGCCCCGATGTGGTAATGGCCTGCGCCGGGGATGTCCCAACGCTGGAAGCACTCGCTGCGACAGACCTCCTTCGGCAGAACTGCCCTGATCTCAAAGTTCGGTTTGTCAACGTAGTCGACTTGATGACGCTCCAGCCCGAAAGCGAACATCCGCACGGACTGTCCGATGAGGAGTTTGATTCTCTATTCACCACTAACGCGCCGATCATCTTCGCTTTTCACGGCTACCCGTGGCTGATTCACCGGCTTACCTACCGCCGCGCAAATCACAGGAATCTCCATGTGCGGGGATACAAGGAGGAAGGCACGACCACGACACCTTTCGACATGACGGTGCTGAATGATCTCGACCGATTTCATCTCGTAATGGACGTTGTCGATCGAGTTCCCCAGCTGGCAGCAACTGCCGCCCACGTCAAGCAGGCGATGCTCGACAAGCTGCTCGAACATCACAGCTACATTCGGAAATACGGAGATGATATGCCCGAAATTCGCGACTGGAAGTGGTCATATTGAACTCCATGATTCATGAATGAAGACGGGCGAGGGGATCAGCATCACGCCCATGGTCACCACAAGGCCGCACCGGTGCCGGAGGAATTGACGCGAGACTCCTCTAAAGCGAGCTCTGCGCCCCCCGCCGCCCACCACGATCACGCGGCAATGATGTCTGATCCGGCGATGGCGAAGCAGATGGAGAAGGATATGGCACGTCGGTTCCTCGTGGCCTTCGTCCTGACCCTGCCAATCATTGCGATCACCGGCCACTTCCCCGGGCTTCCAATGTTCGTCCACCCGCCACTGGCGAGCTGGATTGCGCTGGCGTTGGCAACACCCGTCGTGTTCTGGTGCGGCTCGATCTTCCTCGTCGGCACCGTGCAGGCACTGCGAACACGGAAGCTGGACATGTCGGTGTTGATCTCCACCGGTGTGCTCGCTGCGTATCTCAGCAGCGTGTACCTGACGATTATCGGATACCCGACAGCGTATTTCGAAGCGGCTGCCATGCTCGTGACATTTGTACTGTTCGGCCATTGGATGGAAATGAAGTCGCGACGCGGAACGTCGGATGCGCTCCGCGCACTCTTCGATCTCGTTCCACCCACGGCACGAGTCGTCAGGAATGGGAAAGAGGCGATGCTCCCGACAAGCGAGGTTCTCGTCGGTGATGCAATTCGAGTATTTCCCGGAGAAAAAATTCCCGTAGACGGTGAGTTGACCCAGGGCGAATCTGAAGTCGATGAAGCATTGATAACCGGGGAAAGCGAACCCGTTCATAAGTCCCAAGGTGATGGCTTGATTGGCGGCAGCATCAATACGAGCAGCGACGTAACGATGAAGGCAACGCGAGTTGGGAGTGACACGGTGCTTGCCCAGATTGCCGCTCTGGTCGAACGTGCGCAGAACTCCAGGGCACCCGGTCAACGAATCGCCGACAAAGCTGCGGCGGTTCTGGTGATCGTTGCAGTGTCCGCTGGAGTGATAACGTTCCTTGCATGGACGTTTCTTGCCGATGTGCCGTTCCTGACGGCACTGACCTTCTCAATCTCCGCGATTGTGATTGCATGCCCGGATGCGTTGGGCCTGGCAACACCAACGGCAGTCGCCGTGGGAACAGGGCTCGGGGCACGACGGAATATTCTGATCAAGGATGCTGCGACTCTCGAAGGCGTCAGCAGGGTTCAGGTCGTCGTGCTCGATAAGACAGGCACGCTCACCGTTGGAAAGCCGACAGTGACGGATGTCGTCCCCGCTGAAGGAGTAGGTGAAGAGAACCTGCTAGCCACGGCGTTCGCATTGTCGCGCACTTCAACACATCCCCTGTCTCAGGCGATTGTGCGTGCAACAGAGGAAAGAAAATTCTCTGCCGAGGTTGCTGACCAGGTTCGAAACGTTCCCGGTAAAGGTGTCCGGGGCAACGTCGGCGGCGATGTGGTTGTCGTTGGCAATGCAAAGTTGCTGGCCGAAGAGGGAATCGCTCTCGGTAAGGCTGAGGTTGACGGGAACCGTCTTGCCAACGAGGGCCGATCGCTGACTTATGTCGCGAGAGCCGGACAGGTTTTGGGAGTCCTTGGAATAACGGATGCAATTCGGGAATCGAGTGCCGAGGCAATCCGGCAGCTGAAGGAGGCGGGCGTAAGGACCGTGCTAATGAGTGGAGACGTGAAACCAACAGCTGAGCGGGTTGCTCGCGAGGTAGGGATTGATCAGGTGTTCGCTGAAGTAAAGCCTGAAGACAAGGCGGCTCACGTGAAGGAACTCCAAAGCCAGGGCCTGGTGGTGGCGATGGTTGGCGACGGAATCAATGATGCACCTGCTCTGGCACAGGCCGATATCGGGATCGCAATCGGAGCAGGTACAGACGTAGCTGCTCAGGCAGCTCAAGTCATTCTGATGAAGTCCGACCCTCTCGACATCGTCCGGGCGATCAGACTCAGCAAGGCGACTGTGCGAAAAATGAAACAGAACCTCGCGTGGGCGAGCGTTTACAACGTTCTCGCAATCCCTGTCGCTGCCGGTGCATTCTACACGACGCTTGGCTGGTCGCTCAGGCCGGAGGTTTCAGCATTATTGATGTCGGTGTCGTCGATCATCGTCGCATTGAATGCGGTCTCGCTGAGGCGGGCGAAGATTTAAAAACCCGTACCTGCAAACACTTTAGGCCTCATACTCATAGCTCTCAGGGAATCGAAGATGCAAACAGAATCGGGTTTGTGCTATGTAGCCTTGTCGTCGGGGTGGCTATGGCGACGGTCAGCGAAGTGGTTGCCGAAGAAACCAACGCCGGGAAGACCTCCACACACTTGGATTCAGTCGCCGTAATCCTGGAGAGCGGCGCCACGGAGACGAGAAGCGAGTACCGATCACACCACCTCGCCGGCGACATTCAGTTTGCTCGCGCGGTCAAGGCCGTTCGCAGCCCGATCAAGGTTGTGGTCACCGGGGAACAGCGTGATCGTCATTTTCGTGCTGGCGTTCATTGTCCTCCGTCTCACCGGGAACAGCCTCGGAAACCACGGCGCCGGGTGATGGGTCCGGCGATGCGGAAGTTCACAGTGACCGCACATGTGATTTCGTAAAAAAGTATGGCAGACTCGTGCTAGTCCGGAGACGGCGCCCCTCTGGTGCCGATTCGGGGAGGGAAGAAGGTTCAGAAGAGAGACTAGTCGAATGAGGAAATCATGTGCTGGACGCGCGTCATGTTTATTTGCGACGACGGCCCGTCATCCATCCCCATTTGGCGAATATGCGCGCACCCTCGGCTGATTGAAGAAAAGCAGCGAAGTCGCGCGCCGCTATGCGGTCGCGTCCTTTGATAGTCAGCGCAACACCAGCGTCGCGGTAGATGCGCCAACGTTCTGCAATCGGGACCACGTCAGCTAGAGTTGGATTTGCAACCTGCCAGATATTCCAGATGAGCCACGCGTCAAAACTTCTGTCGTCGACCCAGAGCTTTTTCGCCTCAGCGCTGTTACCAGAAACGGCACCGATGTTTCGCCGGAACGCGCGCACGACGCTAATATCGCCGGTACGTCCCGCTACATCCTCCCAAAGGCCGTTCTGCCCAGCCCCCTGAACCACCAGAACCTTGATGCTTGGTCGCAGCAGGTCCTCGAAGCGACGGATTCGTTTCGGATTGCCGGGACGCACCAGTATCGCGACGGGGCGAAGGTAGAGTGGCACAACAGTCGACTCGTCTATTCGTCCAGGTTTTGCGCCCTGTCCGCCCGAAGTATCGCCCAGTTGCCGCACGTAATCCGTCATCATGTTCTCAGCACCGCTGAAAATAACGTCGGCGTCAGATCTGGCCTTTACTAGCCACTGCGGAGTTGGGCCTCCCGTAACTTCGACCTGGATGCTGCGAAGCCGTGAGAACACACCCGCTGCTTCCTTGATCGCTGGCAAGGGTCCACCGGGGCCATAGACATGAATCGTATCGCGCGCGCTGGATGCAACTTGCGCTGAGACAGCTGATGTCATGACAAAAGCGAGGGGTGCAATTCTCAGAAAATTTCGGATCGAGTTCCTGCCAAGCGCCGTAACACTCTCAGGTATGTCATACATCACCGCTGACCCCCCGTTCCGGAACCGTGGACGCCGCCTCTTTCATGATTTTCAAAAGCGTGACTTCCACTTCCTCTGCCACTGTTTCCAGTTGCGGAACGCTGAACATCGCCAGGAGAGTGGTTGGCTTCAAAGTGGCGAGGAAGGTCTTGCCATCCTCCTCGTAAACGGAAATCCTGCATGGCAACGCGGTGGATACGCTCATGTTTTCGTCCAGCACTTTCTTCGCCTGTTGGGGCTGGCACACCTCGAAGATCAGGCAGTCGCGGCGAAACTCCACCCCTTTCTTCGCCATGGTCTCTCGGAGGTTGTGCACATGCATAACGCCAAAGGCATTGGCCTGAACGGCGGCCTCCAAGGCAACCGCAGTCTCGCTCACTGTTTTCTCTGTGAATAGTTTGACCAGCATCGGTTTCTCCTATGGTTGATTGCTTACTTCGATGCGTGTAGCGAACGCACGATCCTGTCCAAGACTGCGGTTAAATGAAACCCCTACAATTCTTTGCGTTGCAGGGTCTACCTCGGCCTCGAGGCGGCCGCACATGATCTCACAAAGCTTGAACACACGGTCCTCGGCCACGATCTCGTAGCACCGGCGCCGGGATCAGTTAGCGAAGATTCTGGAATTCTCAGCCGGGAAAACGGGAGCTGGCTCGTCGATGGAACAGTCGCTGTCGACGAGTTGCAAGCAGCTATCTCCTTCGAGGCACCCTCGGCCACTCCCACCGGAACCTACAGAACCGTGGGCGGACTCGTCATGACGCAGCTCCAGCGAATTCCGGCAGAGGGCGGTCACTTCGCGGTCAACGGATTCCGCTTCGAAGTCGTGGACATGGATGGGCGTCGGATCGATGTGATACTGGTGGCGCCCCTGCCCGATGACCCTCCTGGCAATCCATAATTTGTATGAGGCCTCATTGTCCAGCGCCCACCGAGCATGATTCCCCGAATCGGCGGGGTTAGCCGCCGGAAACATCAGGAAGCCGGCAACGCAGGACCACATCCTCTTCACTGGCACCTCGCCCCAAGACTTTGTTCCTCCTGGCGCTCGACGCGTATAAGCCGCAACTCCAAAGACAGTCAGGACTGATGCCCCGGATTTGCACGATTCGTTCCGCCGGCGGACGCCCGCAATCGGGGATTGCCTGTCCCTGATCTCCAACTGATAGTGTGTTAGGCAAAGCAACAGGCTTCCTCGCGCACGCGTGTCGACAACATCGGTCGGCGCTGAACTCGCTACTCACACCTCACACGGAATCGGAAAAATGCGAACCGGAATCAGACTCGGAATATTTTGCCTCGTCGTCGCGATCGGCATTACGACGGTCATCGGAGCGGTAGGCGCAGAACCCAGCGCTACAAATACCTACACGCATCCCGATTCAGTCGCTGTAGCGAGCGTAGTGAATGGTTTCCACGATGCGCTCGGCAAAGGAGATAGCGCGGCGGCGTTGTCCCTGCTCGCTTCGGATGCCTCAATTCTGGAAAGCGGCGCCACTGAGACCAGGAGCGAGTACCGGTCTCACCACCTGGCCGGCGACATTCAATTTGCTCGGGCGGTCAAGGCTGTTCGCAGCCCGGTTAAGGTTGTCGTCGCCGGCCAAACGGCCTGGACGGTGAGCACGAGCACTACGCAGGGTGAATTCAACGGTAGATCTATCAACTCGACGGGCGCGGAATCGATGGTATTGTCACGAACCCCGACTGGCTGGCGGATTCGCTCAATCCACTGGTCTTCCCGAAATCGCCGGCCTGCTTCCTGATCGGCATTGGAGTCTGCGCATGTCGAATGGATCAGGAACCACATGACCACGGATCGTGAAGCCTCTGCTGGTGATGCACCACCACCGACTCCCCGATGGGTCAAAGGGTTCGGCGTGGTGATCGTCATTCTCGTGCTGGCGGCCGCGTGATTACCAAGCCCGAAAACGCGCGCCCGCCGAACCCCGCCGGATGGGCCATGCTGATGACTCGCGCGAGATGGATCGAGGTTGCGCGCATCGTCGGCGTGGGTGTCATCGTCCTTCTTTATAGCCGCGGCAACGTCGCACTACCGATTCTCCTCGCCGCCGTAGCGATCGGCATCTATCCACTCATCAAAACCGGTCTGCTCGATCTGGTGCGGGAGCGCCGCATCGGAACCGAAATATTCGTCACCATAGCCACGGGAATCGCGCTCCTCGGCGGCGAATATTCAGCCGGCGCCATCCTGATGGTGATCATCCTGATCGCCGAATTTATTGCAGAGCTCAATACCGAGCGCGCGCGCGCGTCGATCAGGTCGCTGATCGGAAGCGTTCCACAGGTTGCGCTCGTCCGCCGGGACGGCAAGGACATGACCCTGCCAGTGGATCAAGTCGCGGTGGGCGACATCGTGATCGTGCGCGCAGGAGAAAAAATTCCGGTCGACGGTAGTGTGGTAAACGGTTCTGCGTCGGTGAACCAGGCGCCGATCACGGGTGAGAGTATCCCAAGCGAGAAAATTCCAGGCGCGCAGGTTTTCGCCGGAACCATTGTGGAACTTGGCGCACTCGACATCCAGACGGTGAAGGTTGGAGGCGAGACGATGTTCTCCAGAATCATCGCTCTCGTAGAAACGGCGGAGGAATCGCAGGCACCTGTTCAGCGACTCGCCGATCGCGTTGCGGCGTGGCTCATTCCCGTCGTCCTGCTGTTTCTGCTCGGCGTCTGGTTCGTGACGAACGACCTGAAGATGATCATCACGCTTCTCATTTTCACTTCCCCGGCTGAGCTTGGCCTGGCAACGCCGCTCGTCGTAATCGCCGCAATTGCGCGGGCGGCGAAAGCGGGAATCCTGCTGAAAGGCGGCGTGTACCTCGAGCAGCTCGCAAAGGTCACAGTCCTCGCATTCGACAAAACCGGAACTCTGACAATCGGCCGCCCCGCTGTATCGCGAATCGACCTGCTCGACTCTTCCATCGACGAACCCACACTTCTGCGATTCGCTGCTGCTGCCGAGCGACGATCGAGTCATCCTTTGGCGAAGGCTGTCGTCGAGCATGCGGAGGCGGCGAAGATCGATATCCCCGAGGCGAAGGACTTCGAAGTGCACGCGGGTCGCGGTGTCAAATCAGTTATCGAGGGCCGGACGGTCCTCGCGGGAAACGCGGCATTCCTGACAGAGAACTCCGTCCAGGTTCCGGCGAGCGCGGCTGACGCGGAAACGGTGGTCATGATCGCGCTCGACGGCGTGATCGCAGGGATACTGCATCTTGCCGACCCCGTGAAACCCGATGCCGCAAGGGCGATCGCCAGCCTCAGGGCGAGTGGTATCAAGCGCATCGTGATGCTCACGGGTGACAATGCCGCAACCGGAAAGCGCATCGCCGCCGCGTTGGGAATCGATCAGGTCGAAGCCGACCTGTTGCCTGACGACAAGGTGCGTGTTGTCCGGGAACTTCAGAAAGGCGGCCAGCTTGTCGCGATGGTCGGCGATGGAATCAACGACGCACCAGCTCTGGCAGCCGCCGACATTGGAATCGCGATGGGAGTAGCCGGGACACAGGCGGCAATCGAGGCTGCGGACATCGCGCTCATGACTGACGACATCGCAAAGATCGCGGACGCACGACTGATTGCGCGCCGTGCGTACAGGACCATCAAGCAGAATCTGTTCGTCGGAGTTGGGGTCGTTCACATCCTTGGCATAACGGCGGCCTTACTGAAGCTGATCGGACCAGTTGAGGCGGCGATCATTCACCTTGGACCGGACGTCCTTGTCTTTCTCAACTCGGTTCGACTGCTCAGGATGAAGCTCGAGCGGGCGGGTCCAGCACCGACCCACCCGCTCGAGACAATGGGTTAGTCGCCGCTAGTACATTCGCTTGAGTTCGGAGTAGTCACCGTTCGTGCGCAGCGTGACCGTCACTGGTGCAGTTCCCCGGTTTCTCCAGAACCAACCGTGCATTCCCTCGAACGCTGCAGTGAGGACGCCTTCCTCTGACTGCTTACCCTGCCCCTTGCCATAGCCGTGATACTTGATGGCGGGCGCCGCTTCACGATCGGCATGTGTATCATAGTTGACGACTCCGCGATCAGTTTCCCAGCGATAGTTGACGCGGGCGCCCTCACGCATCGCCAACTTGATTTCCTTCCCTTCATTCGGAGCCAGTACAACCATGACGGTGTCGGAGGCCATAACGGGATCGGTAGTCGCGGCAGGCTGTGTCGTCGCCGCAGGGCCGACGGTAGTTCCGCTGGGCCCGGGCACAACCGGTGTCACGCCCGCTGCGACACGGTCGGCGGCAGCGTCCGCTCGAACTTCTTTTGCCAGCTGTGCTTTTATCTCTCCCATCTCGGTGAGGCCTAGCACACGGCCGATTCCAGTGGGATCTACACCATACTCAGCGGGCATCACCACTGTTACAAGCAGCAGCGCAGCTACCGCCGCCGCAATCGCGGTCGAGCGGAGAAGTTTTCCTGAGCTGGGAATCTCCACGTTCGTCTGGGCATTTGGCATCGTCATCGGTGGCACCTAGGAGTTTTTAGTGAGGAAATAGCCGATGAGCTGAAGGCCCATCAGCAGGAAACCGGCTGTCATCAGTACTACGTTACCAGCGTATGCATGCCGGAAGAAACTCGGATTGCGACGCCAGTAAGTCATCGCGATCAGGATCGCGCTCAGCGAAAGCAGCTGGCCGATCTCCACCCCTACGTTGAACGCGATCAGGTTCGGTATGAGCCCAGTCGAAGAAAGCTCGAAGTCGAGGATCTTGGTCGCGAGCCCGAAACCGTGGAATAGTCCAAACACCAGCGTCGCTATTTTCGTGTTCGGCTGAAATCCGAACCATCGCTGGAACGCACCGATGTTATCGAGCGCCTTGTATACAACGGACAGGCCGATGATAGCGTCGATCAGGTAAGCGCTCACGCTTATTTCCGTCAGCACTCCCAGGATCAGGGTGAGCGAGTGCCCGACCGCAAAAAGTGTGACGTAAACGCCGATGTCTTTCAACCGGTAAAGGAAGAAAATCACGCCGAGCAGGAACAGAAGATGGTCGTAACCAGTAACCATGTGCTTGGCGCCAAGATACATGAATGGAATCGGCAGGACCCCCGAGACGCTCTGGATGTAGCCCTTGTCACCCGCTGCAACTCCGTGCGCGAAAGCTTCCGCCGGACCGAGCAGTAGGAGCAGTATCGCAAACAGACAAGCCGGCATCAGCATCTGCGCCGTGCGATCCTTCATGCGATCGTGGTAAGGCAAGTTCATTGGTTGTCAGGGTTGGAGTAGCGATCTGCGTTGGCAGCAGGAACCGCCGATTTGGATTCGAACTGCCAGAAGAGCGCTGGCAGGACGACCATATTGAGTATCACGCTGGACAGAAGGCCGCCGAGTATGACAATCGCCATGGGAGTCTGAAGCTCGTTCCCGGGTTTGCCGCCGCCAATCGCGAGCGGGATAAGCGCAAGGCCGGCAGTCAACGCGGTCATCAGAATCGGCGAAAGGCGCTCGAGAGAACCTCTCACCACTGCCTCCCGAAACGGCGCACCTTCTGCAAGAAGTTGTCTGTAATGTGAAACGAGGAGAATGCCGTTACGGGTCGCAATACCGAAGAGCGTCACAAAGCCCACCAGCGAAGCGATGCTCACTACCCGCCCTGTCAGCATCACAGCGGCCACTCCACCAATGAGTGCGAGCGGAAGATTCGCCATCACGAGAGCAGCCGTGCGCGTGGACCTGAACTCGGCAAAAAGAATCAGGAAGATCGCCGCGAGCGAAAGAAGCGAGAGCGCGGAAAGTGTCCGAGTCGACTCCTCCTGAGCCTCGAACTGTCCGCCATACTCGATATGATAGCCGCCAGGCAGCGATACGTTCTCGCCAATCGCAGTGCGGATGTCGGCGACCACGCTTCCGAGATCGCGACCGGCAACGTTGGCCTGCACAACAATTTTCCGTTGCACATTCTCACGCGAGACGGTATTTGGCCCGCGGTCGACGGTAATCCTGGCAAGCTGGGAAAGTGGCACACGCTGTCCGGTTGGAGTGTCGAACATGACACTCGCTATTGCTTCCGCACCTGTGCGCATTTCCTCGGGCAAACGCACGACGAGATCGAATGTCTTGCCTTCCTCGAGAACCTGAGAAACAACCTCACCGTTAAACGCGACGTCGATAGCCTCGGCCATATCCCCAACGCTCATACCGTACTGGGCGAGCGCGGTCCTGTCGGCTCGTATGCGAAGTTGGGGGACATCCATTTGCTGCTCGAGCTGTAAATCGGCGACTCCTTCCACACCCTGCATGACGTCACGCACTTGTCCGCCAACCAGCCTCAAGCGGTAGAGATCGGGACCGAAGATTTTTACGGCAATGTTGGCCCTCGTTCCGGAGAGCATGTGATCGATGCGGTGACCAATAGGCTGACCGACCGTCACGTTCGTACCGGGAAGTACTGAGAACTGCTGCCGCAGATCCTCGAACAACGCTTCCTTGTCGATCTCGCCCTTCAGCGTGACGTCGATTTCAGCTGCGTTGACGCCCTGAGCGTGTTCATCGAGCTCGGCCCTTCCCTGCCGGCGATCCGTGTTGAGCACCGCGTCGTTGGCGAGCAGGATTTCTTCTACACGGCGCCCGATTCCATTTGCTTCCTCCAGCGAAGTCCCTGGTACCGTCACCACCGAAACCGTCAACGCGCCTTCGTTGAACTCAGGTAAGAAGGCCGATCCAAGAAATGGAATGGCGATGAGTGTTGCGACCAGAGCCCCAGCTGCGCCCCACAGCACCCGCTTCGGATGCGCAAGGACACGCTCGAGAATGTCGGCGTAGTGCTCCTTGAGCCATCTCACTACCCGGCTCTCGCTCTCGTCCTGCACGGCCTTTGCGTTTGGGAGCAGATAGGAGCAAAGCACAGGCGTCACCGTCACTGCAACAAAAAGTGACGCGAGAATCGAGACGACGTATGCGAAGCCCAGCGGTCGCAACAACCTGCCTTCTACGCCGCCGAGGAAGAAGAGCGGCAAGAATACAACAATGATGATCAGTGTCGCGTTTACGATTGACGACCGGATTTCTTTCGAGGCCTCCAGCACAACCGTGAAAACCGATCGTCGCTCCGCCTCGGGCACATGATGATTCTCCTTCAGCCGCCTGAACACGTTCTCAACGTCAATGATTGCGTCGTCGACAAGCGCGCCGATCGCGATAGCCATTCCGCCGAGAGTCATCGTGTTGATCGTGATCCCGAGCATCTTCATGGCGAAGATCGCTACAACAAGTGATAGCGGGATTGCGACTATTGATATTGCAGTCGCCCTGAGATTCCAGAGAAACAGGAAGAGAATGATGACGACAAAAATGGCGCCGTCCCGCAGAGCTTCGATCACGTTCTCGATTGCGACCGAGATGAAATCCGCTTGGCGAAACAGGTCTGAATGGACTTTCATGCCCTGCGGAAGACTGCGTTGGATTTCCGCCAGCTCGATTTCCATCCGTCGAGTGAGCTCGAGCGTGTTGGCTCCCGGCTGTTTCTGCACGGCGAGAACAACAGCCGGCTTGGCATTCACAGATGCATCGCCGTATTTCGGGGCTGCGCCAATTTTTACGTCAGCGACTTGTCCAAGGAGCACCGGAATTCCCCCCTTCACAGCGACTACGGTCTTGCCGATGTCATCGACGCCTTGTACACGACCGATTCCACGGATCACATACTCCTGACCCTGAGACATGTACACGCCACCAGACGCATTTTCATTCGAGCCTTCAGCGGCGCGGAGAATTTCGGCTAGCGTCACGCCGGTCGACATCATGCGGGCCGGATCGGGCAGCACCTGATACTCTCGTACTGCCCCGCCGATGGGGACGATCTGAGCCACTCCCGGTACCGCCAGCAGCCGGCGCCTGATCGTCCAGTCTGCGACAGTTCGTATATCCTGAGGCGACTGAGGACCGGAGAGGCCGATCATCATGATCTCGCCCATCACGCTCGAGACCGGTGCAAGGAGCGGAGCGGATACGCCGTTTGGCAACCCGCTTGCTACCGCCTGCAACTTCTCTGACACGATCTGTCGCGCGCGGAAAATCTCCATGCCCCAGTCAAACTCGACCCAAACGACGGATATACCCTGCGCCGTCGATGACCTGACGCGTCGAACTCCCGTCGCACCGTTTACTGCTGTCTCGATGGGGAAGGAGACGAGCGCCTCAACTTCCTCTGGAGCCATTCCATGCGCTTCCGTAAGGATCGTAACCGTTGGCGCAGTGAGATCGGGAAAGACATCGACTGGCATCCGGTACGCGGTCCAAGCTCCGACTATCAGGGCGAGCGTCGCCGCTGCGAGCACCATTACCCGGTTCTTCAGCGACCATGCAATCAGTTTGTTGAGCATCGGATTCCCTAGTGCTCGTGACCCTGCGATGGAACCGCAGTCGAAAGCGAAGCGAGCCTTACGTGATATGCAGCCCCGGTCACTACGCGCTCGCCGGACTTCAATCCTTCCAGTACCAGCACCCGGTCTCCCTGTCGGCCACCAAGCCTAAGCTCGCGCTTCTCGAAGGTTTCTCCTTCCGGCTGCACGTATGCGATTGCGCGACCATCCTCATCCAGCACCGCTGACACCGGAATGACAACGCCGCTCACACGCTGCCCGGTCTGAATCTGGACACGCGCATTCTGTCCGACCTTGATGGTGCCGTCTGGATTGGGGATCTGATAAATCACGGGGAGCGTCCGCGAAGCAGGATCGATGACGCTTCCAACCGATAGCACTGCCGCCGCCTCGTAACGGCGCTCGCTGCCCTCGATCGTAAACCCTGCTGCCGACCTCGGAGTAACGAGAGATGACTGGGCCGAAGGAACATTCACTCTCAGCGAAACAATCGACGGATCTACTATTGTGAAGAGCGGAGCCCCGGCCTCCAGTCGCCCCCCTGGGGTGATGGTTCGACGCGCAATCTCGCCCGAAATCGGAGCGCGGATCGCGATCCTCCCTCCGGACACGAGAGCGCCACCGCCGAATCCGGCGAGTGCTTCGCGCGCCGCTCGAAGTCGATTTTCAGCTTCATGCAGCCTTCGCCTCGGTGCGGCATCGGCTTCGACTAGTCGCTTGGCGCGTGCGTGCTCGTCCTGAGCCTCGCGAAGCGCGGCTCGCGCTTCCGCGTACACACTACCGCCCTCACCGAGTGAAGGGATGAGATACGCGAGTACGTCGCCGCGTCGAACACGCTGGCCGGGTGATGGCGACCGTGCGACGCTGGCCGCATCAACAAGTCCGGATATCGGAGCCGACACTTCGGCTTGCCGTCCCGGTGCAGCCTCGATTACACCGGTCGCATCGAATGAAGCCATGACTTCTCCACTCGCTGCAAAAGCGGTCCAGAAGCCGGGCGTCTTCCACTGCTGTTCCTTGAGAAAGCTGATCCCCGACCCACCGCCTTCTTCCTCGCGTGGGGCATCTTCGGCTTTCGCGTATACCGTGAGACCCGGCAAGTTGATGCTATCGCGTGCCTGGGGGCTTTGCACGAGAAGCGTCAGATCGTAGACGCCGGGGCGCTTGAAGTCCGGCGCGGGTCCGTAAATCCCCGGTGCTCGCGGTGTATCCTGCACCACAACCAGAGGTTCGCCACCGCCGCGTGGCGTGAAGCGAAGAGTGATACGACCCGAGCGGAGCGGAGTGAAATCGGTGATGTCCGTCAGGTGCACGGCAAACTTGTCAGGGGCTCCGACAATGAGCGCCGGATGCTCCATGAACAGTTCAGTGCTGTCAGTCCAGATCGTAATGGCGCCACCAGCGGGCTTGGCTTGGGCTACTTCATCGCCTTTTGAACAGGCAATCGCAACGGCTGCCAACACGGCCGCCCCGGGGAACGCCCGATTCTGTTTGATTCGCATCAGTCGTTCTCCTGGATTGACCCAAGTGCGGTTAGCGGCGATGCGATAACTCTTTCCAGTGTGGCTCGCCGAATCAGAAATTCTGAGAGGAGATTCGAGTACGCTGACTCGGCCTCGTGGTATGCGCGCACAGCGTCAAGCCATTCAAGGAGTGGGATCTCACCTTCCGAGTAGGCAACCTGTGCGGACCTAAGTGCCGCGGCAGCAGGGGCGCCGAGTTGCGGCGCTAGAAGTGCGCGTTGCTCTTCGACTACCGTGAGGGCGTCATACGCTTCCGCTACTTCGCGGGTGATGCGCCGCCTCACCGATTCCGTTTCGGCAACTGCTCGGCGATTGTCTGCTTCCGCAGCCTGAATCGCTCCTCCCCTGCGGTCGAATAAGGGCAAGGGAACGGATAAGCCTGCGGCGAAACCATTCAGCGATTCCGAAATGCCAGCCGACTTTTCAGTTTTGTAGCCAGCCGAGAATACTGGGGATGGAATGCGCTCGCGGAATGCGAGACGCGACTCAGCCGCAAGGGCATCAGCTTCGAGTGACGCAGTGAGATAATCGGCGCGATTGCGAAGTGCCGTCGCCGAAAGCATCGCGAGATTCAGTTGAGGAACCGCCGCAGGCAGTGAATCGCTCAGGACAAACGACACTGCACGGATGGAATCCGCCGAAGGTGCAATCAAAGCCGATAGGGCTAAACGCGCCGTCCTGCTCACTAGCGTAGCCTCAGCTTGGAGCGTCGCGTAGCGAGCAGCTTCCAATCTCAACCGTCGATCCGCGTACCCTGAGATATCCCCAGCGGCCAGTCGTCTCGCGCTCACTCGTCCCGCTTCTGTGAATGCGGCTGAAGCCTGGCGAGCCAGTCCCGCTCGCCGATCGGCGGCGATCACCTGAGCATAGGCGCGAGTGACTTCGAAATCGACGAGTGCTCTCGCACCTGCCAGCCTTGCCTCCGCTGCGCGTCGTCTCAAGGTTGCCGCGCTACGCCGAGCGCCCCTTTGTCCTCCGATTTCAAGGCGCTGCTCGAGTCCGGCAATCTGCTGGCTGTTCGATTGTCCCGCGCCCGACGTTCGCTCAGTCGAGTACGCGAGATTGGGGTTCTCCATGGCACCTGCCTGAAGCTCTCGCCCCAGGGCCGCCTCGATGGCGGCCTGCGCTGCCCTCAAGTCTGGGCTTGTCGCTCGCGCCAAAATTCTGGCCCCCTCGAGAGACAGGCTGTTCCCGGATTGCGATTGTGAATGCCGGGGAACGGTGACGGAGCACAATGCGCCGATGACGACGATTAATACGTGTTTGACTTTCATGATCTCGCCCTGGTTCAGGCAGAATGCGCTTGATAGCGCAGCTGACTGTGAAACGACTGAGTGTGATGTTGGCTCGAGGTCCGATCCTATCGGCCGGGAAGGCAGGATACGGACAACGCGATCAGCCGACGCGATAAAGCATCGGCTCAGGACTCAGTCGATCGGCGGAGCGCGGAGGCTCGGAGGCGGGCCTGTGGCACGGTCTCCGGAAGGTCGATCGTCGGAGACACTTATAGGAGGAGAAAGCAAGACCGCAGGTGGATCGGCAACTACTCGAGCCGCTGGGAGCGGGATAAACGCGGCGGCATCGCTACGATTGCGCAGTGCTTCCGAGATGCGCTCATGAGGGTGATCCGTCGCGGGATCGGCAGTTGATACGATGCCGTCGTCATGATGCAGCGCCCCCAGCTGGTGCTCCTGCTCATGCTCGTGCTCGTGCGCGAGGCCGTGACCAACCTCTACACCGGGCGAAGCAATTGCTATCGCTAAGGCAGAGAGTGCTCGAAAAAATGGGAGGCGCGAAAGTCGCAACACAGGTTTGAATGTAGCGGCATGCCAACGCACCGCAAATGAGGCAGGACCGCTCTTGTTAATGCGCCCACCTTGAACTTTGGCCTTGAGCAGAGCCGCGTCAGGCTAGCGTCCGCACTACTGCCCAGCGACTCGCGTAGGAGTCAGGGCTAGCCCGTCACGTCCAATGCCAAGCTGCCTTGTCGCATTATTTCCCCAGCAATAGGCATAGCCATCGGTTGCGATTCCGCAGGTATGGAATAGTCCGAGAGCCAGAGAATTAAACCTCAGGCCCAGCTGAACGGGAACAGGAGTGGCGCGATTAGTCGTCGAACCGTCACCCAGCTGACCCCGTTGATTGTCGCCCCAACAGAACGCGGCACCGTCTGAATCCAACGCACATGCAAAGGCCGACCCCGAGTAGATTTTTACAAAATTCGAGCTGGAATTGACCGGCACTGGCCGAGGCTCTCGGCCTGCAAATTTCCCGGTTCCCAACTGTCCCTCGGTATTGTCGCCCCAACAATAAGCGCGGCCGGCTGTACTGATCGCGCATGTGACCACGTCTCCAGCGCTTATATCCGTGAAACGCAGCTCGGTCACGACTCGGGTCGGCGCGTTGTTGCATGGGTGGATTCCGCACGGTGGCGCCGGGACAGCGTTCAACGCTTCCCCTACTATGTACCCCCAACAGTACGCGATGCCCTCTTCGCTGAGCGCGCACGTTTGACTATTGCCACCGCTCACTTTGCTGAAGGCTAGTGAGCTCGCTACGCGGCGCGGAATTGTGGCGCACAACACCTGCTCCGAAGGGCTCCCGGGACGGGGGCACATCTCAGCTGCCGTCGGGTCGCCGAGCTGGCCCAACTCATTGGTACCCCAGCAGTCGATCGCGCGCAGCGTTGTCAATCCGCAGCTATGGTAGCCACCAGTACTCGTGGCGGTATATGTAACTGATGACCTGACCTTGGTTGGTACGGCATTTACAGTGACACCGCTCACACCGTTTCCGATTTCACCGTGTGTTCCCTCGCCCCAGCACCAGGTGCCTTCTGAATCTGTGGCGCAAGTGTGATGAAATGATCTGTCGCTCAGGCTAGTGAAAACGTGTCCACCCGAAACCATATACGGTATCGACGAACATGAACGCGCTGGCTGGACCGGACAACGGTCAGGGATCGGAGGCGCTTCGCCCGCTCCCAATGCGCCATACAGATCGTTTCCCCAGCAAAAGGCGGCCCCTTCGATCGACAGTCCGCACGTATGAAATTGGCCACCTGTAATGCTCTTGAACCGAATGAAGGGCATTGGAACGATCGTAATCGCACGCGACCCTGTGATTCCTTCTGCGCTTGCTTCGATGACAACGGTCCCAGGGACAAATGCAGTCAGGTTGCCGCTGGGGTCTACCCGCGCGATCAACAGATCGCTCGAACGCCATGCCAACTCTACGTCAGTGACTGTGTTGCCTGCAGAGTCAGTGACAACAGCCTGCATTCGGGCCGTCTGACCAAAACTGAGATTACCTGGAGGGTTGCTGATCGAGATAGTAGCGAGCGGGGCGCGAGTGACGATGATCGGGAAGATGCCAAACTTGCCGTCTGCCGCAGCTGTGATTGTTGCCGATCCCGCCGAAACACCGCGAACGACCCCATTCTGATCGACAGCTGCTACTGCGCTGTTGTCGCTCGACCACTGAAATGAGCGATTCTCAATCAGATTTCCATCGACGTCGACGGCTTTCGCTTCAATGACCAGGGTGTGGGTCGCTTTAATACTCGACACCGGCGCCGTAAGCGAAACGGTTGCGACACGAGTCGGTCCAGCGGCATCGGTCCCCGAGCAGGCCATCATCAATGCAAGACTGCTAGTGGCGACTACGGACCTCTGTAAACTCACCGCGATCCTCCTCTCATCAACAGCCGATGTACGAGCCAATGTCATGGCTTGCAAGATACTCAGGCGAAGCATTCTTACGTGTGACTCCGATTCCAGGACAGGAAGCCCTTTCCTGTTTGTCGTGACCTTAAAGGTTCCGGCGTGTCGTGATCGAGTGTGATTTCTCGTTTCCCTGGGTACGGCCTTCTCAGGGCCGCAGGAGAAAGGCCCAGCCACCAACAGGGAGAAGTCATGTCTCGATTGGTCGCAATATCCCTCGCCGTATGTTTTCTGACACTAGCAAACGCCTGCACCGAGACTTCGGCGCCGGCTGCAACTCCTCCTGCTGACAGCACGGTTGCCGCCGCCTCCATCGTTGCCGTTTCACCTGTCAAGCTGACTGCGACCGTCTGTACTCACGTCCCAACACCACCCTCAGTTCTCGTAAGGACGCGAACGGAACGGCCATCGCTGACGCGCTTGTGAATTTTTCGATCATGGATGGTACGGGTTCGCTTTCGAACGAAACCGCAAGGACAAATTCATCTGGCGTTGCAAATGTCTCGACTTGGCAAATCGGGACCGTCGCCGGCCTCAACGTTGTCGGTGCCAGCACTGCCCAGCTGCTGTCTGTAAGGTTCGAGGTGACAGGAGTCGCAGGAGCTGCCGCCTCGATGATAAAGGTGGCCGGTGATAACCAGGCCGCGGCGCGGGGATCAGCCGTTCCGATGAAGCCGCAGGTGATTACCTGCGTGACGCAAATGATGGAGCAATCGTCACGTTCAAGGGTATGTCTGTTACGAATACTGCGACGTGGAATCTATTCCGTGTCTAACCCCGCGGATACGCGCCCTCGAATGCCGTGACGAGATCGTTACTCTGGCGCGGATGATGCCTTTAGGAGAATCATGATAGCTACAGAGTTGAGTTCCCGTTCAACACGCAGAAAACCCCGCATAGCACTTTATTCGCACGACGCGCTGGGAATGGGTCACATGCGGCGTAATTCCCTCATCGCTCAGACGCTCGTTGAATCGCCGGGAAAGGCCGTGGTCCTTCTGATTTCCGGTGCCAAGGAAATGAATGCGATGCCCCTCGCACCGGGCATAGACTGCATCACCCTGCCTGCGCTTATGAAGGATGACAGCGGCGATTACAGCCCTAAACATCTCGACATTCCCCGCAACGACCTTACGGCAATTCGATCGCGGTCGATTCAGGCAGCGCTGGAGGCGTTCCAGCCCGACCTTTTTATCGTTGACAAACTTCCAAGGGGAATACTGCGAGAACTCGATCCCGCTCTCAAAAGCCTTCGCCGCGCCGGGACCCGGTGCATCCTTGGACTGCGTGACATCCTTGACGACCCCGTAACCGTGGAGCGCGAGTGGCTGGAAACGCGTAGCGAGGAGGCCGTCGCCGAATATTATGACCGGGTCTGGGTCTATGGCGACCCGACAGTATACGATCTGATAAACGAATACCGAATGTCCGACGCAACGGCGGAGCGAGTGCGATTCACCGGCTACCTCGACCCATCGGCCCGGTTCTCCGCCGGTGTCGACTCCGCCTCTGCCGCGGCTCTCGAGTCGATCGACGAGTCCGCGCGGATGATTTTGTGCCAGGTCGGCGGCGGTCAGGATGGTGAGCAAATCGTCAGCGCGTTTGTGGATTCGGAGCTTCCAGACGATTCGGTCGGAGTGATTCTTACGGGTCCCTTTATGCCGGCGAGTGTGCGCGAAAAGCTTGCCGATCGCGCCTCGGCCAACGAAAGGATGCACTTGGTCGAGTTTTCGTCGGAACCGACATACCTCCTTTCCCGGGCCGACCGTGTAATCGCCATGGGCGGCTACAATACTGTTTGCGAACTGCTCGCAATGGAAAAGCGGGCGCTAATTGTGCCGCGGACGAGTCCTCGCACCGAGCAGCTGATCCGCGCGGAGCGACTGCGGGACTTAGGGGCGCTATCCGTAATGAAACCCGACGACATCTCCCCTGCGGCTTTTTCCGGATGGATGAAACAGGATGTCGCGTCGCCCATGGGCATTCGTGACCGGATCGACTTCAACGGACTTGCCCGTATCCCGCACCTGGCCGATGAGCTTCTCGCAGTCGCATGAGCCGATGTTACGCGGTCGACCCGCAGCACGCTCGGATGGGCCTCGGGTTGCCTATGTCGTAAAAATGTATCCGAGATTTTCTGAGACTTTTATAGTTTCAGAAATCCTCGCGCATGAGGCCGCTGGACTCTCGCTCGAAATTTTTTCGCTTCGAAGCTCCGTCGATACACACTTCCAGGATCTGCTTGCCCATGTCAGATCCCCCGTGCACTTCATTCCCTCCGAGCGGCCGCGGGCGGCGGACTTCTGGGCAGCGCTCTCGGCAGCGGGCAGCGCGTTTCCCAACTTCTGGCAGGTCCTTGGCACCTTTGCAGAAGAGGATCCGCGGGACGTCTACCAGGCAGCATTGCTTGCGCGAGATCTTCGGTTGGGGCGCTTTACTCACCTTCATGCACACTTTGCGAGTGTGGCGACGACGGTCGCGCGAATGGCCTCACGGTTCGCTGGCATCCCGTTTTCGTTTACGGCACACGCAAAGGACATCTATCACGAGGCCGTTGACTCAGCGGATCTCCGGCGGAAACTGACAGACGCGGCTGCCGTCGTGACAGTCAGCGATTTCAACAGGGAATTCCTTCGCGACAATTATGGGGGGGCCGCTAGTCGTGTCAGGAGGATCTACAACGGGCTGCACCTGGAGCGCTTCCCTTTTTCTCCGCCACGTAACCGCGACAATGTCATCGTCGCGGTGGGAAGACTTGTCGAGAAGAAAGGGTTTGACGACCTCATCCGAGCGATGTCGTTGCTGCGCGATCGTGGTAACACAGCCCGCTGTGAGATCATCGGCTCGGGATTGATGCACGATGAACTCCGGCGCTTGATCGCGCACCATCGCCTCGAAAGCACGGTCGAACTCGTCGGTCCATTGCCACAGCGAGACATGGCGAATAGGGTCGCGTCTGCGACTGTCCTGGCAGCTCCCTGCATCGACGGCCTCGACGGCAACCGCGACGGTCTGCCTACGGTTCTTCTCGAAGCGATGGCGCTCGGAACACCCTGCGTATCGACCACGGTCGCTGGCATCCCTGAGGCCATCCGCCACGGGTCCACAGGTCTGCTTACGGCAGAGAGAGACGTCGTCGGACTCGCGTCGGCCCTCGAGTCGCTCCTGGGAGATGCGGAGCTTCGATGCAGACTTGCGTCCGCCGCGAGGCAACTCGTCGAGACCGACTTTGATGTTCATCGTAATGCTGCTCTTGTCAGGAATTTTTTCGGCCGCGATCTCAGCAGCGGTTCCGAGGCAGCCTGATGCGGGTCGCCTACGTGTGCGCCGATCCAGGTGTGCCCGTATTCGGCACCAAGGGCTCGTCGGTGCACATTCAGGAGGTCGTTCGCGCACTCGGAATGCACGGCGCAAGCGTCGAGATATTCGCAACGAGTTTCGACGGAGAGCCACCCGATGATCTGCGTAGTGCGGGGGTGCACTGGCTTTCTGCACTTCCAAAAGGAGACATCGCCGCGCGCGAGCGGGCTTCGCTTGGCGCCAATCTCGGTCTCGATGCTATGCTCCGCGGAGCCGGTCAATTCGACCTTGTCTACGAGAGGTATTCGATCTGGAGTTATGCGGGAATGGAGTACGCCCGCGACGAGGGAATTCCGGGAATACTGGAGGTCAATGCACCGCTCATCGAGGAGCAGGCGCAGCATCGCGGGCTCGTTGACCGGGGGAGCGCAGAGCAGGTTGCCCAACGCGTGTTCGATGCGGCGGCGGCGATCGCCGTGGTCTCGAGCGAGATTGCCTCATATCTCGAACGTTATGCGGGAGTTACTGAGCGTGTGCACGTGGTTCCAAATGGCGTAAACCAGCAGCGGTTTCATCCGGAGGTTTCCCCGCTGTTCCCGATCAATCCGGGAGTTTTTACCGTTGGTTTCGTCGGGACGCTCAAACCCTGGCACGGCCTCCCCGTGCTCGCGGCTGCCTTTGGTGATCTGCACGCGACCCATCCCGATTCGCGGCTCTTGGTTGGCGGAACGGGGCCGGAGCGCGACTCGATGAGCATGCAGCTCGCCGAGCGCGGTTGCCTTCACGCCGCCACCTTCACGGGGGCGCTTCAGCCTGATCAGATACCTGCGTTGCTCACGTCGATGAGCGTCGGAGTCGCACCCTATCCGGCAACAGGCAATTTCTATTTCTCGCCACTCAAGGTCTACGAATACATGGCGAGCGGGCTTCCTGTGGTGGCGAGCGCGATTGGCCAGATCCAGGAGATAATTGACGACGGCGTCAACGGGCTGCTCTGCGCGCCGGGTGATTCGAGTGCATTCGCTGCGTCATTTCAGTCGCTTCGGGAGTCGCCGGAGCTTGCATCGCGGCTTGGTTCAGCCGCACGACAGTCGATGGTCGAGTCACATACCTGGATGATGACCGTTGGAAAAATCCTTGCGCTTGCCGAAGACGCGATGTCGTCTACGACCGCGACACAAGTCGACCCATGACAAAACGCCAGGCCTCCCCGGCCGGACTCTTTGGCTTCTTCCGTCGGTTCCGGCCCCAGATCATGGCGGAGAAAAAACTTCTTGCGCTCTCGGCGCTTGGCGTCGTGGGGGAAGTCAGCATGCGCCTCCTCGAGCCATGGCCCATCAAATTCGTCATTGACCATGTACTCGGTCCGGTGGAATCGTCCGAGAAACTGCCGGTCGCCCTTCGTGGCTTGTCACCGCTCACACTGGTCACCGTCTCAGCACTGATGATCGTCACTTTCGGAGCGCTACGCGCAGTGGCGGCATACATGAACACTGTCGGTTTGGCGCTTGTTGGTAACAGGGTGCTGACCCAGGTGCGATCGGATCTTTACCAGCACGTTCAGGCGCTTTCGCTTTCCTACCACACACGAGCGCGAAGCGGCGAGCTCATTATTCGCGTGATCGTAGACGTCGGATTGCTCAAGGACGCCACGGTAAGCGCAATGTTACCGTTCCTCACCAACATTCTGATGGTGGTGGGGATGATCGGCGTCATGCTCTGGATGGACTGGAGGCTGGGCCTGCTTTCGCTGATGACACTGCCGATTTTCTGGCTGCGCACAGCAACGCTGACCAGAAAACTCCGACAGGTATCGCGCGAACAACGCAAGCGCGAAGGCGCGATGGCGGCGACGGCGGCAGAGTCTATCGGAGCAATCAAGGTGGTGAAGGCGCTTTCACTCGAGAAGGTGTTCTCAGCTTCATTCGAGGCTCAAAACGCGAAAAGCCTGAACGACGGCGTAAAGGCGAAACGGCTGGAGGCCGCGCTGGAGCGGACCGTCGACGGGCTCATCGCGATCTCATCCGCAATCGTCGTCTGGTTCGGAGCACGCATGGTGCTTCAAGGCACTATGACCCTCGGCGGGCTGGTGGTGTTTCTCGCGTACCTCAAGAACGCTTTCAAGCCCGTGCGCGACTTCGCCAAATACACTGCACGGATCTCAAAAGCGGCCGCGGCGGGTGAGCGGGTGCTGGACATTCTGGACAGCGTGCCCGAATTGCGGGACAGGCCCGACGCAATTCCGGCACCTGCGTTCGCGGGCGCGATTCGGTTCGAACAGGTCAGGTTCGGCTACGAAGCGGGGCACGATGTGCTTCATCGACTCGACCTGAAAGTTGAACCGGGGGAGCGCGTCGCGCTCGTCGGAGAATCGGGTGCAGGCAAGTCGTCAATCGCGAGTCTCGTACTTCGCCTTTATGAGCCCGGCCAGGGCAGGCTCACAATAGACGGTCGCGACGTGCGCGACTATACCATCGCTTCAGTGCGGAGACAAATAAGCGTCGTGCTGCAGGATACGCTGCTCTTTGCAGGAACTATCCGCGATAACATCGCTCTCGGGGTTCCGGGCGCGACTCGCGAGGCTATCGAGCATGCTGCACGGGTGGCGAACGCTGATGCTTTCATTCGTGCGATGCCGCTTGGGTACGAGACGCTTGTAGGGGAGCGGGGTGTCACACTCTCGAGCGGTCAGAGGCAGCGAATCGCCATTGCCCGCGCCGCTATCCGGAGCACTCCCATTTTGCTCCTCGACGAACCCACTACAGGCCTGGATGAAGACAATCGCGCCGCGGTCGCAGCCGCCCTCGACACATTGAGCCACGGCCGCACCACATTACTCATCACGCACGATCTCACCCTCGCCCCCGCCTGCGACCGGATTGCCCTGATCGAGGATGGGACTATCACCGAGACAGGCTCGCACGCCGAGCTCATTGCGGCAAACAATAGGTATGCCCGCCTCTACCGCGATCAATCCCTCGCGCGCGGGAGGGACAAGACGCCCCCGGTAAGAAATGCTCGCATCGCCTGACAGGGCACTGGCAGAGCGTCAGCCATTGCTTCCTGGCCTTGCAACGGCCCTCGATCCCCGGGTACTTGCCGACACAGTGCAATCGTACGGGCTTGACCTGCCACCCGATGCTGAGGTGGGCTATATCCGATTCAAGCCATCTACAAGTTGCCTTGTGGCGTATCGGCCGGCGGGAGAATCCGGCCCACCCAGCTTTTATGCTACGGTATATCGGCGTGGGAGCACCAAGCTCTCGAAGTCCCGCGCGCGCAGAGTCATTTACACGACGCACGGACCTGGTCGAACCATTCTGTCTAACGAATCCATGTCCGTATGTATTTTTCCAAACGACGACCACCTGCCGGTCCTCCTCCGGCTTGCCCACGTGAAAGGGCGCGAAAAGCTTCTAAGCGCGATGCTGGCGCACAGGAAATCGGGCCTCGACTCGAACCTCTCGATCCTCGCTTACAAACCGGAACGCAGGTGTGTACTGAAGCATACGTCGCCGGATGGGCGCGTAACTGTCATCAGGGCATATGACAAGCGCGGATTCGGACCGGCGCTCGCCAGCGCCTCGCACTTCGCCCACGGAGCCAGCCCGGGAATTCAGACACTCCTGGGCAGCGATTCACGCCACCGTGTGCTGGCGATGGACTGGTGCGACGGGAAGATGCTCGAAGGAGAATTGACCTCCGGTCGCGCGACAATGTCGGACGTCGCACTGACCGGTACACTGCTGGCGGACCTCCACTGCGGAGAACCGGATACACTGGCCGTGTGGAACGCGACGACGACAAAGCGGCGGGTAAATGAAATCCTGCGCGCATTCCACGTATTGTGCCCCGATCTGGTCCCTCGCGCCACTGCGCTCGCCGGCCGTGTTTCGCGAGCGGCAGCTGCCATTATTCCCGGTCGCGCCACGTTACACGGCGACTTCAACGCTCGGCAGGTGATTGTCGGCGGCGGCGCTGCCTCATTCATTGATTTCGACGAAGCGGCGAGTGGACCGCCGGCGATTGACCTTGGCGGGTTCATTGCGCATCTCGGTCTGGCTGTCCTGCGGCGGGATATCACACATTTTGACTCAGCACGTGCAATTGACGCTTTCCTCGGCGGATACGAATCGCGCACTTCCCTTCCCTCGCGTAACGACATTCGTGCGGCGACGGCTCTGGCGTTTTTCGCGTTGGCCCACGAACCATTCCGCCGGCATCGTTCTGGATGGCCAGACGAGATCTCATCAATCCTCGATTTAACGGAACAGCAGCTCGGGGTCGATGGATGACCGTAGCGGTGGACCCGACCATGCCGTGGCTCGCGGATGCACTGAACGTCAGGCTCGCTGAGATGACACTTCGGCACGCAGCCATCCTCGACGGCATGGACGCGCATTCCATCAAAGTTCGATCAGCACGAATTACCCGACACCGTCCTGGCCGAAGGTGTTTGATAGAGTACCGTTTAGAAGCAAGCATCGCCGGCTCGCGTCACGTACTCGCCCTGCTCGGCAAGATCAGGACAAAGGGGCTGGACCACGAGACCCTTCGCGTCGTCGCTGCGCTACGGGATGCAGGATTCTCGGCCGACTCAGAAGATGGGATATCAGTGCCCGAACCCGCGGGGGTCATTCCAGAATGGCAAATGGTCCTGTCCCTGAAAGTCGGCGGCTCGATGATGAGCGAATACCTGGGAGGCGCGGCACGCACACGATACGCTGAGCGTGTCGGCGACGTCGCACGCAAGATTCACGAGTCCGGTGTAGCCGGTCGTAAAAGTCACTCGATGGCGGATGAACTTGCGGTCCTCGATGCGGCATTGCTCCGAGCCGCGGATGCGACCCCGCCATTGGCGACGCGAATCGGCGATGTCGGTGCTGCCTGCCGCGAGATAGCGGGCGAGAGCGTTCCGCGGAGGGTCGCCGGTATCCATCGCGATTTTTACGCGGACCAGATCATCGTTTCGGACGGTCGCCTATACGTTCTGGACCTGGATCAATTCTGCAACGGTGACCCAGCTCTCGACATCGGCAATTTCCTAGCGCACATCACCGAGCAGTCGATCCGCATGCATGGGCACCCTTCAGCTCTCGACGACGCGCGACACGGGCTATTGGAGCAGGCAGTTCGCAACGGTGGCGAGCGCGAAACAATTCTGGTTTACGATTTACTCACCTTGGCAAGACAGTTATGGATAAGCACACGAATTCCGGACCGAAATCACAGCACCGCGATAATTCTTGCCGAGTGCGAGCGAAGACTGCAGCGGCATCCGGTCGAACCGTGTTGAACAAGTCAGCAGTGGTAGCCCTGCTGGTGTTTGTCGCTGCCGGGCCTCTTGCAGCTCAGGTTCGCACTCCGCCACGGAAGCCACCAACGACAGTCAAACCCCAAACTCCGCCAAAGCCGACAGCAACCGCCAAGCCAGACAGCAATGGGACGACCCGGCAATGGCGTCCTTACCGGTTCGGGATGTTTTTATCGGAGGTGTACGACACGAACATCGAGCGTTCGAAGGAAGACCTTGTTGGCTCGAATGGTTTCGTTGCTGGCGGTGTCATTGGCTATCAAAGCGCAGCAGTGCGCCCTGGCTTTTCAGCGGCGTACGAGATCGCCCGACACGCGTATACCAGGAACGAGCAATTCGACAGGATCAGCCACAACTTGAGCTTTGTCCTCGGGAGGCGGTTGACAAAGAACATCACTACAGAGGCCATTGGGGAGGCAGCGCTGAAGGGGTCATCTGAGGACCGGGATGTCGGAGACCAGTATTTATTTCTCCCTCGGATCAGCTACAAGCTCGACGGTTCTCGCAGAGTTCGCGCGTATGCAGCGTACCGCATACGCCGATATGACAGTGATCCCGACCGGAATGCGATCAACCGGTATGTGGGGGCCGAGTTGCGTAGTGATGTCGGTGGCAACTCCCGCATTGAGGTCGGGTACCGCTACGAGAAAAACGACGCGGAAACCCCGCGCGCGGTGTACAGGAGGAACACCTACTACACAGGCCTGACGCGAACATTGGGCAGCAATGATGATTTGTTCGCTGAAGTCAAATATCGGGTGCAGCGCTACAACCACCGGCTTGTCGAGGTGGACGACGAAGACGTCCCGAGAGCGGATCGGCGGGTTTCACCAACGGTCGAGTGGATCCACCGTTTCGGTGCGGGATTTTCAATGGTCGCCAACTACAATTTCGAGGCGAGGACGTCTAACGATCCGGACAAGGGGTATCTCGACCACGTTTTTGCTGTGACAGGGCGATACGACTGGTAGCGACAACCTCCATGGCAGCGGTCACAGGCTCAACCAATAGTTCATTTTCAGGATCAGGACGTTGTCCGGCTGCTGCCTTAGAAGGCGGCCGAAGTCCGGCCCCAGGCTAAACTCGGCAGCCGCGCGATCCTCGAAGTTCCGCGCCTGTTGCCAAACCATATAGAACGTCGAGCCAGGCCGGTACTCCCATCGCAGCACCGCATTGCCGCGCAGAGTTCTCACGCGGAAATCACGTTCGCGAAACGAAATGTCGCTCACCCCATCGCCCTGGAAATCAACGAACCGATTATCTCCGACACGGCAGGTACGACCGTCAATGCAGCGAACCGATGTGCCCACTGCTTCCGCAGTCCCCTCTTTGAACTTGTCGAACTGGTCTGTCCCCGCCTGCGAGAACTGCTTGTAGGTCACGAAGTCGCCGGCTGACAGAAGAGGCTGCGCGAAAAGCTGCAGCGTGAGACGCGGATTGAAAGTCGCATTGAGTCGTGTACTGACCGAAAAAGTCGTGCGATCGATGTCCGCGAAAATGATGCGTTGTCCGAATGTCGGCGTAAAAGATGGATCGCTCGCCGCTGCAACATACTGCCGGGGATCCTGCTCCCGCTGGTACGACGGCTCCACTTCGATGTCCACCCGCGACGATGGCCGGTAGCCGACCTCCAACCCGAGCGAAGTGGACCACGCGTCAGCTGCCGATCTATTGAAGTTAGCGGAAGGGGAAACAGTGAGTCGTGCTCGCCGATCGGTGTTCCCAACCACCGCGTATTGATAACGCGACGGCACGAGCATCAGCGGTCCGCCACGCGTGGCCACCTCTGAGTTCACCTCCGGCACGTACGCTAAGACTGTGGTCAATCCCCAGTAGTTGAGAAACGTCAACTCAGTGGTTAGCGCAGCCTGCCCGGCCTTGTGCGCATTTCCCCAGCCGGAAGAGGAGAAGGGCTCGCGTAACGCTTCGTGACGATAGTTCTGAAAGGTTTGTGCGGTCAGCCGATAGCTGCGCAGCAGGCGACTCGGCGTAATCTCCTGATATGTGACGCGAACACCGCCGTCCAGTCGCTCGCTTCCCTGAAAGAATCCCGCGTCATTGACTTCGAAACCGGGCGTCCGCTGCGCTGCCCAAAGAGCGCCGGTCCAGTGCCGACCACTGCGGCGGTCGAGCTGAAGTCGCCACTCCGCGCCGGTAAGGCTCGTGGCACTCGAGTCCACACCCAGGTTCCACGCGTCCGCCCGCTGCCGATAATGATTGATTCCACGTTGAATGCGCATCATCGCCTCGGTCGACCCCGCGGTGTAGCTCCCGGCGAAGAAGCCCCACAATGCCCACGCTCGTTTGCTCCACGTGTGCTGAAAGTTCAGACCACCGTACGCGGCACTGGACGGAAGGAAATCGAGCGAGCCGTCCTCCGGCAGGCCACGGTGCATCGTGCTCAACACACCGCCGATGACAGATGCACCGGCTCTCAATTCCTGCTGCGCCCCGAACGCCGCATACCCACTTCGCGGCTCCGCAACAAAGCTCGTGACGCTGTCCCCGCTAGTGAAATACGCCTGGCCCTCTTCGCGAGAAGTCAAAGCTCCCAGAGCTCCCACAGAGAGTCCGCTTCCGGTTCGCCCGGTGAGCTTCATCGCGCCGAGTATGCTCGTCTGCTCGGCGACATCGAGGTAGCTCGCGCCGCCTAGAGAGGACCGTTGCGGCTTCCGGCCGATGCGCCGACTATAGAAGAGTGAGTTTGATCCGCCCGACAGAGCGAAGTCGAAGATGCGAGCGTCCTCTACGAAGAAGGGGCGCCGCTCTGGATAAAACGTTTCGAATGCGGTGAGGTTGATGACCGCGGGATCTACTTCCACCTGCCCGAAGTCAGGGTTCACCGTAGCATCGAGGGTGAAATTCGCGCCTATCCCGTAGCGCGCGTCGAGCCCCCCACTTGCATTGGCATCGCGAGATTTGTCAAAAGGATTTCCGGTCTCGACAGGGCCCGATCGTCCGCGTGTCAACGCGTATGGGCGTAGTTCGAGCCTCGACACGCTTTGAGCGAGCTCGAGTCCAGTCAACCGGCCGAAGACGCTGACTCGTCCATGCTTCACTCGCGATTCAAGAGAGAAATAACTGCGCTCGTTCGAGGCAACGCGCCGACGCGTGAAGTTGATTCCCCAATCCTGCGGATTCGCGGAAGGCAGGTAGCGGATCTGAGACAGAGGAATCCGCAACTCCGCAGTCCATCCCTTCCCGTCCACCTGCACCGCGGATTCCCACACTGCGTCCCATGAACGGTCTTCCTTGATGTCGTCGAAGAGATAGTAGTCAGCCTGCACGCCGGCGGCGGATACCTGAAAGACGTAGCCTGTGCGGAGATCGCGGTCGGGGTCGAGCGAGAGCTCGAAGAAATCGAACTGGCCGGTCTCGTCGCGCCGAACGAGCTGACGACCAATAGCATCAGGCGAGTCGTCGTACATCCGCGCGCCTACGTACAGAGCATTCTCATCATAGACGACGCGAACCTCGGTGCGGTGCTTCACCGGCGCGCCCTCTATGGGTTCGCCCTGGACAAAGTCGGTCGCGGCCGGAGCCACGGTCCACACATCTTCGTTGAGTCGTCCGTCGATGCGGAGGGAAGACGTGCCGCGATGTACCTGAAGGACCGGAGCTTCGCGTGTAGCAGCAGGCGCCGGGCTTTCCTGAGCGACCAGAGCGGCGGGGGGAACACTCAGCAGTGCGACGAGGGCAAAAATGCGTGTCATGTCTATGGAAGGGAGTCAGTTGTCGGATCGCAAGGTCGCATGCGCAACACGTTGGCGCGATTGCCCGGCCTGCGGGCGGCACAAATCACCGACGAGCGGATCGTTCCGGCGACGAGCGGCGAGGTTCTGCTATTGGGCGACGCGGGCCGCCAGGTGTTCGTCGCGCGGCGCGGCCGCAAGGCATACTTTCCACCTGTCATAAACTACAATTCCCCATCACCTGCGCTCGATCCCTGAGCCTTTCCAGTTTCCGTTGAGTGCCATGCAGTATACCAACACGTACGTTCCACCTGCATCGGTCGGCATATTTGCAGCCGTCGTCACCGTTGCCCTACTCGGCTGCAGCGGGCAGGCACCGCTTCCTTCGAACACAGCGTCCGGCTCCAACGCATCTGCATTGACGTTGCCCGCACGCACGTTCCTGTCGGCGCTTGACGACCGGCAACGTACTACCGCCTCGTTTCCATTCGACGATCCCGAGCGCACCGGGTGGGCTTACGTGCCGCAAAGCAGGAAGGGCCTCGCTTTGAAGTCAATGAATGCCGAGCAAAGTGCGGCAGCATTCGAGTTGTTGGGCACGGGTCTAAGTCCACGCGGCATCACGCTCGCGCGTGGCGTCATCGAGCTCGAAGGCATTCTCCGCGAAATGGAAGGGACGCTGAGCAGCGTCCTTGGCCGGCGCGACCCCGGCCTTTACTACACGTCGCTCTTCGTCTCACCCGACGGTGCGCGCCCGTGGGGCTGGCGCTTCGAGGGTCATCATCTCTCGGTGAATGTTACGGAGCTTGGCCCGCACGGCCGGATCGTCGCACCGTTTTTCATTGGTGCAAACCCGGCGCGCGTAATGAGCGGACCCAAGGCAGGGTTTCGACTGCTCGCTCAAGAAGAGGATGTCGCCTTCGAGCTACTCAACATGCTCGATCCTCAGCAACGCGCACGTGCCACGATCGCAGCACAGACATTCGGGGAAATCGTCACGCGCAGTGATCCGACAGTGAAACCGATGCCCTTAGCCGGCTTACCCGTAGCCGCGATGACGAGCGCTCAGCAAGGGCAGCTGCGTCGGCTGCTTGCCGTGTACACCGGACGCATGACGGACTCTTCGGCACAAGCGCAACTGAAGCGTATTGACGATGCGGGGTTCGAGCGCCTGCACTTCGCATGGGCGGGTGCGCACCAGCTCGGCCAACCACACTACTATCGCATACACGGGCCGACAGTACTGGTGGAATTCGACAACTCGCAGGGCAACGCGAATCACATCCACACAGTCTGGCGCGACCTCGAGAATGATTTCGGCGGGGATCTGCTGAAGACACACTACGCCCGGCAGCCTCACCGCCAATGAGTGTTCTGGTTGCAGCCTTGGTTGGTGTCGCGATCGGTATTCTCGTGATAATGGTGGCGCGCAGCATTCGAGGCGAGCGCTGGCTGTACTCAATAGGGCTGCTCACACTGCCCAGTCTGTACGCATTCTTTGCTCTGCGCGCCGCTGACCACGCGACAGGTCTCAAAGAAATGATCTACGGTCTTCCATTTCTCGCAGCCGGGCTGGCCTTCGCATTCGTGAGCGTCCGCAAGTCGGCGATAGTGGTCGGTGCGTTCTGGATCGTGCACGGCGTGTACGACATAGTGCACGACCAGTTTGTCAGTAACGCAGGCGTTCCCGATTGGTATCCCGCGTTTTGTTTCTCAGTTGACGTCGTTGTTGGTGCTTATCTGTTATGGCTATCGCGTCGACTCCCTGATGCAAATCTTCGAGAGGCGTAAGGTCCTGAAAACCGGGGGCGGCGAAAGGATCAGCCGCGCATACGAGCAGCTCTACGAAATGATCGTGCACGGTCGCTTGCCACCGGGCGCGCGCATCGCGGAAGGACCACTCGCTGAAATGGTCGGCGTGAGCCGCACGCCCGTGCGTGAAGCGCTGCAACGTTTACGGCAGGAAGGACTGCTCATCGAAGTTGGCGGGGGATCAGGGCTGCGCGGAAGGCTGGCAGTCGCACCCCTGGATCGCGAGCGGATGGAAGAGCTGTACGCGCTGGCGGGCGCGATCGAGGCACTCGCTGTGCGCGGATTGAGCAAGCTCGAATCCGCACAGCGTGAGAAACTTGCGCGACGACTCGAGAAAACCGAGAGTGCATTTCACGCGGCCGCCCGGCGACGCGCTCCGGAGTACGACCGCTTGTTCGAGCTGCACCAGGCCTTTCACCGCACTCTGGTGGAAGTCGCCGCAGGTCCGGAGACGCTCGCAGCTTTGCGCACGATCAAGGCGCAGATGGATCGATACGAGTGGTTCTATGCGCCGATGGCAGGCCCGGATTTTACCCCGACCCGGCGTGAACATGCGGCAATCGTGGAAGCGGTTCGGCACGGCACCGCACAGGAGCTGGAACGTGCGGTTCGCGCTAACTGGTCTAATGCGTCACGGCGGCTGGGCCCACTGATCGAACGCTTTGACGGCGGCCTGCCTGGCGGTTCACCCGTCTTTTTTATTTCGGGCTCTTCACGGAATATCGGGAGGCGTGCGGGAAGCGAATAGGGGAACGCAACGACTCGTGTGTTTGTAATAGAGGTACGCCAAATTGGTATACAAAACGCAAGGAAGGTCAGCACGACGACCTGCGAGCCTCGAGTCGATCGACGCCACACGGAGCCCCCATGAAACATGCAACCGCGTTGACTGTTTTCTTCATTTCCGCATGCTCAGGCGCGGCCGAGCCGCAGCTGAACCCGCCACCGCCCGTTCCACAGCCGCCGCCGACTCAGATCGCCGGAGGCGAATGGGGAATCCGCTCCGGGCTGATCGAACCCAACTCAGAGCTGCCGGTCGCCGAATTGAACGGCAAGCTCTATCTCCTCGGGGGATATCCGGGAACTCGGCTGACAGTTCGCACCGTACAGATCTACGACATCGCGAACGACAGCTGGCAGATCGGCCCGCAGCTTCCACAGCTCAACAATCACGGGATGGCAGCCGCCGTTAACGGAAAGATCTACCTGATCGGCGGCCAGACTGCAGCCGATGGAGATCCTTACGTGGACACGGTTTACGAATTGGATCCCGCGACCGGTCAATGGGTCCAGAAGGCGCGAATGCCTCTGGCGCGCAGTGCCGGAGTGGCGCTGGTGCACGGGGGAAAGATCTACGTTGCCGGTGGACGCCCGCCGCGCGGCAACGACTTCGCCGCTTACGATCCGGCTACCAATACCTGGGAGACGCTGCCGAATCTGCCGAGCCAGCGCAATCACATGACCGGCGCTGTCATCAACGGCCGCCTCCACATTGTGGGAGGCCGACTCGGTCCCGGATTGTCGGTCGAAAAGACGACTGCGCACGAAGTCTACGACCCGCAAACAAGAACCTGGACGACGTCGACACCAATGCTCAGCGGACGCAGCGGCATGAACGGAATCATGGCCAAAGGATGCTTCCACATCTGGGGTGGCGAGGACGTGACCGGCATGACCCCCAACCATGAGTACTACGACCCTCGCTCTGGCCAATGGGCTCGCCTTCAGGACATGCCTATCCCCATTCACGGAATCAACGGCTCGGTTTTCAAGAATGATCTCATCTGGGTTGTCGGTGGCGGGACAGGTATCGGCGGCGGCCACGCAAGTCATCACAACCAGGTCTTCAAGCCGACAGTGAGCTGCGAATGAAAATCTGGCCAATCGCTTGTCTCATCTTCCTGGTTTCGTGCGGTGGAGAGCCAACTGCGCCGCCGGTCGCTCCTCCGCCTCCGCCTCCGCCTGCTGAGATTCCGATAAGCGGTGCTTTTGTGGCGGGAATGGAGTCGTACGATCAGGCCATCCGCGACTTCATGAAGAAGTTTTCCATTCCTGGCGGTGCGGTCGCGGTGATGCGCGATGGCAAGCTGATCTACGCCCGGGGCTTTGGCTACGCCGATCTCGAGAACAAGACGCCGGTACAGCCTGACGCGCTGTTCCGACTCGCCAGTGTGTCCAAGCCGATTACGAGCGCCGCCATTATGAAGCTCGTCGAAGAGGGCAAGCTCAAGCTCGACGATCGCGTTGCGCCATTCATTGCTCACCTCCAACCGGCATCGGGCACTAACGCCGATCCTCGGTGGGATCAGATCACCATCAGGCAGCTGCTCAATCACACTGGGGGCTGGGATCGTAACAAACCGAACGGCGGGTTCGACCCGATCGATCGGCCGTTGACCGCCGCCGCTGCGGTCAGCGCACCCGCGCCGGCGTCGCCTGAAACAATGATTCGCTACATGAAGGGAATGCCGCTCGACTTCAATCCGGGCGAAAAGTTCGCCTACTCGAATTTTGGTTACATCGTTCTCGGTCGTGTGATCGAGCGTGCCAGCGGCATGCCGTACAAGGATTACGTGCGCACACGGGTGCTCGAGCCTGTGGGTGCCAATCGCACTCAGCAGGGCAAGTCGCGAATGTCCGACGCGCTCGCGGGTGAAGTGAAGTACTACTCCCCGAATCAGGGCATCAACGCGCCACTGGTGCCTTCCGTTTTCCCGGGCGAAGGCACGGTGCCGCTCACCTATGGCGGCTTTCATCTCGAAGCGGGTGATGCAAGCGGCGCGTGGGTTTCGTCGACTATAGATCTCCTGCGATTCGTGGGCGGCATCGATGGCCGCGCCAATCGTCCGGACATCCTCAGCGCTGGACTCATCGCGGAGATGACCGGCAGCGGTCCTCCACTATGTGCCAATGCCGCGTGTTATTGGGGATTGGGGTGGCTGGTTCGCCCAACTGACGGCGACGCGAACTGGTCGCACGGAGGGTCGCTGCCCGGCACGACGGCCATGCTCGTGCGATCGTATCACAACTTCTCATGGGTTGGGCTGTTCAACGCTCGCACCCTGACACCTGACTCATCGGCCGATCTCGATGCCGCGTTATGGAATGCGCTTCCGGGCGTCACATCATTTCCGACGCATGACCTGTTTTCGAACTTCCAATGACAGGAACCTCGGAGAAGTCTGACTGCAGCGTAAAAGCGTTGGTGACTGGATTGTTGGTGTCTGCGTCATTCGTCGCGTGCGACAGAGACCCGGTCGCAGTGAACTTTGATCCGCAACTCAGCATTGCCGCCGATAGCGTTACCGTAAACATTTTCAGCTCGGCTTCGGTGGGCGCGGTGAATCACAACAGCGTCGAGGCACTGCAGTACGTCTCTCGCGATCAGAACGTGGCTACCGTGAATGCCCTCGGCGCGGTCACCGGCGTCGCAATAGGCTCGACATATGTAGTCGTTGCGCTCTCGAGCCACCCGGACGTGCGTGACTCCGTTCGCGTGCGCGTTTACAGCGATTCGTGTGGAGGTGCACGCCCCGACTTCGGAGTGGCTACCGCAGGAGACCGAAACCTGTTCAGCTACGACGTCAATGCCCCACTGAACCTGCAGAAGACGGTTCTATCCACGACCAATGGCGTCGAGCGCAGCGGAGTTTCCTACACCAGTCCGGATGGCGGTACCGTCACCGGATTTATGTGGGACCCAGTCACGCGCTCGGGTCTGCGCCCCGGCATCGTGATCATGCACGGCCATCCCGCCAATGCGAACGCCATGTCGGGCATGGCGCAGAACTACGCACAGTACGGTGCAGTTGTAGTCGCGATCGATGCGCCATTTGCTCGCCGCCCAAACGGGCCCGTGGGGATGACGATTCTTCCTCTGGATGCAGTCGAGCAGATCCAGGTGATCAAGGACCTGCAACGCGCCGTGGACGTATTGCGCTCACATCCCAACGTCGACGATGACCGCATCGCATACATAGGGGTTAGCTGGGGCGGCGCGACGGGTGCGCTGTTCGTCGGCATCGAACGGCGCCTTAAAGCGGCGGCGCTCGTAGTCGGACACCCCGGTCAGGTCTCGCATGCCACCGGTCCGGGAGGTTTCACAAACATTTCCGGTTTCCCGTGTGCCAGACGTGTCGCCTGGATTCGAGCGATGGCACCCGTAGAGCCAATCCGATTCGTTGGGAATGCTGGCGTCCCGTTGTTACTGCAAAACGGGACGATGGACGAGTTCATACCCGCTTACGAAGCGGCGGAGTTACACGTAGCCGCGCCGCAGCCCAAAACGATTCTGTGGTATGCCGCGGGACACAGTCTCACTCTACAGGCTGTGCTCGACAGGCATGATTGGCTGCTCGAAAAGATTGGTATCGACCCCAGGCAGCAGTGAGAACTTCTTGGAGTTTTTTTTCATGAAACAGGCAATTCCGGCAGGGGCCCTTTTGTTGATGGCTTCTGTCTTCCTGGCATGCGCAGGGTCTCCGGCCGAGCCGACCATCACGCCGGTAGTGCCGAGCCCTGTCGCCGATTCGTGTGCGGTCGTACGTCCCGATTTCGGAGCGGTGGCGAGCGAAGCAGACCGAAGCCTGTTCGCATACGATGCCAATGCTTCACTGAATCTGCAGAAGGTGGTGGAATCCACGAGTAAAGGCGTTGAGGTCAGCGCCATCTCATATAGTAGTCCGGGCGGCGGAACAGTAAGTGGATTGTTGTTCGATCCGGTGACGCGCTCGAGTCTGCGCCCCGGCGTCGTCCTCATGCACGGGATGCCCGGCACTGCGCGCAGCACGACACCAATCGCGCAACAGCTCGCGGAACTCGGCGCAGTGGTGATTGCGATTGACGCCCCGTTCAATCGACGCGGTGGAGAGACCATTCGGTTCATCACTGAAGATCGTGCCGAGCAGATCCAGTTGATCAAGGATCTGCAGCGCGCCGTCGATGTGTTACGCGCACGGCCCAACGTCGACGATGATCGCATCGCGTACGTTGGCGTCAGCTACGGCGGTGCGATGGGCGCCCTGTTCGTCGGCATCGAGCGGCGTCTCAAAGGTGCGGTGCTGGTAGTAGGAGATGGCGGTCTCGTCTCGCACATGACCGGTCCGGAAGACTTGAGCTTCATGGCGGGGTTGTCGTGTGCAACGCGTGTTAACTGGTTTCGCGCGATGGCGCCGATAGAGCCTATTCGATTCATCGCGCACGCGTCGCCTACCAGGTTGTTACTGCAAAACGGACTGACCGACAACCTGGTACCAGCGGCTGATGCGGAGCTCCTGCATGCGGTCACCCCGGAGCCGAGGACGATTCGCTGGTATGCTGCGGGGCATGGACTCAATCAACAGGCGGTCTTCGACAGGCTGGATTGGTTGCATGCGGAGATTGGGATCGATGCTCGGCAGTAGTTGAAAAAGCGCTGCCGCACGAAAGACACGGATGGGGGCACGGAAGGACACGGAAAAAGACTACAGGACGAATCGCTTGATACCCTTGGGAAAAGGGACAGAGTGGAAGTTCATCAACAGGCCGACTCGAATCCTCGAAAGCCTGAGGTAAGTGAGGATCTGAGCCGGATGTACAGGTGCAAACTCTGAAACGGTTTTCAACTCGACGATCACCGAGTCTGCAACGATCAAGTCAGGTCGGTACGCAGCCTCGACCCGATATTCATCATAGACAATTGGCAGCGGGGGCTGGCTCTTGAAATCCACACCGCGCTTACTGAGCTCGATGCATAAGCAACGGTGGTAGGCGCTCTCGAGCAGCCCACCGCCAAGGCGCTTGTGCACCTCGATTGCGGCGCCAATGACTGTGCTCGTAAGCTCGGCCTCCAGCATCATGCCTTAACGATCGCTTTAACGTTGTGACCCCCAATCATCCTCTCTTTGTGGCCGTTATTGTTTCCGTGCCTTTCCGTGCCCCATTCGTGAATTTCGTGCGGCAGCGCTGTCACGGTGTCCGCTGTTCCCGCTGTTCCCGCTGTTCCCGCTGTTCCCGCTGTTCCCGCTGTTCCCGCCGTTCCCGCCGTTCCCGCCGTTCCCCGCTGTTCCCGCTGTTCCGTCTAGAACCTGTCAACTTGTCGTCAACGATCACCGCTCACCCACACGCCAACGTATTGTGACGCATGCGCGCAATGAATAGCTGGATCCACTTCATCTGGTGGCTGTGCGCATGGAATGCGGCTGTGCCGATCCGGTACGTCGGCACGATCATCGATCGCCCGCGCGGCTCGCCTCCCATTGGACCCGTGATCGGATCGCTGATCCTCGATCAGACGTCGTGGGCAATCGTGACGTACGTGATGTTCCGCCTCGCTCTGCGCGCCCGGAGTTACCCACCGCGACAGGTCCTCATGGTGCTTGGCGTGCTCGCGGTCCCACTCATGGTGGTCAGGTACTATGCGACGTCACTCATCGGCGAAGCGATGGGCCGCCCTGCTCTGCCAGCGGGCCGAGCGCTCTGGTACAATGGCCCGTTCTATCTGTTCCTGCTGATGGCTGCGGCTGCGCTTGGTCTACTCGTGGTGTACATGCAGCGCGAGCGCGACAGCGCCGTCCTTCAGGCGAATCTGAAGGCCGAGCTCGCGTCGGCGCGGCTGCAGACGTTGCGGCTTCAGCTCAACCCGCACTTCCTGTTCAACGCACTGAATTCGATCGCCAGTCTCGTCCCTTCCGATGCATCGAAGGCCGACACCGCAATAGCTGCCCTTTCCTCATTCCTGCGCGCGTCGCTATCCGTCAGCCGCGGCGAAGAGACGACACTGGAGAACGAGCTAAGGCTCGTCGATGCATACCTGGAGATCGAGCTGCTGCGGTTCGACTGGTTGACCGTGGATCTCGAAGTGCCCGACGTGCTGCGTCCGGCTTGTGTTCCTGCATTCGTGCTGCAGTTGCTGGTGGAGAATGCGGTCCGTCATGGGTTGGCGTCGCGCGGCACGCCCGGTCGCGTGCTCATCGCCGCTCGCCTTGACGGTGATCGACTGGAGCTCTCCGTCTCCGACGATGGCCTGGGGCTCGGCGCGCGATCGGGTGATTCTTCGCTTGGCATCGGGTTGCAGAACGTGCGAGCGCGGCTCGCTCAACTGCACGGCCCTGAAGGTACTTTCACGCTCGAGCCGTCGACGCCGCACGGCACGATTGCGACAATACGTTTCCCCTTTCGCGTCTGCCGCTCAAACGCGACATCGAACTCCGTCGGCGTAAAACTGCTATGATGCGCGTGCTGATCATCGACGACGAGCCGCTTGCAAGACAACGGTTGCGTCACCTTCTTGCGGAAATCCCCGGAACAGAGCTCGTCGGTGAATGTGGTGATGGCACCGAAGCGCCGAAGGCGATCGTCGACCTCGCACCAGATGTCATACTCCTCGATGTGCAGATGCGCGAGATGGGAGGCTTCGCACTCGTCGATGCAATTGGCGCGAGCAACATGCCGCCGGTGGTATTCGTTACCGCGCACGACCAGTTCGCGATTCGCGCTTTCGACGTCAGTGCCGTCGACTACCTGTTGAAGCCGGTGCAGACACCGCAGCTCGCGCGCGCGCTCCAACGCGCAGCGGAGCGACGTCGCGCGACGGATCCGGCGCTGCGCGGCAATTTGCGCGCGCTGCTCGAGACCGTGAAGACAATTCTCGGCGAGACCGCCGTCGCGCATTCAACGGGCGAGCGGGAATCTGAGCGTCCGCCGGTGCAACAAGGTGTCGTGACCTTTTCCGACATCGTCGTAGACGTGCGCGCACACACCGTGTATCGAAATGGCGTCCCGGTTGCGCTGTCACCGCGCGGATACGAGCTCCTCACGACATTGGTCAGGAGACCGGGCGAGGTCATGACGCGCGCGCAGCTCCTGCGCGAGATCTGGGGTTATGCATCGGATGTGATGTCACGCACCGTTGACATGCACATCATGGAGCTTCGACGGAAGCTCGAGGTCGATCCAACGAACCCGCGTCACTTTCACACCGTGCGGAAAACCGGGTATCGCTTCACGCCGGAATAGTCGCCGGTTCAGCACCTCGCTGCGCCGTTGACAGAACATAAACGGGACGTTGACGCGCGTTTCGTTGTGCGTGAGAGTCCCGGGTTCGATAATGCGGTAATGACTCCTATCATTCAGCGTTTAGCGCAGATCCGCCGGGAGGAGGTCGCATCGCTGGTCGCATCAGCGCTCGCGTTCTTTTTTATTCTCACGGCTCTGATGGTGCTGCGGCCCGCGCGCGAATCGTTGGGGATGCAACGAGGAATCGAGACGATCCGGTGGCTTTTCGTTGGCACGGCGGTGGTCACCCTCGCGGTGAACCCGGTATTCGCGCTGTTAGTGAGCCGCTTCCGGCGAATAGTCTTCATCAACGCGACCTACCTTTTTTTCGGCGCGAGCCTGCTGGTCTTCTACGCGCTGCTCGTGATGGCGCCGACAACCATCGGCGAAACCAGCGGCATGGTCTTCTTTGTCTGGTTCAGCGTATTCAACCTGTTCGCCACCATGGTCTTCTGGGGCCTGATGGCGGATCGGTTCTCGCTGGAACAGAGCAAGCGACTGTACGGCCCCATAGCAGTGGGAGGCTCGCTCGGCGCAATCGTCGGCCCCTGGCTCGCATCGCAGCTGGCGAAACCGTTGGGGACGGCCGCGCTGTTGCTAGTGGCGGCGGGTTTGCTCGGAATGGCGGTGCTCTCGATGCGGGCCGTGACCAAACTCCAGCCGGAGCTGCAACTGCCCGCGGTGTCGGAAGATCCCGGTTTGCCCACCGCCGTCGATGAGCGCGCAGCTATTGGCGGCAGCGCGTGGGACGGGATGCGAGCGGTGTTCCGCTCCCCTTACCTGCTTGGCATCTCGGTGTACGTGCTGACTATGACCGTGTTCGCGACGTTCATCTATTTCACCCGCGTGCAGATGGTTGCAGCAATGGGCGACGGATTGGACGCGCGCACAACGATCTTCGCGCGGATCGATCTCTACACGCAGACCACTACGCTGGTGCTGCAGGCACTCGTGGTGGGCAAGCTGATGAAGCGCGTGGGAGTGCCAGTGACACTAGCGCTGTTGCCGATCACCGCGGCGCTGGGCTTCGTCGGACTGGCAGTGACGGCCTCGCTCGCGACAATAGTGATTTTCCAGGCCGCTTTCACAGCGGTGCAGCGCGCCATAGTGCGCCCCGCGCGTGAAACTCTTTTCACAGTCGTGAGCCGCGCAGACAAATACAAGTCCAAGGCATTCACCGACACGTTCGTATACCGAGCCGGTGATGTGCTCGGCGCCCAACTGGAAGGAGTGCTAGGACGGCTTGGGATAGGCCTCGCCGCGCTCATCTCCGTCGCGGTGCCGCTTGCAGTCGTGTGGGCCGCGCTCGGCATCTGGCTCGGTCTGCGACAATCTGGTCGTGCAGCATCCGTAGTTGCTGGTCAACCCAAACCTGAACTCTCATGATCAATCGTCGAAAGTTTTTTGGATTTGCTGCCGGAGCTGGCGCTTCGCTGGTGCTCACGCCCGAGTTGCTCCGCGCACTCGAGCGGTCGGCCGGAACTCTAATGAAGGGAGGGAAGCTCATTCAGCGAGCCATTCCGTCTTCCGGTGAAAAACTTCCCGTCGTCGGACTCTCGTTCTCTAACCACCCGTCGTGTGCGGATCACGCCGCGCTCAAGGAAGTCACCAGGATGTTTTTTGAGAACGGCGGCAGAGTCTTCGACGCGCTGCACGCCAACGCGGCATCCGAGCAGTTCCACGCTAACGTTGCGAGCGAGCTTGGGATCGGGAGCAAGCTCTTCTGGTCGACGCGCGGTTCCCCGCCCGGCGGCCCCGGCGGCCCGCCACAGCCCGGCCCAGCCGCAGCGAGAGCGCACATCGAGATGTTGTTAGCGAGGCTCAAGGTTCCCAGGATCGACTTGGCGATGGTAAACCACCAAGCCGACGCGACGCACATCGGCGCGCTGAATGAAATGAAGAAAGAGGGGCGCATCCGATACATCGGCGTGCAGACGATTGCCGACCCCGGATACACCGCGCTCGAGTCAGCCATGCGCAACGAGCCGATCGACTTCATCGGCGTCGATTACGACGTTGGCAATCGCGCCCGCGTCGAGGACATCATCCTCCCGCTCGCCCTCGAGCGAAAGATCGGCGTGATGGCGTTCTTTCCCTTCGGCAACAATGGAGGATTCAGCTGCAGCAGTGGCAGCAATCTCTTCGGGCGCGTCGGCACAAGGCCGCTTCCGGAGTGGGCCGCCGATTTTGACGCCAAGTCGTGGGCGCAGTTCTTCATTAAATACGTCATCAGTCACCCCGCGATCACCGTCGCGCGTGTAGGGACCACCAAGGCGCACCACATGCTCGACAACATTGGCGGGGGCGTCGGTCGGTTGCCTGACGAGGCGACCCGGAAGCGCATGGCTGAGCTAATCGATGCACTCCCCGCTGCTGCGCCGCCGGGACCTCCAAAGCCGGCACCGGGGATTGCGCTGCCGGTTACCGTACTCGAGCGCTACGTCGGTGAGTACAAGGCGGCGTCCGGCATGACCGTGACAATCAGACGCGACGGGGCAACGCTGTTCGTCAAGCCGGGAAATAATCCGGAGGCACCGCTGTTCGCCCGGTCAGAGACGCGCTTCCAGGATCCTCGCGGTCCCTTTTTCGAGTTCCAGGTAGATGCTCAGGGAAAAGTGACCGGCGCCGTTTTAGAGCAGAACGGTACGCAGCGCACGCAGCTGGCGCGAAAGTAGCGGGACGATCTATCAGGAGCGCCCTTTGGTCGCATTTCCGTCGGGCGCTCCGCAGGTTACCGATGACCTGAAGCCATCACAAACCGTCCTCGAGCGATATGACGACCCCGACCAGAAATCCCAGTCTCAAGCTCCTTGTCTTTGCCGCCTCACTCCGCGCGGACTCGCTGAATCAGAAGCTCGTTTCGCTCGCGGCGCGCTTTGCTGAAAGTCAGGGAGCCGACGTGGACTTCGCATCCATGCGCGACTTCGATGTGCCTCTCTACGACGGTGATATCGAGAAGGCGGGGATGCCGCATGGTGCGGAGGAGCTCAGAAGGCGTCTTCTCGCGAGTGATGCATTCATCATTTCCTCGCCGGAATACAACGGCTCGATGCCTGGGACAATCAAGAACCTGATTGACTGGACGTCACGCTTCCGACCGCAGCCGTTCGACACACGGCATGGACTGCTGATCTCGGCATCACCGTCCCTCGCCGGAGGGAATCGCGGGTTGTGGGCGCTTCGCATGCCGCTCGAGCATCTGGGATCGAGGATCTTTCCCGACATGTTTTCGCTGTCGATGGCTCACAAGGCTTTTGCGGGTGACAAGATCGCCGATGCAGCGTTGCAGACGCGGTTCGAGAAGAATCTGCAGGCGTTCCTCTCGCTGGCAGAGGCGGCCAAACATTACCCGTGCATTCAGAAGGCCTGGGTCGAGTTCCTTGGCGAACCGCCGGGAGCGGGCGAGGACCGTGTCGACGTTGTCGCCGCGGTTCCGGCGTAGAGCAGAGAGTCAGATGCTGTGGCGTGGTCGCGGTATATTCTCGCCATCGTATAAGTAGTCGCAGGGGCCGCCTCACCGACTGACACCACCTCCCCGGGGCCGTCAGCGGCCGTGGTACAGCCTGATCCAGATCGGGTTGTGGTCGCTCACCGAACGCCGCACGCGATAGGTGCCAACACCGTCCGCGCGCGGCAAGACGAGCCCGCGCACGAAGAAATGATCGAGCCGCCCGAAGTCATTGCTCCTCGGGATCGTATCTGTCGGCCAGAGATATCCCGCATCACGGGCAATTCGGCCGATGTCCTTGCTGTTCATGTCGCCGCCTATGACAACCACGCGGTGCGACGCCGCATCGTAGAGAATCGCGCGCAGCTGCTCGACCCTTCCGTGCCATCCCAGATCGGCCGGCGTACCGAAGTGCGTGGAATACACGCGGATGCTTTCGCCCCTGACCTTGATTGTCGCAGCAGTCGCAATGCGCTGCGTTCGCGCATAACGCGACCGCATCGGCAGAATGAGCTTCGAGTCTTGGGCAATCGGCCAGCGTGACAGAATCGCATTTCCGATGTCACGCTGCATGATGCGGTTGTAGATCGCGGGATAGTACACGTACCTCATTCGCAGTGAATCGGCGAGAACCTTCGTTGCGGGCGCAGTCATCTCCTGGAGGAGAATCACATCGGCATCGCGTAGCGCCGCTGCCGTTTTCAGGATGTGGGCCGCGCGGACGACCTCACGCGCATACTCGATGTTGAACGATACGATGCGAAGTGTATCATGACGGGCCGGGTTATCGATTGCCTTCGCGCTGCCCGCATATCGCGGCGACACTGGATCCGCATAGTTGATCCCCGGCCGACAACCAAGGCCAACGAGAAGTACCGCCGCTCCCAGAAGTGAGCGCACTGTCACCCGGCGCCAGATCTCTTCTCCGTTGAATGCCATGTGCTGTAAGCTAAGACCTGCCGCACGAGTAAATTCCCACTTGTGACCCAACCGCCTGATTCGGCCCTCGCCGGCCTGGCCGCCGCTCTGGCGGGCGAGTTTACTATAGAGTCCGAGCTGGGCCGCGGCGGCATGGGCGTGGTCTATCTCGCCCGCGACGTTCAGCTCGATCGCCAGGTCGCACTCAAGGTGCTCCCGCCATCACTCGGTGCCGACCCTGATACCCGATTGCGCTTTCTGCGCGAGGCGCGAACCGCAGCTCAGCTCTCCCATCCGCACATTGTGCCCATCCACCGCGCTGACGAGCGCGGTGGCTTTGCTTTTTTCGCGATGGGCCTCGTCGACGGCGAAACACTCGGCGCTCGCGTGAAGGACCGCGGTCCGCTACCGCCCGGCGACGTCGTGCGCCACCTGCGCGAGGTCGCTTGGGCTCTGGCCTACGCGCATGCGCGCGGAGTGATTCACCGCGATGTGAAGCCTGAGAACATCATGATCGAGCGCGGCACCAACCGCGCGATGGTCACCGACTTTGGTATCGCGCGCTCGGATCGTGTCAGCGGACTCACGGCCGACGGGCAGGTCCTCGGAACCGCGCACTACATGAGCCCGGAGCAGATCGAAGGCTCGGCCCTCGACGGCCGTTCGGACCTCTATGCCCTGGGAGTGGTTGGCTTCTATTTACTGAGCGGCCGTCTTCCGTTCGATGCCGAGTCGGCCACGGCCGTGCTGGTTGCGCACGTGACGCGACCCGCGCCGACACTGCGTTCTGTTGCGCCGCAGGTGCCGATGGCGCTCGCTGCGGTGATAGATCGGTGCCTCGCCAAGGAACCTTCCGCGCGCTTCGAATCGGGCGAGGCACTGAGCGATGCGCTGGGCAAGGCGCTGGAAGAGTTCGGCGCGACGCCGGCGGATTCGAGTGGCGGGCACCGTCAGGTTTCGGAGGACCAGGCCGCTGCCATCTGGCGCCGCGCCGCGCAACTCCAGGCAGAAGCCGCCTCGCGTTTGGAGCGCGATACGCGCAGTCATGCAACACTTGGCCTCGCAGGTGAGCGACAACTCGGCGCAGGCTCGACGGCGTCAACGCCCGAGGTGGATCCCATCTCGTCTTACCGACTGCGCGATGTCGAAGTTGCCGCAGTGGAGGCCGGCATTTCCCAGCGCTTCGTTGCGCTTGCCATATCCGAGATGCCGAACGAGAACCTGGCCGTCGCATCAGAAGGTGGAGACGGCGCGCGCGAAACCGTAGGAACTGCGCTGCTTGGCGAGATGAATCATTCGCTCTCGGTCTCGCGCGTCATCCGCGCGCCCGCGCGTGAAGTGCTCAAGGCTCTGGGGCGAACTTTTCAAGGACAGCAGTTCCGTATGACGCTCGTCGACCAGCTCGGCCCTCATCCACTCGACGGCGGAATAATGGTCTTCAAGCTGCCGCCGATAGACTGGTCCGGTCAGACGCCATACCCGTTCAACTGGCTGGCCTATGGTGCATTCGGCAAGACGGTGCGGGCGACGCTTCGCGTGCTCGAGCACGACCGCAGTGCGTGCGAGGTTTCACTCTACGTGGACCTTCGCCCAGGTATCCGCGCCAATGTCTGGACCTACTCGAGTCTCACCGTGGGCGCGTCCGCAACGTCAGCGGCTGTCGGTGGCATTGTCGGCGCGCAGGCGCTGGCTCTCGCCGGAGCGATGATCGCGCTTCCTGCCGCGGTCACGCTTCTAGCGGGAGGTTCGTTGGCGGTGCTCGCATCGCGTGCGTCATATAAGTATTGCATGCGAAAGGCGACGGCCGAGCTGGAGGATCTGCTGGCGGCTACCGACGCGACTTTCAGAACCCGCAACATCTTCGAGCTGGAGTGACCGCCCCGCGACGCGCACTTACCTGCTTAGCCAGTACGCGACTTTCACGAGAAACGTGTTGTCCGGGTGGAGGTCCAATAGATCGCGATAGTCGCGCCTCCATGACTGGCTGAAAGCATTATTCGCGTCTGGACCTTCCCGTCCATGCTGCCACACGGCGAACAATGTCGAACCAGGACGAAACTCCCAACGCACCACAGTGTTGGAGATGAGCTCCGTCACCTTAAAACGCAGCTGGGCGTCCGCGGGTGGAGTGTACCCCACGAAACGGTCGTCGTATCGATCGGCACCCGGTGTAGTGCTGACTTCCCGCACGTCAGTGTACGTCCCGCGGGTAACGAATGGCTGCGCATACATCTCGAACGTAAGGTCCGGCGTTGCAGTGTAGTTGAGCCGCACGTTCATCGACGTAGTGTTCTGCTCGAGCTGTGCGAATGTGTAATGAGTTACCCCGTTTTGCGTGAAATTCCCGAACCACTGCGTGTTGTTCTTGTCCTTTCCGAAATTGGTTCCGACGTTTAGCTGAAGCTGCGGCGAGAAACGGAAATTGACGTATGGGCTCAAGCTCGAGCCGCGAGACTTCCCCTCATCCCATCGCGACAGGTTCACCCACATTCCGCCGGAGATGGTCTTGCGGCTGTCGGTGTTGAATCCTGCCCAAGGGAAGAATCCGCGAGAATGCCGTAGAACTGGACCACCGCGCGTACAGCGGTCGCAGTAGCTCGCGGTGAGTCGGTCCATTGTGCCACCCATGTGAATGTCCCAGTTGTTGAGCAGGCCCATGTGCCCGTTGAAGTTCAACGCGTTCTGCAGACGGGTGCCCGATGTATTCCATGTCTCCCAGTGATTGCCGTTCACCTGCGCCCAGCGCCAGGTCTTGTTGGCATTGCGCGACGACAGCGCCCCCCATGTACTCCAGTCGGTAATGTCACCACGCCGCAGGTAACCGAGGTCGTTCGATTCGAACCCGGCGGAGTGTCGAACGAGGCTGGTTTCGAAGCGGGTGACGCCACCACCGTACTTTCCGAACTTGAGCTGAGCCGAATGTCCCGATAGCGACGTGCGTGTCGAATCAACGGCGATCTCGTCGTCGGGCTGCTGATAGTAGTGCACCGAATTGGTCTGCGTTCGTGCAATCGCTGCCGGCGTTCCGCTTACATGCGATAGCGCGAACAACCCCGCCACCTCGTACTGCTTGTTGCCGAAGCGATTCCGGAATGTTGCGCCGGCGTTGTAAGCGGCGCGATGCATGTACGGTTCGGACCAGTCATCGACAGCGCGGTTGACTGCGGTCCCGATGAAGCTGATTCCCGCATTTCCACCACGCAGATCCTGCTGCGCACGCACGACACCGAAGTTCGTGAGCGGTTCGGCAGTGCGACCTTCGGTGCCATCGACTTTGCGCGTGACCGCATCGAGGAGTCCGAACGAAAGGCCTGATGACGTGCGGCCGGTGAGTTTGGTTGCGGCTGCGATCGATGTTGCCGCCGGTGTACTGGCGTCACCATACAATCCGCGAAGTGCCGGTGAGCGACCGATTCGACGGGTATAGAAAAGCCCTTCATTGGTGCCGCAATCGACGACGATGTAGCAGTTCAGCTGAAAGCGATACAACCCCGTCCCCTCAACAAAGAACGGTCGACGCTCGGCGAAGAACGTTTCGAACGCGGTAAGATTTACGACTGACGGATCTGCCTCGACCTGCCCAAAGTCGGGGTTGATCGTCGCGTCGAGAGTCGTATTTGGAGTGAGACCGACCTTGAGGTCGCCACCTATGCTGAGTTCCTGCCTCCTCGAGTAGCCCGACACGTCGCCCGCGCGCTGAACGTTGCGCGTCACTGCATACGGAATCGCCTCGAGGCGGCGGGCCGTGGTCAATCCAACGAGTCCGTCGAGTTTGCCAAGCTGCGAAGAGAGTCCGCTCTTTTCAGGATTGTAGAGCGGCCAGCTCGTTCGTTCCGTGCGCCGCTCGATGTCGCGCCAGATGCCGAGCCCAAACCGGTTTTGCGCTGCACGACCATAACGAAGCTGCGACAAAGGAATCTCGAACTCGGCGGTCCATCCGAGCGAGTCCACGACCGTGCCGACGTCCCATACCCCGTTCCAGCTGGCGTCCTCGTTGCCGTCGTTGCTCATCGAGAAGTCGCGCTTGACCCCGTCGGGATTCACCGCGAACTCGTAGCCGCTTCGCTCGTCATTGTACGAGTCGATCATCACCTTTACCTGGTCGGACGGCCCGCGCACATCGCGACGTGATAACGCGCGCATGATGCTGTCTGGGTGTGGATCGAACATGCGCACGAAGACGTACAGGTTCCGTTCGTCGTACGCGACGCGGAACTCGGTGCGAAGAGTGGGATCGACGTTCACGCGCGGCTGAAACTGTCGGAAGGCGGTAAACCTAGGCGCCCGTGCCCACACACCCTCTGAGTCGCGGCCATCTATCGACATGGCCTCTTCGGTGCGGACTGCAGTGGCAGTCGAGACGCCGGCAGAGGCGCTGTCGCGCGCGCTGGCGGCGGGGCCCTGGAGGGTTGCGGTTAGGAACGCAGGAAGAACTGCGGCGGCGAAAGGCAGCATGGGAATCTCTTTAGTGGCTCGAGTCTCCCCTTTGACAACCTCATCGCAGAACTTGGTTTGGAATCCTTACGATTCTCATACAGCTCGTGGAACTTGGAATGTCTTCGGCCGGGATATTCCCTCGATTATGGAGTCATCCCGCCAGAGATAGACAAGGCCAACCCCGGCTTAGCAGTCTCGCCTCGCTTGAGGAATCTCCAGTTGTCCACTGGGTAGTCCTCGCGATTCAGATTCTGCTGCACGAATGACAAATCGTGCCCCATCAGTGTTCCCTGCTCCGTCACGCCGTTGTCGAATGTCAGCACAATCCCTGTTCCGGTAATTGTGTACTTTCCAAGCTCTCTCTCAGGCCATAGGTCTGGAAATGCCTCCTCGCTTTCGAGCGTCAAGAGCTCAAAGGTTCCGTCTTCGCAAAGCGCGATGGCGGCGCGCTCGATATACCTGACAGACCGTGGCGCGAGATCGTACCAGGTAACCCTTCCAACGTCGAGCGCGCGCGTACTGAATGTCACGGACGCGAGGTTCTGCGCACTCGCGACCAGGGAATTGGGGCCCGGCTGGGGCCCGAGGGTCCATTCCCCCGCCGACGCATGTCCCCCCAGGGAGGATTGCACCTGGGTTTTCGCCAGCGACCCCCCGCCAGCGATTACGGTGAATGTCACGGTAACTCCCCCCACACCATTGCCAAATCGGTCGATCACCCGGAAAAATGGAGTAGGCATTTCTCCACCGGGCAGACCATCCGGACCAGGCGGGAATCTTCCTATCGAAAGAGCCTCGGCAGCGGCAGCCTTCGCCGCAGCTTTGAACGTTACCACGCGGCCGGAGTCCGACCTGAAATAGTGTGGGTCCACCAGACGCGCCTCCAAAGCATGTACGCCGGGCAGTGTTCCCAGCTTCCAGGCTCCCGGAGTCGCAAATCCACGGGAGTCGGTGATGGCGTTGGGATTCGTCAGGAAATCAGCGTGGGCTGGATCGGATCGATTGAGCGCAATGAAAATCAATTTCGCTCCCGCTACAGCCTGGCCCTTTTCGTTTCTGACAACCACGGTCGGCACCGGGTTGATGCTTTCGCCGACTGTTCCCTGCACTTGGGTGGGTGATACCGCCTCGATGCGAAGCACGCCATCCGCTGCGACCGGCTCAGTCGCCACGTCGAGGTTACAAGCGGGAAGGACCAGGACCAGTACAACGGCGAGCAGGCTCCTGGCCGACCCTGTCTCAAAACTTTTCATGAATACCTCAGTTCGATGTGCGCGTGACCTCTACATGTTCCTGCGCAAGACACCCCTCTGAGGGGCAAAAGAATTGAGTTCACATTGCCGTGTCGTTCACCGCCGCTACCTTATATGGGCAGTTCAACCGGGGCGCAGATGGATCACTAGCAGGTCGCTTCGCTCCACAACGACGATCCGATCGAAACAGCGGCAGACAGTAGAGCAACGGATCTCAACGAGCTCATACCTCTGGTTTACGATGAGCTCCGAGCGATCGCGCATCGCCGGCTCGCCGATGAGATGCGACAGGATTCGCTCCAGACGACCGCGTTGGTTCACGAGGTTTACCTCAAGCTCGCGCGTGACGCCCGAGTCACGCAGCGCGGCCGTCCGTACTTTTTTGCCGCTGTCAGCAACGCAATGCGGCAGGTCCTCGTGGAGCGCGCTCGGCGGCGACTTGCGCTGAAGCGTGGTGAAGAGCCCGAGCTTGTAACTCTCGATGATGATCACGAGGATGCCGATGTTTACGCTGCAGAGCTCGTGGATCTCGAAGAGGCACTGAATCGGCTCGCCGCGCGCAGTCCGCGTCACGCGCAGGTTGTCGAATTGCGCTATTTCGCCGGTCTCAGCGTGGAGCAGATCGCCAACCTGCTAGCGGTATCGCCGCGAACCGTGAAGTCCGACTGGGCAATGGCACGCGCCTGGCTTTTTCGCGAGCTCGGCGCGCAGAAGCAGATAGATCCGCCAGCAGCGACGAGATGACCGAGAGCAAGCGATGGGACGAGGTCGCGGATTTGTTCAATCGCGCGCGAGAGCTGCCAGCGCACGAGCAAGCCTCGCTGCTGGATGCAAGCTCGCTCGATTCTGAAGAGCGGCGCGAAATTGAGGAGCTTCTCGCGGCTCACGATACCCTCGAGGCAAACGCAGAGAATGGGTTCCTGGCGTCCTTTGACATTGCGCGTGCAGCGCTTCTCTTCGAAGGAAAAGCTTCTGAGGATTCCCACGCTGCAACGCTGTTGCCGGGAGCCAGTGTCGGCCGCTACGTCATTGTGCGTCCGATTGGGCGTGGTGGCATGGGCGTGATATACCTCGCGTCTGACCCGCGGCTCAATCGCTCAGTGGCGCTCAAGATGCTGCCCCCGCACCTGAGTGTCGACAGCGCAGCGCGTCGCCGCTTTGAAGAAGAGGCGCGCGCTGCATCGCTGCTCGATCACCCGCACATAGCGACTGTGTACGAAGTCGGGGAAACTGACGCAGGGCAGCTGTTCATCGCGATGGCGTACTACGAGGGCGAGACGCTGCGCGACAGAATCATACGCGGTGAACTAGCGGTCACGGAGGTTGTTGCACTCGCAACCCAGGTTGCAGATGGACTCGCCGCCGCGCACGCAGCAGGTCTCGTGCATCGGGATATCAAGCCAGGCAACGTCATCGTGACACGACAGGGTGTGGCGAAGGTAGTGGACTTCGGAATAGCGCGGATCGCCAGCGACGAGGTGACGCACGGCACGGCGACGGCAGGAACCGTCGCCTACATGAGCCCTGAGCAGACACGCGGCGCGCCGCCGGATCCACGCGTCGATGTGTGGTCGCTCGGCGTAGTTGTGTACGAAATGTTGACTGGCGTTCGTCCGTTTCGCGGAGACAGTGACGAGGTCGTCATCTTTGCAGTTCGCAACGACGAGCCGACTCCGATTGAGGAGCTTCGTGCCGAAGGTGTTCCAGCGCAACTGATCAGGATCGTTCAGCGGTGTCTCAACAAAAATCCGGACGAGCGCTATCGGGACGCTGGCGAAGTCGTCAGCGATTTGAAGAGGTTGTCAAATCCCGGCTACCTTGATTCGCAGGGGACAACCGTCAAACGCCTCGTACCGTCGGTAAAACGCAGTTGGTGGCGATCGCAACGTTATGCGGTTGCAGCGATTGGGTCGCTTGCAATCGTGGGCGCTGGCGCGGTATGGCTTGGCAAGAATCAGGTTGCGGACCCCCGGATGACTTCGGTTCCGCGCTCGATAGCAGTGCTGCCATTCGACAATCAATCGAGCGCTTCTGAAGATGATCATTTCTCGGTCGGACTTGCCGATGAGCTGATCACTGCCCTTGGCGCGATCCCGGGTCTCAAGGTTGCTGCGCGCACCTCGACGTTCGCGCTGCACGCGGCTGGCATGGATATGAGCGCAATCGCCAACCGGCTCAGTGTTGCTACACTGCTTGAAGGATCGGTAAGACGCGATAGCACGCGCCTGAGGATCAGCGCCCGGCTTGTGCAGGCCCGCGACAATACCGTGTTATGGTCGCACGTGTACGACGTGGCGGCGCGAGACGTGTTCACTGTGCAGGAACAAATCGCTCGCTCGATAGCTTATGCGCTCAACGTGCGACTCTCCTCGAATGCAGTCGATTCGCTGTTCGCTGGCGCGCCGACGGTCAGCGCGGAAGCGCATGATTTGTATCTGCGAGGCCGGTACCTTCGAACTCGGCCCACCAGGGAGCGCTTCGAGCAGGCGGTGGCGTACTTCCGCGGCGCGATTGAACACGATCCGAATTTCGCGAACGCGTATGCCGGGCTTGCAGAGACGTATATCAATCTCGCCAACTTCGGCTATATCACCACGGTCGAAAGTGTCGAAGCTGCGAACATTGCCGCGGCGCGCGCTCTGATGCTGAATCCGAGGCTCGCTGAGGCATATACCTCCCACGGATATGTACTAACAGCGCGAGGATCGTTTGGCCCTGCGGAGTCGGCGTTTCGTCGTGCCCTCGAGCTGAATCCGAATTCCGCTCTCGGTCATCACTACTACTCGCTTCTGCTTGCAATCCTCGACAGGACGGACCAAGCGCTGGAACAGAATCGACGTGCGCGCGAGATAGATCCTTTGTTCACGCCCGCGGTGGCGAACCACGGGATCATCCTGTGCCAGCGCGGCGAGTTGGCTGCAGCGAGTGTCCAGTTGAGGAAAGCGCTCGCACTTGAACCCAACTATTCGCTTACGCTCCACTGGCTCGGTGCAGTGCTCGCCGCCGCAGGCTCCTATCCGGAGGCGACTCAGTTGCTGGAGCGGGCAGCGCAGGCCTCTCCAAATTTCCCCGGCGTCCTCGGGGCGCTGGCGAACGTCTACGCACGCGCCGGGAGACGAGCGGCTGCGGACTCGATCGTAGCTGTGCTGGAAGCGCGAGCGACCGACGACCGCGGGCGCGCTAACCTCGCGTTTGCTTACGGCGCGCTTGGCAAAACGAACGAGGCATTCGTGGTCTTTAGACAGCTGGAGTGGGACGTACCATCAGCGCTCGCGATTCGCGCAGATCCGTTGCTGAAGACATTGCGGTCCGATTCGCGGTACGGCGCTTTAGCGGCCGAGATAGCGCGACGAGCTGACACTCGCTGACATTCGGCGAGGGAGAACTGGTTGGAGCGGTAAACCTCGGTGCTCGTATCCAGACCCCCTCTTATGGGTAAGCGGCAGTCAAATTTGGACATGCGTCGCTGCCTGTCGCCCGCGCCCTGCTTGTTCTAACTGCGACCTGCGACCTCCGACCTGCGACCTGCGACCTGCGACCTGCGACCTGCGACCTGCCAGTCCTAACCTGCGGCCGGGTGAAATGAGCGGATAATTGTTTAAGTGTTTTAGGCAGGCCGCAGCCCGCGGGTAGCATAAGCAGGTAGCAGGCGACAGGCGACTTCACCGGCGCCCCGCTAACTCGTTTGCCCCTCCGAGGCCTCTTTTGCGCAGGAACATGTAGAGGGTCTCGTGCATGCGCATCGCGATGACCTTGCGGCTTTCCTCAAATTTGGAGTGGCTGATGTTCAGAATTCGCTTGCTATTTGTTTCACTGGCCGCCGTGACGGCCTGCTCCGAAGACGCCATTGGGCCCTCGCCCACACCTCATGCTCCAGCCTCAGCTGTGGCTATAGCCGCCGTACCTACGGCAGTCATGAGTGGCTTGAACAGCCCTCGAGGACTGAGCTGGGGTCCTGAAGGCGCGCTCTACGTTACCGAGGCAGGAACAAACCAGATAACGGGTGCCTGTGTTCCATTCCTCGAAGGGGCCACCGTCGCGACCAAGTGCTACAGCGGCACTGGATCCGTCTCGCGCCTCTGGAAGGAAACGCAAACGCGGGTCGCTACGGGTCTCCCGTCGACATACATCGTGCAAAGTGGGTTCGCTTCCGGCCCGCAGGACATTTCCCTGACTGGTCGTGGACACGCTACGGTTGCGATCGGCTGGGGTGGATTACCGTCGCTGCGAGACGATCTCGATGCGCGCGCTGTGGCAGCTGGCACTCTGATCCAGCTGCGGCCGAGCGGCGGATGGCGTGTCGTCGCTGATGTCTCCGCGTTCGAGGAGTCTGCAAATCCTGCAGGTGGAATAGTGGACTCGAATCCGTACGGGGTTCTGGCGGAAGGCGGACGGACTTTCGTTGTGGACGCAGGCGGGAATTCGCTGGTGGAAGTCAGGGCGAATGGCGATATCTCCCTGATTGCCACGTTTCCGACCACTTCCGCTCCGCCCCCGTTCAACCAGTCGGACGCCGTTCCCACTCGTGTGAAGCGCGGTCCTGATGGTGCGCTCTATGTAAGCACGCTGTCCGGTGTGCCGTTCCTTGCGGGGTCCGCGCGGATCTATCGCGTGCAACCGGGACAATCGCCAACGGTTTATCTTGGCGGGTTCAAGACGGTCACAGACTTTGCGTTCGCTCCGGATGGTGGTGTATACGTGCTGCAATTCGCCACGGCGCCGGTCTTCTTCGGAGGGACTGGCGCGCTGATCCACGTCGCACCCAATGGGACGCGCACGACCATAACGACGGACCTGTTCCAACCCACGGGCGTGGTCGTCGGCCCCGACGGCAGCGTCTATGTATCGAACCGCGGGACATCGTCGGGCAATGGTGAGGTCCTGAGGATCACCCCGTAGCACAATTTTCGAGGGAGTCGTCAGAGCCGCGCAACAAACACCCCGCTGCATATCACAGGGGGGTGTTTGTTTCGCGTTGCCACTCGGCGAGTGTCCCCAAAGTAGTAGATAGGCAGGCAGTGCCATGGTATACACGTACGGACGGATTGGCCGCCGCCATGAGGATTTCAATCCCGGTGGCGATGCATTCGGGACTTGGGATCGTTTCGTTCGGATCCGCGAACGCGCGACTGCTCGCCACCTCTGGCTTTCGCCCATGAAGGCCATGTCGAGGTTCAGCGCGTTTGGCGGCTTCCTTCTCTGCCTCGCCAGCGCCAATACAGGCCGTGCGCAGAGCATCCCTGGCGGAACGTTCCACTCGCAGGGTTTTTCGCTGGAGCTGACATCGACAGGGCGGGTCCGACTTTCCAACGCTTCCGGGCCTCTGGTGCTCGCTCTTTATGAGGTCGCCTCGGACACGATCACGTTCCGCGACGAGGGTGGTCCGGCGGCTTGTCCGGCCGGGGCCGGCCGTTATCTCTGGAGCTTGAGAGCGAATACGCTTCAGCTAAGCGTGTTGACTGACGCGTGCGAGACCCGGCGTACTGTCTTCTCGACGCTATGGACCCGAGGGTCGCCACCCGCGTCAACGGTGGCCGAGCTCGCCGCCGTCATGGTGACGGCACAGCGGCGAGTGGAAAATGCTCAGCGCGCGCCGCTCGCGCTCACAGTGCTGTCTTCAGAAGTGCTCCGGGATTCCCGCGTAACGGAACCGCAACGCCTCACCTATCTCGTTCCGGGACTCCAGATAGGCTCGCTGCCCGGCGGGTCGACACTCATCTATCTGCGGTCGGTTGGCAACTTCGCGGGAAACTCACTCCAGGACCCCACCGTAACCTTCAACTTCGACGGCGTATATATCGCGCGACAGACAGCGAACGGCGGTTTGTTCTACGATCTCGAACGTGTGGAAGTACTCAAGGGGCCTCAGGGGACACTCTACGGGCGCAACGCAACTGGTGGCGCGGTCAATATTCTGCCTCGCCGGCCAGTGCTGGATGCGTTCACGGCCGGGATGACCGCGGAGTACGGGCAATACAACTCAGTGCGCGCGGACGCGACTGTCAACCTGCCCATGGGTGACCGAACCGCAATTCGACTCGCGGGTCAACATGGCAGCCACGATGCCTACATGAGCGATGGAACCGATGACCAGCAGGATTGGGCAGGCCGCCTCTCGTTGCGCCACGATGCAACTGATGCCCTCTCATTCCGCGTCGTGGCGGACTACTACCATCAAGGTGGTCGTGGTGCTGGTTCAACGCCGATCGCGACTGGCGTGGACAATCGATTCGGGGTGACCTCGACGGAGGGCGGCGCATATTACAGCACTCAGAGAGTCACCATCGCCGGGCGCAACTGGCTGCCCCTCGTGGGCATCCAGCGCGTGGGCAATGATCACTGGGGCATCAATGCCACAGTGAACTGGCAGACGAAGATGGGCGCGCTGACTGTCGTGCCCGCGTCGCGCGGGAGCAATGTAGATGCTCTAACGTCCCCGGTTGGAAACCTGTTCACGCTCCAGGAGCACAGTCGCCAGAACAGCATCGAGGCCCGCTTGTCGTCGGAGCCGCATTCCCGCCTGCAGACCCTCGTGGGGGCTTTTTACTTCGACGAGGACATCTCGACCCCGGAGGAAGGATTCTTCAGTCCCCATAACCAGTTCAATGTTTCCCTCCAGCGTCCGCGGTCGGGTGTTAGGAGCGCCGCCATATTCGGACGCACCTCACTGAAGGTGACGGATCGCATTCGTGCGACACTGGGCGCACGTCATACAGACGAGACCAAGTATTTCGGGGGATCGTACATCAGCGTGCAGAAGATCTGCGTGCCGCCGGGTGCGTTATGCCCCAACGCACAGCCGTTTCCGCTCGATCTCACAGCTCCGCCGTTGCCGTTTCCTGCTGATGCGAACATGCTGTCAGTGATGATCCCGGACGGCACGCGCCTTGTCCAGTTCCGGATTGTCGCAGATGACACCGCGAATTTCAACCGCACGACGTGGAGGAGCTCCCTGGAATACGATGTGGGCGATCACATGCTTCTATATAGTAGCTACGAGACCGGCTTCAAATCCGGTGGGTTTTTCTTCAGCAACGATTCTCAGGTGTATCGACCCGAATCGATCGGTGCATTGACGCTGGGATTGAAAAGCCGCCTCTTCGACAACCGTCTGCAGGCCAATGTCGAGCTTTTCGACTGGCGCTATCACGATCAGCAGGTCAGCAAATTATCCATAGACTCCAAACAGGCAACGAACCTCAGAACGGAGAACATCGGACAGTCGAAGGTCCGCGGTTTCGAGACGACTCTCGAATACCTGCCACACGCGAACACCGTTCTATCCGCGGATCTGAGTTACCTCGACGCGATATACGGTTCGTATCGCTTCAATACGCCGCAGCTGCCCCTGTCTGGCTGCGATGTCACCACCATCCGGGCAGCGCCCCCCGCAGATTACCTCGTAGACTGTTCGGGTAAGCGATCGCCTTTTGCACCTGTCTGGACACAGTCGCTGGGAGCCACGCAAGTGCTTAAGCTGCGGAATGCACACATCAGCTTCCATGCTCGGGCGCGTCATCAGTCTGAAGTTCTGACGGGGCTCGACTTCCTGCCTGAGCAAAAGCAGCCGGCATACTGGATGATGAATGCTTCAATCACAGTCTCAACTGGAGACAAGCGGTACTCCGCCAGCATGTTCGGCGAGAATCTCGCGGACCGGACTGTGATATCGAATACGTTTGTGGTTCCATTCAGTACGTTCACGGTCGCCGCCCTCCGACCGCCGCGCACCATAGGTGTGCGCATCGGCGTCCGCAGCCGCTGAATTCTTAGAGTGAGGGCGGTACAGTTTCCTTTAATACTTCACTTCGCAGCCGTACGGCTGTGTCTGCGCGACCGCGATCGGCCGGCCAGCAAGACCTGAGTCGAGCGCCGCGCGAACGTAGCTCGTCGCTCCTGCGATGTCTTTTGCGCCCGACGTCTGCGTATCGTCGATCGCACCAGCATAACGCAGCACGCCGGCCGGATCGACGATTGCGTACTGCGGCGTGTTGCGCGCTCCATAGAGACGTCCCAGCACGCCAACAGTGTCGCGGATTATCGCAGTCGGCGCAGCGCCCTTGTCTTCAGCGACATCATTGGCCTTCTCCGCCGAAGAGTGGTACCCCTGCCTCCCCTTCCCCGACGACACGACCGAGAGCCAGATCACCCCGCGCCCCGTGTATTCCTTCTGCATTGCCTGCGAGTTTCCTACCCCGTTCACTAACGCGTAGTGCTTCTTCGTATACGGACATCCGTGGTTGAACCACTCAAGCACCACCCACTTGCCCGCGTAACCCGCGAGCGAGTGCGACGTGCCGCGTGTGTCAACCGCAGTGAACGCCGGCGCAGCGTTACCAACCTTCAGCAGTTCCGGTAAAGTCTCCGGATCCTGGTGGGCGTACATGAAACGTTTCAGGAAGAAGCCGCCAACCAGCATCACCGCGATGAGTGTAAATCCGAACATGCGAAGCTTACGGAAACGGCGTTTGGGCTTGGTCGTGGCGGTCATGGGATGCGTGAATAAAAGGTGAGATGCGATTCGCAATTCGTTCGACGACCTGGGGTCACCTCTGTGGTGACGGTGGTGCCGAGGACGCGTGCCAATGCGCCACTTTCCAGCCACCAGGTGTTTGTTGAAAAACGATCGATCGGCGCGCAGGAGCTTCACCGCCGAGGTGAAAACTGACCACAGCGACCGCCGGCCCCAGCATTTGAACCCGTAGATCCCGGGGCTCGAGGCCCTGAACCATCGGTCTTCCATCTCGCTCACGCGCCGTCCGTTGCGCACGCATGAAACTTCCGAAGACAGTGGCAACAGTGTCGCGACCATTCAGGCGACTGGGTAGCTGGGGAAACGGAAAGAACATGGTGACATCTTCCGCGAGATAGTGACGGAAGGGTTCGAACTTCAAAGAATCAAAGGCTGATAGAAACGCAGTCGCGGCATGGTGCGCTGACGCCGAGTCGCCCGCACTCGCAGAAATAGTCGGGGTTTGACCAGTCGCGATGTTCGATTGAGCCGTAGTGCATGCCTGGGGTGTCACGATCAGACTCGAGCACAGCAGGGTTTGCAACGGAAGCTTGCACCATTGTCTCATTGTCATGGTGCTGTTTAATACTTGACGTCGCAACCGTACGGCTGCGTTGTCGCGACGGCAATTGGCTGACCGGCAAGCCCGGCATCGAGCGCCGCTTTCAGATAATTCTTCGCACCTTCGACATCGTTGGCCTTCGCGGTAGGCCGGTCGTCGATCGCGCCTGCATAACGCAATACGCCCTTGGGATCGATCGCGAAGATGTGCGGCGTGTTGCGCGCACCGTACTGCCGTCCGAGAACGCCTGCTGTGTCGCGAACGACGAATGACGGTGCCGCCTTCTTCTCGCTCGTCTCCTCATCAGCGTCGGCTGCCGAGCGATATCCCTGTTTGCCAGGCGCGGATGAGAGTACGGAGATCCAGACTACACCCTTTCCGGCGTACTCACGCTGGAGCGCCTGCATGTTGTCGGTCTTGTAGTGCTTCTTCGTATAGGGACAGTCATGGTTGAACCATTCAAGGACGACCCATTTGCCGCGAAATGATTCGAGCGTGTGTGTCTTACCCCGTGTGTCGCTGACGGTAAATGCCGGGGCCGGCTGGTTGACCGGCGCGCTGTCGGGAACGGGAGCGGCCTCTGACTCCGAGCAGCCAGATGACACCAGCGACGCGATAACTACGACGGCGAGCGACAGAAATTTGCGATAAGAGATCATGGTCGGTTTCAGGTTGGAGGATTGAGAGCAACAACAGCGCTCGGCATTGACTCGAGCGCTTGAACCACTATTCCCGGCGTGAGCAGTGTTGGCAGGAGCACAGGCCTACTCCCTTCACCCGGTGGATAGAGAACTACGACAGGTACGCCGCTGCGGCCGAAGCCAGTGATCAAGCGGGTGATTTCCGGCGACCTGTTCGTCCAGTCTGCTTTGAGTAGATGAACGTTTCCTGAATCGAGAGCAGCGCGCACACGCTCGGAAGCAAACGCGACGCGCTCGTTGAGCTTGCACGTGAGACACCAGTCGGCAGTAACGTCGAGCATCACCGGTACGCCCGACGCGCGAGCCGCGCGCAACGTGCTGTCAGTGAAGGGCTGCCACGCGAGGCTCGATCCGGTTGTTGATGTGCCGGCAACAGTGATCGCTGGAGCAGTGCCCGGCGCATTCAGTGCCGCAACGACTGCGATGCCCACCGCGACGGCCAACGCAGCACTCGCAGTGGCAAGTCCGGCGTATCGGGCACTCCGCCGTTCGGAATAGGCGACCTTGCCGTACAACCAGAGCGCCAGACTCACGATCGTCATCGCCGCAAGCAGAACGCCCATCACGTCGACGCCCGCCTGCCTGCCGACGACCCACGTCAGCCACGCCGCTGAAGCAAGCAGTGGAAACACGAGAAACTGCCGAAGCGTCAGCATCCACGTGCCCGGCTTCGGTACGAGGCGGCGCAACGCCGGTGCGAAGCCAATCAACACGACGGGCCATGCGAGACCTATCGCGATCGCGGTAAACACAGTGAATGACGACACCGCACCCTGCGTGAGCGCGAAACCCGCAGCCGAGGATATGAATGGTGCCGAGCACGGTGTAGCGAGAAGCACGACGAGTGCGCCGCTCATGATCTCCTGCATCGGACCCGACCGGCGGTCAGCAACGTTTAGCAGACGTCCACCAATCGGACCGACTGTGAACACGCCGGCCATGTTCAGCGCAGCAGCAAGCATCACGAGCGCGAGCACCGATACAAACACCGGACTCTGGAGCTGATACCCCCAGCCGATCTCGTTTCCTGCAGCACGCAGCCCGAGCAACATTCCAACAAGCGCCCACATCGACAACAGAACGCCTGTGCCGAACAACAGCGCATGTCGTTTTGCTGCTGCACTCGACTGGCTCGCCATCTCCGCAAGCCCGAACAGTTTTATCGACAGCACCGGCAGCACACACGGCATGAGGTTGAGCAAGGTTCCACCGAGCAGTCCAAACAACGCAGCGAAAATCAGGGCTTTCATGTCTATCGTCGCCGACTCGACTGCGCTCACACCAAGCGCGACACGCGCGTCAGCAACCGATTGATCCACCACTGCGGAAATCTCGAAAGCGCGATTCTCACCAGCACCGATGCTGTCTGTATTTCCGAATACGACAAGGCCCGCTACGCGAGTCGGAGACCCGTTCGCATATTCCGACCGCTTGATCCGCAGCTCGATCAGCGAATCGACCCAGCGCGCACGCACTGGCGCAGCGTGATCGATCACACCGGCGGTATCGATGAAGAAATCAGTGGGAAGAGTCGCGCTTGCAAGCAGTGCGGCTGACGGACGAGCGAACAGGATCAGGTCTGACGAATCGACCGCCGCGCGCACCGTCCAATCGCCTTGAGCCAACGGCGCACGCTGCTGTTCCACGTCGATAGCGCTCGTCACCGCAGGATCGATGATCGGACTTGCAGCCACTGGGCGAGTGACGGACAGATCAACCTCGTCTGATACGCACTCCTGATCGCATACGACCCAGGTGATGCGGCCGGCAATGTTGACTGTCGATCCTACCTGCGCGGTGCGCGGTACCTCGATCGGCGTCGCAAGCACGAGCTCACGCTTGTATCCGTAGCTAGCAAGCGGCGGCGAAGACATCCGGTGCGGCGTAGGCCAGACGAACTCCCCAGCCTTCCATCCATCCGGAAGATTCCACACGACACTCGGCGCACTGCCCACATCGCCCGCATAACGCCAGTAAGTATGCCACCCGCGGGTCGGCTTCAACCTCACCGCAACCCACAGCGTCTCGCCGGGCACAACGGTGCGACTGGCCGAGAGAAGCTCGACCTCGACAGGTCGATCTTTCGTGGCAGCCGCCATCGATGGGGCCTGCGCCCCTGCGCTCGCCGCGACAACAGCGAGCAGAGCGACGCAAAGAGTGGTTCTCACGCAGATAAGTTCGCGGGTGGGAAAAGAGAGCGCGATCACGCATCCGGAATACGGCAGAAAAAGCCGACCAGCGGATTGTTTCGGCGACGAGCGGCGCGTTGCTTTCTCGCTCGCTACATTCTCCACCGGATATGACTTCGAGCCCGGTTGACCCTGAACGAAACGGGTAAACAAACCACGGCACGGCCACGCATGGGCGAACGTGCTCCTGCCGATCGCTTCCCTCATGCCGACTATTCACTGAAGCAACGGTCGAACTCCATAGGCTTCCTCGACCGCGAGCCGCCCGTCGCGACGGATTCAAGCTCGTGGTGCTGGCGATTCCGCCAGTTTCACTGACTCCATGGTGGAAGCGCGACCAGCGCGAGATTGTAGACAAAGGCCAGCTTCTCCGTCTTCAGCGAATCGCCGCACGACACGACTTTCCGATTCTCGATCTCGCGATAGAGTTCGAGAAGCGCGGCAATCCGAGGGACGCGGAATGGCGGTACGATTCGCACTGAAGCCCAACGGGTCACCGCTGGACAGCCGAGGCACTCGCGGAGTTCATTGCAACCAGCCGCTATCTCGATTCTACCAGCAATCGGCACGGATCCCGCATTGAGCACCTGCCATGAGGCCGACGCGATTTTCCCCCGCTGTACTTGCGTTGATGGTTTATGGTTGCGGAACTGATGCGACGCAACCCGGGAAACCGAATCCAAAGCCAACCTTAACGGCGATCGTTATCGACTTCTGTTCGAATAGCGTGCCGGCATTTTTTGCGTATCGCAACGACGGAGAAGCGTGGATCAGAGCCACACCTGATGCCAACGGGTCGTTCACGTTCATGGCCACCGACAAAGTGTCAATCACCTTTGCAAGCGGCAATCAGTCAGAGACGTATTACACAACCACGCAGGATCTCCAGTCAGTCAGCGGGGTCGCGTGCCGGAACTCAGGAGCAAAAACGATCAGTGGTGCATTTGCGAATCTTGGCGCAGAAGGCTCTGCTGTGGTGGCCGCAGGGAGATCTCGCACCGCGGCGTCCGGACCGTTTACGCTCGCCGCCGTGCCTGACGGCACGACCGATCTCGTTGCAATGAACTATAGAGGTGAGTTTGTTCCGACCAAGGCGATTATTCGGCGCGACCTCCAGCCCGCCTCGGGATCGAGCATTCCTGTTTTTGATTTCCTGTCACCTGAAGCAGCGACGCTGGTAACTAACACATTGACAGTGAGCGGATTGGCAAGTTCGTTCGAGTTCAACAATCTCTTTATCGCATTCACCTCCGCGAACGGAACTTTTCAGAACTGGGAACACGGAATTGCATATACCGGCGCCACGCGTGCTTTTCGCAGTGTTCCGTCATCGCTGCTACTCGATGGCGATCTCCACACTCTCAGTTTCACCGCGCGCGCCGACAATTTTACTTCGCACCGCAGCGCGATTCTGCACTATCGCCAGCCATCGGATAAAAGCATCGCGCTTGGACCAAAACTGAACCCTGCCGCCTTCACGGTCTTGACCTCGGCTCCTTATCTGAGAGTGCGCGGCTCACTCCAAAGTCAGCCGGAGTACGCGAACGCGGTCAAATACTATTTCTCGCAGCTAGCGTCGTCGGAGACGGGTGGGCAACGAGACTGGACGATAACGGGAACTGCTCGCTATTTCGGCGGAAGTGCGCCGGCGACCTGGGAGATGGAGATTCCCGACCTCAGCCCGGTGGCCGGATTCCCCGCTCTCGCGGGATTCGAAGCCAGCCAGCAAACGACCGCAATGGCAGAAGGATTGAGCGACGTCGTCGGGCTTCGAATCGGAAGAGCCCCGCGAGACGGTGACTTTGTGAGGTACGCAGCTTCGCCGGCTACGACTATCCCAAGTCAGTAGCGAAAGCCCACTAGTTGTTAGTGGGACTTACTATCGGCAGCACGTTGTCACCCGCATTCCGGTCGATGTAATAGTTGTAGGGATCGATGCCCGCGTGCGTCGGCTTTCGGTCAGTCACGAATTTCACGACCTGCGCTCCCGCGCGAATCGGTTGAAGCTCCACGACTATCACGCTCTTTTCATCGAACGCGTCAGTCCCCGGCTCCGCAGTGAAGAGACCCACCTCAATGCGCTCGACGAACTTTGTCTCCGTTTCGTCGCCCCGCGCATCTACGGCCAACTTCTTCGCCTCGATCGGCACTGTGACATCCCACTTTCCGTCGGCGCGCCTGACTGCTGTCGGAGCTGTCACCTTGAGATCATATAGTATGACTCGCTCGAAGAGATCGGTGATGAGGTTCTGAACTTCCTCTGTCTTCGCTTCTGCACGTAACGCTGCGACGAGATCGACCGAGCGCGGATACGGCGCGCCCTTGAACTTGTAGTGCTCTACATATCTCCTCAGGGCGCGGTTCATCGCGTCTTCACCGAGACGCTCCTGAATAAGGAACAGGGCAAGAGGAGCCTTGTTGTAGGTGACCCAGTTCTCGGTTTCAACACGGATGAGAGACGGCTCGCCCGCAGGGCCCCATCCAGCGCGGCCGCCGAGGTAACCCGCGCGGAGATACTTGAGACCCCCACGCAGCTCGTTCTCACCTCGCATTTTCTTCAGCATCATCATCGCTGAGTAATTGGCGAGCCCCTCGACCAGCAGCAGTGATCCCTCCATGTCCGCGGGATATACCTGTTGCGGCCAGTATTGATGTGACAGCTCGTGCGCGGTCGTACCGGTAACATGGTCGAGCGTCTTCGGGTCACTGAAATCCGCGATGAACCCGTATGTCTCCGAATACGGAATTGTACCCGCGAATGCCTGAGCGTTGTTCGTGTACCCGGGAAACTCGAGGATCCGCACATGATCGAACTGGTACGGACCGAAGCTCGCCTGGTAGTAGTCGAGTGACGCCGCCAGCGCGTCGAGCATCCTGGCCACGTTTACTGAATGCGGCGGGTGATAATAGATGGCGAGATCGACGCCGTTGTGCTGACGATGTCTCTCTGCATAACGAGCCGATTGAACTGAAAACTTGTCGCGAATCGGCGCCGTCGACACAAAACGCGCGATGCGTCTACCATCGCGTACAAGATCCGAGACCTTTTTGCCCGGGGCGATCGGCGTTTGCTCCGCCGTGGTCGAAACAGTGATGTCGGCGGTTACCCATCCGCCGTGATCGGCTGGTTTCGCGGTCGCGGACACATTCTCGACCTTCGCACGCATGCCTCGTTTCGGCAGGCCAAAGAATTCTCGCGCCTTGGGATCTTCGAGCGTTCCGTCGCGTGTCATTCCTATCACAGGCGCGAGCTCGTCATTGCTGAGGAATGTGCCGTTTTCGACCAGCCTGGTGTTTGGCGGCCCGTTTCGAAAGCCCCGATGCCATCGCAGCGTCTCGAATATCAGCTCGCGCTCGTCCCCCGGCCGCATTGGAGAATTCAGGCGATAGATCTGGTAGTTGAGCTCACGATCGTCGGTGGTCAGCTGGGCGCCTGAGATACCCGACATGGTCAGCTCGAGATCGTCCTCGAGAAGCCGCACGTGGACGTCGCTGATTGACGCCGCAGTAAGATTGCGCAGCACATACCGCCCCTTGGTCACGACGCGGAGCTCCTCGGGATACAAGTCGATCACAAGGCGTGTGTTCGCAACGGTCGGCTGCGGCAGGTTTCGGTACTTCCAGTAGTACTTCTTCTCGAGCTCCGCCTGCCGTCTGCCATTTGCAAGCGGAGAGCGGTACCCGTTCAGGACGTTGATGTTGTAGAACGCATACGCGCCAGCGATGGCGAAGACCATGAGCGCCGCGCCCGCGACCAGTCCCGCGCTACCGGTCAGGCGTCGCCGGGCGGCCGCGATCCTCGGCCTCAGCCGCACTTCGGTGCCGCGTCTCCACAGGAGGTGCGCACCCAGGAGAAGAAGAATCGCGAACGCTCCCCAGTAGAAACGAACTGCCCACGCTCCCTTCCAGAAGGTGCCTGCACCGTTCATGTCGCTGAGCGGCATACCGGGAATTGCGCCGTAGTTCAGGAGATTGTGATCGATGTAGCTGTTGATCATCTGCCATACGATGAACACGATCATCACGGCCCAGCCGACTGTCTTGTGAGGGCTGAGCGCCTGAACGAAGATCGCGAGCGCGGCAATGAGCAGCGCATCCCACGTTGCCGGTAGCACGTACCACAGCAGGTACTTGCCGAGCTCTACATCTGTATAGCCGGACAACAGCTGGTAGACGACCGCAGCTGCAAAGTTGACGAGGATAATCGCCAGGAGCACGAGCGCCATCGCGAGCGTCTTCGGTACGACGTATGCCCAGGTCGGCAGCGGAGTGGCATCGATGATCTCGTGCACGCGCCGGTCTCGCTCCCGCCACACCAGTTCGCCGGCATAGTAGATGGCGATCACTATCAGGAGCTGAGCAAAAGCCTCTTGTATGTTCGGGATGAGCGTGAGCGTCGTTGGAAAAGTCGGCCTGCCGGGCGTGTCCCGCGACGTCAGCACCGAGAATGTCGTGAACAGTCCCCACGCCATCAGGACCACGATCGCCGGACTGAGCAGAACCTGCGTGAACTCGAAGCGCGTGCGCATCAGGAGCAATACGCGGTATGCTCTTGCTCCATGCTCGGGCGACGGTAGCGGTGCAGCCTGCACGACACGTTCTGAATCTTCCACCGGCTGCGTCAGCTTGAGCCGCTTCCTTTCGCGCTTCGTCATTCCCTGATCGGCGAAGCGATAGATCACGCTGGCGAATATCACGCAGCCAATGGCCACGCCGACCCAGAGCAACCGGTTATAGAGGAACGGCCCGGCGAGCTCGGGCAGGTTCACGTTTCGCTCGGCCACAGTCCAGTAACGCACCACGTTCTTGAGCGCGCGTCCTGCGAATGGCTCCACGACTGCGATCGCGTCGTTACCAGGGAATCCATCAGAGACGAAAAAACTCGAGATGAAAAAGACCACGCCGAGGTATGTCGCCATCATCGAGCGTGTGATCGTCGCGAGGGCGAAGAAGACGGCCGCGTGAACGAACAGGTTCGGAAGCCCGACCAGGAAGTAGCCGTAGACGTAGTCACTGAGTCGGATTGGTCCGAGCTGCTCAGCCGGAGCCCATGGCATCAATGACCCGACGATGCCTGCAAGGGGCACAACCAGCAGGCAGGCTGCCGAAACAGCAAATGCGCCAGCGAAGCGCCCCATCACGTACTCGAGCCTCGTGATCCCCGTCGAGCGGATGATCGGCCCAAAGCCGGTTTCGTCGTCGCGAAGGACAGCGTTGGCGACGAACGATGTCGTCACGAACATCAGGAAAACCGAGACGATCACATAGTTCCGCAGCGTTGCGTAGGCCGCGTTCTTGAGGAGACCGCCTTCGTTGCCGAGATCGAATCCTTCCACGCTCGCGCCGAGAAAGAACATCGCCAGAATCGCCGCGGTTGTCAGCCACAACAGCGGATTGCGAAGGAGATAGCGGAACTCGAAGCGCGCGACGTTAAGCAGCATCGAGTGACTCAGGCCGCCCTACGCGCGCGCGCGAGCGTCGAGAAGTAGACGTCCTCGAGGCCGGCGTCGGCCACTGCGAA